>NZ_JBITLR010000006.1:0-217320 GCF_044465445.1 Actinoplanes sp. NPDC049668
TTCCATCTGCTGCTCGGCGTCGACCCGGACAACACACTGCACTGGTACTTCCCGGCCTCGATCGCCGTGTTCGCCCTGCTGGGCGTGGTCGTCGCGGCGGTTCTCAAGGCAGCAAGGCCGGCCGCGTACGCGCGGATCGGCAACGGCGTCGCCCGCCAGAGCCGGCGAGGTGCCCGATGACCCTCGCCACGCAGCCCCTGCCGGACATCCGCCGTGCGCAGCCGAGCGACGATCAGATCCTGATCATGCTGCTGGTGGCTGCGTTCTTCCACGGCGACCTCGCCCCGTATTTGATTCCCGAGGTCGCCGACCGCGCCGGCCGCTACTTCCCCTACTTCGAGATCATCACCGCGCAGGCGCTGGCCACCGCCCATATCGATCTGATCATGGACCCGGAAGGTGCGATGCCCGCTGCCGCCGCGATCTGGTACCCGGTCGGCGCTGACGGCCTCACCGCCGACATGCCCGGCTACGACCAGCGTCTGGCCGCTGCGGTCGGCCCCTACCTGTCGGCATTCGCCGCGCTCGACACGTCCCTGCACCGGCATCACCCGACCGGCCACGAACACGACTATCTGGCATTCCTGGCCGTGCACCCCGTTCTGCAGAACCAGGGCCTGGGAAGCCGGCTGCTCGCACACCGCCACGCAGAACTCGACCCCGCGGGTCGGCCCGCCTACCTGGAAGCAACCGGGACACGCACCCGTCGCCTGTACGAGCGGCACGGCTACACCGCGCTCGAACCGTTCCCCGTCGCCGACGGCGGCCCGCTGCTCCATCCGATGTGGCGCCCCGGCCGCCAGGACAAACGCGCCGAGTAACGATCTCCGGCCGGTGCCGCCGCCGCGAGAACCTGCCGGGCACCAACACCCAGCGAGCGCTTGCCTGGTGCGCGTTCTTCCCCTGACCAACAGAAGCCGCTGGCCGTGGCAGGCAGCGCACCAACCACCCACGCCATCGCGACGACGCAGAATCCGAGAGCCACACCATGACCCCTGCCCCGCACGGCACACCGCCTCCCCGACCGGTCGGTGAAACGGCCGATTCCGACGAGCCGACGGCCGGCGCCGCTGCGGCGGCCTGGTTCCGAGCAGGCACGGGGGGTCTTAACGTGAACGTGGCGCACCCGGCCCGGGTATACGACTACCTGCTCGGCGGCAAGGACAACTTCGCCGTCGACCGCGCCGTCGGCGAGGCGATCAAGGCCGCGGAGCCAGAGGTCCCGATGATGGCCCGTGCGAACCGGGAGTGGATGCTGCGCGTCACCGGGTTCCTGACCCGGCAGGCAGGGATCCGCCAGTTCCTGGATATCGGCACCGGGATCCCCACGACACCGAACCTGCACCAGGCCGCGCAGGACATCGCCCCGAACTGCCGGGTCGTGTACGTCGACAACGACCCCCTCGTCCTGGCCCACGCCCGGGCCCTGCTCACCAGCGACCCCCGAGGGCGTTGCGAATTCGTCGACGCTGACCTGCGCGACGTCGACCAGATCCTGACCAGCCCGGCCCTGGCCGGCACCCTCGACCTGGCCCAGCCCGTCGCGATCATCCTGGCCTCGGTGCTGATGCTGTTGACCGACGACGACAACCCGCCCGCGATTCTCGCGACGTTGCGGGAGTGGGCGCCTCCGGGCAGCTACCTCGCGATCAGCCACCCCACCGCCGACCTCAACCCCGTAGCCATGGCCGCTGTCGTCGACGTCACCAGGAGCGCCGGGATGACTTTCGTACCTCGCTCCCAGGAGCAGGTCACGCAGATGTTCGGCGACTGGGACCTCATCCAGCCGGGCTTGGTGCCGGTGCTGGCCTGGCGACCCCAGGCGCCGCCGGACGACCCAGAGGCCGCCTACTACTGGACCGGCGTCGCCCGCCAAATCACCCGGCCCGCGCGGCCAGGTGTCATCTGATCGAGTAGACGGTCGGTCCGCGGTGCCGCCTTCTGCCGGTCGCGCCGATACGGGTCGTCGCGCCGACCCCCGCGAGGAAGACAACGATGCGATGAGTGTCGCCAGGCCGGCTCTGAAAGACGCCTTGCGGGCGACCGGCGCGGCACTCACTGCTGCGGTGGCCGGACGCGTAGTCGGGTGACCGAGCACCGGGACGATGGGATAGCTCCAGGGGCGGCATCTCGAAACAGCGCAGGAGTTCCCGCGCGGTCAGCAGGAACTCGTCATCGTCGCCGACCGTGAGGTTGTTGCTGAGCTCGGCCCGGGCTCAGTCAGGCATCGGAGTGCTCGGTCTCGTCGGGTAGCAGCGCCTGACTCGGTTCGTGATCGGGTTGGAGTCCGCGCCACGACGGGTGGCGCAGCTGTGCCTGGGCGGTCCAGGTCCGGTAGGCCACCCGGGCTACGAGGACCGGCTCGACCCAGGTCACCGCTGTGGTGTTGACGGCTTCGGCGTGCACCGGGGCGGTGGTGCGGCGTACTGAGGCGAGTTCGTTCTGCAGTTGGCGCCGTTCGGCGCCGGTCAGGCCTGTGCCGACCCGACCGACGTAGTGCAGCCGCCCGTTGCGGTCGTAGGCGCCGAGCAGCAGGGCGCCGAGCGAGCCCTGCAGGCGGCCTCGGCCGGGTAGCCAGCCGCAGACCACGACGTCGGCGGTGTGCGGGATGACGGTCTTGATCCACGCCTGCGAGCGGCGGCCTGGCGTGTAGCGGCTGTCGTCGCGTTTGCACACCACGCCCTCAAGGCCCCGGTCGGTGGCGACCGCGAGGACCTCGGTGCCGGCGTCGGGAAAGTGTGGCGGGGTGTCGATCGCCGGGGTGTGCAGGTTCAGGCCCGCCAGCAGTTCCCGGCGTCGCAGGTAGGGCTCGGCGAGGGTCGCCTGGCCGTCGAGGTGCAGGACGTCGAAGACGTACAGCGTGACCGGGACCCGGCGCAGCAGCGCCGGGTCCGGGCGGCGCACGCCCATGCGCTGTTGCAGGCGCGTAAAGCTCGGCCGGCCGCTTGGGTCCAGTGCGACGATTTCCGCGTCGAGGGTGACGTCGCGGCCGGCCATCAGCTGCGGCAGAACCGCCAGTTCGGGGAAGGCGTCGCAGGCGTCGCGGCCGGTCCGGGTCAGCAGCCGCCAGGTGGTACCGGCTGCGCTCGTCAAGGCGCGCATGCCGTCCCATTTGGACTCTGCCGACCAGCCTGGTCCGGTCGGCACGGCGCCGGCGGTCGCGAGCATCGGCTCCACGCGCGGTGGCAGGGTGGTCCTGGTCGATGCGCGCACGTTGCGATCATGGGTACCGGGTCCCGCCGATTGATCATGGTTTGGTGAAGGTGGCCCGGATCAGGCGACCGGGTGGCTGAACTCCGGCGCCGCGACGTGCCGGAAGGTATGCGCGGGGCAGGTCAGGGGCGGGCAGGCCACCGATCCCGACCGATGAGAGCCTCAGCGCACGCTCACCGGGGAACCGATCGGGAAGCCGCGCATCACGATGTGATCGCGGCGCAGACCCGCCTCGATGTCCGCCACCGGGTACCGTGCCACACCGGCGTCATTGAGGATCTGCATCACGGTCGGATGCGGCTGCACGTCGTGCACCGCTGCCTGCATCACCTCGTCCACGTGATGCCCGCCCACCGCCACCCGCGCAGCGTCGCCGGCACGGAACGCGAACATCACGAAGTGGTACGAACCATCCGCGCCCCGGATCTCGTACACCCCCGTCGGGGCCAGCGCACCGACCTCGAAGCCGGCCTCCTCGGCAGTCTCCCGGCGGGCCGCATCCTCGGCCGACTCACCGAACTCCACCTTGCCGCCCGGCAGCAGCAGCCACCCCGCGTACGGGCCACGCTGCTGGCGCACGAACACCACCTCGCCCGCAGCCGTCGTCACGATCGCCAGCGCCGCGGTGGTCGGCCTCGCTGTCACTGTGAGCCCCTATCGCCAAGAAAATGCGAGATCGGCGTCCCGGCTCGCGTGCCGGAAATCCACGTCAGCGGATCACGCCCGACGCACCCTACCGCCGTGGCACCGCTACTTCGCGACGACGACCGCCGAGGGCGACGAGACCACCCAAACGTGCCGCCGACCGGGATCAGCCGGCTGCTGAGTCTCGGTAGCAGGCGGAAGTGATCAGCAGGGTCAGCCACTCGGGCGACGCAGAGCTGGTGAGGGTGAACGTGGATCCGCTGGTGGGTTCCTTGGCGGAGACGCTGCCCTCGCGGGTCTCCTGGTTGAAGCGGTCGGCGGTAATGGTCCAGTTGAGGCCGCGCCAGTGGTCGCGGACCTGCGTGAAGGCCGCCTGATGCCGGTCGTTGGGCAGTCGGATCTGGTAGGTGCCGAGGACGTAGTTGACCGTCCCGGAGTCGTCGCCGATGTCGTTCTCGCAGGGTGCCGCGTTGGAGGTCGGGTTGCTGATCTTCGCCTCCCCGATGACCACCACGATCTGGTCGGCCAGCTCGTTGACCTGGCGGGTGATGTCTGCCTCGGTGGCAGCCTGCACGTTGTTGCCGTCCTTGTCGTCGGTGCCGCCGCAACCCGTGGCGGCCAGGGCCAGGGCGCAGGCAGCCATGATCAGAGCAGCGAGCCGGGCCGGCCGTGATCGTGGTCGCATGTGGCGTGTCCTGTCGTTACGGAATGTTCGGTGGTGCCTGGCCGTGTTCGAGCCCGGCCAGGCTGTAGCGGCCGACTATCACGGCCGCCTGATTCTGCAAACTTTGCGAGCCGGGCGTCCAGTACGCACTGTGCCCGGCGGTGTCGACGACGTACTGGTTCGCCCCGAACTCCGGTTCGTGTGGGCTGATCCCGTGCCCGTCGGCGTAGCCCTCGGCGATGAACGGGCCGATGATGGGCACGCCGGTCACCCAGTTGCCCACCACTTCGGGTTTGGAGACCGGGTCGTCGGCGGCGGAACCGGACCAGACGTGTCGGGGGTCGGCCATCAGCTGTCCGGCGTTGTCGGCGTGGGTGCCGGGGCTGCCGGCGGTCACGATGTCGTCGGCCTGCAGCCGGCCGCTGAGCGCGGCCTCGCCGACGACCGTCGAGCCGTACGAGTGGCCCATGGCCGTGAGGTGGTAGTCGCCGGGGTCGTGGGTGGCGCGCAGCCCGCCGACGAACTGGCTCAGCGGGGTGCTGCCCTGCCGGGAGCGTTCCTCCAGCGCCACGGAGGCGTCGAGCTCCGGCGCGTCGTATCCGAGCCACATCACCGTCGACACGTCGCCGGCCGCCTCCGGTGTCATCGCGTCGGCGGCCTGTTGCAGGTTGATGACCCGGTTGACGTTGCTGTGGGTGCTGTCCAGGGTGGTGCCGAGGCCGGGTACCCAGACCGCGGTGTGCCGGGCGGTGTCGGGGTTGCCGACCGCGATGACGGCCTTGCCGTCACCGATCGGGTCGACGCCCAGGAGTAGTCCCTTGTCGCCGAGCTTGGTCAGGGCGGCGTCGATCTGCCCGAGGCGGCCCTGCTGGGCGTCGATCCCGGAGACAATCTGCCGCAGGTTGGCCAGCTCGTTGCTCACCGCGGAGTTGTTCGTCGGGTCCTGGCCCTCCAGCTCGGCGATGCGCCGCCGGTACTGGTCCTCCGCCTCCTGCAGCAGCTGCTGACGTTGACCCAGGACGAGGCGGTTCGCGGTGTCGCGGTCGGTGGCCGGCACGCCGTCGAGCCAGCCGACCAGGTCCGGGTGGGCGGCGATGGCCGCCTCCTGCTGCTCGGGGGTCAGGCTCAGCCACCAGGCATGCACCTGCTTCGGATCCCGGCCCTTCTGCGCGAGCAGGTCGTCGCGCGACACGGCCGCCAGTGACAGGCTGCCGAATCCGGTCCGCGGGTCCGGCATGTTCACGGTGATCGCGTTGGCGGTGGAGTCGTCCAGGGCCCGCGCGTTGCCGAGCAGGGCAGCGATCTCGTCGGCGTAGGCCCGCATCGCCGCCGCCGGGTCGGTACCCGGCGCCAATGCCGTGACCTCGGGTGCGGACACCGCGCCGGTCGTCTTGTCGACCCGGAACCCGGCACGTCCGGCCGCGTCCATCAGCTCCTGCGCCAAGTGCCGCAGGTCGGCGACGGCATCGGCGTGGTGCAGCAGCGCCTGGTAGATACGCCGCGCCGGGGGATAGGCGTTGCTCAGCTCCGCGCGCAGCCGGGCGGCCTTCTCGTACGCCGCCCGCGAAGCCGGGCCCTGCGGCCAGGCGTCCTCCAGGGAGCGGGTGTCGCGGATCAGCTGCTCGGCGGCGTTGTCGATGTCCTCGGCCAGGCCCTGCCACTCCGTCGCCGAGCGGCGGAACGTCTCGGGATCAACGGTGAGCAGATCGCCGAGGGTGATCGCGCTCATCGTGGCCCGCCCAGCCGGCCCGCCGCCGCCTGATCCGACTGCTCGTACGCGGTCGCAGTCTCCCGTAGGTCGCCCGCCAGCCCGTCGACCTGGCCTGCCAGCCGCGGCAGGAAGGCCGCCCACGCCGTGCCGGCGGCCCGCGCCGCGGCGACGGCGGCCCAGCCGGCGCCGCCCGCGACCGGCAGCGCGCCGGCGTGCCGGTCCGACGCCGTACGCAGGGCGTCGGCGGTTTCCGCCACCTGGGAGCCCACCGCGCGCAACGCCGCTGGGTCCACCTCTACCGGGCTCGGATACCCCACCGCCGAATCGCCCCCATGTGGTCGCGGACACGGACCCGCACAAGGTATCCCGATACCACCTCACGTTTCAGCCCCGCCGGCGCGCTGCGGGCCCGCTGTCCAATTGACGACCGTGATAGGCACCCGGCCCTGGCCGCCAGGGCGGGTCCGATCTCGATCCGCACCGCCCAGGGCACGGTCTCCGATCCGGACAGACGCCAATCCGGTCCTCGACGCCTCCATGAGCCGGCAGGGCGCGGCGAGTCGCTGCCGAATGACCCGTTGAGTGCATGCCCATGGCGCCGAGGCCCTGGCCATGCAGGCGGCCGATCGCGGTTACACCGACGCACTGCAAAACCTGGCCGAACTACGAGGGCGGACGGGTGATGCCTCCGGCGCTCGTCGGATACGCAGGTTTGGGCTCGCGGGATCCGGCGAAGTCGCGACCGCTCTGAAATTCGATTCGTAGCCTCCCCGTGTGTCCTTCTGGAGTACATCCCGGCGCCACAGGTGCTGCCCATCGAGACGGTGAGGGCGGGAACTGGCCGGAGCACATCGACTCCGTCGGAACGGCTGACGCTGGGCTCATGCGGTGTCGCCGAGCAGGTGTACCCCAGATGCACCGTGGACTACGAATCGAAGTCCAACGCGGTCGCGATTTCACCGGATCCCGTCAACCCGAACCGCTGGATCCGATTGGCGTCGGCCCGATCGCCCGCCTGCTCCCGCCGCACGACCAGTTTTAGCCACACCCTGGTGTCGCCGCGGTTTGCGGCTTGTACTGCTAGGGCTTCGGCGCCAGCACGGTCGCCCGTCTGCTCTCGCCGTATAGCCAGCGCCCGCAGCGCGGTGGTGTCGCCGCGGTCGGCGGCCTGCTGGTACAGGGCTTCGGCGCTGGCCTGGTCACCCGCCTGCTCCCTGAGCTCGGCCAGTGCCCGCAGCACCCTGGTGTCGCCGTGGTCGGCGGCTTGCACCGCCAGGGCTTCGGCGCCGTGCTGGTCACTCGCCTGCTCCCTGAGCTCGGCCAGCGCCCGCAGCACCCCGATGTCGCCGCGGTCGGCGGCCTGCTGGTACAGGGCTTCGGCGCCGTCCTGGTCACCCGCCTGCTCCCTCAGTCCGGCCAGAGCCCGCAGCACCCTGGTGTCGCCGCGGTCGGCGGCTTGCACCGCCAGGGCTTCGGCGCCAGCCTGGTCACCCGCCTGTTCCCGCCACCCGGCCAGGTCTAGCAGCAGGTCGGCTTCGCCGCGGTCGGCGGCTTGCACCGCCGCGGCGTCGGCGCGGGCCTGGTCGCCCGCCCATTCCCGCCCCCAGAACAGCGCCAGCAGCACCCCGGTGTCGCCGCGGTCGGCGGCTTGCACCGCCAGGGCTTCGGCGCCGTCCTGGTCACCCGCCTCATCCCGCCGTACGGCCAGCGCCCGCAGCGCATCGGTGTCGCCGCGGTCGGCGGCCTGCTGATACAGGGCTTCGGCGCGGTGCTGGTCACCCGCCTGCTCCCTCAGCTCGGCCAGCGCCAGCAGTACCCCGGTGTCGCCGCGGTCGGCGGCTTGCACCGCCAGGGCTTCGGCGCCAGCCTGGTCACCCGCCTGTTCCCGCCACCCGGCCAGGTCTAGCAGCAGCTCGGTGTCGCCGCGGTCGGCGGCCTGCTGGTACAGGGCTTCGGCTCCGTGCTGGTCACTCGCCTGCTCCCTCAGCTCGGCCAGCGCCCGTAGCACCCTGGTGTCGCCGCGGTCGGCGGCTTGCACCGCCAGGGCTTCGGCGCCGTGCTGGTCACCCGCCTCATCCCGCCGTACGGCCAGCACTCGCAGCGCATCGGTGTCGCCGCGATCGGCGGCCCGCTGATACAGGGCTTCGGCGCCGTGCTGGTCACCTGCCTCATCCCGCCGTACGGCCAGCGCCCGTAGCACCCCGGTGTCGCCGCGGTCGGCGGCCTGCCGGTACAGGGCATCGGCGCTGGCCTGGTCACCCGCCTGCTCCCTCAGCTCTGCCAACGCCCGCAGCACCCCGGCGTCGCCGCGGTCGGCGGCTTGCACCGCCACGGCTTCGGCACCGTCCTGGTCACCCGCCTGCTCCCTCAGCTCGGCCAGCACCCACAGCACCCCGGTATCGCCGCGGTCGGCGGCTTGCACCGCCACGGCTTCGGCACCGTCCTGGTCACCCGCCTGCTCCCGCCGTACAGCCAGCACTTCTTCGGTCTCAGGGTCGTCCAACAGCCAGGTCGTGTCGCCTTGGTCAGCGGCTTGCCGGGGGTACAGGGCTTCGGCACCGGCCCTGTCACCCGCCTGCTCCATCAGCTCGGCCAGCGCCCGCAGCGCATCGATGTCGCCGAGGTCGGCGGCCTGCCGGTTCAGCCAGACCGCGTGCTGGTAGCGGCCACGTTGGCCAGCCTCCCTACAGAGGTTTCGGAGCAGATCGGGGTCGGTGACGGTGGCGGTGAACGCCCGCCACAGGCTGTCGGGCGGGTATACGGCAGCGCGTTCGATGCCGCCGAGCTGTTCGAGGTAGTCGGCCAGCCGATAGCAGGGCTCCCCGTCGGGCCGAGGCGGTTCGCTGCCCCGGGGACGGATACGGGTCAGCAGGCCGCGGGCGCCTTTACACGGCTGGGCGGTGTAGGCGAGAGCGGATTCGAGCCAGTCGTCGTCAAGGGCATTCCAGTCGTGGTCGTCGAGGTAGCCGGGCGCAGCCTGTTCCAGCAGGGCGTGGGGTAGGTCGAGGGGGTGGCCGAGCCGGCGGGCGTCGATGGCCACCTGCAGGAGCGCCCGGGCCGCTGGTGGTGCGGTGCGGTAGCGGTCTTCGAGCGCGGGGGCGCCGGCCAGGTACTGGGTGATCCGGCCGTGCTCGGCGTGTTCGGCGGCGTACCGCAGCCGCGCGTCGATACCCGGCCCGGCCAGGTCGGCGATTTCGGTGGGGGTGAACGTGTCGGTGAGGGTGACGGCGGTGCCTAGGGCTAGCAGTTCCCGGGCCTGCCCGTGCACATCCGGACTGTCGGTGGGCCGGGCGGTCAGGGTGGTCCAGTAGTTCGGCCACAGGGTCGCCAGCACTAGTACCGGCTCGCGTTCGCGGTCCTGTAGCAGGGTGCGTAGGCCGGCGGTGATCCGCTCACCCAGGGCGGGATCGGGGGGCATCAGGTAATGCTGGGCCTCGTTCAGCCACACGATCGTGTCCGGGCCGACCTTCTTCAAATCGGCCAGCGCAGCCCGCGGCCGAGTCGGATCGTAGGGATGCCACAGCCGCCACCGCCCCGGCTGCTGTTCTTCCAGATAGCGGGCGAGTTCCCAGCCAGCGCGGGTCTTGCCGGTCGACGACCCTCCTACCAACATCACCAGGCGCGACCGGCCGTCGGCGATCATCGCGGCGACGAGCTCCCGCAGCCGCACGTCATGGGCCCGCGGCACGTAGCCCGGCAGCCCTTCAGCCTTGCCGCTACCGGGTACCTGGATGGCCGGGTGCACCTCCAACACCAGCGGATCACACGCATCGACGGGCCGGCCTAGCCGGTGCACCGGCTGGGCCGGCCGGTGCACCGGGGCGGTAGATGGCTGCCCGGATGAATCCATCAACTGCGCGACCCGCGCGGCGGCCGCGTACTCGTCCTGCCCGCAGGCCCGGGCCAACGTCTGGGCGACCGCACGGACATCGACGAGCTTCGCCGGCCCGCCCTCGCAGATGATCCTGCGGATCAGGTCCTTCTTCGGTGAACCCTCCAGCCGGTCATCTGCGGCGATCCGCTTCTCCAGGACCTCCAGCGCCAGCCGGCCGGCCTTCTCATGCAGGCCGTAGAGCATGTCGCGGACTTCCCGCTGCGGCCCGGCATCAAGATCGGGATGAGCCAGCTTCCGCGGACGACGCACCGGCTCACGCCGCGGGCCACCCGCAGGCGGGCGGCGGCGCACTGATCGGGACTCGTCGGCATCCATCGCAACCGATGATGCCCCACCAGCGTCCGCGCCGGCACTGGCCCGACAGCCATCGGGACTGAGGTCGAACCCCTGGCGGCAGCCCGAGGCTGAACACGCAAGCCAGCGCCGGCTCCGCTTTCGTGAGATACCGAGGGAGCAACCGATGACTCGATCCCCGCAGCATCCCAGCGGCCCCGACCAGCGCCGCACCCGCATCACCCTCGCCGCGATCACCGGCCTGTTCGCCGGTGCCATCCGCGCGGTCGTCGACTGGCTGATTACCCACGTCGGCGCCTGACTCGGGGACGGGCGGGGCCACGGTTCACGGGTGGTCCCGCCCGTACTCGACTGCTGTGCAGTCGAGTACGAAAATCCATGCACACGACTTCAGAAACCGACACTCTGCACGAGAAGCTCGACACCACCACGCCGGGCGGGATGTTCGTCTTCCACGTCTTCGTCGCCCTGTCCGAGTTCATCCGCACCATCATCGTGGCCAACTCAAACGAGGGCCTAGCCGCCGCGCGTGCAGCCGGCCAGCGCCTCGGCCGGCCGCCGGCGATGACCCCGGAGAAAGTCGCATACGCGCGGTAGCTGCTCGGCGAGCCTGACCGGCTCGCGACAGCGGACGGAACAGCGGGCAAAACTCGCGGAGATTGATCAATGGCCAAACCGATCAATGGAGTCAAAACTCACGAGCCGCTGGTGTCGCAACCGATAGCCGCGGAGATAGCCAGCCGGCTGCCGCGACGGCGACAACCTCCTCGCCCTCCGCCTCGCCATGATCCAAGGCCGAACATCGGCGGCTCGCGGCCGCTCTGCGTGGTCGCTGCGGCACGCGTTTGGTGAGGTCTGCTCGGTTCGGGGCGATCAGCCGCTGGCGGCGACGATCGCAGTGGCCAGGGTGCCGGCGATAAGGTACGGGCCGAGCGGTATCAGGGTGTCGCCGCGGACGCGTCGGGTGGCCAGCAGCGCCGCGGCGACGATCGCGGCCAGCACCCACGGTAATGCGGCGCCGAGAGCGACCGTTGCCCATCCGTGCGTACCGAGCAGCAGGCCGCACAGGGCCGACAGGCGAACATCGCCCATCCCGAGTTGTCTGGGGGCGACCAGCGCCGGTACCAGATTGGCCAGTCCCGACACCACCGCAGCGATGCCGGCGGTTGCCGCGAGCCCCGGCCGGCCGCTCACGACCGCGGCGGCGAGGATCAGCGACCCGCATACGGCGGCAGCCGCTGTGATGACCTTCCTCGGCAGGCGTCGTACGTGGAGATCGATGGCAGCGAGCCAGATGCCAGCGGCCGCCAGGACAAGCCAGGCGGCCAGGAGTAGGACCTCTGCCGGGCTGCGGTGCGGCAGCCTCCAGCCGAGCAGCGCGAAGGCCAACGCCGTGACCGCGACGTAACCCCACGGTGAGGCGGTGACCGGAATACCACAGGACGAGCACGTGGTACGTCCGATCCAACCCCGCAGTCCGGCTGGCAGAGGTGTCTGGCAATGAGGACAATCGGCGGCCGGGGCACTGTCGCCCGACACGGACAGCCGGTAGGTCGGCAGCGGCAGGAGCATGCCGACACCGGCGCCGAGCGTGGCGGCCGAGACGGTCGCAACGACGTGCATCGCTGCGATGCTAGTCATGCCGACCAAGCCCTCGTCCCGACGACGACCCGCCACGCTAATCACCCTCGAGCACAGGCCGAGCCGCCGCAGGTGTGCCGTTGGCGCAGGCCGGAGACGGCAGGTGTCGGCACGGCCAGGGCGCATGCCACTGCCCGGCCCCAGCAGACCCTGTCGGGTAATCTGATGCCCGCGGGCTGCTAGCTCAATGGCAGAGCTGAGGACTTTTAATCCTTAGGTTCGGGGTTCGAATCCCCGGCGGCCCACCAAAACCTGCCCTTGACCTGCAAAAATAGAGCAGCATCTAATTGATGCACGTAGGTGAAGTGTTGGTGCTTTCGGCACCTCGACGGCGAGGTATGTGCAGCCGGGTGTGGCGGGCCGCGCGGACGAGACTGCGTGTGTCGAGGGCGAGGCTGTTTAGCTGTCGGAGCCGCAGGTGCGACGAAGATCAGGCCACGCCGTGCTGATCATTGCCCTGGGCTGGTTCGCGGGGGTGGATCTCGGTCAGGTCGGCCATGTCCACGCCTGCCTCGCGGAGAAGTCGCTGCACGGCGGCAATGCTGAGCCAGTCGAGGATGTTGTCGTCGTGGACGATCCGGTACCACCGAGTCCGCCCGCGTTTGATGATTTCGATGCGCCAGGCGCCGTCCGGTGTCTGCATCGCGAACTCGACCTCGGGCTCCACTTGATCGACGCTACGTCACGTCGATCAAGGCTTCTACCTGCGAAAACGAACTACCGCGGTGTAGTTTCCCGTTTGGGTGATTCGAACCTACGTTCTAATGTGCTCGGCATGGCTACGCGCGTCGAGCACCACTTCAACCGCCGATTCGGCCTCAACCGGCGCGACGTCTTCCTCATCCGTACTGAGATAGGCTGGCAGGTCCTCGGCCGTGAGGGCGGCGCCGACGGCCGCGAGGTGGCGCACTACTTCGACGACGAGGCTGACGCCCGGACGATGCTGCAGCGGATGCTCGATGCGGTCCCGCCGGAGCTGTCGAGCTGGGCGAAGATGTCGCCGACTCGGCGCCGATAGATCGGTCGGCGCTGACCTCGGTGGGTTTGCGTCCGACGGGCTACGCGGCCCGACCTCCTCGTCGTTTCCTGGGGACCAGGGCTGCGGCAGCTTCGTGCTTGTCCCGTTCCACCTGGAGTTCGACGATCACTGACGTGTAGGTGTCTGAGGTGATGGTGTAGGTGGAGTGGCCGAGCAGTTCCTGGACGTCTTTGAGGTCGGCCCCCGAGGCCTTGAGATACGTCGCGGCGCAGTGTCGCAGGTCGTGCAGGCGGATCGGGGGGAGCCCGGAGTCGCGTACGAGTCGGTCGAAGCGTTTGGTGACGGTGTCCGGATGCCATTTGTCGCCGTTGGGTTGGACGAAGAAGTGCCCGTGGACCGGCCATGCGGGGCCGCTGACCAGCTGCCAACGGGCGCGGTGCGCGAGGTAGGCGCGCCACGCGGCGAGGGTGAAGCTGTCCAGGGCGAAGGTGCGGTTCCCGGACTCGGACTTGACCTTCTTGTCGACCGGCTCGTATCCGTCGGTGGTGCGTTGCAGGTCGACCGTGGCGAGGGCGTAGTCGAGGTCGACGGTCGCGTCGCGCAGGCCGAGGGCTTCACCGCGGCGCATGCCGCGGTGCAGGATGCCGACGAACACGGGGTAGAGGGCGATGTCGTGGGCTTCGGCGTAGTCGAGGAACGCGCCGGCCTGTTCGGGTGTCCACACCATGACCGGGCTGGGCTTCTCGCCGGTCTCCTGCCATTGTTGGACGGCTTTGGCCGTCCACACCCGCGGTCTGGGCTGTTTCGCCGAGGGCAGTTCGACGTGGGCGGCCGGGTTGAAGTCGAGCAGCCGGTTGTTGGTCTGGCTGATCGCGTCGCTGAGTGCTTTGCGTAACGTCGCGCGGATGCGCTCCTGGGTTGCCGGGCCGGTGGTCCGCATACCCCGGACACTGGCCCGGATCTCCGGGTCGCCGCTTTGCCGTGAGATCTCGATCGTGGTGTTGCATTCGGCGATCTTGGTGAACATCGCCGCGATGTGCTCGACGCGTAGTTGTTGGATGCCGACGGCGCCGAGGTGCGGGATGAGGTGCACCCGGATGTGCGAGGCGTAGGCACGCCTTGTGCCCGGTTCGATCTTGCGGCGGGACGCGAGCCATTGGGTTAGGTATTCGCCGACGGTCATGTCGGCGGTGGCGGGAATACCGGCTCGGACTCGTTTGGCGATGACGTCGCGGTCGGGCAGGGGGTGTCCCGGTTTGACCGTCTGGAGTAGGTCGGCGATCTCTCTCGCGAGGGTGGCGTCTTCGCCGGCGAGGCTGAGGAGGTCTTTGGCTTTGGTCAGATCGGCCTCGGCCTGCTTGGAACTGTCGAAGGTGCTGCGGCGCAGCTGCCGGCGCGTTCCGTTGGCTTTCGGTGGCAGTTCGAGTTGGTATCCCCACCGGCCGTGGGTGGCGCTCCAGGACCCGCCCGCGCGGCGCAGCCGGGGACACTTGGTGCCGAGTTTCTTGCCGTTGGCGTTGCGGCAGGTGCAGATCTTGTGGACGGGTCCTTCCGCCATGGTGGGTGGCTCCTCGGGGTTGTGGTGCAGCCGGATGCTGCGGATTCGTCGTGGGTGATCGACGCGTGCCTTCCGGACCGGGTCAAGTCGCCGCCGGCGGAAGCGGGTCGGGCGGTTGCTCGTCGTCGACGGGCAGGTGCAGGGCCTGGAGGATCGCCGCGACCGGTATGCGGTAGCGGGTGCCGAACCGGAGCACCGTGACCGGGAACTGGTCGCGTTTGGCGAGGTCGTAGGCGGCGGCGCGGGACAAGCCGAAGATCCGCGCTGCGGTGGCGATGTCGGTGACCAGGCCGAGGGCGCGGATCCGTTCGACGGTCCAGATGGTGTCGCCCGATCGCTCGTGTACATCGCTCGGCTGGGTCGGGTGGTCGGCCGTGTCGTGGTCGGGCATCGTCATGGCAGGGCGTCCTTTCCGGAGACGTGAAGGGGAGGGAAAGCCGCCGGCCCGTGCGGGAGGGCCGTCGGCACGGGAAGCGCGGCGCGCGCCAAGATCCGAGAGACGCGGGCCCTGCGCGGGCAGGTCAGGAAATGCCAAGGGCTGGACCGGGTGACGGTCATCGGCGCACCCACCGGTCGGGGCACAGCAACAGCCGCAACGCGGCTGCCGCTTGTTGATGGACGACCCCGTTGCCGAGCACCCGCAACGCGGCGGTACGCGGAAGCCCCAGATCGGTGACGTAGCCCCTTCTGAGGCCCATGAGCCACTCGACGAACGGGGGAGCCAGCACCGGTTTGCCGTGCCGGCCGGGCTGAGTCGGCTCCGGAACCGGCCGGCCGAGCAGCACCTCCCAGCGGGCGACCGCCTCGGCGTAACCGCCCCAGCGCTGCTGGTCGATCATCCCGAGGTCGGCGACCGCCGTGGTGAGGTCGACACCGCCGGTGCCGTGCCGCCAGGGCCCGTGCCCGTCCGAGGCACGCGGCGTCGGCAACGTGCGTACTCGGACCGCCGCCGACGGCAGCGTGAGATCGCCGTACGAACCCCGTTGTCCAGGGCAGCCCTTGGCGCCGTCGGTGGCGCGTGGGGTGGGCAGCAGCACCTGCGACAGCGGCGGACGGAACCCCTTCCCGGCTCGCCGGCCGGGAGTGCCGGTGTCACTGACCCGCGGCGTGGGCAGCAACCGGGCGGCGTCGGTCAGAGTACGACCGACATGCTCGACCGTGGGTTTGGTCCGCCGGGCGGTGGCATTCGCCGAGGAGCGGGAGTCTGCCACCGTCGGGGTGGGCAGCAACCTCCCGGCCGAGAGCTGCTCGCGGACCAACTGCGGCAGGCTGGGCCTGCGGGCAGCCCCCGGCGATAGTGGCCGGTTCGAATCGGCACTGGCCGCTGTGGGGGTCGGCAGCAGAGCGTGCCGACTACCGCCGGGCTCGATGAGGTCCGGCAGACTGCGGGGCAGACCCGGGCCCTTGCCGTCACGGGCGCACGGCGTCGGCAGGGTGGGCGTCTGCGGTGAGGAGATCGGCCCGGACGGCCAGCAGGAACACGCGGTCGCGTCGATGGGCTGCGCCGATGTCGGATGCGCGTAGGCATACCCAGCTCGTGTCGTACCCGAGCGTGGCCAGGTCGGCGTGGACGACGTCGAGCCCGCGGCGCAGGAGCGCGGCCACGTTCTCCACGAAGACGAACGCCGGTCGAAGCGCGCGAACGGCTGTGGCGACGGCTGTCCACACGCTGCTGTGGACGCCGGTGATGCCGGCGCGTTTCCCGGCGTTGGAGATGTCCTGGCAGGGAAATCCGGCGGTGATGATGTCGACCGGGGCGACGGTGCTCCAGTCGACGGTGCGGATGTCGCCGAGGTTCGCGACGTCGGGCCAGTGGTGGGCCAGGACGGTGCAGGCATGCCGTTCGGTCTCGGCGTACCAGGCGAGCTGGCCGCCGAGCACCAGTTCGATGGCCAGGTCGAGTCCACCGAACCCGGTACACAACGACCCGATACGCACCGGTGCGCCGGATCGGGTGGAGCGGTCAGCCAGATCGGCACTGTTCACGCCACCCCCAGCCCGGCCGCCGGCTCCGGGTCGATGGCCTCGCTGGGGTGGGGGCAGGTGAACGGCCCGCACCCCGGCGTGTCGTCGGGGGTGCTGCGGCGGCGGGGACGCAGGACCACCTGGTCGAGGGGCACTCGCTGGGCGTGCAGGTAGTACCGGCCGCGTAGCGGGTGGCCGTCGGCGTTGGCGCGCGCCGACCCGTGCCGGATCGCTGTGTCGAAGTCGACGGCGTCGGCGAACTCGGCGGGACTGCGGGCCTTGAGGTCGGCCCAGAATCCGTCGTCGTGGAATGGGCATCCGATACAGCTCGACTTGGGTGTGTCACCGAGCCCGTGTTCGGCGAGGTAGGCGATGCAGTCGTCGCGCCGCCATCTCAGGTCCAGCAGCGGGAAGACGTGTCGCATGTACCGCACGTCGGAGTCCCGCGCCCGCATCAACTCGTCGAGGGAGATACCGATCGCCACCTCCGCGTGCACCCCGTCCGGAACCCGGATCGGATGCGGGTAGCCGAGCCTTCGGCGAACCTCCCGCTTGATGGGTCGGATCTTGTACTCGCTGGTGCATTGACGTCGCGCCATGCCCTTCTCGCCGTTCGGGCCGAGAGTGAACAGGGGCATGGACGCGAACCGGTGCACCGGATCGAGGGCGTCGTCGCGGATGTTGCCGACCGACACCCGAACGATCGGAATGCCGGCCGGTGCAGCCACGGGCTGCAGTCGACGCAGATGCGAATAGACCACGGCCGGCTCCCACCCGGTATCGGCGAAGACCGCCGCGTCGAACGGCGGGATGTTGCCCTGGACCGCCAGGAGCAGCAGCGCCGAACTCTGGACGCCGGCGCCGAGCGAAAGAATTCGGGCGGCAGGTGCAGTCACACCACCACCCCGCCATCGGGCGTCTCGGACTTTTGGAACACGAGGACGTCCTCGTGGGCGATCAGGTGCATCGGCGTGCCCGCAGTGCGGGCCTTGCGGACCGCCTGCAGCTGGAAGAAGCTGGGCCGCGCCACCAGGCCGCCGTCGCGGACTGCGGCGAGCAGGGCGACGCACCGGTCCACCGGAGTGAGCCCGGCCCGCATGCCGGCGCCGATCACGGCGGACGGCAGGTCGACGAGCTGGCCGTTCTTGCGCCACGGCCGGGCGGTCACGGCCACGAACCCGCCGGGTCGCAGCAGCGTTGCGCAGCCGGCGAGGATCTGCGCGAACCCGTCGGCCAGGCCGGTCAGGTCGCGGTAGGCGAGGTTGCCGCGGTCGGTGCCGTCGTTGTAGGTGTTGTCGGATTTCTGGACGCCGTCGTCGCCGGGCTGGACCAGGCCGTGCACGGTCGGCCCGTACGGCGGCGAGGTCACCACGAGGGCGACCTGCCCGGTCAGGGCGGCCGGAACCAGCGACAGGATCTGGGTGGCGTCGCCGCGGATGACCCCGGCCCGGCCGGTCGCCCCCTGGGTGTGGGCGTGCTTGATGTTGGCGTCGGCGATATCGGACCAGCGGGACTCGTACTCCACGCCGAACGCGTCGCGGCCAGCGTGCACGGCCTCGACCAGGGTGGTGCCGATCCCGCACATCGGGTCCAGGACCAGGTCTCCGGGCTGGGTGTAGTGGGCGATGGCGTGCGCGGCGATCGCCGGCAGCATCCGGGCGGGGTGCTTAACCGACTCGGCCACGTACCGGCCCTTGCGCTGCACCGGCCCGGTCGACTGGGCGGTCGCCCACACGCTCAGGCCGTCCGACTCAGTGGTGCGGTGCCGGCCGTCATACGTGCGGTGTCGCCCGCCGCGCTCATTCTGCGCGGGGCTCTGCGTTCCGGAGGTGGTCTCTCGCGGCTCAGCCACGGCGGCCACCACCCTGCCGCCCCGTGCCGCCACGCCGGCCGCGGGCGGATCCCGGCTGCGGGATCTGGCTGAACACCAGCAGGTCGGCGTGCACGCGCAGATGCGCTGCCTGCCAGCCGTCGGTGGCGCCGGTCAGGGCCAGCAGCTCCTCGTCGGTGGCCAGGTGGTAGACGAACGCGTCGCCGTCGGTGTCGGCGGCGACCGCGACGATGTGCTGCAGGTAGCCGAGCCGGACCCCGGCCGCAGCCTGCACCACCGAGGTGAAGTCCGCCGGCGCCGGCGCAGCGCCGGCCGGGACGGTGACGACGAGGATGAGGCAGCCGCCGGGGCGCAGCAGCTGCGCGCAGGCGGCAAGCAGCCAGGCGAGGCGGACCCGGTTGGCGGCCTCGCCGGTCGCGTCGAGCGGCCATCCGGCGACCACCAGGCTGGTGACGCCGTACAGCGACCCGTCGGCGGGCACGTCGACCGGGGTGCCGGTCGGGTGCAGCGCCGGGTCGGTGAGGTCGTCACCGAACCAGACGGACACCTCCGGCGGATCCACCTCGTCGTCGTGCTCGCCGTCGGCGACCTCGAGCGAGGGGTCATCGTCGATCGATGCCGGACTGACCGGGCCGATGATCATGCTGGCGGCGTCGGTGAACCATGCCACCCTGTGCTCGCGGCCACCGATCGTGCAGGCATGGGTGAGGGCGTGCCCGTCGGTAAGGTCGACGACGATCTCACCGGGGCGGGAGTAGGCGGCGATCAGCCGGCTGGCGAGGCGGGCGCCGATGGAGCGACCGGCGTCGGCCTCGGTCCGGGCGGTGCGCCAGACGGTGATCGGGACCGGCGGGTCACCGGCGACCAGATCGGTCTGCGCCGCGCCGATCGCGGGCTGTTCGATGGACTCGGACTTCTCGGTGTGGTGCTGCGGCGTGTGCTCGCTCATGAAGTGGTCGGCTCCGCGCCGCGCCGTGATGCGCTGACACCCTCACAACGCCGTTTGTGCGCTGTGACGAACACTCACCGTTCTGTCAGCGGTCCAACAGAACTCCGACACCGGACCGGTGTCTGTTGTCCGGGCTCAGTAAATCTGACCGCGTCCCATGGGACTGTCCTCACTGTCAGACAGCAACGCCGCGATCAAGACCTGATGAGAACCGCTGCCATCTGTCCTGCCCGACCTGTCAGCCGCCGCGCTCCAGCTGACAGCCGCGAGCCCAAGTCCGACACGACGAGAGGTTACGTTCGGTGTGTGCATGGCTACTCTTGGTCCATGTCGGAGGGGTTCTTGATCCTCGTCGCCGTGACGGTGTGGACGGTCGTCGTGCTCGCGCGGTCGTGGCGCGCCCGGCTAGGCCGGCCGCTTACCTTTCTCCTGCTGGTGCTGGCGTTGCCGGCGGCGTTCACCGGCGGGGCGGTCTTGCGGGTGTTTCTGCTGACCGGTCTGGCCTGGCATCTGCTGTTGTCGTTCCCGGACGAGGGTGCGCGGCGGCCGGCCCGCGCCCGACCGTACGCAGGCGTCGTCGTCTCGCTCGCCGCAACGGGCTGGCTGCTGATCACCGGAGGCCGTTCCTACTGGCTGCCGGTGGTCATCGCGCTCGGCGTGGTGCTGATGCTGTGGTGCCTGCACTTGTGGTTCCGCCGCCGCGCGCAACCATCTCCGGCCGCACGTCCCGTCTGGGGCAGCACGGCCACCCTGCGACCGGCGCCGGCGCCGGTGACGCCGATGGCCACGCAGCCGCCTGCCGAGCCCCTGCGACGCCTTGCGGCGAATACGACCGCACTAGGTGGTTCGGCGGTGCCGCGTGTCCCGACCAGGAGGAGTCCGGCGGCGGATTCGATCGCATTCGACAGCCTCTCCACACGTCCCGTCGCAAGGCCCACCGCGTCCTCGGTGACCCGAGCAGACGCCGACTTCGCCGCCGTGCCGGCTCGGATGGCCCCGGCCCCCGACGCCTTCGCGGCGCCGGCAGGCCGTGCGCGGCCGCGCACGGCGGCGCCGAGCAGGCCGATCCTGCCCGTCGTCCTCGACGTCACGGCCCACACCGGCGCCCACATCGACCCCCGCGGCCGGCGCTCCGCTGGCCTGGCCTGGCGCGAACACCGCCTCGCCGTTCGCGATGCGACCGCCGTGGTCAGCGGCGACGACAACCGCGTCGACCTCAAGGAGCGCTACCGGATCAGGCGCCTGGAGATCTCGCTGAGCGACTTCACCTCGGGTCCGCTCATGCGGGCATTGAACCGGTTGCTGCACGACGCGGCCGGGAAAGCCCCGAGCGGCGCAGCGATCAGGGACTTCCAGAAGGCCCTCGCCGAGTTCCTCGGACCCGCGGGAGCCGAACCATCCTCGCTGCACCAGCAGATCAACCGCCCCGAGCACCTCAGGGTGGTGTCCTGCAAGGGAGTGCAGGTGGGTGACCACAACCGGATGACCATCAACGACAGCTTCGTTCTGGACAGATCGCAGATCCCCATCACGGGACTGCTCGCCGAGCACCGTGACTATGTGACGGCGTTCGTCACGGCCCTGCAGGAGCCCGCGCCGGGCCCGCACACCGCGCGGTTCCTGACACAGACGCTGAATCTGGCTGGCCGCACGGATGATCTCGCCCTGATCGAGGCCGCCGCCCCCGGCCGCCCGGACACGATGATCGGGCACCTGTTCGGTACCACGGCGGTCACCAGCGCCGCGGTGGTCATGGTCGGTGTCGACAACGAATTGCACCAGTCCTTGAAACTGCAGCGCCCCGGGTGGAACGTCGCCACCTTGGAGACAGCGATCGCAGGCCTGCGGGTCGCCGAGGTTCCCACACCGGTATCGCCCGTCACGCCGGTCCGGGTGTCTCCCGCGTCGCCGCGTCTCGGCTTGGTGTATCCGCCGAACCCTGCCGCCGCACCGTCGATGCGCACCGACATAGCGGGCCCTGGCGGCTGGTAACCCGTGGTCCGAGGAAGGGACAAGCGCATGAGTAAGTGGGTACCGCCGATGGCCGTCGGTGTGGTGCTGGCGGTCGCCGCCCTCGCCGTCCTGATCGTCCAGCCGCTCGGTGCGGCCGACGGCTACGCCAGCGTCGGCAGCTTCCTGGTATCCATCCTGGCCTTCGGTCTCGGGGTGCACGCGTACGCGCGCGGCGACGGCCGGCGCCCTCCCGTAGACCAATCCGGACGGCTTGCCACGGAACCGGTTGCCGGAGTGCCAGGAGCGCAGGGGACGTCGGCATACTCCGGCATCGGATCGATGATGGTTGGTGACGACTCGGAGATCGTCGACCGGCGGGAGAGCCTGCCGCAGCCGACCGTTCCGCCCGGTGAGCTTCCCGACAGAGACAACGTCTTCGTCGGCATCAATCACCTGATGCGAGGGAACCGCAACAAGCTGACCATTGGCTCGGAAGGCCCCGACCCCGACGACTGAGTCACAGGCCTGCGGCGCCTTCTTCGCAGGATTATTTCGGGCTTCACGCCCCACTCGCCGTGTTCTGCCGCTTGTTCACGCTGGTCAGTTCGTTCGATCAACGCAGTGGTGTACGGAGGTTCGTCGCCGGTTTGGTCGCGTGGGGGATAACGCGCACAGGCAGCGGCGACTGTATGCCTGGCTGTGCTTGCCGACGCCAGGCCCCAGCAAACGCCGTGCTCGGCGTGCTTCACGCTCACCACCACTCGCAGCGGCGTGTTGGGTCGGCGTCGGACCGCTGTGAGACGCCGTTCGTCGGTCTGTGACGCCTGCGCGACCGTTGTCAGAACTGGGCGCGACGGCTCGGCGAAGGGGCGTTCACCGACCATCGTGTCCATGACGGCCCAGGCCAGCGGCGATGTGTCGGCACGATGTCAGCCTGTCCTGGTCTATCGCATCCCCGCTGTCGGAAACATCGGAATCCGTCCACGGATGGTCGGTGACCTGCGCTGTCGGGGCCCTGTCGGACGGTCGTGGCCCAATCGACGGCACACCAGAGCGCGGCGCTCCCGGGCAAGGGGATCGTCGTCGCTGACTTCGCCGCCATTGATCATGGGAGTTCGTGGATGACCGCCACCGTTTGGCCCGACTCGCCGCTGGACGCCCTCGACGCCGCGTTCACCGCCCTGACCACCGGGCCGCAGCCACTGATGCTGGACCTGGACGCGATACGTGAGGGCACAGACCTGTCCGAGGACCGGATCACTCTTCTCGCGTTGGACCGCTGGCTGCTCGAACACCCGCGCTCGTACGAAGCCCGGGACGCGGTGTGGCGGGAATTGATCCGGCGTGCCCGCCTCGACGGCCCGGCCTGGGTGATCGCCGCGACCGCCCTCGCCCTACCTGCGCTGCGCCGTTACGCCGGCCAGCTCGCCCGGGGTTGGGCGCACGACAGCTACGACCTGGACGCGGAGATCCTCACCGGGTATCTGACCGCGTTGCGTGACCGGGTCGACCTCGTCCGGCCGGCCCCGTACGCGGCACTGTGCAAAGCGGCGTGGCGTGCCGGGTACGAGTTGCGCCAGCGCGACGGTGTCGAAGCCATTCCGCTGCCCGAGGAGCTCCTCGAGCATGTGACCGGGCCCCGCACGCCGAAACGGCCCTGGGGCCATCCGGATCTGTTGGTGCGGCGCGCGGTGCAGCTGGGCATCGTCGACGCCGACGATGAGCAGCCCTACATCGACCTTCGCCTGGGGCGTCGGGCGATCGAACCGATCGCCGCCCGTTTGGGCCTGGAAGTGGACACGCTGCGCCGCCGGATCGAGCGCCTCGACGCTCGCATCGCCGAGGCGGTCAGCGACGGCTCCCTCACCGAGGCGACCTCGCCTCAGCTGCGTGAGGAATGGGCGCGCAAGGCACAGCAGCGTCAGCGGATCCGGGTCGGTCGCCGGATTCCCGCGGCGACGACGCAGTTGCTTGTCGCCTGAGCGAAACGCCGTCCCTCTCGCGGGCCCGACACCTCGTGTCGGGCCCGCTGTCGTGGTGGCCCCCAGATTCGCGCTGACAGGCCAGCCCGCCGCTGCCGTTGAGTCCGGTCCGCACGGCAACCCCGTCCCCGGCGGCCGTCGCGACTGACGACGGATGCGACTGCGCCGACCGGCCCGGCGCCACGAGCCGGCAGACCTAGTCCCCTGCCGACACGCGAGAAATTGTCAAGAGTTGTGGATTTGGGTCGTTGATGTCTACCGAGTCTTTCCCACTCAGCCCGGGTGAGTTCGTACTCGACTTCGCCGTGTTCGGAACCCTCGATCGCTTCCGGCCAGTCTCCGGTGAAGGTCCAGACGAGGGACAGGCCCGACTTCTCCATGACGCGACGGGAACGGGTGTTGACGGCCATGGTGTTCGCCGTGACCCGCTCGACCTTCAGGTCCGTGAACCCTTTGGATCAGGGCCCGGGAGCCGTCGGTGGCGTAACCGCGCCCCCATGTCGCCTGGTTCAGCCGGTAACCGAGTTCGACCACGGCGGGGCTGTGCTCCTGCAACGGGCGGAACTCGAACTACCCCAGGACGGTGCCGGTGGTCTTCTCCTGCGCGGCCCAGTAACCGCGGGTCTGCCAGCACGGGTAGTCGTGCAACAGTCGCGGGAGGGTCCGCGTCTCGATCGCCTCGCGGCTGGTGGGTTGGCCACCGTTGATGAAGCGCATGACCTCGGGGTCGTCGTCCAGGGCGAGCAGATTAGTCGGTGTCGGCCGCTGTGAACGCGCGCAGGATGAGCCGGTCGGTCGCCAGGAAGGTGGACATGCCGCGATCTTGACCATTGGCGGGCCGGGTCTGCCACCGGTTTTCCTCCGGCGTCAGTCGGTGGTGTTCATGCCGCCCGGGCTGCGGGTCGCTCGACCAGGACGCCTCACGCGAGGCGGGCCCCGACGCGGACCAGGGCAACGAGGTGTGGGGTGCGTTCACGGCCCGCCACTGCTGCTGGGCGGACTCCACCAGCTTGAAGACCATCGCCAAGGCGGCGGCCCGCGCTGCCGGCACCCTTCGTGACCTTCGTGCGGAGCCGAACCGTTGCGAAGGTGGATTCGATGGAGCCGCATCGGCGCCTCATGGTTTCGCCGATGAAGGTCACTTCGCAGCCAGCTTCGCATCGCCGATGACGAGCTGGGCGACGGGACGTGCACTGACGCACAGCTGAGGATTCACATACGTCCAGTGGAGTTCCAGCCGGCTCACGTCCTGCACGTCGATGGTCGCCGGAACGGCACCGTCGTTCAGGGTGAACTCGAACGACTTGAGCGCCTTGCCGTCGCCTTGGATCTCCAGCGCGATCCGGGCGTCCGCCCTCGGCGTGCGGTCGCTCAACCCGAATTGCCCGGTCATCTTCGCGTAGCGTCCACCGAGAGCGTAGGAAGCGGTCCCGTCGGTCGTGCAGTTGTTGATGTTGCGCGTGAGCGAGTGCAACAAGGTCTTGTCGGCCAGGCCGACCGGGCCTTTCTTGAAACTGTTCGAGGTGACAGCTTCCAGGTCGGCCAGGTAGGGCGACTCGTTGCCCGGCGGCGTCTCGCCTGTTCCGGGGGGCGGGTCGTCGACGTTCTCGCCCTCGGGAGGCTCAGGCGCATCCGGCGATGACGGCGCTGTGGTCGGAGCGGACGACGTCTCGGATATCGCCGGGCCGTTCGACGTGGGTGGCGGAGTGGCGACCGCAGCCGTTGGAGGCCGCTTGTTTTCGCCGCAACCATTGAGCGTGCAGTCGGCGATATCGCGCCCCAGCGCCAAGACGCCGATGACGCCTGTCAGGGCGGTGAGAATGACACCTAGAGCGGTGGCCGCCGCGGTATTGCCCTTCATCCATGTCCACATGGTTAACCTCGGCACTTCTCGTCCACTGCCATCGATGGGCGCGAAGCTTAGCGTACTGAGTTGATCACATACTGTGTAACTGCACTGCGGCGACGTCGGCGTTGTGCCCGTGGTGCCGCCCCGAGTCGCGCTGACGCTGCGCACGCTCATGGCCGAGCCTCCAGGTGTGCGGTGGCGTCGGGCTGGTGCCGGCGGGGTCGGGTAGGTCGGCGTCCAGATACAGCGAGACGCCCGTCTCGGCGAGCCGGGTGCGCTGCAGGGATCGAGCAGGCCCCGGCGGACGGTAGCGGTCCACCTGCCCAGCGGAGGGCTGGCCGAGCGAGACGGATGGGCGCGGTTGTCTCATCGGATCCGGATCGCGGCGTTGCTGATTTCTCTGACAGCGAGGACAGACCCAATGGGACGCAGACAGATTCGCTGAGACGAGACACCTGCACTGTCAGACCCGGTCCGGTGCTGTCGGACCGGTGTCAGACCGGTGAGTGTTCGCCATAGCCGACAAACCCCGGTGTGGGTGTGCGGAACCGCGAAGACGCCGGGAGAGCTGGCGCCGAAGACGCGGTTTCCGCTCGCCGCCGAGCCTGGGACAGGGCTGACGCGAGCCAGGGTGCCTCGGGTGCCGCGCCCTTTGATGCGCTGACACCACATCGAATGCCGAACCCGAATGGGAGGACGAGCTCCTCCCGAGGCAACCCTGCGGACACGCGTCGACATCGCCTTGCGTCCTGCGCTGCCCGGCGGCGGTTCCCATCCGCTGTTTCGAGCATCGCCGCGCACCGCGCCTTCGAGCGCGGTGCGCGGCGGGAGGTGAACCCCGCCATGTCCCGCATCGAGCGGGCACGTCCGCGTGCCCAGAACACCCACCGTTCCTTTCCGCGGCGCCACATCCGGCTCGCCGCCGCGTCCGTCACCACGGTCACGCTGATCGTGTTCGCCCCGTCCGCCGCGCACGCCGATCCCGGCGGCGCCATGATTCTGGCGGCGAACACTCTGCCGCAGGTCGTCGCGAACCTGCAGGCGTGGGTCATGGGGATCCTCGCCGCCGTGGCGACCCTCTTCCTCGTCCTGGCCGGGGTGTACTGGGCGACCGCCGGCGGTGACCCGGCCCAGGTCGACAAGGCCAAGGGCGCCCTGCGTAACGCCCTGGTCGGCTACGGCCTGGCCGTGCTCGCCCCGATCCTGTTGCAGGTCGTCAAGGGCATCGTCGGGGGCTGATCATGGGATGGATGCTCGACGGCGTCCTGGACTGGTTCGCCGGCCTGCTGGTCGACGCCCTCGACGGACTGTTCGCCCTGATGACCAAGATCTTCTTGGTAACCCCGAACGTGACCGCGCTGCCGCAGGTGCAGGCACTGACCGGCCGCGCCGTCTGGATCGTCGACACGGTCTTCGTGCTGGTGTTCCTGGCCATCGGCGTCCTGACGATGGCCTCCGGCGGCGACGAACGCTCCCGCTACACCGTCAAGGACCTGCTGCCACGCAGCGTGGTCGGCTTCACCGCCGCGCACTTCTCGCAGCTGATCGCCGGCCAGATGATCGACCTGGCCAACGCGCTGACCGCGGCGCTGACCGAACAGGACCTGGACCACGCCGGCACGGTCCAGGCGATGCGCGACCACATCGACAACTCCGGCGAGACCGGCGGAATCCTGTTCCTGGTCTGCGTGGCGATCATCCTGTTCCTGCTGGCCGTCACCTGCTGCTCCTCGATCGTCAGGTTCGCGATCGCGTTGGTGCTCGCCGCCGCCGCACCGATCGCGTTGGCCTGCCACGCGTTGCCGCAGACCGACCCGGTCGCCCGGCTGTGGTGGCGCTCGCTCGCCGGCGTCCTCGCGATCCCGATCCTGCAAGGGTTCGTGCTGTTCGCCGCGCAGTGGATGTTGATCGACCCGGACGCCATGCTGCCGGCGCTCGGCCTGCCGGTCGAGCCCGGCAGCATCTTGAACCTGTTCGTCGTGATGGTTCTGCTGTGGACCTGTGTAAAGGTTCCCGGCCTGGTCCGCCGTTTCGCCACCGACGGAGGCCGCAGCACCAACTTCCTTGCCATGGTGATCCGGGTCGTGGCAGTGCAGCAGCTGACCCGGCTGCTGCCGGGCGTCGGAGGTGCCCGATGACCGAACGCCGCGACACCGACGGCAGGGCTCGGATGCCCGCTGACGTGGACGCCCCGGACAAAGTCGCCTATGGGCTGACGTTTCGGCAGCTGGCGATCCTCGCGGTCGCCGCCGTCATCTTCTACGGCGCCTGGCGGGGATTGCAGGACCGGGTGCCGGTGCCGGTGCTGCTCGGCGCCGCCGTCATCGGCGGCGGCCTGGTCTTCGGGATCGCGGGCGGCCGCCGCGACGGGCTGAGCCTGGACGTGTGGCTGCTCGCCGCCGTCCGCCACTCTCGGACGCCGCGGGCGCTGTCGACCACCGACACCACCGCGAAGATCCCGGACTGGGTCGAGGCGCCGGCGGCGCGGGTGATGCTGCCCGCGCCGCTGAAACTTCCCGCGGACGCGATCAGCGACGACGGTGAGATCAGCCTCGGCGGCGGCACGGCGGCGATGGTCGCGGCGACCACCGTGAACCTGGCGCTGCGCACCAGCGACGAGCAGACCGCGCTGATCGACGCCTTCGGCCGGTGGCTCAACTCGCTGTCGACGCCGACGCAGATCGTCGTGTCCGCGCAGCCGGTCGACCTGCACTCACACGCCCGCACCCTGGCGGCAGCCGCCGAGCAGCTGCCGCACCCGGCGCTGGCGGAGGCCGCCGCCGACCACGCGAAGTTCCTCGACGATCTCGCCGAACGCAGGGATCCGCTGCGCAGGCAGGTCCTCATCGTCGCCCGCACCAGCACCGGGGAGCGCGGCGAGCACGCCGCCCGCCGCCGTGCGGACGGCACCGTCCGCGCGCTGTCCGGCCTCGGGGTCACGACCCGCGTCCTCGACGGACACGCCGCGACCGCGGCCCTGGCCGCGGCGGCGGACCCGTACCGGCCGCCGCGCCCCGGTGGCCTCGCGGCACCGGACACCGTCATCACCGGCCCCAGCCAGGCCCCCTCCAGGAGACGACTGTGAAGACACGTACCCGCACCACCCGCCAGGACACGCCGCGCACCGGCGCCTCTTCAGCGCTGGCCACCACGACCGCCCCGGCCTCGGTCGAGGTCACCCCGCGCTGCCTGCGGATCGGGGACGGCTACGCCGCCACCCTGGTGGTCACCGGATACCCGGCCGAGGTCGGACCGGCGTGGCTCGAACCCCTGTTGTCCTGGCCGGGCCGGCTCGACCTGGCCCTGCACATCGACCCGATCCCCGCCCCGACCGCCGCGGCCCGGCTACGCACCCAGCGCGCCCGGTTCGAGTCATCGAGGCGGGCCGACGCGGTGAAGGGCAAGCTGTCCGACCCGTACGTGGAGGCCGCCGCCGAGGACGCCGCCGACCTCGCCGAACGCCTGGCCCGCGGCGCGGCGAAGCTGTTCCGCGTCGGCCTGTACCTGACCGTGCACGCGCGCACCGAGCCCGAACTGCTCGAAGCGTGCGCACAGGTGAAAGCCGCCGCCGCGTCCACGCTGATCGAGGTGCAGCCGGCGACGTGGCGGCACCTGCCCGGCTGGACCACCACCCTGCCCCTGGCCACGGATTCGCTGCAGATGCGCCGCACCATGGACACCCAGGCCCTCGCCGCCGCGTTTCCCCTCGCGTCGGCGGATCTGCCGGCACCGCTGCCCGGCGACCCCGCCGAGACCGGCGGCGTTCTCTACGGCATCAACCCGGATTCGCAAGGCATCGTCTGGTGGGACCGGTGGGCGCAGGAGAATTACAACTCGATCGTCCTGGCCCGCTCCGGCGCAGGGAAGTCCTACTTCGTCAAGCTCGACGTCCTGCGCCAGCTGTACCAGCAGGTACGTGTCGCGGTCGTCGACCCGGAGGACGAGTACCTACGCCTCGCCGACGCGGTCGGCGGCACCATCGTGCGGCTCGGCAGCCCCGGCGTGAAGATCAACCCCTTCGACCTGCCGGTCGGTGACACCCGCCCCGACGTGCTCACCCGCCGCGGACTGTTCCTGCACACCCTGATCGCGGTCCTACTGGCCGAGACGCCGCCACCGGCCGAACGCGCCGCCCTGGACCGCGCCATCCTCGCGGTATACCGGCAGGCCGGGATCACCGCCGACCCAGCCACCCACCGCCGGCCCGCCCCACTGCTACGCGACCTTTCCACCGTGCTGGAAGCAGACACGGATCCGGCCGCCGCGCAGCTGGCAGCCCGGCTCGCCCCCTGGGTCCACGGCTCCTTCGCCGGCCTGTTCGACGCGCCGACCACCACCCGCCCGGACGGGCACCTGGTGGTCTGGTCGCTGCGGCAGCTGCCCGACGAGCTGCGCACCGTCGGCACCCTCCTGGCACTGGACGCGATCTGGCGCAGCGTCGACGCCCCCGGCCGGGCGGGGCTGGGGGTGCGCCGTCTCGTGGTGGTCGACGAGGCGTGGCTGCTCATGCGCGACGGCGAGGGCGCGAAGTTCCTGTTCCGCATGAGCAAGGCGGGCCGCAAACGCAACGCCGGCCTCAGCGTGGTCACCCAGGACGTCGCCGACGTGCTCGGCACCGACCTCGGCCAGGCGGTAGTGGCCAACGCCGCCACCCAGGTCCTGCTCAAGCAGGCGCCACAGGCGATCGGCCAGGTCGCCGACGCGTTCGGCCTCACGGCCGGTGAGCGGCGCATGCTGCTGTCCGCCCGGGTCGGGCACGGCCTGTTGATCTCCGGGGCGAACCGGACCGGATTCGAGGCGATCTCCTCGCGCGCCGAGCACACCCTCGCGACGACCAAGCCGTCCGATCTCGCCAGCCTCGACGACGAGGAGACCGACCTATGACAGCGTCGCCACCCACCGTCCTTCTGTCGCCTTCTCCGGCGCCCGGTCCGTCAGGACCGGGCGCCGGATTCCTTTCCGCCCCCAGCACACCCGCGCAGTGGCTCCTGCACGCGATGGACTGGGCCGCCCAGCGGCCGTGGCTGCTCGCCGTCGCCGCCGGCCTGCTCGTCGCCTGGGTCGCCGCCCGCAACCTGATCGCCGGATGGCGGCACCAGCGGCACGCCGAAGGTGCCCGCCTCGTGACAGTGGCGCCGCCGCCGGAGGTCGATGCGCACAACGCGACCGCGGTGTGGGCGAACCTGCACGGCACCCTCACCCCGTCGCGGCGCCGGCGGCTGCTGTACGGCAGCCCGCACCTGGTCTGGCAGTACACCTGGACCGGCCGGCAGCTGATCATCAGCGTGTGGGTGCCCGGCACCGTCCCGCAGGGCGCGGTCGAGGCCGCGATCCGTGCCGCCTGGCCGGGCTCCGCCTGCACCACCGGCCAAGCCCGGCCACCGATCCCGCTCGACGCGCGCATGGGCACCGGCGGCCATTTGCTGCCACAGGCGGCCGAGTGGCTGCCCCTGCAGACCGATCACGACGCCGACCCCCTGCGGGCGCTGATGTCGGCCGGCTCCCAGCTCAAGAACGACGAGTACGCCTGCGTGCAGATCCTGGCCCGGCCCGCCGCGCCACGGCGGGCGGCACGGGCCCGGCGGGCCGCCGGACGGCTACGCGACGGCAAGACCGCCCTGCCGGTGTTCAATCCGGCGGCACCGCTGCTGTGGATCCTGGACGTGTTCCTGCCCGGCAGCGCTCCGACCGGCCGCAGCACCACCACGGCGACCCGCCGTGACCCGGGCATCGAACGCGACGTCCGCGCGATCCTCGACAAGACCGTCCACAGCCTGTGGACAATCGGAATCCGGTACGTCGTCGCCAAGGACACCGCCCGCGGCGGCAACCACGCGCAGAACCGGCTACGCGGGATCGCCGACACGATCGCCTCCGCGTACGCCGTCTTCGCCGCCCGCAACCGGCTCGCCCACCGCACCCGGATGCGGCAACCGGTCGCCGTCGCCGCGGCCCGGCGCCTCGGCGCCGGCTTCCTCGCCTCCACGCCCGAGCTCGCGGTGCTGGCCGCACTACCACAGGACCTGGCGGTTCCCGGCCTGGACCGGGCCCGCGCCAAGTCGATGCCGGCCCCTGTCGCGATCCCGTCCGGCGGGCGTGGCATGAAGATCCTCGGCGACGCCGAGGTCGGCGGCCACCCAGTCGCGCTCGCAGTATCCGATGCCCGCTACCAGACGCACGTGGTCGGCTCAACCGGCTCCGGCAAGACGACGCTGCTGGTCAACATGGCCGTCGACGACATCCTCGCCGGCCGGGGCACCGTGGTCATCGACCCGCACGGCGACCTGGTCCTGGACATCCTCGACCGTCTCCCCGCGAGCGTGGCCGACCGGGTGGTGATCTTCGACCCGGACCAGGAGAACCCGCCCACGATCAACCCGCTCGAAGGCGACGACCCGGACCTCGTCGTCGACAACCTGGTGTCGATCTTCGGCAACATCTTCGCCAAGGCCTGGGGGCCGCGGATGGACGACGTCATGCGGGTCAGCTGTCTCACCTTGTTGCGGCATACGAACGTGACGCTCCAGCACATCCCGCCCCTGCTCAACTCGGCGCAGTTCCGCTCGGCGATGACCGTCGGCCTCGACGATCCGGCCGGCCTGTCCGGGTTCTGGCAGTGGTACGACACCCTCAACCCGGCGCTGCGCTCGCAGGTCATCGGCCCGGTCCTGGCCCGGCTGCGGGCGTTCCTGCTGCGGGACTTCGTCAAACGCACGATGCGCTACCCGAAGTCCAGCTTCGACATGGGCAAGATCCTCGACGGCGGCGCCCTGCTCGTCCGCATCCCGAAAGGGCAGCTGGGGGAGGACACCAGCAAGCTGCTCGGCTCACTGATCCTCGCGCAGGTGTGGCAGGCCGCCACCGCCCGCGCCACCGTCGAGCCCGAGCGGCGCCGCGACTGCAGCGTGATCATCGACGAGGCGCAGAACTTCCTCACCCTGGCCAGCAGCCTCGACACGATGCTGGCTGAGGCCCGCAAATACCGGATGGCCCTCACCTTGGCGCACCAGGACCTCGCCCAGTTCCCGAAGGAGCTGCTGGCGGCGGCGTCCGCGAACGCCCGCAACAAGATCTATTTCTCGGTGGCGCCGGAGGACGCCCGGGTCCTGGCCCGGCACACCCTGCCGGAGCTCGACGAGCACGACCTCGCGCACCTGGACGCCTACACCGCGGTGGCGCGCCTGGTGGTGGCCGGCCGACAGACCGCGGCGTTCACGTTCAAGACGCGGCCTCCTAAGCCGGTCGTGGGGGAAGCGACCGCGATCCGGCAGGCCGCGGCCGCGCGGGTCCCGGCGCAGGACACCAGCGCGATCGACGAACTCGTCGACCGGTTCTCGGCACCTGCCGAGGACAACGGCCGAGGCCGGCGCAAGAACGGCGACAAGCCGGACCGCTGAACCCCGAGGACCGGTGACAGACCTCGGCTCGGTTGTTCGGCAGGCGGCGAAAGTCTGTCAGCGCAGCTGACAGGGCTTCGTCAGCCCTTCCCTACGGGCTTCACCCGCCCTTCACCACTGATCGTTCGGCGCTCTGACAGAACCGCCGGACGCTCGCTGTTTCCCCTGCACACCGCCGAGCACCGGCCCTGACCGGCACCTCGGCAACTGCGACACCCCTCCAACGGAGGGACAACCTCGTCGCCCTAAAGGAGCACCAGCATGTCCGCGAATCACAACCCCGGTCCTGAGCCTCAGCCCCGCAAGTCGTCCTCCTCCTCGTCCTCGTCCCGTCAGCCCTCGTCCGGCCGTCTGCAACGTCTGGATCTGCTACGGCGTCTCACCGCCCGTGATCATCGGCTGCTGTCATGGCTCGCCGAGCACTACGTGCTGACCACCAGCCAGATCGCCACAGCCCTGTTCCCGTCGCTGCGTACCGCCCGGCTGCGCTTGGCCGCGCTGACCTCGATGCAGGCCGTGACCCGATTCGCCGACCTCACCACCGGCAGCCAGCAGTACCTGTACACCCTCGGCCCGCTCGGCGCTGTGCCCTACCCGACGCAGTTCAACGACCCGCTGCGCCCCGACGCTCGCGATCCGCGCTCCAACGTGGAGCGCACCGAGCGGATCATCGGCAGCCGCAAACTCGGCCACCTAATCGGCACCAACCAGCTCTTCGTCGACCTGCACGCCTACACCCGCACCGATCCGAACGCCCGGCTAGCCCGCTGGTGGTCCGAACAACACGCCACCGCCGTGTACGGAGCCGTTCCCAGCGCGAACAGCGACGGCCCGGGAATCCGCCCGGACGGGCACGGCGTCTGGGAGGCCGGCGGCCGGCAGATCGGCTTCTTCCTCGAGCACGACAACGGCACTGAAAAGCTCGTGACCGTCGTGCGCAAGCTGGAGGCGTACACCCGCCTGGTGATCAACGGCGGCCCCCGCTACCCGGTGCTGCTGCGGGTGCCCGGACGCCGCCGCGAGCGACACCTGCTCGAAGTCCTCGCCGGGGCGCGGCTGGCGATGCCGGTCGCCACCGGCATCCACACCGAGCACCCCGCCGGCCCTGTCTGGACACTGACCCACGATCCGCCTTCACGTCGCTGGCTGCACGAACTGCCGTCGGACCACGGACCCGACAGCCCGGCCACCAACCCGCATCGCTTCCCCGACGACCTCGACGAACAGTGACCCGCGGCCCCCTCTGTCGGAAACGCGGAATCTGACTGCGCTTGCGCCAGCACTCGCCGTCGATCTGACAGCGCAGGTCAACGCCGTCTCAGGCGATCATGCAAACGGCTGGGGCTGACAGACCCGGACGCTACCTTTTACGGCAACACCTTCCTTATATATCGCTCCACCCCTGGTCTGGTCCCGCCTTCGGGAACCACCGCCGCACCCACCGGTGCCCGTACCCACCGCCCTCTTTCGAGGCCGGTCGGCGCCCGCGCCGCGCGGCGACCCAAGGTCGCACCGCACCAAACCTGCACCACCCCCACCCATCTCCTGTGAACCGACCCATGCACCCCGTGGGCCGGTCACTTCCGCGCGCCCCTTTCCGCGCGCCCCAGTGAAGGAGGACCTTTCATGACTGCTTCGACCGCCGCCCGTACCGGACAGCGCGTCCCGAACCCGCCGTCGCAGCCGGGCACCAAGCCCAGCAGTAACGGGCACCAGCCGCCGGCCAGGCCGACCGCGACCATCACGACGATGATCGTGTGCCTGCCCGACGGGCTGTCGAGTGAGTCGCTCACGGCTCACCAGCTCGACCGGCACTTCGGTGTCTCCGGCACGCTGCAGCCGCGGTTCTGGGCCAAGCCCGACCTGTACCTGTGGCAGGGGCGTCGCCTGATCGGCCGCAGCAAAGCCGTGAAGAACCAGCCTGTCTGGTGCGTGGGCGGACCTGCCCGCTTCCTGGACCTGGCTGGTATGCGGCACGCCGCCGGTGTGGGCTCGGGCATCCGCCACCAGCTGTGGCAGCAGGCCGTGCAAGGCACGCGCCCTGCCCAGCCGTGGGTGCACTTCCACACCCGGCACGTCACCGAGCCGGAAAAGTACAGCATCGAGCAGGCCGCCGCCGACTTCTGGCAGCAGCCGCGCATCACCGCGATGCGGGTGCATAACGCCGCCAACATCGGCACCCCGCTCCCGGTCGACCAGCTGGAGATGCTGCAGGCCGGAACCATGGCCTACCAGCACCACAGCGCGATGACCGCCACCTGCGGTGACGCACTGCTCACCGCCGAAGGAAGCCAGCTGGCCCCGGCCAGCGATGCCTTCGACGACCGGGTGACCTACCTCGAGCAAGCGATCCGGTACCTCGACGCCATCGCGGCCACCGACCAACGGCTCATCGCGGTCTCCCTCTGACACACCCTGCGGAACCGGTCCGGACACCTGTTGCCACAGCGCCCCTGAACCCAAGGGACCAGCGACAGCCCGGACCGGCTCCACCTTCACCGTGACCACCTGCGCGCACCCACGCGCGTGCCCGCAACGTCGGCAGGTGCGACGGCACGTCAACGAGAGGAATAACATGATCATCAATCTGACCCCGCATCCGCTGTACATCTTCCCCGCGGACACACCGGACAACGTCGACGCAGGCAGCGTCACCCCCTGGCGGATCCTCGAACCGTCGCCTGATCACCGTCCGGCCCGGCTCGGACAGCAGGTGATCGACGTAGCGGCGCCGGTCGACGGCATACCGACCGATCTGGTCGCCTTCGGCTCCGGCACCACGGATGTCACCGAGCTGCCGCCGCCGCTCGACAACACCTGGTACGTGGTGGCCCTGGTTGTCGGCGTCGCCGCGCATCATCGCGGCGACCTGCTGGCCCTGCACGAATACGTACGCGACTTGGAAGGCCGCATCATCGGCGCACGCAAGCTGGCACGACCGCATCACGGCCGACCGGCCTGAACCCCGCCTGAACCGCCCACCCGCAGCGGGTGCGCGGTCCAGCCTCTCACCGGCGCCCGACCAAGCCCGTCAACCGCAGCCGTACGCCCAGACAACGCCGACGGGTGCACGTGACACCTGCGGACACCGGGCACGCAAGACCTGCTCTGTCGCATGGCTACCGACCACCGCCGGCCACCTACGGACACATACCTCGACTCCGAGGACCACCAAGCCGCTCGGCCCGGCTGAAACCGCCTGGCGGCCGAGACAGGCCCAGCGCCCCGGGCTGGGGCATCACGCGAACCCGGCCGGCGACACGGCCGCCCTTTCCTCTTCCCACCGGCTGCGTCCACGCGGTGAGTGACCGCTGGGGCGTGACCCGCTCCGACACCTCGTGACCTCGCACGACCCGGCCGTTGCCCGGCCACCCGCACAACCCCGCGCATCCCGGGCCCGGCCGAACGGCCCGTGCCCGGGTGGTCCGCCCCTATCCCGTTCATCTGGAGGAACAGCCTTATGGCCACCCGCATCCAGCACATCGTCGTCGACGACGTCGACGGCACCGACCAGAAGGTCGGCACGTACCGGTTCGCGTTCGACGGCGTCGAGTACGAGATCGACCTCGCCGACCACAACTTCGACAGGTTCGCCGCCGCCCTGCGTCCGTTCCTGGCCGCCGCCCGCAGGCTGCCGAAGAGCCGCGCCGGCAGCACCAGCAGGACCGCCGCCGGCAGCACACGGGAATCGAGGGCCGGCGCCATCCGCGCCTGGTGGGCAGCCAACCAGCAGCTCGACCTGCCCGCCTTCAAGGAGCGCGGGAGCATCCCGCATCAGGTGAAAGCTGCCTTCCGGGCCGCCCAGCTGTCCTAGCCACACTGCGCCGTTCGTGCGGCCCCAGCCTCTGACACGCCACCGGCCCAGAGGACGGTGGCTCACCCGATCTTCATCACCGCCGACCGCTTCCCGGCCGGCGGGCGAGCCTGTAAGGAAGGACCGCACTGTGCGACCCACATCGATCCGGCTTCCGCACAGCGGACTCACCGTCCCGCACACCGGCTACACCGTGACCTCGTTCAAGGGGCACGAGACCCACGACGGCATCGCCTTCACCGCCACCCTGCGCCTCAACAAGAAGATCATCGGCCGCATCGAGAACCACGGCTGTGGCGGACCCGACACGTTCTACCCGAACTCCGCCTGCGGCTACCGCCAGCAGATGGAGACCCTGGAGGCGTTCGCCGCGCTCTGCACCGATGCGCGCGATGGCACGCCGACGCTGGAAGCGGTCCTCGGCGACCTGGTCACCGAGTACGAGACCAGCCGCGACATCGCCCGAGCCGCCAAGGGCGGCCACATCCTGCTGCGCATGATGCAGGACCACGAATTCGGCGACGGCCCGATGGGTTGGCCCAGCCCCGGCGCCTCCACCGAGGCCCCGCCCGCCCTCGCCGCCGACCACGCGCGACTTCGCGCCTTCCTGCTCGCGGACCCAGATCTCGCCCCGCACGCCCTCGCATGGTGGCAGACCTGGAACGCCGACACAGGCACCTGGACCGACGTGACCTCCCGCCCCCCTCACCTGCCCGCCGATCCGGCACCGGGGGCATGACCTGCGGCCCACGGATCCACGGCTGATGGTCCACCGCGCCACCTGAGCGGCACGCGCAACGCCGAGCGACGCGTGTCAGCTCACCGCAGTGCTTTCCGGGCGCGGCTGTGGCCGGCCGTGCCCGGACCTCCCAATTTCTGATCCGACGGCGGAAACGCCAGCGGCGACCGATGCCGTACCACGGCACGCAAGGCCGGACCCAGCCGTGCGCATCCCCGCCCACCGCTGACCCCAGCCAACGTCGTTCCGCTGGCTGGCCTCGGCCTCGCCACCCGAGAACGCCACCAGATGCGCATCCGACTTGATCAATGCACGCGACGAAGCGTGGATCAGTGCGACCCCTCGATCACCCACCTCCAGCAGGAAGGAACCAACCGATGACCGACGAACCCACCGACCCGCCACCGGCCAACACCGCATTCCGGGTATTGGCCTCGCTCGCCGATCTCGGCGAGGCCACCGCAGCCGCGATCGCAGAGAAAGCCGGCCTCGGCTACTCCACCGTCACCCCGAAGCTGCGCGCCTGGGAAAGCGCCGGACAGGCCGAGATGTACCACAACCAAGCCACATCGCAGAGGCTGTGGCGGCTGACCGACGCCGGCAAGGCCACCACCGCCACCCCGGCCCAACACGCCGTCGCACCTACCGGTGGCGGCACCGATCCGGCATCGGCCCCGGCGAAACCCGCCAAGCGCAAGCGCGCGGCGACCGCCGCTGAGCCCGACCAGCAACGCCGCACCGACGAGCCGAACGCCTCCGATCCGGTGCAATCCAACGACGGCGACCCGACAGCACCGACACCCCCGCCGGACACCGCCCCCGACGACGGCACCCAGCCCACGGCCGCATCGACTGCCGCCACACCCGCAGTCGACCCGGCCGACGCGCCGCCCGTCGCCGCCGCCGATGACCAGCCCGTTCCCGGCGACGGCGACGGCGACGGCGACACCAGCGAGGCCGGCACCCAGCCCAAACTCAGGCGTCCCAAGGGCGCGCTGGAGGCCACCGCGCTGAGCATCCTGCGGGCCAACCCGGGCACCGAGTTCAAGGTCGGCGAGATGAAAGCGGCGATCGACCAAGCCGACGCCGCCACCGGATACCCGAGGGCCAGCGAAGGCGCCACGTCCAACGCGCTTGACAAACTCGCCCGCGAGAACCAGGCGGTTCGCGTCGAAGGCCGCAAGGCTGCGACCTTCCAGCTCGCGCCCACCACCGACTGACCGCAATCCCGTCAGGTAGCCCGGGACGGGCGGCAAGTCGTGGAGGACCCCACCCGCCCCGGTGCTCCTTGCTGCTTAAGGAGCGAACCAATTGTCTCCCATCTGGACGTTGATCCTCACTGCCCTCGGCGGCATTCTGGGCGGCCTGGCTATGGCTGCCATACCGCTGTGTTGGTTCTATGAGCAACTCAAGCGCGCAAGCTGGCACGCCGCGGCAGCCGAGAAGATCGCCGGCATCGCAGCCGACCAAGCCCGCCGCGACGACACCACCGGCCTGCCCAACCGGCGTGCCTTCCTCGAACAGCTCCAGCGGGCTCTCGCTGTCGGTGACCCGATCGGGGTCGTCATGATCGACCTCGACGACTTCAAAACCGTCAACGACACGTTCAGCCATGAGGCCGGCAACGATCTGCTCACCGGCGTCGGTCTGCGCCTTGCCGGACTACCGGCACCGGTCCGGCTCGCTGCCCGGCTCTCCGGCGACGAGTTCGTGCTCCTGGTGGCCGGCGACACCGAACAGACCCGGGCCAGTGCTCGCGCCGCCTGGCGGGCGATCATCAGCCAGCCGATCCCAGTAGCGCAGGGCACCGACTGGAAGGTGCGCGCCAGCGTCGGCTACGCCACCGACGGCACCTCGGCCCGCGACCTGCTGACGCGCGCCGACGCGGCCATGTACCAGGCCAAAGCCGCCGGCGGTGGCGTCTGCGACAGCACCGCCGTCACCGCGCCACCGGCGCTGCCGGCACGCATCCGCTGCCGCGACGCGCACCGCCACAGCTGAGCAGAGAACCCGGCCGCGCGGCAGTCCGAAGAACTCGCGTGCCCCTAGCAACGCGAGTTCCTTCGGACCCCTTGCGGTGAACGCCAGGAGCCTCCAGCCGAAGGGCCAGCCTCGTGGCATGGGCGCACAGGCCCAGATCGTCGCATGACTTGACCTTCGACAACCCGCACGCCTCCATCGGACATGGTCGCTGCCCGGTGCCGCCTGAACAGGAGAAACACCTTCCGGAAGGCGGGGTTGGAGGGCGGCCGTCGCATGCATGCGCCTGCCGACGGAGGTCACCGCCATGGCATCACCCGCCCCGCCCGATCACCAAGGGCAGCCATCCATCGCCCGCCTGCCGGCACCGGACGACGTCACGGACCCGCTGCTGTGGACCTGCGCCGCCGACGTCGCCGCCGCTCACCGCCAGGGCCCCGACGGAACCTGCACCAACCTGCAATGCCGGGGCCAGCGCGCCCCGTGTGCCGCCGCCTGCGCCGCCTACCGAGCCGCCCAGCTCGCCCGCGCCGACCCCGGCACGGCCCCGGTCCACCAGCCGCCACCGGCGCGCGGGCGCGCGACCGTCCCCACCGGGCCGAGCGGATTCGCGGCCCTGGTACCCGCCCCCGCGACGCCGCGGGCGCGGCCCGCACCAAAGAGCGTCTTCGCCAGTTTCCGGCGGCCGGGCGTCCGGGCCGCCGACCCCGACATCCCGGAGGTCCGCCCATGAACTTCCTGCCCAACGCCACCCTCGCCGAATACGCCCGTGCCGCCGTCGACCTGCGCCTGCGGATGGGCGAATACCACGCCAGCCGACTGTCGCACCACTGGCTGGCTGCGTTCCTCGAGCACCGGACCCGCGACTACCAGCCCGGCCAAGCCGCCGACCCGCAGGCGCCCGACCGGGTCTTCGACGCGGCCCGGCAGATGACCAGCCTGCCGTGGCAGGTCGGCGAACCCTACGTGCTCGCCCCCGCGATGACCGCGATCGTCGCCGCCGCTGCCGACGCGCTCGACCTGACCGACGAGGTGCTGCCCGAGGACATCGCCCCGGACAACGGTGGCGTGCTGTTCCTGCCCGAACCGATCTACCAGCGCGGCGCCAACGGCGCGGTCACCTCCCTCGGCGCGATCACCTGGGCCCACACGGTCAACACCGTCACCGGGGGACGCAGTTGGTTCATCGCCGGCTGGGCCGACCACCACGACCCCCTCGACCCGGCCGCCACCCGCCGCCGTCAGAGCCTTAAGGAACGGCCTGACGTGGCCCGGCAGATGCCCCCGTACGTGCTGGTCACACTCGCCGAACTGCCGATCGGCCGGCCTATCGAGCCGTACCCGCGCCTACTGGTCATGGACGACGAGGAACACGACTGGGAACCCGCCCCCGACGGCCGGTACTGCCTCAGCGACACCGGCAAGACCATCGGGGCGTGCGCCGCCGTCGCGTACGCCTTCTGGCGCATCCAAGCCCAGCCCCTCGCCAGCGTCGCCGCCGCCCCGATCGACCGGCCCGCCCGCCGCCGCGCCATGCGCGCCGGCATCAAGCACGACACCCGCGTGGTCATGCTGCGCCGCAGCAGCCCTCTAACCGAACCCGGCGACGGCAACCCCAAGTGGCACTACCGGGTCCGGTTCATGGTCAAAGGCCACTGGCGGCGGCTGATCGACCCCAACGGCCGGCCCTACCGGATCTGGATCCACGCGCACATCAAGGGTCCTGACGGCGCGCCGCTGCTGCACGGCGAGAAGGTCGCCGTCCTCGCCCGCTGAACCCCAACCCAGCACTGTCACGGCCACGCCTGACCACCAAGGCAGGCGTGGCCCGTCCGTTTCAGACCTCGCGGACCCCGCCCGGCCCGAGCCGAACCGACAGAACACGGAGACAACCAGCATGAGCACCCGCTCCTACATCGGCACCCGCGACCCCGAGCAGCCCGGCATGGTTTACCTGCGCTACGTCCACACCGACGGCCACCCCGGCTGGACACTCCCGGCGGTCCGACAGACCTGGGCCACCACCGCGCAGCGAGACACCCGCCTCCTGATCACCCTGCTGCTCGAGCACGACTGGGACCACCTGAACATCGCCGCCAGCGAGACCGACGATCCGCCGTTCATCGGTGAGCTGCCGGTCCCCGAAGTTGGCATGACGATCGCCGCCGCCGACTTCACCACCGGCCGGCTACTGCCGCCGACGCCGGTCACGGTCGTCGCCCAATGGATCTACCTGCTCGACCCGATCGCGGACACGATCGCCGTGCACATCAGCGGCGGCCCGCTGGCCGGCGCCCAGCCGCTCGCGTTGGGACCGGCCACTTTGTGGGCCGGCCCGCATGCGGATCGGCCACGAGGTGGCACCCACTCCGCCGCGCACCAGCCCGATGCCGTCCCGGCCTGCGAAGCGGGAGGTGAGCGACCATGACCACACGAGTGCTCACCGCGGTCGCCGCCCTCGTCGCGGTGATCCTGCTGGCCTGCTCCGGGCTGACCCAGCTGTTCGGCGGCGCCGCCGCAGCCGGCGCCTGCAGCATCACCGCCGCCGACCCGTCACCGGCCTCCGCCAGCGCGACCACCAGGCCGAGCCAGCCGACTCCGCTCGGGCCGATCGGATCGTGGAACACCGAGCAGGTCGGCAACGCCGCCATCATCATGGCCGTCGGCGCCCGCCTCGGGATCCCGGTCCGCGGGCAGGTCATCGCCGTGGCCACCGCCATACAGGAGTCCTCCCTGATCAACCTGGCCGGCGGGGACCGCGACTCGATCGGCCTGTTCCAACAACGGCCCAGCCAAGGCTGGGGGACACCGGCGCAACTGCACGATCCCGAGTACGCGGCGACGAAGTTCTACACCAAACTGCAGTCGATCACCGGATGGCAGACGATGCCCTTGACCATGGCAGCCCAGGCGGTGCAAGTCAGCGCCTACCCGGATGCGTATGCGAAGTGGGAGCCGGACGCGACCCGCCTTGTCGCCGCGCTCACCGGCGTCGACCGGTCCGGGCTCGGCTGCGCGGTGGCCGTCTCCGCTTCCGGCTGGACCAACCCGGCTCCCGGCGCCGAGGTCGGTTCCGGATTCCGGACGGCGGACCGCCCTGGTCACGACGGCGTCGACCTCATCGCAGGCAAACGCACCCCGATCCACGCCGCCGCGGCGGGAACGGTCAGCCGGATGCGTTGCAACGCTGTTGACAAACGCACCGGCGGTGACTGGGGCTGCGACCGCGACGGGAATCCCGACCTGACCTCCGGATGCGGCTGGTACGTCGACATCGACCATGCCGGCGGGATCGTCACCCGCTACTGCCACCAACTCGTCCGGCCCTACGTGCAGGTCGGCCAACACATCAATGCCGGGGACGTCATCGGCCTGTCGGGCAGCAGCGGCCACTCCAGCGGACCCCACCTGCACTACGAGGTCCACCTCAACGGCGATCACCGTGCCGGCTCAGCGGTCGACCCGGTCGTCTTCATGCGATCTGTCGGGGCTCCGCTCGGCTGAATGGTTGCCCTGACGGCCCCACGCCCCTGGGCGACACGAGCCGGTGACCGGCCTGGACCGGGCGCGTTAGGCGACCATTCCCGCTGCCCCTCTCGGCAGGCTCAACGAACGTTGGGCACGCCCGGATGACAGCCCTTTGAGACTCGCCGAGCTGCGGTGCAAGAAAGCAAGCCCGCTCAGTCTCCGTACCAGTGAAGCGCCAGGTCGGGCTCGCTACGCCACCGCGCCACCAACGCCCGTAGCGACGCGACCAGCTCACGCGCCACGTCGTTACCTGCCGCCGCCTCCAGGTGATCGACTTCGGCAACAAGCTGCGGCAGGTCCTCACGGCCGAGCACGCCATCGGACCACGGGTCGAGCTGACCCAAGATCACAAGCCGGTTTCCGCCAGCCGCACTCACCAACCGCAGCAGCTCGTCCACAGACACGTCGAGCAGCAAGCCGCGCTCCTCCGTCGTGGTCCACTCCTCGGCGTCAGCTTGGCGGCGCTCACGCCGCTGTGCCCGGGTAGCTCGACGCAGGCTCTTCGGACGCGGCATCGGATGGCGCAGCACCAACAGCAAACCCACACCGGTGACGCTACGGCATCGACGGATATCGCCGACCGCGCTCACAGCAACAGCGCCACGCCTCCACGACCACCGACGCGGACACGTCGTTCGCCACCCATGCGGGCCGCCCACCGCGAAAGGCCGCAGCCGGCCCGGCGGGGCAGCGGCAAACCCTTGGGCATAGCCGATGTGCCGCACCACCGCGATCCCAGCCTCGACATCCGCTGATCCGCGACCAGTTCCGGTCGCGGATCTTCCCATTCCTGGAAGGAATCATCGTGCCCGACAACAACAGCGCCGCCCGCGCCTCAACCACCAGGGTGGGCCCGGCCCACAACAGGGACACAGCTGACACCGACAGCTTGGCCTACCCCATCTCTCCGGAGTACGTGAAGTCGTGGACGCCCGTGCGCGCGGTGTCAGAACTGATTGCGAACGCGCTCGACGAAGACTCCCAGGCGCGGGTCGGGTGGGCCGATGGGGTCCTGACCATCGCCGACGACGGCCCGGGCATCCCCGAGGAGGGCCTCATCCTGGGGGTCTCCACCAAGACCGGTACGCAGATCGGGCAGTTCGGTGAGGGCAAAAAACTCGCCTGCCTCGTGCTGGCCCGCAGCGCGGAGATCGGCAGAGTGCGCTGCGAGACGGTCGGGTACGGTTTCGTGCCCACAGTCGAGCGTCGAAAGCTGCTCGGTGGTCTGATCCCATCGCGCTCGGAGCAGGGCAGCGAAGTCCTCGTCTACCGCTTCCACCCCAATACCCGTACCGGCGGCACGGTCTTCACCGTCGAATGCCCCCGCGACCTGGCGGAGGAGGCAATCGGACGCTTCCGCGCCCTGGCCGAGCCCGGCTACCGGCCGCCGACCGCACCCGGGGAGTGCGTGCGCGACGGCGAATCCGGCCGGGTGTGGATCGGCGGAGTCCTGGTCACCCGCATGCCCGGCTTCCTCGCCTCCTACGACCTGTCGCTGAACCACAAGGCGCTGCAGAACCGGGACCGGACCGTCGTCGAGGCCGGCGCCCTGCGCACGGCGGTCCGCGACATCCTCGCCGCCAGCGACGACCCGCAGATCATCGACCTGTTCGCCCGGCACGTGCTGGGCGGCGGGAAACTGCGGGAACAGGAACAGTTCTTCGACGTGGTGCAACTGCCCCGCCCCCGGGCCGGGTGGCGTTCCTGGGGCCGCACCCACCTCCCCGACCAGGCCTACTACACCATGCCCGGTGGCGAAGAAGCAGCACTCGACCTGAAGGACAACGGCTACACCGAGCTGGCCACCGCCGGGCTGAACGGGCACCAGCAGACGGCCGTCATGCACCTGCTGGGCGTGGAACCGGCCAAAGCGAGCCAGACGCGGCACTACACCCGCACCCGCAACAAGACCCGATGGGTCAAGCAGCAGGCGCTCACCAGCGCGGAACGCACCCTGCTCGACGACTGCTGCCTGCTGGTGCGTCGCGCGATCGGCCCGTTCGCCCTCAACGAGGTGAAGGTGTACGACCAGAGCGACGAGTCACCGTGCGCCGACGGCTTCTACAGCCCGCAGACCGGAGACGTGGCCATCCACCGCGACGTGCTCACCGACCGGCACCGGACACTGCTGGTGCTGCTGCACGAGGCCGCGCACCGGGTCGCGCACCGCGGCGGCGGCCACTGGTCATCGATCCCCGACTACTACGACCGCAGCCGCGGCTTCGAGACGATGCTCAGCGACTTCGGCGCCCGGCTGCTCGGGCTGCTGGCCGACGGCACCGGGCTACCGCAGCTCGACCCGATCGCCGAGGCGCCCACCGATCGAGGCCGGAACTGGCGGGCCGACGATCCGGGCGTCCCCGCCGTGCGCCGCGAGCTGGCCCACCTGCTGCTCGACCAGCTCCCGCACGCACTCACCGCCGGCGGCTTCCGCACCGTGAAAGAGCTGGTGGATTCCACCGCGGTATTTGCGGGCTACTGGCGCACCCTGACCAGGCCGCGCCCTATCGGCTACCGCACGGCCCGCGGCGACCAGGCCGGCGACTACGACAAGGTGGCCCTGCTCGCCGAGGCCACCGGCCTGCACCCGCCGGTGGTATGGATCGCCTACCAGCTGTGCGAAGGCCCGATCCGCGGCCGCCAGCGCCAGTATTGGGGCCGGCCCGGACCATGGGCGGCAAGGATGCGCGAAGCCGTGAATCAGGCGTGCTCCGACCTCAACAAGCTCGGCGGCCTATATGCCGAGCAGGTTCCTGCGCTGCAGGCACTCGCTGACGGGACGACCCCTGCCCCGTTCGACGACGAGAGCTGGCACACCCCCGCCCGCACGCTCGTGGCCGTCGAACGCCGCCGACTCGGCCTCGCCACCTCCTGACCCTGCTCGAGCCAACGGCATAGCCGGCCGCACAGACATCGGCGCCGCAGCTGCCGCTAATCCTCGGCTGCCGCGCGGCGTCAGGCCCGGCGGACCACCCGTTTCCGCCTGTCCCTCACCGGCCTGCCGGCCACCCGCCCTGCATCCCAGCAGGCACCGCGCACCGCGCCGGCCGGCCAAGGCCCGGGATCAGCCCACCGCCCGCCTGACCACCCTGCGCGCGCGAACTGGTCAACCTCGCGCAACACCACACCGGGGCGCCTTGCAAGCAAGGGCGCCCCCAACCCTCAAGCACCACTAGACAGATCGGAGAAGAAGTGAACCCTCTTGTCCCTGGACAGCGCGTCCTGCAGTTCCATCACGGCGATGCCGACAACCCGATTCAGCCCGGCACCGAAGGCAGCATCCGCAGCTGCGACCCGACCACGGCGTCCGTCGTCATCGACTGGGACAACGGCATCCAGCAATCGGTCGAGTACAGCGCGCCGTTCATCCCGCTGACCAGCACCTGGGTACCCGCCGCCGGCACCGGTCTCAGCTGGGAGCAAGCCCTGGGGGCGGTCCGTGCCGCCGGCGTGGCGGCTGGAACGACCGCTGCCGAGTGGTGGTGCCAGGACACCATCGGCGGGAGGGCTACCGGCGACGTTAAACCCCGTGTCCGCAAGATCCTGCAAGCCATCGACGATGACGACCCGGAGCTGATCGACGGGCTGCCCCTCTATGACACCGGCAACGCGTCGCGGTTCGTGGAACCGCCGTGCGACACCGACCTCATCGTCATGAGGGCCGGCCCGCACGCCGACGTGCTGGTGACCGTCCCCACCGACGACTGGGCGCAGGCCGTCTCCACCTACCGAGACGGCTTCCACGAGGCGCTGCTCGACCACATCGCGCAGCAGTGCCGGATGCTGATCAGCCCGACCGGCGACGGCCGGGACCTGTCCCACCTGCACCCCGACACGATCAGCATCGGCCGGGCCGGGGTGTTCGCCGGTGACTGGACGTGGCAGGAGGACGACGGTCCCGGGCACTACCGGATCGCTTACGCCGGCACGCTGGTCGACCGGTGGAACGGTTGGGCGGTGTTCTCCTGCACCCGGCAGGTCGCCGAAGCGATCGTCGCCGACCAGGAACGCGAACGCGACCGGTACCGCACCGAACTGGCCGGCAAGGACATGTCCGGCGACGACCTCGGCCACGCCGTCGACGACGCCTACTGCCACCTGTACTTCGACGGCGACGTCATCGTGGCCGACCAGCGGCGGCAGTACGACGATCCGCAGGCCATCGAGCGCATCGCCGCGGACGCCGACGGCCGGTACGTGGTGATGGGCTGGAACTGGACCTGGGAAGCCGTCGATCCGATGGACTGCGGCCAGGTCATCGGTGAGCTTCCCGCTGCGGGCAGCGAGCAGGAGTACGTGCCGCTGCGCCATACCCCGGGGATGCGGGTGCCCCACGATCGGTGGCAGCTCACCGATATCGCTTGGCACGCCACCGGCAACCGCGTCATGGGGCTCACCGCCACGCTCACCCTCGACGGCATGGTCGTCGGCGCCCTCGGCAACGACAGCGCCGAGACCGAGACCCACCTGATCGATCAGGGAGTACCGCCCGGCTGGGATGCCTACGTAGCCGGCAGCAGGGACCTCGGCCAGCCGGTCACCGCCCAGCGGTTGCTGGACGCCCTGGTCACTGAGACCGCCGTGGGCGAGGCGTTCACCCGGATTGCCGATGCCGACGCCGTCCTGATCCGGCTGATCGACGACACGGGTCGCACCCTGGCGATCCGGCCGGTCATCCCCGCTCCGCGCGGCTGGGACGCGCTGCGTGCGCTCGGCGAATCCGTCGCCGGCGCCGACAACGACACCGGCGTCGCGACCAGCTGGGAGTTCTGGACGGGCCGCTCGTGGCGGACCCTGCCCGGCTCCACCACGCCGGCCTGACCGATCCGCACATCGACCCGCCCACGCGCGGGCCACTCGATCCGACCTTCCAGATCCGCGACCGCCGGTCGCGGATCTTCGCGTTTCTCGGAAAGGACGATCCGTTGCTCGACATCGACGACTGGCCGCTGCCGCGGTCGCTCACCATCGATCAGACCGTGCATGACCTCACCGAACACGCCGGCTACTTCATCGCCGAGGACGAATTCGACGGGATTCTCGCCGAGCTGCCTCAGGTGATCCTGGCCTGGCTGGCGGCGGCCGGTCGCTACAGCACCGCCGACTACCAGCTGCGACTGCTGGAGCGGCCCATCGACTGGATGCGTCGCGAGCTGGCACCGACCAGTGACCAGGACACCGAGCAGCTTCTCGGGTACACCGCGAACCTGCACCAGCTGCTGGACCACCACCGCAGGCTCCGCGAGGCCCGCGCCACCGCGCACGGCGAATTCCTGCAAGCCTGCAAGCGGCTGAAAAGCGGCCTGCTCGTACCCGCCGACCGGCAATGGCGCGACGTCCGGCTTGTCGGCCACGGCCTCACCGAGGCGTGCACCGTCGCCGTGCCGGCCGACGTCGCGCCGTGGCCGCTCGTCAAAGCCGACCAGCGGCTGATCAACCAACTCGCTGAGCTCCGCATCCGACCCGCACCGGGCGTGCCGGCCCTGCGACGAACCCAGGTCGGTATCGCCCGCCTCGACCACGACGGCACCAGCCGGTGGCTGCTGCCCGACCCGGACCACCGGTACTGGCTGCACAACTTCGCCTGGAGCGCACCGGACACCCCGCACACACCCGACCAGGAAAGGACAGCAGGCCAATGATCTACCAGGCCGGCCAACGGATCCGACCTGGAATTCACCGGAGATCCGCGCACCCACCTACGGCCCGACCCGGACCGCTGCGTCACCGCACGCCAGGCCGCCCAGCATGATCGCGGCGCCGGGAGGACGACGTGAGCGATCCCGCTGGCCTGCCTGTCGGTGATCCGGCGACGATGCGGACCCGCCGGCTGTCGCGGATGTGCGACACCTGCATCTTCCACCCGGACAACCGCATGCACCTGGCCAAGGGGCGGCTGCGTGAGCTCGTCGAACAGGCGCGGGAGGCGCAGAGCTACATCGTGTGCCACAGCACCCTGCCCGGCATGGCGCCCGACGGGGTCCAGCCCGCGGTGTGCCGTGGCTTCTTCGACCGGTACTCCACCCAGGCGCTGCAGCTGATCGGTCGGCTCTTCGGGTTCGACGACGTCGACCCGCCGCCCAAGCCTCAGCCCTGACCCCGGGCTGCGCGTCATCGGTGACGCGCCAGCGACCCCCTGGCCGGCCCCGCCGTAGGCGACGTGCCGGCTATCGAAATCTGCCTTCCGTTCTCGAAGGCACTGCCACGGGTGTGGCCTCCTCAGAGCCGGCGATCCGTCGTGATCGTGGCACCAGGGCAGCCCTGCCCGTCTCCGTTGTGCGGCCCACAGGCCTGCGCACCCGGAGACGGGTGTGCAGGCCTGTCCTGTTGCGAAAGGCCTACCCATGACAACACCCACCCCGGACGCCGGCGCTGCCAGCAGCGGCGCCCCCGGATACCTGTACCGCAAAGTCGCCCTCTACCTACGCGACCACCCCGACGAGATCCTCAAGGTCGGCGAGATCACCAAGGCCATCGGCGCCCCGTCGACCGGCGCGGTGTTCGAGGTCGGCAAGAAGATGGCAGCCGCCGGGCACGCCACCCACCACACCAGACCGCACCGGTTCCAGATCACCCAGGCCGGCATCGACGCCGCCGGCAGCATGCCGCCGCCCACCGGCGGCGGCCGCGGTGGCGGGACCCGGAACCGGTCCGGTCGCCCCGTCCCGGTGATGCGGCCCGGCGGGCAGGAGTACTTCCCGCGCCGGCTCGCCGGCGGCTGGGACATCGAGGTCCTGCGCAAACTGCGCCAAGAGAAGGTTCCGGTCCTGCTGTACGGGCCGCCCGGCACCGGCAAGACCGCCATGCTCGAAGCCGCATTTCCGGACCTGCTCACGGTGGCGGGCACCGGTGACACGATCGTCGACGACTTCCTCGGCGCCTACGTCCCGATGCCCGGCGGAGGCTACGACTACAAGTACGGGCCACTGCCCGTCTCGATGACCGAGGGCCGGGCCCTGCTCGTCGACGACGCCACCCTCATCCCGCCCCGGGTCCTCGCCGTGCTGTACCCGGTGATGGACGGCCGCGGCAAGATCACCGTCACCACCCCGAAAGGCGTCGAGACCATCGAGGCCGGCGACGGCTTCTACATATGCGGCGGCCACAACCCCGGCGTCCACGGCGCGATCCTGACCGAGGCCCTGGCCTCCCGCTTCACCGTGCAGATCGAGGTCACCACCGACTGGGACCTGGCCCGCGACCTCAAGGTCCCCCGCGCCGTCGTGGACGCGGCGATCGACCTCAACATCGAACTCGCCGCAGGCCGGACCGGCTGGGCGCCGCAGCTACGCGAGCTGCTCGGCTTCGTCAAGGTCAAAGACACCCTCGGCATGAACGCCGCCCTGTCGAACCTCGCCGGCATCGCCCCCGACGACGCCCGCCCCGAGGTGACAGCCGCGCTGTCCAAACACACCGGCAAACCGATCACCCCGCTCGCCCTCGGAAAACGCTGACCCAGTAAGGAGGCACCGCGATGTCATATCCGAACACCCACCGCCCGCCGACCCCGAGCGTCCCGGCCGCCCCGGACCCGGACTGGAAGCCCTGGTCTGCGGCCTGGACCAAGCACATTCCGGTCCTGACCGGCCGCACCGATCTGTCCGTGCACGTCGCCCCCGGCGCCGGCGGCGGCGCCCCAGAATGCTTCTACCCGGATCTACGGCGCATCGAAGTCGACGCCCGCTACATCGCCGACACACCGGATGTCACCGACCCGCGTAAAGCCGGACACAAGAAGGTCGTCCCCGTCGGTTACGGGCTGCTCGTGCATGGCGCCGCGCACGCCGCCCACAGCCTGTGGAGAGCCCCAGACGGCACGCTGCCGACCCTCGCCGAGGTCGCCGAGCTCCTGGAGGAGTCCCGTGCCGAAGGCCGGCAGCGAGGCCGCCGCCGCGCGGACCGCCGCTGGCTCCGCCAAATGATCAACATCGTGGTGCATCCCGGCGCCGCCCCGATAGACGACCCGTGGCACGCCGGCGTCCTCGCAGCCCTGCTCCTCGCCCGGGTCGACGCCCGCATCCTGACCAGCAAAGACGTGCGTTCCATCCGGGCCGCCGTCACCACGGTCATCGGCCGGCCCCGGCTGCGGCAGCTGCGCGAGATCTGGAAACAGGCACACACAGTCGACGACACCGACGCCGCGACCATGATCGACCTGGCGCGTCGGTGGTGCACGGTTCTGGGGATCGACCCGAGACGGCAGTGGCAGGTGCCCGTCGCGGACGCCGGGGTGTTCCCCGGCCGCCTCGACCAGGCGCTGACCGACTTCCTCGGCATCATGGCCGGGCTCGCCCCCGCCGACTACCGGGCACAGATCCTTGCCCACCGGCACAGCCCGCCCAGCCAGTGGCCGCGCACCGACCCGACCGCCGAACAGCAGGCCGCCGCCCGGCGCCTCGCCGAACGCCTCCAACAGGCCCGCACCCACAACCCCGAGAACGTGCGGCGCGGTGCCGTGCTGCCGCCCGGCAGGCTACGGACCCGGCACGCGATCGCCGCCGACGCCCAGGCCGCCGCAGGCCAGACACCCACGGCGCAGCCGTGGCAGCACCGCGCACAGCAGCCGCCACCGAAACCGATCCTGCACCTCGCGGTCCTGGTGGACCTGTCCGGCTCCATGTCCTCCTACGCGGCCGAACTGTCGTCCGCGGCGTGGATCTTCGCGCACGCCGCCCGCCGCGGCGAAGCCGTCACCACCACGATCGGCTTCGCCTCCAGCACGACCCTGCTCGTGCCGCCCCACAGTCGGCCCCGGCAGGTGCTGCACATGCAGATCGGCGGCGGCACCCACACGTTCTGCGACGCGGTGAAACTCGCCGACCAGCTCCTCGACCTGCGCCAAGGGTGCACCCTGCGCCTGTGCGCGGTAGTCTCCGACGGCGCCCTCGCCGACAAACCCGCCGCGCAGAAACTCATCACCACCCTCCACAAGTCCGGCTGTGCCGTGCTGTGGTTGCACCCGGACGGCCACGCCTGGCACACCTTCAGCGACACCACCACGATCACCGTCGCCGACCCCGTCGACGCGGCCACCCGCATCGCCGACGCCGCCGTCACCGCCCTCGAAAGCGCCTGATCACCGGGCCGCGTGCACCGGCCGCTCCGCAGGCGCGGGCTTACCCACTTCCTGCGGGAGCGCCACGTCATGTGCGCCATCACCCGGCAGCTGCCGCTCCACCGCCCAGGTGACCAGTGCGCTGATCACACCGGTCTCTACCACCGAGCCGACCATGACGAACAGACCCATGAAGAACACCAGCGTCGGCCATTCCACGTCGCCCGGCCGCTGAAGGTGATCGAGTACGCGTTCAGTGCCGGTTCCAGCGCACTGGCCGTTCGGCCAGGCCGGCTTCCTTCCGCTGTTTGCCGTATGGGCTCCGGTCGAATTCCTTGCGCGTCCGGCCCGCTACCCCTCGAGCAGACCCTGCAGGCGGGCGCGTTGGACGGCCTCGGTGCGTGACGAGGCCCCGAGCTTGCGGTAGATCGACCTCGTGTGCGCCTTGATGGTGTTCACCGAGACGAACATCTGCGCGCCGATCTCCGAGAGCGAGAGGTGCGTCGCGAGCAGGGGCAGCACGCGCAGCTCGGCGCCGGTGAGGGCGGAGGCGCTCAACAGCGCCGGCGACCGGTCAGCCGACAGCCTCGCCCGCAGCTGGTCGGCCTCCTCGGCCAGGACGCCCAGGTGGGGCCGCTGCCGGAGTACGTCGTCGATCTCCGACATCACGGCCCTGGCCGCCGCCGTGTCCGCGAGCGCGATGTGGATACGAACGAGTTGGAGGCGGACGTGCGTGGCGTAGCAGGCAAACGCGTAGGTGAGGATCGGTCGCAGGCGTTGCGTCTCGGCGAGCGCCCGGCGGGTGGCGTCCGTGTCGCCCCGGTGCAGCGCGAGACGGGCCTGTGTGGTCCAGAGCATGATCTCCTCGAGCCCGGGTTGCTGGACCTGGGCCGCCGCCACCGCTTGATCGGCCAGCGACTGCGCAAGGTCCCAGTCCCCGCGGTCCATGGCGAGCATCGATCGCGAGTAGAGGGCGCCGTGCAGGACCTCCAGGGCCTTTGTCTGCTCCGCGACGGCGATCGCTTCTCGGAAATACGCGTCGGCGCCGCCGGAATCGCCGGCCATGACGCACGCCAACCCGTGGTAGGTGGCCGGGGTCGGCGACACGATTCCGGCGAGCGCGTACTTGTGTGCCGCTTCCTCAAGATCCGCCCGCAACTGCTCGACCCCGCCACGGCAGTGGACGGCTCGTAGCGTGGCCGCGTACGCCTCGGTGGCGGGATCGCCTGGCCAGCCGGGCTGCTCGTACTGCCAATGGTCGATCAGACTCGCCCACCGCTCGGCTTCCGCCGGCCGCCCGGTGGCACCGTGCAGGAAGCCCGCCATGACGGCGATCATCGGGTGCTTCTCGATCGCGCCACGCCGCTCCAGCCAGGCGAGCCAGCGAACCAGGGTCTCGAGGCGGCCCCGCCAGTAGACCGGCAGCCACAGCTGCTCGACGAGGCGGGCCACGGTCTCGGCGTCCCCGGCCATCATCGAGTACTCGAGCGCCTCCTCCGGCTGCTGGTGATCGAGGCACCATCCGGCGGCACGGCGCTGGATGGCAGGCAGCAGTTCGGGGTCGTCGCGTTCCAACTCGGAGCGCAGCATGTCGCGAAACAGATGGTGGTACCGGTACCACCGGCCACGGCGATCCATCGGCACCAGGAGCACGTTCGAACGTGCCAGTTCGGCCAGCGTCCGGGCGGCGCCGTCCACGCCGAGGACCGCCTCGCACAGCGGGCCGGACATTCGTTCCAGCACCGCCGCTCTGGTCAGGAACTCTCGTTGCCGGTGGGAGATACGGTCCAGGAACTCCGACTCGATGTACTGGCTCACCACCAGGTCGTCACCGCCGAACGAGGCCACCGCCCGGTCGAACGAGCCGCCTTCGCGCAGGCACAACGCGGCGAGGTACAGGCCGACCGGCCATCCTTCCGTACGGTCGTAGAGCGCGACCACCTCGTCGGACTGCAACGTCGTGCCCGCCTCACGCAGCAGCGAGCCGGCCTCCTCGACCGTGAACGACAGCTCGGGGATGCCGATCTCCAGGACCCGGCCCTCCACCCGCAACCGAGCGATCCGCAGCGGCGGCGAAGTCCGGCCGGCCAGGACCAGGCGCGAGCCGCCCGGCACGTTCTCCGCCAGCACCGAGAGCGCGTCCCGGCAGGTCCGGTCATCAAGCAGATGCACGTCGTCCAGGACGAGCACCACCGGTCTGCTCATCGACGCGAAGGCCGATGCCAGCCGCGGGACCACGGAGCCGGGGATCGAGCTGGTCGGCGAGGCGAGCGCGTCGAACACCCGCGAGCCCAGCGGCTCGACGGCATTCAGCGCTTCCGCGATGTACCTCAGCAGCACCTTGGGATCGTTGTCCGCCTCGTCGATCGACACCCACGCGAACACCTGATCCTCGCGCTCTGCCCATTGCGACAGCAGCGTCGTCTTGCCGTAGCCCGCAGGCGCCACGACCGAGACGATCCGGCGGGAATCGGTATCGACGAGCCGCTCCAGCAACGCCCGGCGGCGGACGGTACCCGCCCGCACCAGCGGAGAGAGCAGTTTCGACGCCGTCAGGTCGCTCAACCCGCGCGTCAGATCCGCCGAGGCCGACACCGCCGCCTCCCCGTCATCGTCACCCCTGTTGCCGCCGATCGGTCCGGCACCCCATCAAGCACCGCCCCGCAAAGTGCTGTCAAGACTCGTGAACAGGCCGACCGTCCACTTCGAAGAGTCGACCCACCTAGATGATCATGATAAGGGACGACAACGGGGAGCGAGATCGGCGGCGAGCCACACATGCGCCAAGCATGATCCACAAGCCGCACCATCATCAGGGCCACATGACCCTGGCGCAGACGTACCCAGCCATCCGTGAACCACAGCTGAACCGGCAGCTCAGAGATAGGATCAGGAACCTTCGTCGACCCCGACCTCACGTGTCCGGCCCTGGCCGTCAGCTTTCAGCGCCTCCTGGTGACCGCAAGTGCCGCCCAACCGGAGCCGTGCGAGCGTCACCACCGAAAGTGCGACAGAGCCGCGCTAACGGTGTTTCCGGCTTCGTCGGTGGGAGATGTCGGCGTGAATCTGGCGAGCGGTCAGGGGTCGAGCAGGCTGGCGTAGTCGGCGATTGTCAGGGGTTGGGTGGACAGTGAGCCGTCGCCACGGGGCACGCCGAGCGGGCGGCCGGCGCTGGTGAAGGAGACGGTGCCGACGTCGGCTCCCTGGCTGGTCAGGGTGCAGACGATCTGGCCGTAGGCGAGGATCTCGTCGCTGCGTGCGGCCTGATCCGGTGGTTCGTTGATGGCGACGGTGGCCCGTCGCTGGTTGACTGTCATGCCGTTGATCCGCATGGTGCTCAGTGCGCTGGACAGGCCGTCCTGCTGCTCGGCGGTGGTGGGGCCGGCGAGCAGGTCGGTGAGCATTTGTTGGGGGGTCGGCGGGGCCGGTACGCGCCGCAGGGTCCGCGCCAGGCTGCCGTCGCGGATGAGGTAGAGCCGTTCGATGGCGGTGCCGAAGCCGTCGGGGGCCGGGGTGTTGGAGCCTGATGCGGGGCGTGGGCGGTCGAGGTCGCGTGGTGTCTGGTCCGCGGGTACGCCGCACGCGCCGGCCGACAGGCAGACCGCCACGAGGGCGAGCAGGCTGCGGCTGGTGCGGGTCACGGCGCGCATCCTGGCAGCTCGATCCTGAACCGGGCGCCGCCGCCGGGGCGGTCCAGTGCGGTCGCGGTGCCGCCGTGCGCTGACGTGTGCCGGGCGACGATCGCCAGGCCCAGCCCGGTGCCGTCGTTGTCGCCGCGGGTGCCGGCGGCGCGGCCGCGGACGAACCGGTCGAAGATCACGGCCTTGTCATCCGGGCCGATGCCGGGTCCCTCGTCGTCGACCTCGATGCACCCGTTCTGCTCGTGCAGGCTCAGCCGGACCGCGGTCGGGCCGCCGCCGTAGGCGCTCGCGTTGTCGAGGAGGTTGCCGAGCAATTGACGGATCCGGCGCCGGTCGACGCACCACACCGGGGTGCCTTCGGCCGACACGATGCTGTCGGCGACGCCTCGTTCCCGGCAGACTGCGCGGGCCAGTTCGTGGATGTCGACGGGTGTCCGGTCGGGGTCCTGGTCGGCGCGGGCCAGGGTGAGCAGATCGTCGACGAGGCGTTGGAACCGGGTGACCTCGTCGGCGACCAACCCGGCGGCGGTGGCGGAGCGCTCGTCGAGGGCGTCCCGGCGGCGAGTGAGCACGCTGGCCGCGGCGGCGAGGGTCTGCAGTGGTGAGCGCAGTTCGTGGCTGACGTCGGCGGCGAAGCGCCGGTCGCGTTCGAGGCGCGCGGACAGTTGCTCGACCATGTGGTTGAAGGATGTGGTGAGGCGGGCCAGGTCGGGTTCCTGCGCCGGGTCGAGGCGGGCGTCGGAGGCTCCGCTGGCGATCTCCTGTGCGGCCTGGGCCACGCGGACCAGGGGCCGCAGGACGTAGCGGCTGGCGTACCAGCCCAGGCCTGCCCCGGCCAGTGCGGTGCCGACCGCGACCGCGGTGAGCACGATCGTGAGCAGCTGCAGTGTGTGGTCGAGCTCCCGCAGCGAGTCGACCTCGTAGAAGACGGTGTCGTCCGCAATGGGCAGGGCGATCACGAGGGTGGGGGTGCCGTCCGCGACGACACGCTGCGTCGCCGGGACGCCGGCGCGGGCCCGCTGTTGCAGGGCCGCCGGGATCGCGCCGGTGAGTCCGGTGTCGGCGCTGCGTGCGTACCAGGTGTCGCCGCGCTGCAGCAGCGCCCGGCGGTCCTCGCCGGTGTCGAGCGAGCGCAGCACGGCGACGATGTCGGGCCACACGACGCTGGTGATGCCGGCGCGCACGACGGCCGCGTCGTAGTAGGCCGCACTGACCGCGGTGCTCTCCCGCTCGGCGAGCAGGGAGTGCCGGGTGATCTGGTAGGAGACGAACGCCATGGTCGCCGACAACGCGAGCGCGCCGGCGGCGAACCCGGCGACGACCCGTGTGCGGAGCCCGGCGCGGATCATCGTTGCAGCTTGTATCCGAGGCCGCGGACCGTGACCAGGTGCCGGGGCGCCCCCGAGTCGTCCTCGATCTTGTGGCGCAGCCGGCCGACGTGCACGTCGACGAGGCGTTCGTCGCCGACGTCGTATCCCCACACCCGTTGCAGCAGCTGTTGGCGCGACAGTACCCGGCCGGGATGGTCGGCGAGTTCGCACAGCAACTGGAACTCGGTGCGGGTCACGGCGACGGGCTCGCCCCGCAGGCGTACCTCGCCGGCGGCCGGCACGATCTCGAGGTCGCCGAAACGCGCTACCGGGATCGCGTCCGGCCCGGCCGTGCGCGCGCGGCGGCGCAACGCCCGCAACCGCGCGGCGAGTTCCGGTACGGCCACGGGCTTGACCAGGTAGTCGTCGGCGCCGGCCTCCAGCGCCGCGACGATGTCGTGGGTGTCCTCGCGGGCGCTGATCACCACGATGGGCACGTCATCGTCGCGTCGCAGCTGCCGGATGCACTCGAAGCCGTCGATGCCCGGCAGCATCAGGTCGACGAGCACGGTGTCGGCGGGGCTGCGGTGCTGCGCGAGGAGGCCCTCCTCGGCGGTGGGCGCACCGGTCACCGTGTAGCCCTCGTCCTCCAAGGCCAGGACGAGCGAGAGTCGGATCCGGTCGTCGTCTTCGATCACCAGTACCGCGGACACGCTCACATCATCTCCGTCGCGGCACACCGACGGCGAATCCTCGGGGCGGATCAGCACGGACTGTCACGAGACTGTCATATAGCCGCGGAGCCGTCGCCATGCCGAACGGCCACGCTGTGATCACCAGGGCCGAGTCCAGCAGGGGGTCAGCGATGTCGGAGCCGATCCCGGAGGCGGTCGTCGTGGTGACCGAGGCGTTCGAAGGGGTCAACGTCGACAGGTGGGCACGGCTGATCGCCGAGACGGCGGCGCTCACCCCGCGCCGGCTGATCGTGGACCTGCACGCCAGCCCCGTGGTGGACGCCGCCGCGATCGCGATCCTGCTGCATGCGCATCGCGCGCTGATGCACGCGGGCGGCCGGTTGACCTTGCGCGGACCCGCGAGCCGGGTCCAGCGGATCCTGCAGCTGGCGCGACTGGATCAGGTGTTCGACGTCGAGGACGCAGAGCCCGTCGAGGCTGTGGACGTGTGAACGAGTCGGGGGCTGCCAGCAGGCGACCGGCGCGGGGCAGGGGTGAGGATCGACCATGACGGCGGTTCCTGGTACGTACAGCTCAGGAGTACAGCTGATCTGCGACGGATGCGGTGAGGTCGCGACGACCGATGGTGGGGGACTGCACGACGCCGACGTGGTGTACGTCGCGGTCACCGGGATCGGATGGACAGGCTCGGCATTCGCGCGAGGACCGCACCGCTGCCCACGCTGCAGCATCGCCGTGCCGGCGGCGCGGCGCGGCACGACCCGGCCCGCCGCCTGCGCCGGGCCGTTCGGCCGGGTCACGATGCGGACCACGGCGACCGTGGCCGTGGTACACATCGCCGGCGATATCGACGCCGGCCTCGCCGGCGAACTGGGGTCCGTACTGCAAACGGCTGCGGCGTCACGGCCGTACGTCATCGCCGATCTCACCGATGCCGGCACCATCGACCCGCTCGGCCTCGGCACCCTGGTCCGCGCCCGCCACGCCGCGCGTCGCCACCACGGCGAACTCCTGCTCGCCGCACCGTCCCGGTTCATCCAGACCGTCCTGCGCACCATGCGCCTGCACACGGCCTTCCGCACATTCGCCACGCTCGGCCAAGCGGTCACGGTAGTCGACAGCACCGCCGATCCGGGCGTGGATCCGCACGGGGTCCGACCGCTGAACAGCCGAACGGAACCGTGACGTGGACACACCACGAAGGGCCTCCTGTGTCCCGCCGCGACACGTCAGGCTCGCCTGGTGGTTCTTCTCGACCCCCGTTCTGCGCCACATCGCCAAACCCCGCCGGCCGCGATCCAGGCCCACAACGACTCACAGAAGACGTCCCCGCTGACGGGCTGCCCAGGCGCTCAGCCCCTGACAGACAGGGGAGCCAGGGCCGCCCGCTGATCACGCCAACCGCGTTACACCACTATCAGGGACTCCACGGCGGAAGATCGGTTCGGGGCAGATCTGCTCAGCGGCGTGCTAGCTGAGGCCGCGCATACCGTCAGCCTTCACAGCGACCCCACAGGTATGAAACGTCGCAGTGCGGCCAGGTCAGGCTGGTTGAGCGGCACCCCAGTAATGGGCGCGCACATTCTCCGCGTCGCCGTTGGCCAGCGTGTCACCGATCAACGGCGTGTAGTTGGGAGCGGTTTTGATGGTGCGGCTGGTGTGCGGCACCTGCACCGCCGCCTCCCGATCGAGATCGGCGTCCTCCAGGTCGACCAGGTGTGTGAATGTGAAGACGTGACCGTGGGTAACCGCGGCGGCTCCCCACGGGGCATACATGTCAGTGGGGTAGCGGTAGACGGCGGTGATCGTCCCGACCGACCGATCGCCACTGTCACGCAGCTCACGGCCCACAAGGTCATCGGTGGACAAGGACATGACGCACCTCCAGCGTGTGGCGATGGAGCACAATGCCCACCCGGATGCCGTTATGCCGGATCCTTCGTGAGCAGGCACCTGGGCGGCACCTCGTGGATACGATCAGCGGCCGTCAACGGTGGGAGCGCGCCGGCATCGTGCCTGGGTGGGTGACCTGACGTACCGAACCGGTTTCCCGATGCCTCCCCTGGTTCGGCTGTCATGGAAACCCTGGTCACGGGATATGACGCGGGGTCAGCGGCGACATGACAGTTCGATGACAGTCTTGCTGTGGGCCGTCGGCGCCTGACTTGCTCTGGCATCGACCCAGGGCTTCTGTCATACAACTGTCATGCGATCGCGTGCCGGGCGCCATGCCGGACGCAGAACATCGGAGCCCCCACCGGTCGGCGCGGGGGCGTACCGATGCGGGCGCTCTCCGCGCCGACATCGGTGGCCTGCCTCGACATGTCGCAGGCCAGCAATACGCATAACTGAACAGTGCAACGACGCGTGGACGATGGGGCCTCGACACGGTCCTCTACCTGCTGTGGGTGCAAGCGGGCACCGTGAAGGTTATTCATCTCCCCGGAACCGTCGGTCCTGGCGGCTATCCGAATCCCCGGCCGTTCGCAGGGATGGGCAACCCAATCGACCTGATCGGTTCCTCCCGGTTGCAGACAGCATCGAGCAGGGACATTCATCTTGGTACTCGGAGCGTCGCCCGAGCACCACACCGAGCCGCGTTGATCAGAAGATGGTAGGAACGGGTGCTCCGGTAGCGGCAAGTCTCAGTCCAGCGTGCGCTGCCGCCCTCGACCCGGCCCCGGTCACCGTCCGCCAACGTTGACCGGGGCCGACCAATTGAGCAACCGCGCGCAGGTGGACTCATGAGAGTGCGGCCCGGCCCGGTTGTTATCCCGGATGTTTGCGTGGTGCCAACGGCGCTCGAGCAAGTCTGACGTCCGGACGGCAGCTAGCAGGCCGTCCAGGTGTCCTGACCCGAATCGGTCCCAGCGGCCCGAGCCGCCCCGTTCGATCCCGCCGTCTCCGCCTGGCGTGGGCGGGCCATCTCTTTGCGTTCTAATACGCCCGCTGTGCGGGGCGTAGTGCGGAAGGTACGGCAGTGGTGGCCGTGGCTGCGTCCACGAAGGTCTGCGGCGGGCGCGGGCGCACCATGGGATGATTCGTGGGTGAGGACAGAGGGTGTTGGCCTGGTGGTGTGGGATGTTGACGGTACCCTCGTCCCTGCTGACCTGCGTTGGCTGCGCAGGGCCGTCGCCAGGACCTATCGAATCACGGAGTCGGCAGTCGAGTTCCCGGCTGCGAAGGTCCACGGCTATACCGACGAGGCGATCGTGATCGACACCGCAGTCTGTTCAGGGGTGCCGCGCAGTACGGCCGAGACGGGAGTCTCCCGGTTCCACCGCGTCCTCGCGGAGGTCATGAGCGAGGGATGGGACGAGTTGGCACGGGTTCAGCCTGCCTATCCGGGCGCGCGCGAGTCGCTCGAGGCGCTTCATCGTGCCGGTTTCCGACAGACCGTGTTGACGGGCAACCTGCGATCCGCCGCCGACATCAAACTCGCCGCAGCCGGCTTGCGACAGTATCTCGATCTGGAAATCGGCGGTTTCGGCTCCGACGCCCGGGACCGTTTCGCGTTGCCCGCCGTCATCGGGCGGCGTTTCCGAGCCGTCTACGGGCATCCGCTGGAACCAAGCAGCGCTGTGGTGATCGGTGACGCCCCGAACGATGTCGCCTGCGCCCGCCACGCCGGGTTCCATGTTGCGGTGGTCACGCACCGCACTACCTGGGACGAGTTGGCTCAGCACCGGCCCGATGTGATCCTCGAGGATTTGACGCCGAGCAAGGTCATCGCGGCGGTCACCTCCTTGACGGCTACGCCATAGGGTCCGATCGGCGTCGCGCCGCGCGGCGGTCCCCACCGCGGGGAGGCGGGCACTGTGCTGATGACGCCAGCCTCCTTCGGTCAGGACTTCACGCGCTGTGTGGTGCACCCAGTGGTCGGCGGCTATCCGTCCGTGGGCCTTTAGAGAAAGTACCGTAGCCAGACGTTGATCCAGGCCAGCACGGAGCTGAAGAGCGTCACGATGATGCCGTATTTCGTGAACTCCCAGAAAGTGATCTTGTGTTTGGTGCGGGCGGCCATGCCGAGCGCCACCACGTTGGCGCTCGCGGCCACGGCCGTGCCGTTGCCGCCGAAGTCGGCGCCCAACGCGAACGACCACCACAGAGCGCGGCCCGTCTCAGGGTCGGGTGCGGCCGCGGCGACTTCCTCGACGATGGGGGTCATCGTCGCGACGTACGGGATGTTGTCGAAGAACGCTCCCACGACGGCCGAGCCGAATAGCAGCACGGTCGCGGCCAGGAAGTAGTTGCTGCCGAAAGCGTCGACTGCCCAGGTGCCGATGGTCTCGATCACGCCGGTGTGCACGAGTCCGGCCACCATGACGAACAGTCCGCTGAAGAACACCAGCGTCTGCCACTCGACCTCGCGCATCGTCTCGTTGAAGTCGACGCCGGTGACCAGCAGCATCACTCCGGCGCCGAGCAGGGCGATGATCGACGCGTCCAGGTGCAGCACGGCGTGCAGCGAGAAGCCGGTGATGACCAGGGCCATCACTGCCAGGCAGCGGCGCAGCATGGCCGGGTTGGTGATGGCGCGGCGTTCTTTGAGCGCCATCACGGCCTCTACCCGTTCGGGGTTGTACTGGAACGATCTGCGGAACAGGAACCGGGTCATCAGCACGAACACCACGAAGACGACGGTCACGATCGGCGCCATGTGGACGAGGAAGTCGCCGAAGGTGAGGCCGGCGCGGCTGCCGATGATGATGTTCGGCGGGTCGCCGATCAGGGTGGCGGCGCCGCCGATGTTGGAGGCCAGGATCTCGGCGATGATGTACGGCTTGGCGGAGATTCCGAGCCGGTCGCAGACGACGATCGTGACCGGCACGACCAGCATGATGGTGGTGACGTTGTCGAGGAACGGCGATGCGATTGCGGTGATGACCATCAACATCACCATCAGGCGGTACGGCCGTCCGCGTGATTTCTTCGCGGCCCAGATGGCCAGGAAGTCGAAGACGCCGGTCTGCCGGATGATCCCGACGATGATCATCATCCCGAACAGCAGGAAGATGACGTTCCAGTCGATGCCTTCGTGTTCGGAGTAGAAGACCTGGGCGCCCGGGATCAGCTGGAGTACTGCCATGAGGCCGGCCGCTATGAGGACGACCTTGACCTTGTTGACCCGTTCGGATGCGATGAGTGTGAAGGCGACCACGAAGATCGCCAGGGCGAGACCTCCGGGCACGGTCACTCGTCCGGGCCGAATACCGCCAGGCTCGTGATCAGGCGATCCAGGGTGATCGCGCCGAGGAGCTCGCCGGTGGCGTCCACGACGGCGACGAGCGGGCTGCGCTGGCGGGCCATGACGGCGGCTACCTCGAGCAGGGTCGCATCGGCGTGGACCGTCACGGGCCGTGGTGCTGGGCGGGGCACGCAGTCGCCGACGATCCGGTCGCCCAGTTCCGACCAGAACCGGTCCGCGTGGTCCTCATCGATGGTTCGGACCAGGGCTGGATCTTCCTGGTACTCGTTGGGGACGGCGAGGCGTAGCACTTGTGTGCCGGGTAGCACCAGTTTGGGGCGTTTCTGATCGTCTACGACGATGAGTCCGGGCAATCTTCCGACCGCCATCACTTGTACGGCTCTGACCACGGAGTCGTCGACCGTGACGGTCGGGACTTGCACCGTGATGTCGCGAGCTTCCATGAGACCTGCCCATTCGAGGTGGCTGTCCAGCAGTGTGGCCCGTGTGCTTGTCGTGTCCATTCTTGGGTACCCCCTCAGGCGGGTCTGAAGACCAGCTGCCACCAAGTCTGGAGAGGGAAGTGCGTGTTCTCCATCCGTGCCACCACCCATATCCGGGCAGGACACCCACGCAATTTTGTGGTCCCGTCCCAGAGCACGCGGTAGTCAGACCGGGGCGGTATTTCGAGGTCGGCCGGGGGTCGAGTGCGGTTCTTCCTGCGGCGGGTCTGCGCCGGTCAGGGTTCGATCAGCCCGGCGCGGATGGCGTACCTGGTGAGGTCCAGCCGGTCTCGTAGGCCCAGCTTCTGCAGCAGGTTGCTGCGGTGGCGCTCGACGGTCTTGACGCTGATGAACAACAGGTCGGCGATCTCCTTCGAGGAGTGCCCCTCGGCGACCAGCTTGAGGACCTCTTCTTCCCGGTCGGTGATGGCCTGCTCGGGTACCGGTTCGCCGTTGCGGATCCGGTCGAGGTAGTTGCGGATCAGCGCGGTGACAGCTCCGGGGTAGAGGAACGGCTCGTCGCGCATGGCGGCTCGGCAGGCCTCGACGAGGTCGCGGTCGGCGACTGACTTGAGCACGTACCCGTTCGCACCGGCGCGGAGCCCTTCGAAGAAGAACTGTTCGTTGTCGTACATGGTCAGGATCAGCACCCGCAGCTCCGGCTGCTGTCGGATCAGCTCGCGGGCGGCCTGCAGGCCGGTCAGCCGGGGCATCGCGATGTCCAGGATGGCCAGGTCCGGTTTGTGTAGCCGGGCCTGCTCGATGGCCTCGGCGCCGTCGCCGGCCTCGGCGACCACGGTGAGGTCCGGTTCACCGTCGAGGATCAGCCGCACACCGCGGCGTACCAGGGCGTGGTCGTCGGCGAGCAGGATGCGCGTGGGCCCGGTCATGTCAGGGCCTGCCGGGCTCCCGCGGGAATGTCGAGGGTGACCTCGGTGCCGCCGTCGCCGCGCGGGCCGATGCTGAGCCGGGCGCCGACCAGCAGCGCCCGTTCGCGCATGCCGCGGATGCCGGCGCCCTCGCTGCCACCGTCGATACCGCGCCCGTCGTCGCGGATCTGCAACCGCACGCCGTCGTGGCGCGGGGCAAGGGTGATGTCAACCCGGTGCGCGGCCGCGTGCCGGGCGACGTTGGTCAGGCCTTCCTGGGTGACCCGGTAGAGCACCAACTCGGCCTCCTCGCTCAGGGCGGGAAGGTCGGGGGCGAAGTCGCGGCGGATCTGCAGGCCGCTGTGCTCGACGACCTCGGCGAACAGCGACCGCAGCGCGGCGATGAGCCCGAGCTCCTCCAGCACGCCGGGCCGCAGCCGCCGCGCGATACGGCGGATCTCGTCGAGGCTGTCCCGGACCGACTCCTGCACCTGATACAACTCACCGCGCAGCTCCGGTGGGGCGAGGTCCGCGACCCGTTTCATCTGCAGCAGCACCGCGGTAAGGGTCTGACCGATCTCGTCGTGCAGTTCCTGGGCGATGCGCCGACGCTCGTTCTCCTGCGCCGACAGGGCACGGGCGTTGCTGGAAGCGCGGTCGGCCTCCAGCCGGTCCAGCATGGCGTTGAACGCGCTGATCAGATCCGCGACGCCGCCGTGCCCGGTGACCGTCGGGCGGGGACCGGGACGCAGCAGGTCGATGGTGGTCATGGCGCGGGTGAGGCGTTGCAGCGGCGCCAGCCCGATCCGCAGCAGGAGCCCGTTGGCGACGAGCATGGCGACCAGCCCGGCGCTGAGGATCAACGCCTCGGTGAGGACGAACGGAGTCGACACGGTCACCGGTCCCAGCAGCACCAGCACGGTCGCCGCGGTGAGGACCGCGGCGTTGATCGCAAAGACCCGCCAGAACAGCGACACCGTGCCGGCCTCCTCGTCGTTCCTGCTCTCCCACCATCCTGCGCCGGGCCGATCCGTCAAAAGGCACCCTTTCCGTCATCCAGCATCCCGCGGTTGCCGGCGCGCCGTCCATGAGGGCTGACCCCCATGACGCGGGTCCAGGCCCCGGGCCGAATGAGGGCCGGCCCGGATTGTCAGGAGTATCCGTACTTGACGAGGGTGGAAGGGACGAGCGCGCCCGGGTGAGGGCTGGATGGAGGAGTGGTGAAGGACGTCGGCGGTTGGGCAGTGGTGGCGGTGTTCGCCCTCGCCTGCGCCCTGATCGCCGCCGACCGGGTCGGCGGCGCGCCGTGACACCGTCGGTGCTGAACCTGCTGCTGGCCACTGGAGCCCTGGTGGCGCTGGCCGGCGTCGCCGTCGCCAAGATCGGTGCCCGGGCGGGCCCGGCGGTGCCGCTCACCTGCGTGGGTGTCGGGCTGCTGCTCGGCGAGGACCGCCTCGGGCTGCCGTTCGACGACGTGGCCCTGGCACAGACGCTCGGGCTGGCCGCGGTGGCGGTGATCCTCATCGGTGGTGGCCTGGGCACGAGAATCAGCGACGTGCGGCAGGTGTGGCGTCCGGCGTGCGCGCTCGCCACCATCGGGGTGTTCGTCAGCGTTGCTGTCATCGCCGCCGCGGCGCACTACCTGCTCGGCCTGGACTGGCAGCTCGCACTGCTGCTCGGCGCGATGCTGTCGGCCACGGACGCCTCCGCAGTGTTCGCAGTGCTGCGTCGTGTTCCGTTGCCCCGGAAGTTGAGCGATCTGCTGCGAGCGGAGTCGGGGCTCAACGCCGCGCCGGCCCTCATCTTGGTGCTGGCGTTCAGCGCGACGAGTCCGGGCTCGCTGTCACCGGCCGGAGTGCTCGCCACGCTGCCATACCAGCTCCTCGCCGGCGTGCTGGTCGGCGCCGGCGTCGGGACGGCCGCCGCGTGGCTGCTGCGCCGCCTGACCCTGCCGGCCGGCGGCCTGTACTCCATCGCCGTCTTCGCCTGCGGGATGTTCGCGTTCGCCGCCGCCGGCATGGCCCAGTCCAGCGGCTTCCTCGCCGCCTATCTCGCCGCGCTGGTGCTCGGCAACGCCCGGCTGCCGCACCGTCAGGCCACGCTCTCGCTGGCGCAGGGACTCGGCGGGATCGCGCAAGTCGGCCTGTTCGTCATGCTTGGCCTGCTCGCCTCGCCGGCGGACCTGCCATCGGCGGTCGTCCCGGCACTGCTGACCGGCGCCGCCCTGCTGTTGCTCGCCCGGCCCGCCTGCGTGTGGCTGACGCTACTGCCATCGCGGGTACCGCTGCGCGAGCAGATGTTCCTCTCCTGGGCAGGCCTGCGCGGCGCCGTGCCGATCGCGCTCGCCACGGTGCCCGTCATGGCGGGCACCCCGGGCAGCCCAGCCGTAGTCGACATCGTCCTCGTGCTGGTCGTGCTGTTCACGGTGATCCAGGCTCCGCCGCTGCCCTGGCTCACCCGCCGCCTCGGACTGACCCCACCCCACGTCGGGTCGGAACTTCAGATCGAGACCGCGCCGCTGGGCCACCTCCGTACCGATGTCCTCCACGTCACGGTCCCCGAGGGTTCGAAACTGCACGGCACCTACCTGGACGAGCTCCGGCTACCGCAGCCCGCCGTCGCCCCGCTGATGATCCGCGACGACGTCGTGTTCGTCCCGGCCGCCGACACTCGGCTACGCATCGGCGACGACCTGCTCGTCCTGACCACACCGCCGGTACGCGAGGCCACCGAACGCCGGCTGCGCGCCGTCAGCCGCACCGGCCGGCTCGCCCACTGGCACGGCGACTACGGCCACCCGCAACCGCCCGCGAAACCATCGAGGAGACCAGCATGGAAATCGAACGCAGCAGCCTCCCCGGCGTCGGCGTCTCATACTCGTTCGTCACCCGTGACGGCCGTCGACTCGGCGTGATCTGTCACCCCGACGGCAGCCGCGACCTCACCCTGTACGACCACGACGATCCCGACTCCGTCGGTGCCGCGACCACCCTGTCGACTCTCGAAGCACATCACCTGGCCGAGGTACTGCGGTCGACCGCCGTCATCGACCTCATCCCCGACGGCGAGCAGGACCCGGACCAGGACACCGTGACGGTCGCCCGGCTACCGATCCCCGCGGGCAGCGGCTACGACGGCCGCACCCTGAACAGCCTCGGCAGGCAACACAGCTGCGTCGTCGCGATCCTGCGCGACGGCAACCCCCAGCTCCATCCGGAACAGCGGTGGCGTCTGCGGCACGGCGACACCCTGGTCACCATCGGCACCCGCCGCGCGATCGACCACCTCGGACGGGTGCTCGCCGGCGACACCACCACGGCGGTCTGAGAAGGCATCGACGACAGGGTGGACTCTCCGGCGGGACTGTGGATCTTTCGGTGTTTCCGGCCTGACCGCCCAGGGTGAGCCTGGGTGAGGAAGGCGTCGTGATGACAACGACACTGGACGATGTGACCCCACGCAAGAGGAAGCCGGAGTTGTCGGCGGAACAGCAGGCCGCGGTGGAGCTGGTCCGGCTGGCCAAGGAACAGGGCCTGTCGCTGACCGGCCCGGACGGGCTGCTCAAGCAGCTGACCAAGACGGTCCTGGAGACCGCGCTGGCCGAGGAGTTGACCGAGCACCTCGGCTACGAGAAACACGACCCGGCGGGTGCCGGGACGGACAACATCCGTAACGGCACCCGGGCCAAGACGGTGCTGACCGACGCCACGGGTCACGTGCAGATCGACGTGCCACGAGACCGGGCCGGCACGTTCGAGCCGCAGATCGTCCGTAAGCGGCAGCGCCGGCTGAACGGCGTCGACGAGATCGTGTTGTCGCTGTATGCCAAGGGACTCACGACCGGGGAGATCAGCGCGCACTTCGCCGAGATCTACGGCGCCTCGGTGAGCCGGGAGACGGTCTCGCGGATCACCGACAAGGTGATCGAGGAGATGACCGACTGGTCGCACCGCCCTCTGGATGAGATCTACGCGGCGGTGTTCATCGATGCCATCGTGGTCAAGGTCCGTGACGGTCAGGTCGCGAACCGGCCGTTCTACGCCGCGATCGGGGTCACCCTGGACGGTGACAAGGACATCCTCGGGCTCTGGGCCGGCACCGGAGGAGAGGGCGCCAAGTTCTGGATGAGCGTGCTCACCGACCTGCGCAACCGCGGTGTGAAGGACGTGTTCTTCCTGGTCTGTGACGGCCTCAAAGGGCTACCGGAGGTGGTCACGAACGTGTGGCCCCGCACGGTGGTGCAAACCTGCATCATTCATCTGATCCGCAACACGTTCCGGCTGACGTCTCGCCGCTACTGGGACGAGCTCAAACGTGACGTCAAGCCGATCTACACGGCGGTCAACGCCACCGCCGCGCGGGCGGCGTTCGACGACCTGGCCGAGAAGTGGGGCGGCCGGTATCCGGCGGTGATCCGGTTGTGGGACAACGCCTGGGCCGAGTTCATCCTGTTCCTGGACTACGACGTGGAGATCCGCCAGGTGATCTGCTCGACGAACGCGATCGAGTCGTTGAACGCCCGCTACCGCAGGGCAGTCAAGGCCCGCGGGCACTTCCCGAACGAGCAGGCAGCGCTAAAGTGCCTGTATCTCGTGACCCGGTCGTTGGACCCGACCGGGACCGGCCGGACCCGATGGACGATGCGCTGGAAACCCGCGTTGAACGCCTTCGCCATCACCTTCAGCGACCGCTTCCCAGCCGCTGAAACCTACTGACCCACCACCGCCGGAAACACCGTTAGCGAGACAGTCCCTCTCCGGCTGTTCCACGTCGATGTCGGCTGTAGCGATGCGGCCCGGACCCAGGGCGCGGGTGGGCCGATGGCTGGCGGTCGGCCTGCTTCAGGACGAAGATCCGAGCGCCGAAACCGTAGCCGTGGCGGCCCGATCAGGGGTAGTCGCAGGGGGAGATTCCGCGGGGTGGTGGGTGGTGCGGTGCGGCGGGTGTCTGGGGCTGTGGGGGTGCGGTGCGCACCTGCGCGGGTCCTGGTAGCTGGGCGGCCCCGTTCGGCGCGTCCCTGTGTTTGGAGGGTGCCCGGTCCGCCTGATGGTGCGGTTGCAGCAGGTGGATGCGGGCGTAGGTGATGGCGGTGGGCGTGTCGGAAAAGACGTGCCCGTCGCGGCGGAGTTGCGCGGCGACGCCGAGGGCGGTCAGGACCTGTTCGTGGCCGGGGGCGATGCCGGACAGCAGCACGGTGATGCCGCGTCGTTGCAGCCGGGTGATGGCGTCGCCGAGCACGTGGGCGCCGGTGGCGTCGATGGTGGACACCCGCGACATGCGCAGGATGACCACGCGCACGTCGGCGACCTCGGTGAGCTCGAGCAGGAAGTGGTGGGCGGCGGCGAAGAACAGCGGCCCGTCGAGGCGGTAGGCGACGATGTGTTCGGCGAGCAGTTGGTGTTCCTCGGCGCTGTGGTCACCGGTTTCCAGCGGGACCTGCTCGAGTCGTGCGGTGCGGGCCACTGCGCGCAGGGCGAGGACGACGGCCACGCCGAGGCCGACCGCGACGGCGGTGACCAGGTCCCACACGACGGTCACGGTGAAGGTGAGCGCCAGCACCAGGGCGTCGCCGCGGGTCGAGCGGGCCAGCGCGAGTAGGGCGCTGGCCTCGACCATGCGTACGGTGGTGGCCAGCAGCACCCCGGCCAGCGCGGCGAGGGGAATGGCCGAGACCAGCGGCGCGGCGGCCAGGACGATCACGGCCAGGGCGACCGCGTGGGTCAGTGCGGCGAGTTTCGAGCCGGCACCTGCGCGCACGTTGACCGCGGTGCGTGCGATCGCGGCGGTCGCGGGGATCCCCCCGAACACCGGGACGACCAGGTTTGCCAGGCCCTGACCGAACAGTTCCCGGTCCGGGTCGTGGCGTTCACCCACGCTCATCGCGTCGGCCACGGTGGCCGACAACAGGCTCTCCAGCGCGGCGAGTGCCGCCACGGCCAGCGCTGAGGGAAGTAATGCCTGGATGGCGTGCAGGTCGAGGAAGTCCAGCGACGGGGTGGGCAGTCCTGCCGGCAGCGCACCGATGGTTGTCAGCTTCAGCGGCAGGGCCTGGGCGAGCAGGGTCGCGGCGGCCACCGCGATCAGGGAGAACGGGAGGCCGGGACGCCAGCGGGCGCCGAGCAGCATCACCGCGGCCACGCCGAGCGCCACCGCGACGGGGGCGGGGTTCGGGTGCGCGGCGAAGTGGGTCACGGCGTCGGCGGCGACCGCCCACACCTTCTCTCCGTGCGCGTCGGCGACGCCGAGCGCGGCCGGGACCTGTTGCAGGGCGATCACCACGGCGATCCCGGCGGTGAAGCCCTCGAGTACCGGGGTCGGCAGGTAGCGCACGTAACGGCCGAGCCGGGCGAGCCCCAAGGCGATCAGGACCACCCCGGCCATCACCGCGACCATCAGCACCCCGGTCGCGCCGAACCGCGCGATGACCGGCACCAGGACCACGGTCATCGCCCCGGTCGGCCCGGACACCTGCAGGTTCGACCCGCCGAAGATCGCGGCGACGGCACCGGCGACGACCGCGGTGACCAGTCCCGCCTGCGCGCCGAGCCCGGAGGTGACCCCGAACGCCAACGCCAGCGGCAACGCCACCACGGCCACCGTCAGCCCCGCCAGCACATCCCGGCGCGGGCTGCGGCGCACCGCTGCCCAGTCCGAACGCTGCGGCAGCAGTCCGCCGACCCGTGCCAAGGCGGCCCGGGTAGCGCTCACCGCTGCCGCCGGTCGGCGTGCAGCTGCACCAGCAACCCGCCCTGGCCGGACAGCACCGCGCCCAGGATCCGGCGGCCGGCGGTGAGCAGGTCCGCCACGGCCGGGGTACGCAGCGCGTACATCACCGATGCGCCGTCGCGGGTCGACTCCACCAGACCGGCTCGTCGTAGCACCGCGAGCTGCTGTGACAGGTTCGACGCCTCCACCTCGACCTCGACCAGCAGGTCCCGCACCGCCTTCGGGCCGTCCTGCAACAGCTCCAACACCCGGATCCGCACCGGATGGCCCAGCGTGCGAAACAGCTCCGCCTTGGCCTGATACAGCGGCACCGACACATCGACACCCGTCCTCATTCACACCCCCAGCCATGCATACTTTATCAGTTGCGAAATTCTTCAAGTACCGGCAGACCGACGCCCGGCGGAGATCACATAGGGTGGCGGAGTGCGAGTGCGGGTGGAACAGACAACGTTGCCGGGTATCGGTGTGCGTCACGACTTGGTGACGTCGGCGGGCCGCACGCTCGGGGTGGTGTCGCACCGAAACGGCCGCCGGGACCTGGTGCTGTATGACGTCGATGACCCGGACGCGACGGTAGCGTCGATCCCGTTGACCGACGACGAGGCGGAAGCACTCGCGGACGTGTTGGGTGCGTCGTTGATGCTGGGGCAGCTGGCCGGGCTGCGGGAGCAGGCCGCCGGTCTGCTCACCGAGCAGGTCGGGATCAGCGCGGGTTCGTCGTTCGTGGGGCGTCGGCTGGGTGACACCCAGGCGCGTTCGCGGACCGGGGCCTCGATCGTGGCGGTGCTGCGGGATCGGGAGGTCATCGTCTCGCCGGATCCGACATTCGTGTTCGAGGCCAACGACGTGGTCGTGGTGGTGGGTACCCGTCAGGGTCTGGACGGGGTCACCGCCATCTTCGCCTCCGACCGGACGCGCGGCTGAGGCCATGCATAGCACCACCGTGCTGCTCGTCGAGGTCGGCATCCTGCTGTTCGGCCTGGGCATGTTGGGCCGTATCGGACGCCGGTTCGGGATCTCCCCGATACCGCTGTATCTGCTCGCCGGTCTGGCGTTCGGCCATGGCGGGCTACGACCGCTGCCGGCCAGTGAGGAGTTCATCGAGGTCGGCGCCGAGATCGGCGTGATCCTGCTGCTGCTCATGCTGGGCCTGGAGTACTCGGCGAGCGAACTCGTCGGCAACCTGCGCTCGGCCGCGCCGGCCGGGCTGATCGACGGGCTGCTCAACGCGCTGCCTGGTGCCGGGTTCGCGTTGTTGATGGGCTGGGACTGGCGGGCCGCGCTGGTGTTGGCCGGCATCACCTGGGTGTCGTCGTCCGGGGTGATCGCGAAAGTCCTCGGCGATCTCGGCCGGCTCGGTAACCGGGAGACCCCGGTGATCTTGTCGGTGCTGGTCATCGAGGACCTGGCGATGGCGTTCTACCTGCCCCTGGTCACCGCGGTGCTGGCCGGAGCCGGGCTGCTCGGTGGGGCGAAGGCGCTGAGCATCGCGGTGGTCACCGTGATCGTGGTGCTGGTCGTGGCGATCCGGTACGGCCACGCGATCAGCTCCTTCATGTCCGTCAAGGACCCGGAGGCGCTGCTGCTCAGTGTGCTCGGGCTGACCCTGTTCGTGGCGGGTGTGGCCGCGCAGCTGCAGGTGTCCGCCGCGGTCGGGGCCTTCCTGGTCGGTATCGCACTGGGCGGGCCGGTGGCGCACCATGCCACCGAGATCCTCTCGCCGCTGCGGGACCTGTTTGCGGCCGTGTTCTTCGTCTTCTTCGGCCTGGCCACCGACCCGGCGGACATCCCGCCGGTGCTGCTGCCGGCCCTGGCGCTGGCGGTGCTCACCATGGCGACGAAGGTGATCACGGGCTGGGTCGCCGCCAAGCGGGCCGGCATCGCGGTGCCGGGGCGGCTACGCGCGGGCCTGGCGCTGATGCCACGGGGAGAGTTCTCGATCGTGATCGCCGGCCTGGCCGTGGCGTCCGGTGTGGAGCCGGGGCTGGCGCCGCTGGCGACCGCGTACGTGTTGATCACGGTGGTTACCGGGCCGGCCCTGGCCCGGCTGCCCGACTACTCGTGGTTCAAGGCGTTCGTGCGCCGCCGCACCGCAACGCCGCAGAGCCGCCGCGCGGAGCCGTCGCCGAGTTAGGCTGAGAACGACTGGGGCGTGCAAGAGGCGGCTGGCGTGATGGCGAATCGGCGGGCAGGCGCGTGAGGGCGCCGGCGGGTGCGGCGATGCTGGCCGTGACCGGTAACGCCGTGCTCATGGGTGTCTCTGGGATCAGCGCACCGATCGGGTGGCTGTTGGTGCCCGGTGTGGCGGGCATGTCGTTACGGCCGCGGGTGTCAGCGCTGGTGGCCGGCTGGGCCAGCGTCCTCATCCTGACATCGGTGGCGCTGCCGATGGTCCCGGGTCACCGCGGTGACGTCTGGTCGCTGACCAGCTCGGGTATCTGTCTGGCCCTGATGCCGGGGGTGTCCTGGCTGCGTCAACGTGCCCGAACCTCCAAGCGACGCGGTGAGCCTCCGAGCATCACCGACGTCGGAGTAGGGCAGGTGGCCCGCCCGATCGTGCTCGCGACGTCGCGGCTGCCCGCAGAGCTCGCCGTCGCCGTGCCCGTGCCCGGCAACGGCCTGCGGATTCTGATCGGCATGGTGATGGCAGAGTCACCCGACCGCAGGCGTTGCGTACGGGAGGTCGAACGCGTGTTCCGCACCGTGGCGGCACGTCCGGGCGTCGCACTGTCCGACGTCGTGGCCGCCCTGGAGCCGGTCACCCGCTGGTACGCGCCCGGCGGGTACATCAGCGCCACCCTGGTCCACGTCTCACCGGCCGGGGCGACCCACGTGCTGCGCTGCGGCGGCCCGCAGATCCTCGCGATATCCGCCACCACCGCCGGCCCGGACCCGATGACGTACACGGTCATCGATCCCGGCCCCGGCGGTCCGCCCCTCGGCCTGGGCGCGATCAGGGCCACGGCGTGCGCGGTGCCCGACGACGCCAGGATCGTGGTCCTGACGACTGAATACGCGTTCGCCCACTTCCACGACTACCACGACTCGGTGCAACAAGCGGTCCAGGTCCGCAACGCCGACCTGGCCGCGGTGCAGCTGCTGATCGGCCCCGCCACCACCACAGCCGGCACCAGCCTGGCCGGCCCCATATTGATCCTCGACCCCGTCACATGACGAGGCCACGGCCTCACCCGGGCTCTCGGCTACAGCGGTGATCCCCACACCGACCCTCTGAGGTGTTGCCATGACCCGATCCCGCGTGAAGTCGTTTAGGTATGTCGCGGCGTACCCTCAAACCAGGGGTGGCCTTGCCGTTCGGTCCGACAAGCTCCACGCCAACCGGGCAGGTCTCGCGTTCGTCGCCGCGCCTTGGGCACGCGACCTCGCAGCGATCGACCAGCCGGGTGTCGCCGCGGTGAGGAGCGCCTTGCCGGCCGTATAACCTGTAGGTGACTTCCTGCGATCCAGAAGCAGGTTGGTGGCGGTCAGGCCAGCTACGCGTGGTGGCCGACCAGGCAGGGGGCGGTCGTGTCGGTGCCCCTGTACCAGGCGAAGGCAGAGCTGTTCCGGACCCTGGGGCATCCCGTCCGTATTCGGGTCCTGGAGTTGCTCCAGCCTGGGCCACGTCCGGTGCGTGATCTTCTTGCGGAGATCGACATCGAGCCGTCGAGTCTGTCGCAGCAACTTGCCGTCCTGCGCCGGTCCGGCATCGTGGTTTCGTACCGTGAGGGCGGCTCGGTCATGTACGCACTCAGTACACCGGCCGTGCTGGATCTACTTGCGGCCGGCCGGCGGATTCTCGGTGAGGTCTTGACCGACAGGAAGGGACTGCTGGCCGAGTTACAGGATCGAGTCGAGCCTCGTCCCTGACCCTGGGGCTGCGCTCGTGTCGCGGCGGGCACGATGGCGAGCAGTGGAAGACCTCCGGTGCTGTCCACCTGCACGTGCCAAGGCGGTCGGCTGTCCCGGCCTAGGCGAGCATCACGGAGGTGCCACGACAAGGACGAGGTGACCCTTCCACGTTCGTCCTCGTCGGCGGATGGCTCCGTGACGGCATCTGTGATCAAAGATCGAGCGTGCCTTCGATCGCGCGCAGTTGATGGCGGGCCATGGCCAGGTTCGCCCGGTCCTTGTTCAGGACCAGGTACAGGAACAAGCCCTTGCCCGATCGGCTGGTCAAGGGTCGGACCAGGTGATATTGGGTGTCCAGGGTGATGAGGACGTCCTCGATCTTCTCCGTGAGGCCGAGCATCTCCATAGCGCGTAGCTTCGCGCGCACCACGTCCGTGTTGCCCGCCGCGGCAACCGTCAGGTCGAGGTCCCTGCTGCCGCCGGCGGTACCCAGCGCCATGCCGCTGGTGTGATCGACGAGCGCCGCTCCCAACGCCCCGTCGATCTGCATCGTGTCCTTGAGTGCCACATCCATCTCTGCCATGTCCGACTCCTCAGAGCTCGTGTGTCGTGATGCCTCGAGGATGGCTGCGGTGAGCGAAAGCGAAACGCACATGCTGTCCGGTACCTACAGGCGACTGTCGGAGATAGTAAATATGTGAGCCATTCAACTTGAAGAGTTTCGCAACTGCACAAGTAGGCACAACGTTGCAGGTGCGATTTCCTTCCCCACGACACGCGGGAGACGACCCGCACCGGCCACTCAAGGAACAGCGCGGACGGCTTCGCTAGACCGTCGACAGTCGTGACGCCAGACGACGTCTCGTTCCCGCAACAGGAGAAGCCGATGACCGAACGCGTCCGCGCCGCACTGATCACCCCCGCGACGGAAATCCTGCTCATCCGCCGAACCCGCGCCGGCGCAGCCCCCTACTGGGTGCTGCCCGGCGGTCAGCGCGCGAACAGCGACGCCAGCCCCGAGGACGCGTTGCGCCGCGAAATCCACGAAGGACTCGCCGGCGAACCCGAGATCGACCGCCTCATCCAGATCACCGGCGACACCCACGACCGCCAGTACCTCTATCTGGCCAGAATCACCCACTGGTCCTTCACCGACCGCACCGGACCAGGGATCAGCCGACACGACGGTGGCACGTACGAACTCGACCGTCTGCCACTTACTGCCGCAGCCCTAGCCGCAGTCGACCTCAAACCCGCCCAGACCGCTGCCTTCCTCAGCAAAGCCCTCACCGCCCGCGGCAGCCTCTTCACGCTCTCTGACCTCCGCTGCGGCAGGTAGAAACCACCGTCGGCATCTTCGTGAGTGACCATCAGGGCCCGGACGGACGGATTGCTCGGTGGCTTCGCAGCACCCGGCACGTCTTCGCGCGACTGATCCAGGCAGCGTGGTAGACGGCTTATCCGGAGGTGTCAGCCTGGCCACCCTGCTCATCCGGGCCGGGCGTCGCCACCGCGCCGATCAGCGAGACCGTCGAGGTGGCATGGCCCCGGCTGCCGCAGCGGATGGCCCGACGCCGGCGAGCCGTTCCTGACCGTATGGCTCGGCTACGTCGACTCCGACGAGGCGCTGCCGATATCGCCGCGGCGGGAGGCCCACGACACCATCCAGGTCGACGACTGACTCATGGTCATCACCCGTACGGGAACGCTACTACCGACCACCGAGTTGACGTTCTGGACGATGACCGCGATCGGGCCAGGCACACGGCGACGAGCAGTCATATCCTCTCGCGTGTGTGGGCAATCCCCGACGATTTGGGGGACTCCTGAGCCCGCCTGGGCGTCGCGGAAGCGGTCCGACGGACGCGTTGTCGGTCCGGTCAAGCGGATGATCTGACCGATCGGTTGCTCAGCCTTGGCTCGAAGTGATCATTACGCTGCCGGCTATGGTCAACGACGGCGGGGACGGGCGGAGCGGCGACTCGGACAGTTCTTCCGACTTGCGGATCGGTACTCCCGAGCGGCAGCGGGCGCTGGAAGCGCTGGAGGCCCATCTGACCGCGCGGCGGCTGGACCCCACCGAGTACGAACGTCGGTCGGACGCTTGCGATCGAGCCTCTACCCAGGCAGAGCTGCTGCGGATCTTCGCGGATCTGCCTGCCCCGCATCCACAACTTCCGCCGCCGGTCGTCCAGGAGGCCAGCACAGCGGAGGGCGACAGCGCGCCACCCATGCCACCGAGCTTTTATGCAGGATGCCTGACATTGGGGCTGGGTCTGCCGATCGCCGTCGTCTTAGGCTTCGCCTACGACCTGTGGTGGGTGCTTGCGGTGCCGGTAGCGGTCCCGGTGGTGATGGCGTACGTCGAACAGCTGCGCGCCCGTCCGGTTCGCCGCACGCCCGACAATGACTCGCCAACACCAACATGACGTACCCAGTTGGCCGCAGCTAGTCCGGCAGCGCAGCGACGATGGCGGCGACCTGGCGTGGGATGCCAACCAAGCTGTTAGCTGGTTCCGGTGGTCTGCTGGACTTCGTTGCGCCGTCCGGGGTGTTGCAGGTCGGCGATCAGTTGCTCGGCGAGTGTGATGGTGTCGTCGCTGGCTTCCGCGTCGATCTCGGTTAGGGCCCGGTCGAGGGAACGGCGCAGGGCGCGGATCACGTCTAGGTGACCGAGCTGGGCGCGGGCCCGCATCGCTTCCTGATACAGGTGTTCGCTGTATGGGCTGTGCCCGATGGCGGCCTCGAGCACTTGGGCCCGTGCCGCCGGGTCGTCGGTGAGGGCGTCGGCTAGGGCGAGGTGGGCGTCGAGGGCCTGTTGCCGGATGGCCTCTCGGTACGGTTCGGCCCATTCGTAGTCGGTGCCGTCGGCGAGCGGGCCTCGGTAGGTGTCGACCGCGCGGCGCAGCGCGCCCAAGCGCTGCATATGGTCGGAGGTCTGGGTGGCGTCGCGCAGGGCCGCGCGCATGCGCCACAGGTCGACGTCGATGGCGTCGGGGTTGAGCACGTATCGGCGGTGGGGGTGGGTGAGGTAGGTGGCGGGTCCGCCGATGCGGCGCATGACTGAGCGCAGGTCGGAGACGTAGGTGTAGAGCCGTTCGGGGGCTTTGCTGGCGGGCGCGTCGGGCAGCAGGTCGTCGAGGATGGCTTCGGCGGTGGCGCTGCCGTCGTGCACCGCCAGGTAGACCAGCAGTTCGAGGGCCTTCTTGCGGGGACGCCGGTCTGGGTTGGTCGCGACGATGCCCGCTTCTCCGAGCACGGTGACGTCGACGTGCCCGCGCTGCCGGGCGTCGTCGTCCGTGACGGTCGCGGGCTGTGGTTGCGGTTCGCTGGTTAACTCGGTGTCCGGATCGGGCCAGCGCAGCGCGGTGTCGACGTCGACGAAGCGGTCGTCAGCAGGTGCTTCGGCGCCGGCTGCGTCCGGGGCCGGTGCCATCTGCTCGGTCGCGGCCTGCGGCTCGTCGGGATTCGTGGAGATACCGGCGGCGACTCGCCCGGTGTCGGTGAGCCCCCAGAGGATCTTGCCGGTGTCTGTCCGGCTCGTCTTGGCGTGACCGGTGTGCTCGCTGGCCACGAGTTTCGGGGTGACGGTCGGGAAGGGGATGCCGACGTGGGCCGCGATCGCGGCGGCGGTTGCCTCGCCGAGCTCGGCCAGCGCGAGCAGAACGCGGGCGGTGTCGTCGAGCGCCGGTACCGGCTCGGCGGTGTCCGTCGTTGTGTTCTCCGGGTCGGCGCGTAGCGGGTCAGGTAAGGGTTCGACCGGTGGGATCGGCTGAGGCAGGCCGGTGTGTGCTTCGGCCAGAGTGGTGATGACCGCGACGGTCTCGGCGGGGGTGAGCACGGCGAGCCGACCGATGTCGGCGGGGTGCCGGCCGTGCCGTCCTGGGTCGCTCGTGCTGGTGGTGCCGTCGGTGTCGACGGTGATGGTGTCGCCGTCCGGCCAGTCGCCGAGAAGTACGCCGTGGACGTCGAGCCTCTGTCCCTGAGCGAGTAGGGCGCTGATCCGGGTTCGTTCGTGGCTGCTCCCGGCGTCGGCGATCACCAGCATCGGCGGTGTCGGTTCCTCGTAGGCGTCGGCGGCGCGCATCGCGGCGACCGTGTCGACCTCGTGGGCGTAGACCAGCCGGCTGCGGTGCAGGATCTGCTGCTCGAGCAGGGCGAGGGCGTCGCCGAGGTCATCCGTGACGATCAGGCGGGGCGTGGTGGGCAGGGTGACGGCGGCGGCGCCGAGCAGCGTGGCCGCCACGGTCGAGGGCAGCACCACCTGGCCGGGCGGCGCGCCGGTGTCGGCGAGCGCGGCGGCCAGGAATCCGCGGGCGGCGGCCTCGGCGCCGGGCCCGGTCAAGCCGAGTCCGGACGACGGCCATGCGACTGTGGCCGGGCTGTCCAGTGTCGGCACCACAGGGCGAAGCTGCTGCGGTGCCCGGGTCGGGCTGACATCGCCGGTTTCCGGGGTCGGCTCGTCCTGCTGGGACTCGCCGATGTCGTCGGTGTCCGCGCGGACGGGTTCGTCCGCGGCGTCGAGGTCGTCGTCGGAGGTGTCGGGCGACGGGTCGGTGCCGGTGAAGCTGAACGTGTCGGTGGTCGCGGTGTCGCTGTCGTCCGGCTCTTCATCGGCACGCAGGCGGCGGATCTCGGTGACCGCCGGCGGCATCGGGATGAGGTTGGGGTCGTCGAGGCGAAGTTCGGGGGAGACCGGCCGGGGCGTGTAGCGGCGCCGCCGTAGCCGCCACACCATGCTGGCCGCAGCGGCGATAGCCAGCGCCAGCCCGAGGTCCACCCAGCCGCCGCTGGCCAGCAACACCCCGGTCTGCGGGCTGCGCCCGTGGCCGGCCCGGGGCTGCGGTGCCGCAGCCTCGCCGGGGGACGGGGATGCGGGTGTCCCGGTGGGGACGGAAGCTTCGCCGACGCTGTCGCGCTCACCGGCTGGTGACGCGGCCGGACTCGGGTGCGCTGGCGGAGAGGTCGGCCCTGGGGCCGCAGTGGCAGGTGGGGTCGGCTCGGGTGCGGACTTGCCGGCGCGGGCGGGCAGGGTGAGTGTCCAGCCGGGTTCGATGTGGTCACCGCCGCGCATGCGCGGGTAGCGGTCGGTGTTGAGCCGGTGGATCTGCCTCCAGCGTTGGGCGCTGCCGAGTCGATCAGCGGCGATAGCCCACAGGGTGTCGCCACGCCGGACTGTGACCGTCGATGAGGAATGCTCGGGCTGGTGCTCACCACGGTGCACGTGGACCGTCGTGGCGTCGGCGGTCTTGACCATGGCCTCAGGGCCGGGTGGGACGCTTTCCTCCGCGGCGGTCGGGACGGCGGCGTGTGGCTGCGGCACACCGACGGCGGTGGTGGTGACGGTGGCGGCGCCGAGCAGCGTGGCCGACAATCCCTGCACCGGGCCTGGCAGGTAGATCGCCAGGCGAGCCCACCGCCAGCGCCGCACCCGGGTCCCCATCACGCCGAGGACCGTGGCGGCCAGCAGCGCCCAGATCAGCCACGCGGCCGCCTCTGCGGTCGCCGCGACGTACTGCGGCTGCAGCGGGTCGTCCAGCCAGTTCTGGATCTGCACGGTGGACGGCACCCGATCCGGCAGCGGGTTCCCGCCGATCTCGGCCAGCAGCAGCGGGACCGCGGCGAGCAGCGTCACGACGGCGACCGTCGTGCGGATCGCCGCCATCAGTCGGATCATCTCCTACCCCTTCACCGGCCGTCGCCTCGCGGCTCTCCGGATCCGAAAGGCCATTCGGTCGGCAGCCGCGGTCGGCGCGATCGCCGACCGCGCTCGGAGAGCGAAGCGGTGCTGCGAGGCTAAGCAGACGCCGACCCCGAAAGCGGCTTTCGAGCGCTCACAACCACTCACAACACCTCACACAGACTTACAACCGCAGGTCAGAACCCTGCAGCCCCACGATCGCCGGACGCACACGGTCGGCGAATGTGGAGTGACTGATCGTCGATCTTCTGCTTCACTAGCTGTCGTGCATTCACGGCTGGCGATCGATTACGGCGCTGCCACGGTGCGAGCGGTCCTGGTCGCGCCCGGCGGTACGACAACCCTGACCCTCGACGGGACAGGCGAGATGTCCACCGCCGCCCACATCAGCACCAGTGGGATGGTGACCGGGTCGTCGGCGTGGCGGCAGGCCGCCACCGACCCGGACGGCCTCGTGGTCTCGCCGCTCCGCGCCGGCACCGGCCAGGTCACCGCCGGAGGACAGCAGGTCGAGGTCGTCGACCTGGTCGCCGCGACCCTGCGGCAGGTCGCGGCCGAAGCACAGCGCATCACGGGCGAGCCGGTCGACGATGTGCGCCTGGTCGTTCCCGCCGGGTGGGGACCACGGCGCCGCACCTGGATGCGCCACGCCGCACGCGCCGCCGGTCTGGCCGTGTCCCGCCTGGTCGAGGCCCCGGTCGCCGCCATCGCCCGGCTCGACACCCGCACCGCAGCAGCCGGGCTGCCGGCTACCGAGGGTCCGGCCCTGGTGATCGACGTCGGCGCGGGTTGCGAGGTCACCGTGGTGCAGCGCGATCCGGCCGGCGCCGAAGTGGTGTCCACCCTCGCCGATCCCGACGCCGGCGGCGACCGCCTCGACACCGCCCTGGTCAAGACGCTCACCGCAACCGACCTGCACGACATGCCGGCTGAACAGCGGTGGCCGATGCTGACCAACATCCGCACCGCCCGACACGCGCTGTCCGAGCAGGTCGCGGTGACCATGCCGATGCCCGACGGCCAGCCACCCATGGTCGTCAACACAAATCAGGTGGCCGAGGTCGCACGGTCGGTGTTCGAACGCGCCGGTGAACTGGCCGCGCAGGCCCTCGACAACGCCGACCTCACCTTGGAACAGGTCAGCGGCGTGCACCTGATCGGCGCCGCGGCCGCCACGCCCGGCGCAGGCGACCTGATCGCGGCGAAACTCGGCGCCACCCCCGTGCAGGTGGAGCCTGCCCACACCGCGGCGGTGCTGGGCGCCGCCGACGCCGACACCACCGAGACGACCGCAGCGGAGGAACCGCTGCCGCTGCCACCGGTGCGCAGACTGATCACCCTCGCCCTTCCCGGCGTGGTGTCACTGGCGCTGTTCGCGTCCTACATCTTCTTCTCCGACGACTACCGCCTCGACTACGACAACACCACTGCCCCCCTGGCGAACTGGGCCCTGCCCGCAATCGCGGCCACCCTCGCCATGATCTGCCTGCTACAGGCCGCCGCGCTGTTTGCCGCCCTGCTCGACCACAACACCCACACCACCTCGGCAGACCAGCCGACCGGCAGGATCAGTGGCGGCATCACCATTGCGCTGCTGGGCGGGCTGGCCACCGCCACCATGTACGCGATCACCGCGGGCCTGTACTTCAACCAACCCATTCCACGTCTGGCGCAAGGCATCCTGCTGACAGTCCTGCCGATCGCCGTGCTCGCCGCGGTCGTCGCCGTGCTCGCCTGGCGGCGCGACGTCACCCCGACCGGCGGGTGGGACGGCTTCCTCACCTTCCCCGCCAGCCCGATGATCATCGCCGTCGCCGGGATCGTCGCCGTGAACCTCTGGTACACCGTCGCCTGGCCGTGGTGGTTCGCCGGCTGGGCCAACGGCATCGGCCTGGCCGGAGGCCTGCTGATCGGTGTCGCCGCCGCCTGCACCCTGGTGCGGCATCCCGGCGCCCGGCTCGCGCTGATCGTCCCGATCGGCTTCTTCACCGTGATCATCTCCCGCACCGGGCCCGCACCGCTGGCCGTCATCTGGGCGCTCGCCGTCGCCTGCTGGTGGGGCGTGCACGCCTGGACGCTGCTGCGCATCCCGCCGATCCGGCGCTGACCTGGGACACCTGTGGTCATGCGCTGGATGAACCGACTTGCCACCGTGCTACTCGTGCTCGCCGTCATCGCCGGCCCGCCGCTGCTCGCCGGCATCTGGCTGCAGCACCGGTGGCAAACGCCGACCCGCGCGCAGATCACGGCATGGGCCGAGCAGCCATTGACCGCCGGCACCATCATCGCCGGATGCCTCGCCGTCGCCGGACTCGCCTGGCTCCTGCTCCTGACCCACCTGACCCGGCGCGCTCTGGCCGTGCTGCGCCGCCGGCTGCGACGCATGCGCCGCCCGGCCGTACCCACAGCCGCCCAGATGACCGCCAGCTCCATGGCCGGCGTCGTCGCATTCACCCTGCCCACCGCCAGCGTCGGCCACCCCCAACCGCTACCGGCGGCGACCGACACACCGCAGCCCTCGGATCCGGCACGTTCCGACCACCACACCGACCGCCCGACGCAAGTCGAGCCGCCAGGCGTCGCCCTGCCTGGTGGTGGCTGGATCCCGTACCGCACCGCCGCCGCGATCACCGCGCTCGCCGCCGCGCTCTGGCTCCAACGGCGCCGCCATTACCGGCCCGACCCCCAGCACCCCCGCGACCACCACAACGACCCCGACCTGCAACCACTGCCCGACACCGTCGGCACCGTTGCCGACGCGCTCACCGACGACGCCACGGGAGCCGACCGCACACCGCCACCGCTGCTGGCGCAGCGGTTACCCGACGGGGTCCTGCTGCTGACCGGACCCGGCGCCGCCGCATCCGCCCGAGGCATCATCGTCGAGGCCGCACTCAGCAACACCTCCACAGTGGCCGTACAATCCGATGATCTCGCAGCGCTGCTGCCGCCCGGTGACCCGGTCACCCCGACCATCGCCGAGCTCATGACGGGAGCCGGCAACGACGCCGTGGCGGGCACCATCATCGTGCTCAGCGAGGAACCCATCGCAGCGACCCATCGCTGGCACGTCACCACCGACGGCACCGCCACCGGCCCCGACCTCACCGAGCCACGCCGACTCTGCACCCTCGACTCACAAACAACCGCTGCCCTGCTGACCCTCATTCAGCGCTCGAAGCAGCCCGCACCTAGAGCGAACCCACCGTCCAAGACCGCGCCCCGCACGCCACCCGCTCCCCGCGTGCAGCCAGCCACGGCCACCCAGGCGCGCCTCACCCTGCTCGGCGACTGCCACCTGACCGCCGACGGCGAACCAGTCCACCTTCGACGCACCGCCAGCCTGCAGATTCTGGCCTACCTCGCCATCCATCCCCACGGCGCCAGCCGCACCGAACTTACCCACGCCATCTGGCCCGATCTGCCACCCGCCACCATCAGCCAACGCCTGCACACCACCCTGGCCGACCTCCGACAACAACTACGCCCCCTGCTCAGCGAAGACCCCATCAACCGCCACGAGGACCGGTACCGACTCAACGCCCGCGTCATCAGCACCGACCTGCACCCATGGCGAACCGCCGTCAACGCCATGACCCATGCCGTCGGCACCACCGAACGAGATCGGGCCTGCCGAGCCGTCATCGACCTGTACCGCGGTGAAATTGCCGCCGAACACACCTGGCACTGGGTCACCCCCGTCCGCGAACAGACTCGCCGCACCGTCATAGACGCCTACGCCACCCGTGCTGAACACGCCGACCCCGACGAAGCGTTGAGCTTGCTACAACGTGCCACCAGCATCGACCCCTACAGCGAGGCTCTGCACCACCAAGTCGCAAGCCTTCTGCGCGCTGGCGGGGATCATGTCGGCGCCGCTGATCTCATTAAGCGCCTCCACCAGCGAGTCGCCACGGTAGACACCCGCGGCGTTGACCGATCTAAATTCGGGTCGTTGCCTGGGTACTGGCACGGAACTCGCTGACCTCCTCGACGGCCTGACGTTGATCGAGCCTGGTATCCAATCGGTGGTCGCCGGCCTGTTCGACAACGCGACCCGGTATTCCCGCCTAACTCGACGGTCACTGTCGACGCCACACGGCTGGGCGACTTTGTGCTGCTCTCGGTCGTGGACCGAGGCTCGGCATCAGCCCCGAGCAGCTACGGGAGGTCAATGAGCGCCTGGCCAACCCGTCGGCGAGGCGCATCGACGTCGACGATGCGGTGGGCCTGGCGGTGATTGCCAAGCTGGCCGGACTGCACGGTGTCAGGGTGGAACTGGGCCCTGTCAAATCCTCCAACACCTCCAGACACCGGCCAACCAGCTCGGAGTTGCCCGCCTTCCACGCCGCCACGACGAACGGCACCAGAACAGAACCGAAGAAGACGTGCTGCAAGATCTCGTCGTAGTCCCGCACGTGCTCCACCAGCGCCTCGCGCAACTCCGGCACCGCCTCCACGACCGACCGGACCACCTCGTCACGAGGATTCCTGTGTGTGTTTCACCTAACGGCTGACCAGCTCAGCGCTTTGGTGCGACTGGTGTGACTCACGTGTTCGACCGTGCCGTTTTCTTCCGCATGCGCAGAGCGGTCACCGACTCTGGGGATCCTCCGAACGGCTACTGAGTAACAACCCGCCCGCATCTGCGGCACTCCGCATGGGGAACAAGCCACACCCTCTGGGTAATGCAGTCATATGCCGCGTAGCGGACTCTCGTTGAGTCTCTCTCAGCGGAAGGTCGGCATGACTGGTCACGGGGTGCGTTCGAGGTTCACGCGGCAGGCGTCATCGGGCGGCGGGCAGCCACGTCGTTTGACGACGCTGGCGCTGTTGTCCGCGACGGCGGTGCTGGCCGGGTTCGTCGTCGCCCCACCGGCGCACGCTGCAGGCCTACCGGCCGTCAGTAAAGCGGCTTCGATGGCCGGTACCGAACGGGCCGTTCCGGTGAAAGCCAAGGCCGCCCCGGTCGTGAACCAGTCGTTGGCGGCAACGCCAACAGGTTCGTTGATTGCCTCCCCGGTCAGCTCGCTGGCCAGTAAGCCGTTTAGCTCGGGTTGGGATCTCACCGTCAGCCCTGCCGTCACGGCGGCTCCCATTCCGCTTTCAGAGATGGAGGCGGGTGAGCTCACCACGGTGACCGCTAACGGGGTGCTGGGTCCCGCGTCGGACACAAACGGTGTTGCGGTGCTCGGCGGGTATGCCTATCTGAACAAGGGCACTCAGCTGCTCAAGGTCAACAAGGCCAGTGGTGCCAGCAGTGTGGTCGCGGGTGTCGCAGGCTCCGCCAGTTGCCAGAACGGCTCCACCGGCGACCAGGTCCGCTTCAAGGCCATCACCCGGGTTGTCGGCGCCGACGGCCGGTTCGTCTACCTCATCGACGGCTGCGGCCTACGCCGCATCGACCCGGCCACCGGTGCCGGCAGCACCATCGCCGCCCAGCCGAGCTCCACCAACCCGTGGCAGCACGGCACCATCGCCGGCAAATGGCTCTACCTCATCACCACCAACGCGATCATCTCGCGTTTCGACCTGACCAGCGGCAGCGCCCCCACCCTGCTCTACAACAACCTCATATCCGGGTACAACGCGATCGCCGCCGACGACACCTACCTCTACGGTGTGGGCGCCTCCAACGGCAGTCTCTATCGCATCGATCCCGTCACCGGCACCCATACCCTGATCACCAACACCCTCAACAACCTGCCGATCATGGCGATGGTCTCCGTCGGTGGCTATCTCTACGCCGCCTTCCGCGACACCTACGGCAGCACCGCCTTGTCCATCGTGCGCATCAACAAGACCGACGGCACCACGCTGCTGGTCTCGCCTACCGGCACGGGTACGACCGGGCTGTCCGGGGTTACCGGTCTGGCTGCCGCTGACGACAAGCTGTACGTGGCCGACGGCGGTGCCGATGGCGCCTGGCTCAAGGCACTGACTCCGGTCGCCGCCACCCCGGTCACCGCGCCGGCATCAGCGCCGGTGATGGAGGCCGGCGCGGTCTCGAGTGTCACCGCGGACGGTGCACTCGGCGCAGCACCACCAACGCGATCATCTGGCGTTTCGACCTGACCAGCGGCAGCGCCCCCACCCTGCTCTACAACGTCATCAACTCCGGCTACAACGAAGCCAACGCGATCGCCGCCGACGACACCTACCTGTACGGCTCGCCGGCCTGGTCCGGCAGTCTCTTCCGCATCGACCCGGTCACCGGCGCCAAGACCCTGATCACCAACAGCCTCGGCTATCTGCCGATCATGGCGATGGTCTCCGTCGGTGACTATCTCTATGCCGCCCAGCGCGACAGCACCGGCAGTACCGCCTTGTCCATCGTCCGCATCAACAAGCTCGATGGCACCAAGATGCTCATCGCCGGCTTCTCGGCAGGTCACGCAGATGGTGCGTTCTACGACGCGCAGTTCGCCGGTGTCACCGGCATCGCCTCTGACGGCAAGCACCTGTACGCCGCGGATAGCGGCGCGATCGGTGCCTGGCTACGGAAGATCCGCAAGATCAAGCGTCCGGTTGACCTGGGTGGCCCGACACTGCCGTGGGAGACCGCTGGCGGTGGTAACCCGGCCGAGTGCAACTGCAACGCCTCCTACGCCGACCCGATCCAGACCGACACTGGTGCCCTGTTCGAGCCGGCCACCGACCTGAGCGTGCTCGACCACGGCGGCGAGCTGTCGATGTCGCGCACCTACAGCTCGGCTACCGCGAACATCAAGTCGGTCGTCGGCTACGGCTGGGCCTGGCCGTTCGGCATGAACGTCAAGGACATGACGCAGTACTCCACGGTGGTGGTCAGCCAGGAGAACGGCAGCGCTGCAACGTTCACCAAGCAGGCCGACGGCACCTACAAGGGCGCCCCGCGTCTGCAGGCCACCCTGGTCAAGAACGCGGACGGCACGTGGACGTTCGCCCGCAGGCAGCAGATCACCATGACGTTCAACGCGGCAGGGAAGATCACCCGCCAGGTCGCTCGTAACGGCCGGGTTCTGAACTTCACCTACAACGGCAGCGGCCAGCTCACCGCGGTCACCGGGGCATCCGGCCGCGCACTGGCGTTCTCCTACGACGCAGCCGGCTACCTCGAGACGGTCACGGCGCCGTCCGGTGCCCAGGCGGTCTATACCCAGGACGCCAGCGGCAACCTCACCAAGGTCGTCGACCCCACACAGGCCCCCTGGCTGTACGACTACGACACTCGGCATCTGCTCACTAAGAAGACCAACCCCCGCCTTGCAGAAGTGTCCAACGAGTTCGACACGGCCGGCCGGGTGGTGAAGCAGACCCAGGCGCTGAACCGCGTGTGGAAGTTCGACTACACCGACGGCGACGAGGTCGGTACCTCCACGGTCACCATCACCGCCCCCGGCGACGTCAAGACCTACGAGGAGTACGTCGACGGGCAGCTACGCAAGCAGATCCAGGCCGTCGGAACCCCGGACGCCGCCACCACGCGCTGGGAGTACGACCCGGTCACTTCACGACCGGTGACGATCATCGGGCCCGACGACACCATCGACCGATACACCTACGACGCGGCCGGTAACAAGCTCACCCACACCGACCCGCTGGAGCGGCTCACGAAGTGGAGCTACAGCAGCGCCGGTGATCTGCTGTCCGAATCCTTGCCCGGCCAGAGCCCCACGGAATACACCTATGACGCGCGTGGGAACAGGCTTTCCGCTGCCACGCCCAGCGGCAAGGTCACGACCTTCACCTACAACTCCGACAGCACTCTCAAGTCGGCCGCACTGCCCGGACGACCAGCGGCGACCTACGACTACTACGCCAACGGAGATCTGAAGTCGGTCAAGGACCCGGTGCAACGGGAAACCACGTACGCCTACGACCTGGACGGCCGCGTCCAGGACATGACCGACGCCTTGGAGCACACCACCCACAAGACCTACGACGGCGCCGGACGGCTCAAGACCGTCAAGGATGCGTTGGAGCACATCACCAAGTTCGACTACTACCCGGACGGCACCGCGTACTCGACCACCGACGCTGAAGAAGACACCAGCTACACCATCTACGACCTGGCCGGCCGGCTTGAGGCCACCAAGGACACGGCGGGCAAAGAGACCACGTACGACTACGACGCGGCCGACCGGCTGGACAAGGTCACCAAACCCAACGGCAACACCGTCAGCTATACCTACGACGGCCGCGGCAACATGCTCACCGAAAAGACCGCGGCTGGCATCACCGGCTACACCTACGACCTGCAGGACCGGCTCGTAGCCACGAAAACGCCCGACGAACACATCACCCGGACCAAGTACAACGACGCCGGCGAAGTCGACAGCACCATCGACGCCCGGGAGAAGAAGACCAGCTACACCCATGACGGCGTCGGCCGCCTGCTCGACACCACCGACCCCAACGACCGGGTCACCAAGCGCACGTACACCGCGGACGGTCAGCTCGACGTCGTTTCCAACCCTGACACCGGCACGATCGACTACGAGTACTACGACGACGGCACCCTGAAGTCCGTCAAGAACCCTGACGGTGGCATCACCAGCTACGACCGCAACGCCGCCGGCCAGACCGAGAAGCGCACGTTACCCGGCGGCGCGGTCACCAAGTACACCTACGACGAAGTGGGCCGATCCAGGGCCACCATCGAAAACGATGACACCAGCGTCACGCGCGAATACGACCACGCGGGCCGCATGACCGACCTGAAGTACAGCGACAGCGCGACGCCGTCGGTGCACTACGAGTACGACAGCACCGGTCGACGCACCCTCATGACCGACGGCACCGGCGCCACCTCGTACCTCTACGACGACGCCGGACGACTGCACACCGCCACCAACAGTGCGGGCGCCGTCGGCTACACCTACGACCACGCCGGACTGCTCAAGGAGCTCACCTACCCCGGCGGGGACAAGGTCACCTACAAGTACGACGGCGCCGGCCGCATGACCGACGCCACCGACTGGAACGACCAAATCACATCGTTCACCTGGACCGACGATGGCCAGCTCGACACCCAAACGACCCCGGACGGAGTAGTCAGCAACACCGACTACGACAACAACGGCGCCGTCACCGACATCAAACTCACCCACGGCCAGACGACGCTCGGCACGTTCAGCTACAGCTACGACGACGCCGGCCAGCTCACCAGCAGCACCAAGCCCAGCAGCGCACATACCTACACCTACACCGGCACCCGCCAGATCGCATCGATCACCACCACCAGTGGCCTGGGTGACACCGGCCAGTACACCGTCACCCCAGGCGGCCTGATCAAGGGCATTCCGGACGGCACCACGCACGAGTACGACACCAAGCAACAACTCACCACCAGCACCGCCCCGAACGGGGCGGTCACCAGCTACGGCTTCGACTCACGCGGCAACCGCACCACCGCCGACCTCGACAGCCAGTCCAAGACCTACACCTACGACCTGGCCAATCGGCTTACCGGCGTCAACCTGCCCAGCAGCGGCGAGCAGGATGCCCAGCAGGTCGGCTACGCCTATAACGGCAACGGCCTCCGCGTCACCCGTACCGCGGACGACGACACGACGTCATTCGTCTGGTCCACTGCCGGCGACATGCCCCTACTCCTCGCCGACGGCACACACCGATACCTCTATGGACCCGGCCTAACCCCGTACGCCCAGGTAGCCGCTGACGGCACCACCGAGTACCTACACACCGACCAACAGGGCACCGTCACCCACATCACCAACACTGACGGCGACGTCACGGGGACCAACACCTACGATCCCTATGGCCGCTTGCTCAACCGGGACGGCGCAGCACACAGCAACATCGGTTATACCGGCGCCTGGACCGACCCCACCACCGGACTGGTCTATCTCCGCGCCCGCGACTACGACCCCACCACCGGACAATTCCTCACCATCGACCCGATCATCGACGGCACCCTGACCCCATACGCCTACACCAACAACAACCCGCTGCAGGACACTGACCCCACTGGATTGTGCGCAGACTGCAACTGGTTCGAAAACTTCGTACAAAGCCCAGCGGCAGACTTTCTCACCGGCCCCATCGTCGCCTTGATGGCACATCACCCCAACGCAGCCATGACGAAACACGCACTCAGCGCAGGTGCTGGCTTCGGTGACGCAGTCACCCTGGGTATTTCCCAGGCGGTACGCCAAGGCTTCGGCGCCGACTGCACCATCGCGTACGACGGTTACTACAACACTGCCAATACCGCTGGAACCCTGCTATACCTCGGCCTAGGGCTTCGAGGTACAGGGCCAACAAGGCTTCCTCAAGACGTTAGGGTCAACCCTCTAGCGCCGAAACCTCTGCCGTTGAGGAACCGGTCCATCGGACGGGCTTCACACGACCGCGCAGTCCAAGCTCGTATCAAAGACCTCCAAGCGCAGGGTGCGACTGACATCCGTCTCAATCAACAGCAGATCAACGCTGCAGGCGTACGAGTAGGCACCAACCGACCGGACCTCCAGTACACCCTCAACCAGAAGCGATACTATGAAGAATGGGATTCGCCACGCTCCGGCCGCGGACCCGGCCATGAAAAGCGTATCCGGGCGAATGATCCAAAGGCCGGCAACGTCGAACTACACGAACTGCCGTAGAGAGGCAGACAAGTGCTAACGCTATTGTCCGATCAACTCGCTCCCACGACATCCACTGTGGCATTCTTGAACCTACCGTTGCCCGTTGCAACGGCCGGGTTGGAGTCGTGGCGAAAAGAGTTGAACCCTGGTAGAGTTGGCGTGCGACAAATTGGTGGCACGCTACCGCAAATGATTGCCATGCTCGCACCGCTAACCACTCATGCGAGGCCACGCGAACTTCTCGTTCAGACGGCAAATCCGGACTGGACGGCATACTTCGACTGTGGCGCCGACGGAACCGACGGAGTTTCCTTCGTTGGCCATTTGACGCGAACTCTGAAGTGCCGTGGCGTGATCGTTTCCTCGATCCCTCACACCTTCGGTACCAAGCTCGAACAACCTGGACGCCTCGGCGCCGTGCAGTTCGAACTACTTGGCCCGGAGGACACTGAATTTTTGAACTACGTCCGAACGATATCCGTGACACATGACGGAAGTCGATGGCAATTCGAAGCTGGCGGTACGATACAAGACTTCGAGGACATCTCGCACTACTCCGCTCGGCGGATCAAAGACAGATTCACGAGCGATGTTCTGAACCAGTACTGTCAAGCACTGGGACTCTCCCCCTTCGATCCCGTCTTCTACGGAGCGAAGGGATCGCTAGTCGAAGTCGAAATCGTTCTTTCCGCCGATGCGCTGTCGCTGAGCCTAGAGCGGGCACAGCAAAGAATTGGAGTCAAGCCTGGAATCTCGTCGAGGGTGAACGGCTGACTTTTTACCTTAGGTTCGGGGTTCGAATCCCGGCGGCCCACCCTGGTGACCTGCGGTTTCCCCGGACGCGACTATCCGTTGTGGTGCGTGGACGCTTGTTGGTCACTCATCGTCGCTTGGACCGTTTCGTAGGCATTTATGCCTGATGCTGCTTCGTTTCTGCTCTCTGACCTGGGGTTTTGCCGGCGGTAGCGGTGTTAGCGCGGGGTGGTGTGGTGGACGTCTGGGCCGGCCGCGGCGGCGGTCCGGACGGGCGGCGGCGCCGGTTCTTGGCGGTCATCTTGGCGCGGGCGTTGCGGGCGGTGGTGAGGATGAGCCGGGCGGTGGCTTCGGCGGCCTTGTGCTGGGCGGCGGGCAGGACGCTGGTGTAGGTGTCGGCGGTGAGCACGATGCTGGCGTGCCCGAGCTGGTCCTGGACGGTCTTAAGGTCGGCGCCGGCGGTGTGCGCGAGGCTGGCCGCCCCATTTTGCAGGTCGTGCAACCGCACCGGTGGTAGGCCGCACAGGTCAGTGAGGAAGCGAAGGCGTTTCGTGAAATAGTTCGGGTGGGGGGAAGGCCGTCCGGGCGGGTGAACACGTGCGACAGATCACCGCCGCCTAATGTGCGACACGGGCGCCATAGCAATGCTTGGCTGCTGGCGACATTGGCCGTCGGTCCGTGCCTAATCCCAGCTGATGCTTGACAAATCCGTCCCAGCTCATGCTTCACGTTTGGCCTAGACAACTCTGTTCGGGCGGGGATGACGGCGGTTCGCTGATCTCGCTCATGAGTCGGTCGTATTCGTCCTGGGTGCCGATGGCCGGGCGGTATTCGGGGGGATTGGTGTAGTAGCGGATGACGTGGGCCGCCAGGTCGTGGTCGATGTTGGCGGTCTGGAGGTGGCGTCGGCTTGTGACGAGCCCGTGTCGGCGGACGAGTTCCGGGCGGGCGTAGCGGACAGGTAGCGTGCCTCGATCATCGGCGGGGAGGGGTAGCGGTACCACGGGCAGGGCGTCCCACGGCACGATCAGCGTGCCGGCCCATTCCCGGTCTCGCAGCGCGTCGGGGGCGTAGCTCGATGCCTCCCTCGCGCCATGCTCCGACGTAGGTCGGTACGGCGGCAATCCATATGACGAGGCCGAGCAGCCACTCCATGAAGGTGTCGGTCGTTCTGATGTCTCGGACGACGAAGCCGGTCGTCCCCATGGCGAGGATTAGCATCGTGAGCGCGTAGAGGGCGGCAGCTGGGTGGGGTGGTGCGCTGAAGGCGGGCACCGTGGGGCGTACCTCGAAGGCCCGATGCCGCCATAGCGCGGACAACAGGAGCGCCAGCGCAAGGGCAGACAGGGCCAGCACGATCAAGGCAGGGAATGCCCGGCCAGCCAGGCTCGGTACCCAGCAGCTGGCCAGCACGTACGCGACGGCCCCGGCGAGGCCGAGAGCCAGGATGAGTCGCCGATGGCGGCCGAGGGCCGAGAGCAACCTGGTCACAGTCGGCACAGTACGGCTGTGTAGTTGCTCGGAGGCTGGCATATCGATCATGTCAAGCGTCAGGTGGGACGCCAGTGTCAAGCATCAGCCGTGACGGGACACTGGCCGTTGGTCCGACACTGCCGAATTGCTCTTTTCTGGATCAAGGCTCCGCGGTGCGGGCGCGGCGAGCCGGCCGGCGGCAAGCCGCCCCGGTCAGCCTTCGGCACCGGGGCGGGAAGCCGCCGACACCCGCCGGAACCGCGCCCAGGACCAAGGCGCCGTGACGATCGCATCAACGGTCGCCCACCGCACGACCACCGGCGATCCGCTGCCGTACCGGCTCCGCCGGCTTGCCACCGAATCAGCGGGTCGCCCTGGGCGGCGTGTTTCTGCGACCGGACACCGCCGTGCCCCTTCGTGCTCGTAGCGACGGAGAACCACGGGGAGCCGGGGGAGCGCAGACCTCTCTGACCTGGAGCGCGGAGCGTTGAGGTGCGCGGATTCGATCTCCCACGCGAGTTCCCAAGCTGCGTTTCACTCCCATGGGACGCGCGCTGTCCGCTTGAGTGATAGTCGACCTTGCAGACGGAACGACTCTGGATAGCCCTCTGGGCTTGTTCGGCACACCGCCGGACTGGAGCCGTCTCAGACAGACGAGCACCCCAGGAGCACCCACGGTCCGCACAGAACTCGCTTCCCCGCCTCGGCGCTCGAGTTTGCCCAGGTCAAGGGTCGGTTGCTTATCGCCGACCATTGATCAGACACGGTGTCCTCTGTGGACTTTTAATCCTTAGGTTCGGGGTTCGAATCCCCGGCGGCCCACATAATTGGCTCATGACCTGCAGATATAGAACGACGTCTACTCAATATGGCCGATGGGGCGCACAGAGGTGAACCTCGGTCAGGTCGGCCAACGCCATGTTCGTGTTGCTTGCCTGTTGCTTGCCTGTTGCTTGCCGCAACTGACCCGCGTCGGTGCGATTCTCGTCGACCGGGCACGGCTCATCGACCTACTCGCGCTCGCGTGCTCGACGCTGCTGATGGTCTGGGTGGTCGTCATCGGCGATGCGGGCCAGATCGGAAACATCCCCAGGGCGTACGTCATCGGAGCCCTGCTGCACCTCGCGGTTGTCACCCGCCCGTTGGTCGCCGTGAGCCAGAATCCGCTCGGCCGCGCTGCTGGTCATCGGTGCCGTGGGTGTGCTGGTGAGTGACATCGTGCAGCCGCTGTGGCCGGGTCTTGACGCGTGAGCGCGGGTTGCGGCAGGGAGCGCCGCGCTAATCGCCGCTGCCGACACAGCGGCCGTGGGCGAAGCCGTCCGAGCCGTGATCGCCCGGCTCATGCCACCGGACGCTATCCGTACCTTCCGATGCCGGTCCACAGCCCCGCAGCTGGTGGATCGAGGACGCCGACCACGACTGCACCATGCTGGTCTGTCCGCTCGGTCCAGCGGCGGCGCCCTGGTCCTGGTGGATCGCCGGACACCCTGACCGGCGCACACCCCTCGGGTGTACGCCGGCGAGCAGGACAGGTGGTGGCGTCCGCTACGGCCTGGGCGTCACGGTGCCGGTCACCGTCAGCGTGGCGTCTTTGCCGCCGAGGTGCCCGCTGCTGAAGCGCCCCGTACCGGCGAGGGCGACGGAACCAGCCGCGTTCATCGGGCTGCCGCCCGGCTGGTCGGTGCGCAGGATGATCGGCAGGCGGGAGTCCGAGTCCGCCGGGAACGAGAGGCTCTCGTCGAACAGCAGCCGCAGGGAGAGGGACATGCCGCCCGTGGAGCGGTCGAACGAGCCGGCGGCCGACTCGAGGCGCACGGTCACCCGGAACTGCACCGGCCCCGCATCGATCACGTCGCTGGTGATGTCCGGCCAGGACCGGACGCTGACCGACTCACGGTTCACTCCATCGAAGTAGAGGTTGAACGAGACGTCGCGTACCAGGGGCCCGGGCACCCGGCTGTCGGTGGTGGTCAGTGTCACGCGTCCGGTGAACGTGGCCAGCAGGGCCGGCGCGGATCCGTTGTTGTCGCGCAGGCACTGCTCGTAGCGGGGCTTCACCACGGCGATGCTCGCCTGGACCTCGCGGATCCGCTCCACGATGTCAGGCTTCTCCGACGGGGGCGCGTTGCGTAGGGCCGCCTGCAGGCTGGCAAGCCGCGCGTTGAGCCCCGTCAGCCGGTCGTGGTCTGCCTGGCAGGGCGCGGGCACCGCGGCGTTGGCGGGCGCGGCCGTCGGGGCCAGCAGCGTGCCGACGGCGAGCAGCACGCTGGTGACCGCGGTCGCGATGCGGGACGGTTTCACGTCGATACCTCCGTGTTGTCGATGGGCGGCCGCGCGGCGCGCGGCGTCCTGACCGCCCGGCGGTGGTGGTGTCGCGGGGCGCAACGCTGGACGCTAACGGCGCCGAGCCGCGCCCGGCAGGCAGGAACCTGGGTGTGACGCGGCCCGGAAACCTGCCGTCGAGACCGTGGCCACCACCCCGCATACTCAGGGCCGCAACGGCGGACCGGAGGTCGAGCGTGGGACGGGTACGGGCCGCCGTCGGCGTCGGTGCGGCAGCGTTGGCGTTCGGCATCGCCGCCATCGCCGTGTCGTGGCAGGTCTCGTCGGGGCGCCTCTGGCTGGATGTCGGGCTGCGCCTCTGGGGACTGGTCGGCATCGTGGTCGGCGTGGTGGTCTGGATCCGGGCGCCACAGCCGCGGCTGGGCTGGATGATGGTCGCCGCGGCGGCGCTGTGGCACGTCAACTTCCTGCGCGGCAGTACCCAGCCGCTGGTCTTCGCTATCGGCTTCTGCGGTGCGTACGCGTGGACCGCCCTGGTCGGTCATCTGCTGTACACGTGGCCGACCGGCCGGTTCACCAACCCGGTGGCCCGGGTGCTCGCGCTGGGTGGCTACTTCACCTCCGTCTCCACGCAGGTGCTGGCGTACCTGGTGGACCACCCGTCGGCGCCGCAGGCGTTCGGGCTTTCGCAGCAGCGGACCCCCGCCACCGACGTCGGCAGCGTGGTCTTCGCGGTCTCGGCCGCGGCCATGGTCCTGATCATGGCGCAGCGGTGGTGGCGATCCAGCGGGATGCGGCGGCGCTCCGCGGAGCCGGTCTGGACCTTCATCGTCGTGGCGTGCGGGATGGGCATGGCGGTCAGCCTGATCGCGCTCCTCGACCTGCCGGTCCGCGTCGAGGCGGCGCTCATGCTGGCCGCCATGGTGATCAGCCTGCCGGTCGTACCGGTGATCCATTTTGTGCAGCGGAGCCGCAGCCGGACCGCCACCTGGCGGGTGGCTCGGGTGGCCCTGGAGCTCGGGGAGCCGGCGGCCGAGGTTCCCGCGCCGGGCCGCCTGGAACGCTCCCTGGCCCGCGCGGTCGGCGACCCGACCCTGCGACTGCTGTACCCGACGTCCGGCGGCGGATACGTCGACAGTGCGGGCCGCCCGCGTGGGGCTCTGCCGGGTCCCGGGTCGGGCCGGGCGGTCACCAGGGTCGACCGGCGCGGCGTCCTCGTGGCGCTCATCGAGCACGACGAGGCCCTGCACAACGAACGGACCGTCGCCGAGGCGGCCGGCGCCGCCGCCGGGCTGGCCTTGGAGAACGCACACCTGTACGCGACCCTGCACGCACAGATCGGGCAGCTGCGAGACTCCCGGCTCCGCATCGCCAGCAGCGCGATGACCGAGCGCCGGCGGGTCCAACGCGATCTGCACGACGGTGCCCAGCAGGAGCTCTTCGCCGTCCTGGTGCTGCTCGACATGGCCCGCGACCGAATGGGGGACACGGATCCGGCGGGAGCCCTGGTGCACCGGGCGCATCGCCAGCTCGGCGACGCGATCGGCTCGCTGCGGCTGCTGACCGAGGGCATCTACCCGGTCGAGCACGGGCTGGTGCCGGCGGTGACGAACCTCGTCGACCGCGCCCCGATCCCGGTCACGGTGGACGCCCACGCGGGCCGGCACGAGCCGGAGATCGAGAGCACCGCGTACTTCGTGGTGGCCGAGGCCCTCGGCAACGTCTACAAGCATGCGGACGCCGCGGGAGTCCGGCTCTCCATCCGGTGCGGCGGCGGTGCGCTGGTCGTGCGGGTCAGCGACGACGGGAGCGGCGGCGCCGACCCGGACGGCGCGGGCCTGCGCGCCCTCGCCGACCGGGTGTCCGCGGTCGGCGGCGTGCTCACCGTCGCCGCAGGGAAAACCGGCGGCACAGTGGTCGCGGCCGAGTTCCCGTTGCCCCGGCCGTGCCACCACGAACGGAAGGACGCCAGATGCGCATCGTGATCGTGGAGGATCAGGGCCTGCTGCGCGACGTGCTGGCCGAAGGGCTCGCCGGGCGCGGCGTCGAGGTCGTCGCCAAGGTCGCCGACGCCGAGGGCGCGCTGGCCGCCATCAACGCGGCCGCACCGGACGTCGCCATCCTGGACATCCGGCTGCCGCCCACCTTCAGCGACGAGGGCTTGGTCATCGCGGAGCAGGTACGCGAGCACTACCCGGCCGTGGCGATCCTCGTGCTGTCCTCGTACGCCGAGGTCGACTTCGCCGAGCGCCTGCTACAGATGCAGGACGAGTCCCGGGCGATCGGGTACCTGCTGAAGGAGCGCGTCGGCGACCTGGCGGAACTCACCGAGGCGCTGCGCCGCGTCGCGGCCGGCGAGGTGGTCATCGACCGCCTGATCATCGACCGGCTGATGGGCCGCCGCCGAGCACCCGACCCCCTGGCCGCGCTCAGCCCACACGAACGACGGGTCCTGGCCCTGGTGGCCGAGGGCCGGTCCAACCTGGGCATCGCCCAGGTCCTCGGCAACCGCATCAGCACCGTGGAGAAACACGTCTCGGTGATCGCCGACAAGCTGCGCCTACCAGCGGCCAGGGACAGTGACCGCCCACAGGTCAACGTGCGGGTCCTCGCCGCGCTGATGTACCTGCGCAGCCTCGACACCGGCCGGGCGTAGGCGACACCCTCGATCGGGCGGCGCGAGCCGCACCGTTCGACCCTGCCGTCCCGGCCTGTCAAAGCACTACCAGGACCTGTCAGGCCGCCCAGAAGACGGTGCTTTGTGCCTTGGTCGATGCCTCGTCGAAGAAGGCCACCAGCGCGACGAAGCTTCTGGCCAGCGTCAGGCTGATGTTGCGGACGGTCTCCTCGGGGATGACGACCGGACTGGACTGTTCACGCGGGATCGGCGTCATGAAGGTCGGCGATTCGGGGTTATCGTCGAAGTACACCCAGTCCTCGGCTGCCAGCACCACGGGCAGGTGCGCCTCGAGGTCGGCGAACGACGTCTGCCGGAGTCCGGCCGCGGCGCGGTCCACTTCGTCCGGCGTCAGGGACCGGCTATCGAGATTCTGTCCCCAGGCCGAGTGCTCGTCCGGGAAGAGTGCCCCCGCGGTGATCGGGTTGAGCGGGAGGCCGACGGCGTCGAGCAGGGCGCCCAGTCGGCGCCACGCCCCATCGAGCTCTAGCTTCTCTGGGGGTTCCAGCGCGCTCAAGACGTCGTAGGCGTCATCCGGACCGGTCCGGATGTGCTCCAAGGTCGTGGCGTCCAACCGGACGAAATCGCCCAGGGAACTCATTAGTCTCATCCCCTAAATGGATCGCGGACAGCAGGAACCGGGCGCTGCAACGCGCTGCGATCAGCGTCGCCAGGTACGTGTGGTGGTCTTCACCCCCGTAGTCGTCATTTTCCGCCCCGGGACGATACGTGAGTTGATCATCGACTGGCGATCCCGCTCGCCCGACCTGCTCGGTGGCCGGCGGAACGCCTACCACGCCGGGCGCGCAGCCTAGCCGCGCCGGCGGCCGCCGCCGAGCTTCGTGGTCGTTGGTCACCTGTTGGTGGGTTCGCGGGAACTGGACAGGTCGGGACGGCGACTGACATCCGAAGCGAGTCCGTCGGCTGAAAGGAACCATGGTGGCCCTGCCTGATCTGACCGGCTATGCCCTGCACCGCTCGATGCCAGATGCGGAGTTCGAGGGCACGGCGGTGCCCGGCCTGCGCGCTGACTTCTACCGGCGTAACGACGGCGACCGGATCGCCTCGGTGGGTCGCTACGTGTTCCAGGGCCGGGAGGTGCTGATGGCCTGGGGCTACGTGGACGAGCAGCACTGCCGCCGGCATGCCGTGCACGATCCGGCCGCGGGCTGGTGGCCGGCCGTGGATGGCTGCCCTGATGTGCGGTTCGTCCGCGACGGTGACAGCCCGGGCGCGCCGGTGGTGGGCCTGGAGGTGCGTGCGCCTGGAGGGGCCTGGCTGCGGGCCGGTGGCACTCTGATCGGCGCGTAGGTCAGCGGGTTCCGGAGGTCGCTGGGCGGTGGTTGCGGTCCCGTCATAACCACAGGTCGAAGTCGCCGAGTCGCCGGCTGAGCGCGCCGAGCATGCCGGCCGCGTCTGTACGCCAGATCCGGTCCAGCAGTTCCGCCACGTCGTCCACCGCACCAAGGTGCAGGAGAGATGAACCGCCTTCCAGGTTTTGTCGTGATGCAGGTGAGCAACGGCACCGCGTCGATTGTGACCCGGAGGAAGGACGGACGCAGTGACACCCGAGATCGTAGGGCGTGAAGGTCCGCTCACCGGGCGGCGGTTTCCGCTCGGCGCGACGCCGCTGACATTCGGGCGCCGGGCGGGCAACAGCGTTGTGCTGTCCGGATCTTGCGCCTCCCGTCGGCATGCTGAGATCCGTCCGGAGTCCGGTGGCCACGTGTTGCACGACCACAACAGCAGCAACGGGACATTCGTCAACGGCGAGCGGGTCACCACGCGTGCGCTTCAGCCGGGCGACCTCATCACGATCGACCAGGAGACGTTCTGCTTCGAGATGGCCGATGTCATGGACACCGTCCTCGGTCTGCCCGCGGTGCTGCCCGCCGGCCGTACACCTATGCCGGTCCTGCGGGCGACGATTGCCGGCGGAGGTCCGGTAGGGCTGACGCTGGCGCTGTTGCTTACCCGGCTGATGGGCGAGCGGGTGTCCGTGACCGTGTACGACGGCCGCTGGACCCGGGACGGGTCTCGCGTGGTCTGGAAGGACGAGTCGCAGGGCAACAACCGGCGGCAACAGGTCGTCACCTTGCAGAGCCGCCAGTACCTGAACCTTCCCGAGGAGGTGCAGGCGCATCTGTTCGACACGGACTCATACTCCGAGATGTGGCCCGCCGGTCCGGACTCCATCCGCGGTTATGGACCGCGGAACATCCGGATCGCCCACGTCGAGGACAAGCTCCTCGAGCTCGCGAACACCAAGCCCCAGCGCATCACGCTCATACCGGAGCGCTTCGATCTCGACGAGCGGCGTGACGCGGTGCTTCGGGACCACGTGCTCGCCATCTGCGAGGGTGGCCGGTCCCGCACCCGGGAACGCCTGGTCCACAAGTTCGGCAGTCCCGACAAGTCGATCTATTCGCTCGACGGCGAACATCTCCAGGACGTCGTACTTGGACTGAAGGTCAAGTCCACACTGCCCGACTCCATGAGTGTGCTGCTGACGGTGGCGCAGAACAGATTCCTGCTGAACTCCTTGCGCGGCGAGGGCTTCCTGAACATGCGCCTCACCGACGCCGAGGCGCAGGAGGTCGTCGGGATAGACCCCGTCCGTCGCGTCTTCGCCGACTGCATCGCGTCCCGGCCGTGCGTGATGGCACGCGACGCCGAAGGCGACTTCGGCTGCCCGACCCATCAAACCCTGTTCCTGCCCTCCCTCATCAAGCGATCGGCGCTCTGGCGGCAGGTGCTCGAGGGACTGCGCTACTTCGGCGTGGCCGAGGAGGACCTGAGCGCCGTCACCGCGTTCCGGCTCGACATGGTGCAGCGGGCGAAGTTCACCGCCCAGCTGTCCTCCGCCACCGCCGATGCTCCCGGCACGTACGCGTTCCTGCTCGGTGACGCCGCCAATGCAATCCACTTCTGGCCCGGACGGGGGCTCAACAGCGGGCTGGCGTCGGCCATCTCTCTGGCCCGCTCGCTCGGTAACACCTGGAGTGGCAGACCGCTCCGTGACGCCGACTTCATCCGCCACGAGGCGGCGATGTCGATGCTGCAGTACCGCCACAAGAGCCGCGCGTGGAAGGCCATGGTCATCACCGACGAGCAGGGCGTCACGCGCTCGATCAAGGATGCGTTCGCGCAGGATACCGCCGACACCGATGCCGCAGGGAAAGAAGCCGACATCGACGAGCTCATGGCTCGACTGCGCTCGATCCGCGGCCGGCTGGCGTCGCGGATCCCGGACCTGCCCGACGACACGACGCTTCGGGAACACCTGCGACAGCTGCAGGCCGCGACGCTGCGAACGCTGCTCGCGGGCGGACAGTGGGACACCGCCAACGTCGGTGGCGAGGAGGTGGACATCGACATCTTCTACCGGCCCGATCCGAGCGGCGGCGTCGCCAAGGTGCTGACCGGTGCCGAACGGCCGAGACGATCCGATACGGGCTCGGTTCAGTGTCCGGCGTGAGCGAGGCGGTCGCGGCGGGCGTGTGACAGGCCCGGGTGGTGCTGGCCGCCGGGGTGGCTGTCCGGGTCGACGTGGACGGTGGCCCCGGTCAGCCGGGGGACCTGGTGGGTGAGTTGGTGTTCGGCGTCGGCGGCGATCTCGTGCGCGGCGAGCAGGGTGAGCTGGGCGTCGACGACGACCGTGGCCTCGGCGTGCAGGCGGTGGCCGATCCACCGCAGCCGCAGCCCGCCGACGTCGCGGACGCCGGGTATCGCGCGCAGGGCCGCCTCGGCCCGGTCGACGAGCCGCGGGTCGACGCGGTCCATGAGCCGGCGGTACACCTCGCGGGCGGCGTCCTTGAGCACGAACGCGATGGCGACGGTGATGGCGAGGCCGATGACCGGGTCGGCCCAGCTCCAGCCGAGCCAGGTGCCGGCCGCGGCGAGCACGACGGCCAGGGAGGTGAAGCCGTCGGTGCGGGCGTGCAGGCCGTCGGCGACCAGCGCGGCGGAGCCGATGCGCCGGCCGACGGTGATTCGGTACCGGGCGACGAGCTCGTTGCCGCAGAAGCCGATCAGCCCGGCCGCGAGCACCCAGGGCAGGTGGGTCATCGGCCGCGGGTCCAGCAGCCGGTCGACGGCGAGCCAGCCGGCGGCGATCGCCGAGCCGGCGATGACCAGCACGATCACGATGCCGGCGAGGTCCTCGGCCCGGCCGAAGCCGTAGGTGTACGCGCGGGTAGCGGCTCGCCGGCCGAGCCAGAACGCGATGCCGAGCGGGACGGCGGTCAACGCGTCGGCGACGTTGTGCAGGGTGTCGCCGAGCAGGGCGACCGATCCGGAGGACGCGACGATCAGCGCCTGCAGCGCGGCGGTCACCCCGAGGACGGCCAGGGAGATCCACAGGGCGCGCATGCCGTCGCGGGAGGCCTCCAGGGCCGGGTCGACCTTGTCCGCGCTGTCGTGCGAGTGCGGGGTGATCGCATGGCGGACGCGGTGCCACACGCCGCCGTGGTGGTGCGGGTGCTCGGCCATGAATTGATCCTACGTGCTCCCCTTGTCGTGCGACAATGCTGCTATTGCCAATGACCTGCATAAACACGCTAGATTGCGCGGATGGAGATCGTTGGCTTGGTCGGTGCCGGACACATGGGCTCGGGGCTCGGTTGGGCGTTGCGCGAGGGCGGGCACGACGTCGTCACCTCGCTGGCGGGCCGGTCGGCGCGTACGGCGCGCCTGGCGCAGGCCGCCGGGCTGCGCGTCGTGGCCCGGCCGGCGGACGTGGTGGCGGAGGCGGACGTGATCCTCGTCGTCACGCCGCCGGGGGCTGCGGCCGACGCCGCCGCCGAGATCGCCGCGATGGCCGGGGCGTCCCGAGCCCGGCCGCTCGTGGTGGACCTCAACGCCGTCTCGCCGACGACCGCGGCCGCGGCCGCCGAGGTGGTCACCGCGGCGGGCTTCGACTTCGTGGACGGCTCCATCTCGGGTCCGCCGCCGACGGTACGGCCCGGAGCGACGCTTTACCTCTCCGGTCCCCGGGCCGCCGAGGTCGCGGCGTTGCGCTGGACGCACGCCAGACCGGTGGTGGTCGGCGACCGCATCGGTGCCGCGAGCGCGGTGAAGATGTCCACCGCTTCGGTCTACAAGGGACTTATGGGCCTGATGGCGCAGGCGATCCGGTCCGCGTCGGCGCATGGCGTACTCGAGCCGGTGATGGCCGACCTCGGCGAGGGCTTCGGAACGCCGTACGAGGTGGGCCTGGCCGCGACCAAGGCGCACCGCTATGTCGCCGAGATGCGGGAGATCGCGCGGTCGCAGGCCGCGGCGGGCCTCACGCCCGCGCTGTTCGAGGCCTTCGCCGAGGTCTGGGCCGACATCGCGGACCGGCCGCTCGCCGACGGCCAGCCCGAGACGCTGCCGCGCGCGATGACCGCGCGCCAGGTGGCCGACGGGTTGTGTGAATAGGCGCTGGGCCGCATGAGTGCCGCGCTGAACGGCCCGGCGGGATCGTCAGCCGAAAAGCTCCTTGAGCTTCTCGATGCCGAGGTTGCAGATCGCGGCCCGATCTGCGGCGTCCTCCGAGACGAGATCGCCCTCGATGAAGATGCGGCACGTCACCTTGTCGGTGTCCGAAGAAATGGCCCCGATGTGCGCGAGCTCCAGGAATTGGTCGTCGTCCACTGTCACGGTGGTCGACCAGGGCGTCGGGAACGGTTCGCCCTTCGGCTCCCCGAGTTTGCGGCCGATGTGCGCGGGGCCGATGTCCCACGCAATCTGCAGAGCGCTGCCGCTCGCCGTCTCCACCTCGAAACGTACCTGCGCCCCGGGAAGCTGTTGCGCCGAATAGACGCTGCCGCCGGAACTGCGTACCAGGTAGGCGGTGCCGCCGGCCGCCAGGAGGGCGGCCGCGGTCACGGCGACGTAGGTGCGGAGCCGGGAGCGCCGCGGTTCGCCGACGTCGCCAAGATCAATCATCGCGGCAGCATAGATGGCGCCGCCATTGCTGGGTATATCGCCGCCTGCACCAGAGCCTACCGGGTCGAATGCGACCGAGTGTGCTCGTTTCTGTCTACGTGGGCGATTCCAGTGATTAGTGCAGTGGCAATTTCGTCGAAATGTGGACCGATGAGGAAGCCATTTCTTCATCAACGTCTATCTGTCGCTGAACCCGATGTGGGGACACGATCGGGCGGCGGACGACCTGCCAGCGGATGAGCCTTCACTCAGCAGGCTGAGGCCCGTCCACAGGAGGGGGCGGGAGTGCCGCGGTGAAGCGGGCCGCGAGGGCGGCCACGGCGTCACGTAGTTCGGGGCCTTCTTCCACGGTGAAGTCGAACGGGATCACGCTCAGCCATTCCTGGGCGTACATGGCCGGGTTCTGGGTGCTGCCGACGAGTATGCAGCGGTCGCCGTCGGGGTCGAGGCGGCCCATCGGTGGACGGATCCAGGGGGCGACCTTGGCTCGCGGGGCGTGGAACAGGACGCGGGTGGGGTATCGCCAGCCCTTGCCCAGGTTCTCCTCGAGCATGGCGACCGGGTCCAGGTGGTCGGGCGCGGTGGCGGCGTGCGGCAGCTGCCGCGCCGCGCGGATCCGGTCGATCCGGTACGTGCGGATCGCGTCCGCGCGGTGCGAGTGGCACAGCAGGTACCAGCGGCCGTGGCGCACCACGACCGCCCACGGGTCCACTTCGGCGTCCCACTGTTCGCCGCTCTCGCCCCGGTAGGTGAGCAGGACTCGGCGGCGGTCGGCGACGGCGGCGACCAGGGTGCTCGTGGTGGCGGGGTCGGCGCGGGCCGAGTGCCGGTCCGGGGTGGCCGCGGCGTGGTCCCGCAGCGCGGCCGCCTGCCGTCCGACGCTGTCCGGGAGCGCCCGGATGACCTTGCTGAGCGCCGCGCCGACCAGGTCGTCGGCGTCGATGGCGGACGGCTGCCCGTCGAGCACGGCCATGACCAGGCCGAGGGCCTGCTCCTGGGTGAAGACGACCGGCGGCAGCCGGGTGCCGCGGCCGAGCCGGTAGCCGCCGTAGGGACCGCGGCTCGGCTCGACCGGGATGCCGGCCTCGCGGAGGATTCCGACGTAGCGTCGCGCGGCCCGCTCGGTCACGCCCAGCTGCGCGGCGAGCTGATCGGCCGTGGTGCCGGGGGCCGCCTGCAGGATTTCGAGCGTGCGCAGGGCGCGGGCGGTAGGGCTCGGAACGGTTCGCACAGCGAAAACGGTACCGGAAGCGGATCGTCCGGAATCGGTTCTAGGTTGGCGTCATGAGCGAACAACAGCTGGTGCTCCTGGGCGGCCTCTGGCTCGACGGGTCGGCGTGGGCCGGCGTCGTATCCGAGCTGGCACGGGCAGGCCGCAGTGCGGTGGCGGTGACACTGCCGGGTCAGGGCGACGGGAACACGGCGGCGACGCTGGCCGACCAGATGAACGCGGTGCTCGCCGCCGTGGACGCCGGTGCCGGAGAGTCGGTGGTCGTCGGGCACTCCGCCGCCTGCACCCTGGCCTGGATGGCGGCCGACGCGCGGCCCGAGCGGGTGGCCAAGGTGGTGCTGATCGGCGGGTTCCCGTCGGCCGGCGGGCAGCCGTACGCGGACTTCTTCGAGATCGCCGGCGGCGTCATGCCGTTTCCCGGCTGGGCGCCGTTCGAGGGTGCCGACGCCGCCGACCTCGATGAGCCGGCCCGGCGGGCGTTCGCGGCGGCGGCGATCCCGGTTCCCGAGGGCGTGGCCAGAGGTGTCGTGGCGCTGAGCGACGAGCGGCGATTCGACGTCCCGGTCGTTCTGGTCTGCCCGGAGTTCACGCCGGCGCAGGCGCGGGAGTGGATCGCCGCGGGCGAGCTTCCCGAGCTGGCCCGGGCCAAGCACGTCGACCTGGTCGACATCGACTCCGGACACTGGCCGATGGTGACGCGGCCGGCCGAGCTGGCCCGGATCCTCGCCGCGGTCTGAGCGGAACGGCCGGCAGAGACGAAGATCTGAGTGGGAGGGCCGGCAGGGACGAACCCGCCGGCCCTTCACCGGTCAGCCGACGGTGTACGCCCGGTAGATCGTCACCTGCGCGTACTCGCCCTTCGTGGTGGTGATCCGGCTGCGCAGCGCGACCGCGCCGCTCGCCGGGTTCTGGATCGTGGCCTGCCAGCGGCCGCCGACCTTCTTGACCGGTACGGATCGCCAGGTCTTGCCGTTGTCGAAGGACACCTGCGCGGTGACCTTCTTGGCGGTGACCTTCCCGAGCTTCAGGTCCGGGGTGTTCCTGCGGCGGTCTGGGCGGATCTCGAGGACCGTGCTGGAGTTCGCCTTCGCCCGGTTGTTCATGTCCAGGCCGGCAGGGACCATCCGCGGCAGGATCACGTCGGCGTGGCGGGACTTCGCCTTGGGGTTCAGCTTCATCCCGAAAGTCACCTGCGCGCGTGGCGAGAGCATGTCGGCCGGGTGCTTGATGCCGGGCCGGTACCGCTTAGCGTCGACCTCCAGCCGGTACCAGCCCTTTTTCTTGATCTTCGTGCTGAACTCGGGGCCCTTACCCTCCCAATCCGTGCGCCACTGCGCCTTTACCACCTTGTTCGCGCCGTTGTACAGCGTCACCCGTGATCGCTCGCTGGCCTCGGAGTACTCGTCGTACGAGGGGTCGGTGAACATCAGCGACGTGTCGAACCTCAGCGTGCTGGAGTACATGCCGGGCAGGTTTCGGCCCGGTCCCCAGGCGGCGCTGAAGAAGCTGCGGGAGTACGACTTGCCCGCGGCCAGGGTGAGATTGCGGACGTCGAAGCCCATGTGGGCGCTGGCGCCGCCGCTCTCCGTGCCCCACCAGTCGGCCTCCAGGCGCCATCTGCCCGGACTGGCATGGATCTTGGCGACGACCGGGCTGATCCCGGAGAAGGCGGAGGCGCCGTATCCGGCGTGGCACGGGGTGTGCTCCTCCAGGGTCAGGCTGACGTTGTCGCTGCCGGCCGGGCCGCGCTTGACCCGTCCGGTGACGGTGGCGAGCGAGGCGGTGCGGTAGGTGCGGCTGACACCCGCGGGCACGGCGGACTTGGTGGCACCGGCGACCATCCACAGGTTGCCCATCGCCCCGTCCGACCAGTTGGAGCTGTAGGCGAACTGCAGGCGCTTCGACGAGTTGGGGATGACGAACAGCTTGCCGGGCACGTTCCAAGCCCCGATCTCGGTGAAAGAGCTGTCCGAGTCGGCACAGATCTGTGCGCGCAGCTCCTGCCGGAACGCGTCGCCCGGGTTCTTGTCCAGGGCCAGCTTGACCGGCTTGCCACGGCGGGCGTCGATCGTCGTGGTGGTTCTGCCCGAGACCTTGAGCACCCGCGCGCCGAGCGTGTCGGTGCCGTCCTTGGTCGAGTAGACGTTGGTGAGGACCGCGTATTTGCCCTTTTTCAGTTTCTTGGCCTTGAGGCTGGTGCCCCGGTACTCCTGGCCGTTGTCCAGGTTGATCAGGTGCAAGGGCGCCTTGAGCTTCGCGCCGCTGCGGTCGTATGTGATGACGGTGAGGTACGCGGTCGCGGTCGCGGCCGAAGCGGGCGCGCTCACCAGGGTGACCGGCAGCAGCACCGTGGCCGCAGCCATTAGCGCGGTAAGTCTTCGCATCATCGCCCCCGACGATTAATCAATGGACGGCGATACTAACCCGGCACGCCGCCCACCGCGGGTCCGCGGTGGACGGCGCGCAACGCGTCAGGAGATGGCCACGTCGCTGTAGTAGTGGCGCAGGATCGCCTGGTAGTTCTTGCCCGCGTTCGCGAGGTCACGCGAGCCGTACTGCGAGAGCCAGTCCCCGTCGACCCAGCCGCCGCAGGCGGTCGTGGTCGCGCAGTAGTGCGCCCGCAGGATGTTGCCGTTCCGGGCCATCCGGGTCGACCAGGTGCGGTCCACCGCGGAGGACGTCGAAGCCTGCGCCGACGACGGCCGGTATACCTGGTCGCCGGTGTCGTCGCGGACGTCGTAGCACTGGCCGCCGGACGTCTTGCGGGTCGAGTGCAGCGCCCAGTACCAGCCGTAGCTCTTGACGGCCATGGCGCCGGCCTCCAGCGAGGCGTCCGGCCAGCTCGTGATCCATTCGTTCGGGAGGACGTTCTTGACGTACGTCTTGAAGTCGACCCGGTCGACGCGGCCGAGACCGACCCGGTAGACCAGGATGGTGCTCGGCAGCTTGCTGTTGGTGCCGTCGGTGGTGCAGCCGGTCGGGCCGCCCGTGCTGAGCAGCTCGTGCGAGGCGTTGTTGTTCTTCAGCGTGGCGTTGAGGTTGCCCTTCGCCCCGGACGCGAAGTCCTGGCTCGCGCCGGCGAAGTTGCTGTTGAAGAAGACCCGCACGGTCCGGCCGGTGCGGTTCCACACCGACGCGGCGTTGTTCTTCACGCACACGCCCTGGCCTTCGCCCGCGCCCTTGAACTCGTAGCAGGACGGCTGGGTCGTGCCGTAGTCGTCCTGGGACTCGGTGAAGTCGGAGACCGAGCCGGCCTGGTCGCTGTTGAAGTAGTAGCAGAACTCGCCGCTGTCGCAGGTGCCGTCGCGGTCGGCGGCGGACGCCGCACCCGGCGCCACCGCGACGCCGATGAGCGCCGCGACCAGGACGGCCAGCGCGGCCGGAATCCTCCTCAGCATGGTCACCAGCCGCTCGGGACGTACGCCCAGCCCAGGTAGTCGGACCGGTTCCGGAACGTGTTGGTCTGGTAGACGGTCGGCCCGGTGCTGATGGCGCTGTTGCCGCCGATGGAGAGCATGACGTGTCCGTACTGCGAGGTGGACGTGAAGAACACCGCGGTTCCGGCGGGCGGCACCGAGCCGGTGTGGATGCGCCCGTTGTCGCGCTGCCACTGGTAGTGGGTCTTTGCCGAGGCGAATCGGCCGCTGGTGCCGAACGCCCGCTCGACGAAGAGCTCGCACTCGTTGTTCCAGTCGGTGGCGCCGAGCCGGGCCCGGGCGAACGCGACGGCCTCGGACGCGCGCGGGTCGGCGGGGAAGGTGCTGCCGCCGGAGGCGCCGATGTTGTGCGAGGCGTTGTTGTTCTTCAGCGTCGCGTTGAGGTTGCCCTTGGCGCCGGACGCGAAGTCCTGGGTCGCGCCGGCGAAGTCGCTGTTGAAGTAGACCCGCACGGTCTTGCCGGTGCGGTTCCACACCGACGCCGCGTTGTTCTTCACGCACACGCCCTGGCCGTTGCCGGCGCCCTTGAACTCGTAGCAGGACGGCTGCGTCGTGCCGTAGTCCTCGACCGACTCGGTGAAGTCGGAGACGGAGCCCTCCTGGTTGCTGTTGTAGTAGTAGCAGAACTCGCCGCTGTCGCAGTCCCCGTCGCGGGCCGCGGCCGACGCCGGCGAGGCGGCGCCGAGGATGGACGTGGTGACGGCGAGTGCGGCGCCGACTGCGGCCAGGCTCTTGCGGATGTTCATGGTGTCCTCTCGTGGACGGTGAGGGGTGGTTTGCGGGTCACTGCCCGCGCTGGTACTGCTCCCAGGTCTTGATCGGAATCCGGGGGCCGTCGTCCGGGCCCCGGTTGGCCAGGCCGTTCATGCCGAGGTAGTAGTCGCCGGCCTGATGCTGCGCCTGGCTGGACAGGTCCGTGTCGTTGATCGCCGTGGCGTGGATGTGCCACGGCCAGTCGCCCTGGCTCGGGTCGCGGACCCAGGCGGCGAAGCCGACCTGGCGCAGGGACCGGACGACGGCGGTGCGCCTGGCGGCGGTCATGCCGGTGACCCCGATGTCGACCACGCCCCCGCCGTCGTGCGTACCGGCCGAGGTCGGGTCGCCGCCCGGGTTGTACGAGCCCTGCTCGAGCACGAGGGTCTGGCCGAGCAGGCGCTGGGCCTCGGCCAGCATCGCCTGGGTACGGGCGTCGACGACGAACCCGTCGCGCTGCACCTTCGCGCCCGGGCCGATCGTGTTGCCGACGGTGTACCGGTTCTGCCCGAGCTTGGTCAGCGACGTCGTGCCGGGCAGCCCGTTCGCGGCCAGGCCGGTGTAGCCCAGCGAGCGCTGATAGGCCGCGTACGCCGAGACGGTCTCGGTGCCGAAGTAGCCGTCGACCCACTGCGCGTTCAGCAGATTCCGGGCCTGGAGTGCCTGCTCGACCGCGAGCACGGAACTCTTCGCGCCCGGGGTCAGCGTGTGGTCGGCACGGCGTGGGTCGATCTGTGCGGCCAGGACGGTGGCACCCATGTCAACGACGGGCTGCGCGGCCGTGGCCCAAGCGTGGGCCGGGCCGCCGACGGCCACGCAGAGCCCGGCGAGCCCGGCGGCCATCCAGGTACGGCGCATGGTCGATCCTCCTCATCGGTGTGGAGTCGCGTTTGGGAACGGACACCACCCTGCGAGAAGAGATCTGCTGTTCGGTACCCCCGTCGTTCTGTCAGATCCGTCAGACCGCCGCTGACCTCGGCGGACGCGGTGTTGTCAGATTGGTCAGGCGGTGACGGTGACCTGGAAGTACACCGGCCGGCGGCTGGGGAAGTAGGGCCGCCCGTGCTCGTCGACCATTTTCCAGGCGACCCAGCACTGGCCGGGCCGGCTCGGCGCGGTGACCGGGACGCTGATCATCACCTGCTCGCCGGGTGCCGTGTCGCCGATCGCCACCCGGTCCGGCACCAGGCAGCCTTCGTCGTCGCCGCCGGGGTTCGCCGGCGCCAGGTACCGGCCTTGCCAGGCGACCGATCCCACGTTGGCGATCGCCCACACCTTCACGAAGCGGGCGTTCACCTTCACCCGCGTGCCGTCGGGGATCGTGACGTCGGCGACGAATCTGCTGGCGTCCCCGGGAATCAACGTCTCCGACGACTTGGAGGGTGACGGCGGCAAGACGCCGGCGCCGGCACCGGCGCCGTCCCGGGATGCGTTGCCGCGGACGGTGACGCCCAGGACGACGATCATCGCCGCCACCGCGGCCGCGGCGACGAGCCACGGCAACCGCTGCCGGCGCGCATCGGTGACCTCGTCCCGGTCCGCCGTCTGCAGCGCGCCCCGGTTCATCGGCACCACGACGCCGGACAGGACGGGCTCTTCGACGGCGGGCGCCGGCCCAAGGGGCTGAGCGTCCTCCCATCGGCGCCGCCACTGGACCTCGTCCGCCTCGCAGGCCCGGACGAACTCGCGCGTGGTCTCCCAGGAGGGGAACCGGGTCCCGGCGGCGGCCTCGTGCAGCGTCGTGTGGGAGATCCGGCCCGATCGCCCGGCCATCCTCCGGAATGACGGGTTGCCCACGGCGGTCCGCAGCGTTCGCAGCTGTTCGGCGAACCTCTCGGCGGCGGTGCCATCCTGGTCTTCCATCCGTCTCCCAAGTCAGACGTTCGTCGTCAGAGCGGGTAAGAGGGTACCGAAGCGGGCTTCGGAGATCATCAATGTGAGCACCCTGCGTGACTTGCGACTCAGCCGTCGAGCACACTGCTGCGCATGGAAAACGTGACTGTGCTCGGGGCCGGCGCCGCCGGCCTCGCCGTGGCTGCTCAGCTGAAGGCCCGCGGCGTGGACTGCGTCGTCCTCGAGCGCGGCCCGGGAGTGGCCACCAGCTGGCGCGGCCGGTACGACCGGCTGCGCCTGCACACCATCCGCAGCCTGTCCGGCCTGCCCGGATTCCCCATCCCCCGGTCGTACGGCCGCTGGGTCAGGCGGGATGACCTGGTGCGCTACCTGGAGGCGTACGCGGAGCGCTTCGGGATCGACGTGCGGACCGGGACGACGGTGGAGGGCGTCAAGCCCGGCGCCGCCCGCTGGTCGCTGCGGTTGCAGGACGGCTCCGAGCTGTCCTCGCGGACTCTGGTCGTCGCGACCGGATACCTGCACACGCCGGTGGTGCCGCCGTGGCCCGGGCGGGAGACGTGGACGGGCACGCTGGTTCACTCCGCGCAGTACCGCAACGCCGAGCCCTTCCGGGGCAAGAACGTCCTGGTGGTCGGTCCGGGCAACAGCGGCGCGGAGATCGCCACAGACCTGGCCGAGGGCGGCGCCGCCTCGGTGAGCCTCGCGATCCGTACCCCGCCGCACATCGTGCGCCGCGAGACGGCGGGCTGGCCGGCGCAGCTGAACGGTCTCCTGCTAGGTCGCCTGCTGCCGGAGCGGGCCTTCAACGCGATTGCCGCCACGATGGCCCGGATGGAGATGCCGGACCTGCGGCCGTACGGCATCGACCGCCCGGCCGAGGGGCTGAAGACCCGGCTGCGCACCCAGCGCTACGTGCCGTTGCAGGACGTCGGCATCGTCCGGGATGTCGTGGCCGGGCGGGTGCGCCCGGTCGCCGCCGTGCAGAGCTTCACCGAGACGTCGGTGGTGCTGGCGGACGGCACGAGCATCGAGCCGGACGTGGTCATCGCGGCCACCGGGTACGGAACCGGGCTGAACGAGCTGTTCGACGACCCGTCGCTGTTCGACGAGACCGGCGTGCCGTTGGTGCACGGGGGCGCGGCCGCCCGCCCGGGCCTGTTCTTCATGGGGTACGACGTCACGCTGGGCGGGATGCTCCGCCAGGCGGCGATCGAGTCGCGCCGCGTGGCCCGAACCGTCCAAGGGTGACGATGGCCCGTCCTCCTCAGTCGACCAGGACGTACTGGTCGTGTTCCAGGCTCAGGTCGAGGGCGGCCAGCCGGTGCAGGGTTGCGGCGCTGTAGGCGATCGTCGCGGTGGAGACCGAGACGTCGCCGTCCTCGTCGCGGTCGCCCTGCATCTCGATGAGGATCATGATGCCCGCGCGCATGCCCAGGCCGTCGCGGGCCGCGGCGATGCCTTCCGCGTACGGCTCGACGGCGTCGAGCAGCTCCTTCAGGACGTGCTCGGTGATGTGGGTTTCGCGGGCCGGCAGCTCGTAGTGCCAGCCGCTGAAGCGCCGCGGCGTCCGGAAGCGGGGATGCGGGTCGCCGCGCCGCCACATGGCGGTCGGCCGCAGGCCCGCCAGCCGGGTCACCTCGTCCGGCTCGAAGGCCATCAGCTCCAGCTCGTCCGCGGTGTATGGCGGGTCGCCGGTGACGACGTCGCGCTCCAGGAACAGGTACGCGCGCTGGGTGCAGCGGACCGTGGCAGCATCGGTGTCAATCATTGCGGCGAGGGTAGCGTCCGGCGCCGATTCAGGCGAGGTAGCTCCGCAGGTATGTCCAGGCCGCGGTGATGTCCTCGGTCGCCTCGTGCGGCCGCCGCAGCTCGTCGGCGTACCCGGCGATGTCGGCGAGCTGCCACCGCAGCCGGAAGAGCGCCGACGCGGCCGGGTCGCCGTGGTCGCCGTCGACCAGCCACAGGTCCCGTTCCGGCGGGGCGATCCGCACGGTCTCCCAGTCGACGAGGACCAGGCCGGACGCGGTCCGCATCAGGTTGCCGGGATGCGGTTCGCCGTGGGTCACCACCCAGCTCTGCGGCGTCGCCTCCGCCTTGGCGACGAGCCCGTCGTACTCGGCGAGCATGTCGCTCAGGCGTACGGAATGGTCGCTCAGCAGCCGCCACGCCCGCTCGGCGAACGGGCCGCCCGTCCACGGCCGGCCGAGATCGACGAGCCCGGCCCGGCCCGGCAGGGCCAGGTCGAGGCGCTCGGCGGTGGCCGGTGCCGCGGTCCGGTGCAGCCGCGCCAACAGCCCGAGCACCTCGGGCACGTCCTCGGGCCGGTGCGGTCCGAAGCGGCCCGCCTCGCCGTCGACCAGCGGGTACACCGATAGGGCGTAGCGGGGGCCGAGCCGCAGCGCCGCCGACCCGGTCCGCGCCGGCAGCGGCGCGACCACGAACTCCAGCCCGGTCCGGCGCAGGGCCAGGGTGGCGTCGAGCGCCCGCCGCAGCGACCCGAACGCCCGGTCGTCGTCGACCCGGTCGACGGTCAGGAAGTTGTCGTCGGTCGTCCAGTGGTAGCTGCCGAACCCGACGGGCCGGTACCGCGCGGACCGGGCCCGAATTCCCCAGCCCTCCGCCAGCCCGGCCAGCAGCTCGGCGGTATCCAGGCCGTCCGGCTCATCCAGCATGGGCGCGAGTATGTCCCCGCCCGCAAACGGTTTCAACGCGATTTACTGGACACGACGGCGCTTACGGGACGCCGGCCGCCCGGCGGGTTGTAGGGTCCGGCCCGGCGCGCTACCTTTAACGCAGTCGGGACCTGGACGTAGGCGGCAGAGCCGCCCCCTGGGAGTCCCCAATCAGCCGAGTTTCGAAAGACCGGCCCCGGTTTTCTTTTCTTCCTGAGGCGTAGTGGGTATTTCCGCAGCCTCGCTCGCGCGTTTTCCGCGCACCCTGAAATGAGGAGTTACCCCCATGACTGAAACCGACGTTCGCTCCGGCGGACGCCGTACCGCACAGACCCGTCGCCGGCCCGCCGGCACCGGGCCCCGCAACCGGCCGGTGGACAACGGTCCCGGTGCGCCGGCCGCCGAGGTAGCGGTCGACGCCCTGCTCGACATCGTTGACGACAAGGCCTGGCTGCGCGCCGACGGCTACCTGCCCGGCCCCGACGACATCCCACTGGCGTCGGGACAGCTCCGGACGCACGGCCTGCGCCGCGGTGATCACGTCACCGGCGTCGCCCGCGTGCCGGGCGGCCACCGGCCGGCGACGCTCGAGGTGGCGACCATCAACGGCGAGGACCCGAAGCAGGCCGTCCGCCGCCCCGACTTCTACAAGCTGACCGCGCTGTACCCGCAGGAGCGGCTGCGGCTCGAGACCGAACCGCACCTGCTCACCACCCGGGTCATCGACCTGGTCATGCCGATCGGCAAGGGCCAGCGCGCCCTGATCGTCTCGCCGCCGAAGGCCGGCAAGACGATGGTGCTGCAGGCGATGGCCAACGCGATCACCCAGAACAACCCCGAGTGCCACCTGATGGTCGTGCTCGTGGACGAGCGGCCCGAAGAGGTCACCGACATGCAGCGCTCGGTCAAGGGCGAGGTCATCGCGGCCACCTTCGACCGGCCGCCGACCGACCACACCGCGCTGGCCGAGCTCGCGATCGAGCGCGCCAAGCGGCTGGTGGAGGCCGGCGGGGACGTCGTCGTGCTGCTCGACTCGATCACCCGGCTCGGCCGGTCGTACAACCTGGCGGCGCCGGGCCGCGGGCGCACCCTGTCCGGCGGCCTCGACTCGACCGCGCTCTACCCGCCGAAGCGGTTCCTCGGCGCGGCGCGCAACATCGAGAACGGCGGCTCGCTGACCATCCTGGCGACCGCGCTGGTCGACACCGGATCGGCGATGGACACCGTCATCTTCGAGGAGTTCAAGAGCACCGGTAACGCCGAGCTCAAGCTCGACCGGGCGCTGGCCGAGGGTCGGCTGTTCCCGGCTATCGACGTCACCGGCTCCGGCACCCGGCACGACGAGACGCTCGTCGCGCCCGCCGAACTGGCCCTCATGCACCAGCTCCGCCGGGCGCTGGGCAGTCAGGACCGCAAGCAGAGCCTGCAGCAGCTCCTCGACCACCTGCGGACGACCGGCTCCAACGCCGAGTTCCTGCGCCGGGCCGCCCGCGCGTAGGCGCTGCTCACACGGCGGCCAGATGATCAACCGTGACACGCCGGGTGTCCCCCGTCGGCGGTCCCGTCCATCGTTGGCACGCACCGGACGTTCGGCCAGCTAACCTCCACGCTACGGACATTTCAGCTCACGGCCGGGCGAAGTGACTGGTGATCGCCTATTTCGGCATGCCAGGGTGTTCCTTGTGAAATCCAAGGTGCCAACCCGGGTGTACAACGCCGAGCAGACCGATGCGGGCTGGCGTTCTATGTCCATGCTGGTCCGGCTCGTGCAGCGTGGCGGCCACCCCGCCGCCGTCGCGCAGACGATCGAGCTGGGCCCCGGGGAGAAGCAGTACGGCTCGTTCCTCGTCGACGTGTCCGCCTACCTGTCCACCAAGGTGGACTACTCCAGCAGCATCTTCGCCAGCGGCGGCCTCTTCTTCACCGGGCACAGCACCGAGAAGCGGGACGGCTGGCGCGGCGACGGGCGGCAGGCGGCGATCGTCACCAGTCAGCGGCTGGTGCTCGCCGGGGCGTCGTACGACTTCCGTTCCCTCATCCTGGTGCAGCCCAACCCGCTCGACTGGTCGGTGAACCTCTACTTCCAGGGTGCCCAGCCGATCATGCTGCGCGGCCCGTGGGTCCCGTGGATGACCGTGGTGATGTGTGCCGAGCTCTACGGCTCGCCGTGGCCGCCCGGGCACGCGCCGGACGTCGACGTGCCGATCAAGGTGATGTGCGAAAACGCGCAATAGCGCTGGCAGTGAGATCCTGCCAGGCTGAGCACTGTGTACGACTACGACCTGTTGGTACTGGGCTCCGGGCCCAGCGGACAAAAGGCCGCGATCGCCGCGGCCAAACTCGGCAGGCGGGTCGGCATCATCGACCGCCGCGACATGATCGGCGGGGTGTGCATCAACACCGGCACCGTCCCGTCCAAGACCCTGCGTGAGGCCGTGCTCTACCTGACCGGCCTGAGCCAGCGCGACCTCTACGGCAGCAGCTACCGGGTCAAGGAGGAGATCACGGTCAGCGACCTGGCCGCCCGGACCCAGCACGTGATCACCCGGCAGACCGACGTCATCCGCAACCAGCTCGCCCGCAACCACGTCGCGATGCTGACCGGCACCGGCCGGTTCGCCGACGCGCACGCGCTCTGGATCGACGGCGGCGGTGGCCGCGACACCAAGGTCAGCGCCGACAAGATCATCATTGCCGCGGGCACCCGGCCGGCCCGGCCGGACAGCGTCGACTTCGACGACCGGACCATCGTCGACTCCGACGGCGTCATCAACCTGCAGGCCGTGCCGCGCAGCATGGTCGTGGTCGGCGCCGGGGTGATCGGCATGGAGTACGCCTCCATGTTCGCCGCGCTCGGCACCAAGGTCACCGTCGTCGAGCGGCGCGACAAGATGCTCGAGTTCTGCGACGACGAGATCGTCGAGTCGCTGAAGTACCACCTGCGCGACCTGTCGGTGACGTTCCGCTTCGGCGAGGAGGTCGCGGCCGTCGAGCGGCACCAGACCGCCGCGCTCTGCATCCTCAAGAGCGGCAAGAAGATCGTCGCCGACACCGTCATGTACTCGGCCGGCCGGCAGGGGCAGACCGACGACCTGGCCCTGGAGGCCGCCGGGCTGAGCGCGGACAAGCGCGGCCGGATCGAGGTCGACACCAGCTACCGCACCGCGGTCGAGAACATCTACGCCGTCGGCGACGTGATCGGCTTTCCGGCGCTCGCCTCGACCTCGATGGAGCAGGGCCGGCTCGCGGCCCAGCACGCGTGCGGCGAGCCGGTGCGCGAGATGCACGAGCTGCAGCCGATCGGCATCTACACGATTCCGGAGATCAGCTTCGTCGGTAAGACCGAAGACCAGCTCACCGACAGCGCGACCCCGTTCGAGGTCGGCATCGCCCGCTATCGCGAGCTGGCGCGCGGGCAGATCGTCGGCGACTCGTACGGGATGCTCAAGCTGCTCGTCTCGCCCGAGGACGGCCGGCTGCTCGGCGTGCACGTCTTCGGCACCGCGGCCACCGACATCGTGCATATCGGACAGGCGGTGATGGGCTGCGGCGGCACGGTCGACTACCTGGTCGACACGGTGTTCAACTACCCGACCCTGTCGGAGGCCTACAAGGTCGCGGCGCTTGACGCGAGCAACAAGATCCGCAACATCACCCGGATCGACGGCTGATCGCTCAGTACACCCAGACCCGGGTCTTGAGCGGCAGCTCGTCGTTCTTCCAGAGCCAGTTCATCGCCGAGATCGACACCCGCGCGCAGCCGTGCGACGCGGGGTACGGCGGCACGCTGTTCGCGCCGTGTACGGCGATGCCGCCATTGAAGTACTTCGGGCGCCAGAGCAGGCCGAGCGGCGCGTGCCGCCAGCCGTCGATCTGCCGGGACACCTTGAACTTGCCGCTCGGGGTGTCGGCCAGGTACGTCTGGCCCTTCTGTTCGTAGTGCTCCATCGAGCCCGTCGAGGTGTTGAAGATCTGGCTGACCTTGCCGTCGTCGACCAGCATCAGCAGCTGGCGCTTCAGGTTGATCTCGACGACGCGGCCGCTGGTGCTCTTCGCCTCGGGGCGTACGCCCTCGTCCAGGGCCTTCTTGGTCTTGGGTCCGACCACGCCGTCGCGGCCCAGGCCCGCGGCCTTCTGCAGCGCGAAGACCGCCTGCTGGGTCTGCCCGCCGAACTTGCCGTCGGCCTCGCCGTTCCAGTAGCCGAGCTCGTTCAGCCGCTTCTGCAGCGCCAGGACCTCGGCGCCCTTCGCGCCGCTCTTGAGCTTCCGCGGCTTCGCGGGTGCCGACGGTGTCGGCGAGGCCGTCGGTGCCGCCGGCTCGGCGGAAGGCGGCGCCGTCGCGGGGGTCGAGGCGGGCGCCGTCGACGGTACGGGGGAGGGCGCCGCAGTCGACTGGGAGTCGCCGCCGTCGCAGCCGGAGGCCAGCGTGGCGATCGCGATCACCGTGGCCGCATACGTCAGAGCTCTCCGCACCAGGTTCCCTTCGACAACGCCATGGTCACACGCGAGAACAATTCAGTGTGACCATGGCGTCGTCAAGGCCGTCTGCGCGTCCGCGACCTAACGCACAGTGAGCCGGAAGCTCTGCGCCGCGGTGCCGTTGCAGGTGTACTGCACGAGCTGCACGCCGTCCGCGGTCGAGGCTGCGGGCACGTCCAGGCACTTGCCGCTGTTGCGGTTCACGAAGTGGTACGCGCCGCCGGCCTCGGCGACCGGCTGCCACTGCTGGTTGCCGCCGCCCGAGTAGGACCAGGTCTGTATCGGCGCGTTGTCGGCGGTCGACACGTTCGTCACGTCCAGCGCCTGTGCGCTGTTGCCCCGGTTGTTGATCCGCACGTAGTTCCCGCTCGTCGCGGCGAACTGGTACTGCTGCGCGTTGCCGGCGTTGCAGGCGTACTGCTGGATCGCCGTGCCGTTGGTCGTGCCGCCGCCACGGGCGTCGACACACTTGCCGCTACCCGCGTTGACGATCGAGTACCAGGCGGACGGGTTGATGGGAGGGGGAGTGGTCGGCGGGGTGCCGGTCGCGCCGCCGAGCCAGAGCAGGCCGTTGATCAGCCACTGGTTCTGCTGTGCGCTCGCGAACGTCGACGAGGTCCGGGTGTTGGTCTCGTAGTTCATGCCGTTGTGGCCGAAGTTCGCGTACAGCATCCGGTAGTTCTTGTTCGTCCAGATCAGCGGGTAGTAGCCGCTGCGCCACTGCTGGTTCGGGTCGGTGCCGACCGGGAAGCTGGACGCGTCGACCGAGGCCAGGACGTCGATGTCCGGGTTCTGCCGCAGGTCCCGGCTCCACGAGTACCACTCGCTGACCGAGGAGGTGATCGTCGCGGGCAGGCCCGCGGTGGAGGGGTGCTCGCGGTCCTCGATCCTCAGCGTCTCGGCGGTCGGGCCCCAGGTGTTGGTGGCGAAGTTCCCCGAGCCGAGGAACGTGTTGTGGTACCAGCTCCACGAGTTCGCGTCGGTGGTGAACGCGCTGACGTGGAAGCCCATCCAGGCGCCGCCGTTCTGCATGTACTGCTGGAAGGCGGCCCGGCGATTCGCGGGCGGCGCGTCGTCCAGGAACATGATGACCTTGTATTGGGCCAGTTCGCCGGCGTTGAGGCGGCTCCAGTCGGTGGTCGCCTCCCAGGTGAAGCCGTGCTGCGCGCCAGCCCGGGGGAACCAGTCGCGGGCCTCGGAGTCGAAGTCGATGTGCGCGGCGTCCCAGGTGCCGTTGTAGAACGCGAGCACCTTGAACGGGGCGGCCGCGGCCGCGGCGGCGTCGCTGGTGACGGCGATGCCGGCGGAGCCGGCCGTGAGGATTCCGAGCGCGGCCACGAGGGCGCGCCTGAGCAGTTTTCGAGCCACGGGATGTCCTTGGGGATGGGGGCGGTGGGGGCGGCGCCGCTGCCATACATCCTCAGTCATCGATGCCTTGCGGCACAAGGTTAAGAACCCTAATAGTTAATATAAGTGCTGATGGAGTCTTGATCAACAATGGGTCAGCACGCCAAGACGCTGCGTGGACGCGCCGATCAGGCGACCGGTGGATGCTGGTGTGAAAAAGAATCAAGTACCCTTCGCCTATGTCATGGAAGGCAAGTGCCCGGCACGGCGTACGCGAGGCGCCCGCCGGCCTCGCCCTCCTGCAGGATCTGTTGAACACCCGGGCGTCCATGTCATACGCCCCGGACCTGCTCGGTACCGCGGACGACGCCCAGCCATGGCTGACCGACGCGCTCACCACCTGGGCCCGGGTCGTGGGCCTGCCGGCGCCCGTCATCCTGCTGTCGTCGACCGACATGCGCTCGCTGCGCCGGCTGCGCTCGACGTTCGAGGGTGTCATCCTGGCCGGCGGTCGCCGGCCCGAGCCCGACGGCGCGCTGCCCCCGGCCGACGTGCCGGTCAGCCTGGTGCCCGACGCCGACGGCTGGGTCCGGATGGTGCCCGCCGGTCGCGGCACCCGCTGGTTGGCCTCCGCGCTGTGGGCCGAGACCCTGCTCGCCCAGCAGGCCGGCCTCTGGGCCCGGCTCAAGCTCTGCCACAACGTCGACTGCCGGGCGGCGTTCTTCGACACCTCCCGCAACAACAGCGGGGTCTGGCACGACGTCAGCACCTGCGGCAACACGGCGAACCTGCGGGCGTTCCGGGAGCGAAAGCGACTGATGGGCGGTTCCGGCAGCCAACTCGGCGGCCCCGGCGTGCAGCGCCCCGATCTGCGCTGACCGCCCGGGAACCAATGCACCCCGCCGGGCGACTATGGGGGTATGGCGTGTGAGCGGTGGCGCGAGATGCTGTCTGCACAACTGGACGGCGAGGACGATCCGGCCGACCGGGACCGGGTCGACGAGCATCTGTCCGGGTGTGCGGGCTGCCGGGAGTGGCTCGAACGGGCGGCGGCGGTCAACCGGCTGACGAGTACCGGCCTGGTCGCGGACGTGCCCGACCTGAGCGCCGCCATCGTCGCGGCCCTGCCGCCGGCACCCGGGCGCCGGCGCGGCCGGCTGCTCGCCGCCGGGCCGCTCTACGTGGCGCTGGCCGCGGTCGGCGCCGTGCAGCTCATCCTGGGCCTGGCGCAGGTCGGCGGCGGCGCGAGCAGCCTGCACGTGCACTCCGGCCTGGACGCGACCCCCGGCCACCTGTGGCACGAGTCGGCGGCCTGGAACGTGGCCGTCGGCGCCGGCTTCCTCTTCATCGCCCTGCGCCGCAGCCGGCCGACCGGCCTGGTCCCGATGCTGACCGCGTTCGTGGGGATGCTGCTGCTGCTCTCGGTCAACGACCTGTCGGCGGCCCGGGTCGACGGCGAGCGGCTGGTCAGCCACGGCTTCGTGATCCTCGGATACCTGATCGTCGTGGCGCTGTCGCGGGTCACCGGCGAGTCGGCCAGCCCGCCCGGCGACCGGGCGGCGGGCGGCGGCTGGCACCTCGTCGAGGAGGACGAGGCCGGCGAGCCGGCGGTGCCCGGGCTCCGCCTCGTGCCGCGCGGCCCGCTCACCGCCTCCGCGGCGGTCCCGCCGGGCGCCGGGCGCCGGGCCGCCTAGTTTCGGACCAAGCGGTCAGCGCGACGGCGGGCGGACCGACAGCTCGCGCCACTCGTCCGGGCCGACCAGCAGCGCGCGGACCATGTCGAGTGCGGCGTCCTCGCTGTCGTACTCGAAGAAGTGCGAGACGCCGTCCGCGCCGCCGGCCCGCTGCTCGACATACCACTGGTCGCCGCTGGTACGCAGGTAGACGTCCTTGCGCGCGACGTGTCCCCATCTGCCGTTCCACCAGTGCTTGCGCTGCTCCATCCCGGCACTGTATCGAACATCTGTTCGAACAGTGCCGGGCGGGGTTGATCTTTTCGGAGTCAGCGCTGCGGCGGGGTCTGCTGCTGGCGTCGGCCGAGGAGGTCGTCGGCCGAGCCCGGCGAGACCCGCTGCTGAACCAGCGCGTCGCGGATCTCGGTGAGCAGCCGGATCTCCTCGCTGGGGTTCTCCGGCGGCGGCTCCTCGCCGCGCTTGCGGCGCTCGGCGAGGCGGTTGAGCGGGTAGACCACGAGGAAGTAGAGGACCGCGGCGGTCAGCAGGAAGGTGATGACCGCGTTGACGAAGACGGCCCACTGGAACTCGACCTCGCCGACCTTCCAGACGCCGGCCGAGGCGCTGCTGTTGCCGCCCATCAGCTGGATGAGCGGCTTCAGGAAGGCGTTGGTGAACGAGGTGACGACGGTGGTGAAGGCGGCGCCGATGACGATGCCGACCGCGAGGTCGACGACGTTGCCTCGCATGATGAAGTCTTTGAAGCCTTTGACCATTGACAAGAGTCGCTCCTGCGCGCGTGGGCCGAGGGGGTTGCCGGCAGGGATTGCCCACTGCCGGTCAGCGACAAACTACGCCGATCGGATCACACGCGAAAATGACGGGCACGCGCTCAGTCGAGCGCGGGCTGTCCCGCCGTCACGGCCTCGTCCACTGAGGGGTAGGTGTGCAGCACCTCGACCAGGCCGCTGACCTCGAGGATGCGCAGCACCCCGCGCTGCGGGGCGGCGAGGCGCACGACGCCGCCGGCATCGTCGGTGCTGTTCTTCGCGCGCACGAAGACGGACAGCCCGGTCGAGTCGCAGAAGGAGACCTCGGCCAGGTCGAAGACCAGCTGCGTGCGGCCCTTTTCCAGGAGGTCGCTGATCTGGTCCTGAAGCTGTGGTGCGGTGGCCATGTCGAGCTCACCCGCGACCGACACGACGACCATGTCGCCGCGCTGTTCCGTTTGTACCGTCAGGGACATTCAGGACCTCCAGTTATGCCACGAACGCTACTCCACGCCGGGAGGCGCGTGTGGAACGGGAGCGCGGTTGTGCCCCGGAGATTTTAGTTGATGCACGACAAGTAACGAAAGGTCCGGCGGGCGAGGGCTTGACCCTGGCTATTCACTCAGTGAATAGTGGTCGGTATGTCAACGTCGCACGTACTGCTGGGGCTGCTGTCCGCCGGCCCTCAGCATGGTTACGAGCTCAAGCGGGTGCATGACGAACGACTACCCAGGGCGAAACCGCTCGCGTACGGGCAGGTCTACGCCACGCTCGGACGCCTCGAGCGGGACGGGCTCGTCGAGCAGGCGGGCCAGGACCAGGAGGGCGGGCCCGAACGGACCGCCTACGCCCTCACCGACGCCGGCCGCGACAAGCTCGGCGAGTGGCTGGCCGCCGTCGAGCCGCCGGCGCCGTACGTGACGAGTGACCTCTTCGCCAAGGTCATCGTCAGCCTGCTCGCCGCCGGCACCACCGCCGCGACCGACTACCTCGTCGCCCAGCGCGCCGCGCACAGCACCCGGCTGCGCGAGCTGACCGCGGTCAAGACGGCGCCCGACTCCTCCGCGGGGGACGTCGTCGCCGCCGACTACGCCATCGCCCACCTGGACGCGGACCTGACCTGGTTGCAGACCACGTTGCTGCGCGTCGCCGAGCTGCACCGAGAGGTGAACGCATGAACGCGCTACTCAAGGGAACAGGGCTGCATCGCTCGTACGGGGCGACGCCGGCCCTGCGGGGCATCGACATCGAGATCGGCGAGGGTGAGATCGTCGCGGTCACCGGGCCCAGCGGGTGCGGCAAGTCGACCCTCCTGCACTGCCTCGCCGGGATCCTCAAGGTCGACGCCGGCGAGGTGCGCTACCGCGACCAGGACATCGGGCTGTGGAACGAGGCTGCCCGCTCCCGGCTCCGGCGTACCGAATTCGGGGTGCTGTTCCAGTTCGGCCAGCTGGTGCCGGAGCTGACCGCCGCCGAGAACGTCGCCCTTCCCCTGCTTCTCGCCGGCTCGGGGCGGCGTGACGCGCGCAAGGCCGCGACGCTGTGGCTCGGCCGCTTCGGCGTCGGCGACCTCGCCGACCAGCTGCCCGGCCGGATGTCCGGCGGCGAGCAGCAGCGCTGCGCGGTCGCCCGGGCGCTGGTCACCGAGCCCAAGGTGCTCTTCGCCGACGAGCCGACCGGCGCGCTGGACGTGCTCACCGGCGAGCAGGTGCTGACCGAAATCGTGCACATCGCCCGCGAGCAGGGCACCTCGGTCGTGCTGGTCACCCACGAGCCGAAGATCGCCGCGTACGCGGACCGCGAGATCGGGCTCCGCGACGGCGTGCTCGACCCGACCGGCCTGGGTCTCGAGGTCAGCTCATGACGCCGTACGCGCTGAGCCGCCTCGCGGTCGCCGGCGGCCGCACCGACCTGCTCCGGATGACGTTCACCGCGGCCAGCTCCGCGCTGGCCGCCGTGGTGCTGCTCGCCGCCGCGGCCGTGGTCGCGGTGCCCGAGCTGGGCAGCCCCGACGGGGGCTCCGACTCCTGGAACCAGCAGTACGCCAACCCGCTCCTCGTCGAGCCCGGCCTGCGGCCCGGCGTGGTCGCCACCCTGCTGCTGCTGGCCGTCCCGGTGCTGTTCCTGGCCGGGCAGAGCATCCGCTTCGGCAGCCCCGCCCGCGACCGCCGGCTCGCCGCCATGCGGCTGGCCGGCGCGACCCCGGGGCAGGCCGTCCTGATCGCGGCGACGGAGACGGCCGCCGCTGCGCTGCTCGGCTCGGTCCTCGGCACCGGCGTCTTCCTGCTGATGCGCACGCTGCTCGACGGGCGCGACGCCGCCGGCCTGCTGCGGCTGCCGACCGACGTCATGCCGTCCGCGCTCGCCTTCGCGCTGGTGCTGCTGCTCGTGCCGCTGCTCGCCGCGCTGATCGGCGCGTTCCTGCTGCGCCGGGTCATCATCACCCCGCTCGGGGTGGTGCGCCGCACCCGGTCGAAGTCGCCGCGCCTCTGGCCCGGAGTGCTGATCATCGTCGGGGTGTTCGCGCCGTTCGTGATCCGGCCGCTCGGCAGCTACCTGTCACACACCGTCGGCCGGATCGGTGCCGACCTGACCCTCGTCGTCGGCTTCCTCGTGGTGCTGCTCGCCGTCGTCGGCGTCATCGTCGGCACCGGCTGGATCAGCTACACCTCGGGCCGCCTGCTGCACCGCTTCGGCCGCCGGCCCGCGACCCTGCTGGCCGGCCGGCAGCTCATGGCCGACCCGTGGAACGGCAGCCGCACCCTGTCGGCCCTGCTCGCCGCGCTGGTCGTCGGCGCCGGGGTGCTCGGCTACCGCGCATTCATGACCACCCAGTTCGCGGCCGAGGCGGCGGCGCACCGGATGAGCGACGACGCCGAGAACTACGCCGAGAACGACGACTTCTATCTGAACTCCGTCGACCTGGTCCGGATCGCCGTCGTCGCCGGCCTGGTCGTCGCGGCGGCCGGGATCATGGTCGCGCTCGCCGAAGGCATCGTGTCCCGGCGCCGCACGTACGCGGCGCTGGTGGCGGCCGGCGTCCCGCGCCGGACACTCGGCGAATCCATCGCCTGGCAGGCGCTCACGCCGCTGGTGCCGGCCATCCTGGTGGCGCTGACGGTCGGGGCGAGCCTGCTGCGGGGCATGGGCACGAAGGTCACCGGCGGCGGGGGCGGAAGCTGCGCGGGGACCGCGGAGCAGTGCGCCGACCCGAACTCGCCGTATTGGCAGATGGATCCCGAGGTGACGATGCAGGTGCCGGTACCCTTCGGCGATCTTCTCGTGCTCGGCGGCGGCGCCTTCCTGCTCATGATGCTCGTGGTCGGCGTGGGTCTGATCTTCCTGCGCCGAAGCACCGACCTCGACGAGCTCCGGATCGCCTAGGGCTCGTGGCCCGGCCGGAGCCCGGCCGGGCCACGATGCCTCAGGCCAGGCCGACCCGGTCGAGGATCCAGGCGGTCACGAACGCCTCCTCTTTCCAGGCGTCGTACCGCCCGCTCGGGCCGCCGTGCCCGGCGCCCATCTCGGTCTTGAGCAGGTACGAGCCGTCGGGCGCCACCGAGCGCAGCCGCGCGATCCACTTGGCCGGCTCGTGGTAGAGCACCCGGGTGTCGTTCAGGCCGCTCACGGCGAGGATCGCGGGATACTTCAGCTTCGCGACGTTCTCGTACGGGCTGTACGACTTCATGTACGCGTACACGTCGGCGTTCTCGAGCGGGTTGCCCCACTCCTCCCACTCCGTGACCGTCAGCGGCAGCGACGGGTCCAGGATGGACGTCAGCGGGTCGACGAACGGCACCTGCGCGACGATGCCCGCGAACGCCTCCGGCGCCAGGTTCGCGACCGCGCCCATGAGCAGCCCGCCGGCCGAGCCGCCGCGGGCGACCAGCCGGTCCGGCGCCGTCCACGCCGCCGCCACCAGCGCGTGTGCCGCGGCGATGAAGTCGGTGAACGTGTTCTTCTTGGTGAGCAGCTTGCCCTCTTCGTACCAGCGCCGGCCCATCTCGCCGCCGCCGCGGATGTGCGCGATGGCGTAGACGACGCCGCGGTCCAGCAGCGACAGGCGGGCGATGGAGAAGTACGGGTCCATGCTGATCTCGTACGAGCCGTAGCCGTACAGCAGCAGCGGCGCGGTGCCGTTGCGCGGCGTGCCCTTGCGCGCGACGACCGAGATCGGCACCCGGGTGCCGTCGGCCGCGGTCGCCCACTCGCGGAACTGCTCGTAGTTGCCCGGGTCGAACTCGCCGAGCACCGGCTTCTGCTTGCGCAGCACCATCGCCCGGGTGATCAGGTTTACGTCGTAGACCGACTCCGGCGTGATCATCGACGTGTAGCTGATCCGCACGATGTTCGTGTCGTACTCCGGGTTACCGGCCAGGCCGACGCTGTAGATCGGCTCCGGGAACTCCATGTCGTAGCTGTCGGTGCTGCCGTCGGCCATCACCCGCAGGCCGGTGAGTCCGTCGCGGCGCTGCGAGATGACGATGTGCCGCTGGAACGCGTCGATCGACTCGAGCCGGGTGCCCTGCCGGTGCGCGATCAGCTCCACCCAGTCGCCGGGATTGTCCACCGACGTGTACGCGACGGCGAAGTCCTCGGCGTTCTCGTTGTGCAGGATGAGGAAGCGATGTCCGTGGTGCTCGATCGAGTACTCGACGCCCTGCACCCGCTCGCGGATCAGCGCCGGCTCGGCCGTCGGCGCCGCGGCGTCGATGACCCGGACCTCGCTGGTGACCTTGCTGTTCGAGTCGATGATGAGGAACTTCTCGCTGCGGCTCAGCTCGACGCCGACCCAGAAGCGCTCGTCGGTCTCCTCGTAGACCACGACGTCGTCCGCGGCGGGCCGGCCGATCGTGTGCCGCCAGACCTTGCTGGGACGCCAGGCGTCGTCGACGGTGGTGTAGAAGAGCGTCGAGCCGTCCGCCGACCAGGCACTGCCGTAGAAGGTGTCCGGCACCTCGTCGGCCAGCACCTCGCCGGAGCGCAGGTCCTTGAACCGCAGCGTGAACCGCTCGTCGCCGTCGAAGTCCACCGAGTACGCCAGGCGGTCGCCGCCCGGCGAAACGTCGAACGTGCCGAGCGCGAAGAACTCCTTGCCCTCGGCGAGCTCGTTGCCGTCGAGCAGCACCTCCTCGCCGGCCAGCGGCGCGCCGTCGCCGGTGGCGGGCGGGTCCACGTCGCCGGGGGCGGCCGCGACGCGGCACTGGATGCCGTACTGCTTGCCCTCGACCGTGCGGGTGTAGTACCAGTAGCCGCCCTTGCGGCTCGGCACGGACAGGTCCGTCTCCTGGGTGCGGCCCTTGATCTCCTCGAAGAGCGTGGAGCGCAGGTCGGCCAGGTGTACGGTCGCTGCCTCGGTCCAGGCGTTCTCGGCCTCCAGGTACGCGATCGTCTCCGGGTCGTCCTTCTTGGCGAGCCAGGCGAATTCGTCGGTGACGGCGTCGCCGTGGAAGGTGCGCTCGGAGGGCACCTGACGGACCGCGGGCGGGGTCGTGGGCATGTCGGTGGTCACGCTGAACCACGTTACCGGGAGGTCACTGATCGCCGCCCGCACATGCGGCTCTCCCCAGGCCATTCGAACATGTGTACGATATGCCAGAGTGGACGATCTTCAGGGGTGCAACCAGGTGAGGGGTAGCTGATGGTGACTGCTCTGCCCGGCCGGGAGCCCCTGCTCCGCGCGCTGATGGACATCTGTGGTCCGGACTTCGCCCGGGAGGCGGGCGCCGCCGACCTGGTCGCCGGCCATCTGGCCAGCTTCGTCGCGGCGCCGGCCACGACGAACGCGGCGATCGACACGCTGCGCCTGGCCGCGGAGCGCGGCCTCGCCGTCGTCCCGCGCGGCTCCGGATCCAAACTCGACTGGGGCGCGCCGCCGCGCGGCATCGACATGGTGCTGGACACCGGCCGGCTGGACGGCATCTGGGACCACCACCCCGACGGTCCGACGGCGGAGATCGGATCCGGCACACCGGTCCGGGCGGTGCAGGCGGCGCTGGCCCTGCGCGGCCAGCGGCTGGCGGTCGACCCGCCGTCGGAGGGCGCGACGATCGGCGGCATGCTCGCGGTCAACGAGTCGGGTCCGCTGCGCCACCGCTTCGGCACGCCGGCGGCGCAGGTCGAGCGAATCTCCTACGTCGACCGTGAGGGCGTGGCCGGCGAGTCGGACGGCGAGGACGGCCGGCCCGGCATCGCCGAGGTGGACGGCGTGATCCTGTCGGCGCGGATGCGGCTGCGGCCGCTCCCGGCGGCCCGCCGCTGGGTGCTGGTGCCGGTCTCGACGCCGTTGCAGGTGCACCACCTGGTCGAGGAGGCGCTGTCGCAGCGGGCCGAGCCGAGCGCGATCGAGGTCGACCTGCCGACGCCGGCCGGGGGTGGCCGCCCGGGCGCACAGCCGCCGGGGTCGGTGGCCGTGCTGCTCGAGGGCGGCGCGGTCGACGTGGCCGGGCGGGCCGAGCAGGTGGCGAAGGCGCTGGGCGACACGGCGACGGTCACCCCGACGGCGCCGAAATGGTGGGGCCGCTACCCGTTCGGGCGCGAGGACGTGGCGCTGCGGATCACTGTCGCGATCGCGGACCTGCACGCGGCGGTCTACGCGCTGCGCGACGCGACCGGCGAGTCGGTGCCGGTGCGGGGTTCGGCGGGCCGGGGCACCGTGCACGCGGTGCTGCCGGGAACGCTGGCCCCCGAGCGGGTCGAGGGGATACTGGACGCCGTGCGCGGGGTGCTGCTGGCCCGGGGCGGCCGGTGCGTGGTGATCACGGCGCCGTCGCCGATCAGCACGAACATCGACATGGCCGGCCGCCGGGACCTTTTCTAGCCCTGCCCTAGGCGGGCGGGCCCACCGCGTAGGTCAGGTAGGCGAACTGGCCGCGCTGCTCGACCCCGGTCAGTGTCAGCCGCGACGACTCGATCCGCCGCGGCAGCAGCGGCGCGCCCGCGCCCAGCGCCACCGGCGCCACCCCGAGGATGATCTCGTCGAGCAGGCCCGCGTCCGCGAAGGATCCCGCGAGCTCGCCCCCGCCGACCAGCCAGATGTTCTTGCCGGCGGCCGCCGAGACCATCGCCTCGTGCACCGGGCGGACGTCACCCTGCACGAAGGTCAGGTCGGCGCCCGGAACGGGCGTCAGCGTGCGGTGGGTGAAGACCCAGGCCGGCACGGCGCCGTAGTAGTCGCTCCACTTGATCGGCTCCTGCTCGAGCCGGTCGTGCTCCATCACCCACTCGTAGGTGGTCGCGCCCATCGCGAACGCGCCGACCTCGGCGAAGAAGGCGGCGAACGGGTTGCTGCCGGGATCGCTGTCGGCCGCGAAGAGCCAGTCCAGCGAGTTGTTCTCGTCGGCGATGAATCCGTCGATCGTGGTCGCGGTGTAGAACTGCGTCTTTGCCACGCTGACCAGCTTGCCAGTCGGGTACGACAGAATCAGGCGTCGTTGCGCAACACCAGGATGGCGATGTCGTCGCGGGGCTCCTCGACCGAGAAGTTGATCGTGGTCGAGCGCAGCCGGGCCGCCATCACGTCCGCCGGGTAGCCCGCCAGCGGCGCCGCCGCGTCGCGCAGGCGGCCGGTGCCGAACAGCTCGCGGCCGCGGCGCCGCTCGGTGACGCCGTCGGTGTAGAAGATCAGCGAGTCGCCCGGGTACAGCGTCACCGGCGCGTCCGGCGAGGTGATCGTCTCGAGCAGGCCGAGCGCCGTACCGCCCTCGCCGACGAAGGACGTCTTGCCGTCCGCGCGAACCAGGACGGCGCGGTCGTGGCCGGCCAGGTGCAGGCAGACGTCCAGGTTGTCGCCCACCTGGACGACCGACGCCATGGCCAGCGTGCAGTAGCGGCCGCCGCCGCGCTGCACCAGCGTGCGGTTGACCCGGCAGAGGATCTCCGTCATCGGCTTGCCGTCGTCGACCAGGATCCGGATCACGTCACGGACCAGGCCGGTCACCGTCGCGGCCTGCACGCCCTTGCCGGAGACGTCGCCGACGACCACGACCCAGCTGTCGTCGCCGGCGCCGACGACGTCGTAGAAGTCGCCGCCGACCTCGGCGCCCGTCGGCACGTACTCGGCGGCGAAGCCGATGCCCGGCACGTGCGGCAGGGCCGGCGGCAGCAGCGAGGCCTGCAGCGTACGGGCGACCTTGCGTCTTTCGTCGTGGATCCGCGCGTTGTCGATGGCCAGCGCCGCGCGCCGGGCGACGTCCTCCAGGACGGCGACCTCGTCCCCGTCCTGCCGGTGCCGCAGGTGCCGGCCGACCGAGAGCGTGCCGAGCGGCTGCCCGCGCGCCACCAGCGGCACCGCGAATCCCTCGTGCGGCGTGCCGAACATGGCCTGCTGGCCGAGCCGCGACGCCTCCTCGAGCCGGGCCAGGATCGAGTCCGGCCCGGTCTCGGCGAGCGCGGCGTGCAGCTGCGGCACCGCCTCCTCGTCGGCGTGGGTCGCGGCGGCGAGCTGGAGCCGGCCCCAGGCGTCCGTGGTGTGCACCGCGCACCACTGGCCGAGCCGCGGCACCACCAGCCGCGGGATCAGCGCCATCGTGAGGTTCACGTCGAGGGACTGCGCGAGCAGCTCGCTGGCCTCGGCCAGGAACGTCAGCCAGGTCTGCCGGCGCAGGTCGGCGCGGCGCAGCCGGTCGTTCTCCAGGTGCAGCGAGAAGCGCTCGGCGACGATGGTGGCCAGCGGCTGGGCGTAGCCGGCGGGGGAGGCGTCCAGCTCGAGCTCGCCCGAGTACGGCCGCTGGACGGTCAGCGGCACCCGGATCGTCTCGGCGTCGTCGCGGGGCGCGCGGCCGTGCCGGGCCAGCAGCTGCCGGCCGCCGCCGTCGCCGTGGTCCAGCCGGACGACGCCGCCGGTCGCGCCGGTGAGCCGGGCCAGCCGGGACAGCAGCTCGGCGGCGAACTCGGCGAGGCCGTCCTCGGTCTGCCGTTCGGGTCCGATCTGCAGCAGCGTGGTCAGCTCGCCGACGGTCGGGGTGACCACGCCGTCGGCGGCGGTGAGCTCGGTGCCGGGTGGGCCTTTTCGCACCAAACGGAACCAGACGCCCTTGCCGCTGCCCTCGTGCACGGTGCCCCAGCGGCTCGCGAAGTGGTCGACGAGCAGGAGGCCGCGACCACGCTCCGCTACCTCGCCGATCTCGCTCTTCTCGTTGCGCGGGCCGACCGCCAGCTGCTCGACCGGGCCCGGCGCGAAGTCGGTGACCGTGACGGTCAGCCCGCCGCTGTCGGCCTCCACCTCGATGTCCAGCTCGGTGCCGGCGTGCACGACCGCGTTCGTGGACAGCTCCGTGGTCAGCAGCAACGCCTCGTTGACCAGGGCATCCAGCCCGGCCTCCTCGAGCACGGTGCGGACCAGGGCGCGCGCCGCGGCGGGCGTACGCCGGTCGTTGGGCAGCCTGACGCGGCGCACGAGGGCGCTCGAAGCATGGCCCGCCTCCACCGACACGTCTGCATCCTCCCCCGCCGGGGGTGGATGCACAAAGCCGCACCTCGCGTTGACCTACCGGTACGAGGGATGATGGAGCGCCCCAACCGTTGGACACCGAGTGAGGACAGCATGACTGCGACCAAACCGGTCAATGTCGGCGCGCCGGACGAGACCGCCGTACTGGGCGAACTGGCCGAGGCGCTGAGCCGTGTCCGACGCGGCGATCTCAAGGTCCGCCTGCCCCGGCGGGGCGGGATCGCGGGCGAGGTGGCGGACGCGTTCAACGAGGTCGTGTCGCTGCAGGAGCGGCAGAACCTCGAGGTCCGCCGGATCAGCCGCATCGTGGGACGCGACGGCCGGCTGACCGAGCGCCTGGACGAGGAGGGCCTCGACGGCGCCTGGGCGGACAGCGCCCGCTCGGTCAACTCGCTGATCGACGACCTGGGCCGGCCGACGACCGAGATCTCCCGGGTCATCGTCGCCGTCGCGGACGGCGACCTGTCGCAGCACATGGCACTCGAGATGGACGGGCGACCACTCAGGGGTGAATTCCTCCGGATCGGGCGCGTCGTCAACACGATGGTGGACCAGCTGTCCTCCTTCGCCGACGAGGTCACCCGGGTGGCCCGCGAGGTGGGTACGCAGGGCGAGCTGGGCGGCCAGGCCGACGTCCGCGGCGTCGCCGGCACCTGGAAGGACCTCACCGACTCCGTCAACACGATGGCGTCGAACCTGACTCACCAGGTCCGCTCGATCTCGCAGGTCGCCACCGCGATGGCCCGCGGCGACCTGTCGCAGAAGATCACGGTCTCCGCGCGCGGCGAGGTGGCCGAGCTGGCCGACACGATGAACGGCGTGACCGACACCCTGCGGCTCTTCGCCGAGCAGGTGACCCGGGTGGCCCGCGAGGTGGGCACCGAGGGCAAGCTCGGCGGCCAGGCCGACGTGCCCAACGTGGCCGGCACCTGGAAGGACCTCACCGACTCGGTGAACTCGATGGCGTCCAACCTGACCAGCCAGGTCCGCAACATCGCACAGGTCTCGACCGCGGTGGCGAAGGGCGACCTGTCGCAGAAGATCACCGTGGCCGCGCAGGGCGAGATACTCGAGCTGAAGGACACCGTCAACACGATGGTGGATCAGCTGTCGTCGTTCGCCGACGAGGTGACCCGGGTGGCCCGCGAGGTGGGTACCGAGGGCCGGCTGGGCGGTCAGGCGCAGGTGCGCGGCGTCTCCGGCACCTGGCGCGACCTCACCGAGAACGTCAACCAGCTCGCCGCCAACCTGACCGACCAGGTCCGCAACATCTCCCAGGTGTCCACCGCGGTGGCCAAGGGCGACCTGTCGCAGAAGATCACGGTCGACGCCCGCGGCGAGATCGCCGAGCTGAAGAACACCATGAACACGATGGTGGATCAGCTGTCGTCGTTCGCCGACGAGGTGACCCGGGTGGCCCGCGAGGTCGGCTCCGAGGGCAAGCTCGGCGGTCAGGCCGAGGTCAAGGGCGTCTCCGGTACGTGGCGCGACCTCACCGACAACGTCAACTACATGGCCTCCAACCTGACCAGCCAGGTCCGCAACATCGCCTCGGTCACCACCGCGGTGGCCAAGGGCGACCTCGGCCAGAAGATCACGGTCGACGCCCGCGGCGAGATCCTGGAGCTGAAGTCGACGGTAAACACGATGGTGGATCAGCTGTCGTCGTTCGCCGACGAGGTGACCCGGGTGGCCCGCGAGGTGGGCACCGAGGGCAAGCTCGGCGGTCAGGCGCAGGTGCGCGGCGTGGCCGGCACCTGGCGCGACCTCACCGACAACGTCAACTCGATGGCCTCGAACCTGACCGCGCAGGTCCGCAACATCGCGCAGGTCTCCACCGCCGTCGCCCGCGGCGACCTGTCGCAGAAGATCACGGTCGACGCGCAGGGCGAGATCCTGGAGCTGAAGTCGACGGTCAACACGATGGTGGATCAGCTGTCGTCGTTCGCCGACGAGGTGACCCGGGTGGCCCGCGAGGTCGGCTCCGAGGGCAAGCTCGGCGGTCAGGCGCAGGTGCGCGGCGTGGCCGGCACCTGGCGCGACCTCACCGACAACGTCAACTACATGGCCTCGAACCTGACCGCCCAGGTCCGCAACATCGCCTCGGTCACCACGGCCGTGGCCAAGGGCGACATGTCGCAGAAGATCACGGTCGACGCCCGCGGCGAGATCCTCGAGCTCAAGGACACCGTCAACACGATGGTCGACCAGCTCTCCTCGTTCGCGGGCGAGGTCACCCGGGTCGGCCGGGAGGTCGGCATCGAGGGCAAGCTCGGCGGCCAGGCCGAGGTCAAGGGCGTCTCCGGTACGTGGCGCGACCTCACCGACAACGTCAACCAGCTCGCCTCGACGCTCACCATCCAGCTGCGCGCCATCGCGCAGGTGTCCACGTCCGTGACCCGCGGCGACCTGACCCAGAGCGTGGCCGTCGAGGCGCAGGGCGAGGTGGCGGAGCTCAAGGACAACATCAACCAGATGATCGTGACGCTGCGGGAGACCACCAAGACGAACGCCGAGCAGGGCTGGCTGGACTCCAACCTGGCCCGCATCGGCGGCCTGCTGCAGGGTCAGCGCGACCTCGGCGAGGTCTGCCGGATGATCATGACTGAGGTGACGCCGCTGGTGGACGCGCAGCTCGGCGCGTTCTTCATGGTGGACCACGAGGAGGCCGTGATGCGGCTGCGCCTCACCGCCTCGTACGGATACGTGGCCCGCAACCACGAGGTGACGTTCGGTCCCGGCGAGGGGCTGGTCGGCCAGGCCGCCGTCTCCCGCCGCACCATCCGGGTCCGGGCCACCCACGACGGCGTCCTGACGATGCGCTCGGGTCTCATGGCGATGCCGCCGAACGACCTGGTGGTCCTGCCGGTGCTCTTCGAGGGCGAGATGCTCGGCGTGATCGAGTTCGCGTCGGTCGCGGCGTTCTCGGGCCTGCACCTGACGTTCCTCGAGCGGCTGGTCGCGACGATCGGCGTCGTGCTCAACACCATCCAGGCCAACCGGCGCACCGAGGAGCTGCTGTCGCAGTCGCAGCGCCTCGCCCGCGAGATGCAGGACCAGTCGGCGGAGCTGCAGCGCACCAACGCCGAGCTGGAGGACAAGGCGCAGCTGCTCAGCGAGCAGAAGGCGAACATCGAGACCAAGAACCGGGAGATCGAGCTGGCCCGGCTCGGCCTCGAGGAGAAGGCGCAGCAGCTGTCCCGGGCGTCGGCATACAAGACCGAGTTCCTGGCGAACATGAGCCACGAGCTGCGCACGCCGCTCAACTCGCTGCTGCTGCTGGCCCGGCTGCTGGCCGACAACTCCGACCACAACCTGACCGAGAAGCAGATCGAGTTCGCCCGCACGATCCACAGTGCCGGCTCGGACCTGCTGTCGCTGATCGACGACATCCTGGACCTCAGCAAGATCGAGGCGGGCCGGATGGACGTCGAGCCCGACCAGGTCGACTTCGACGGCGTACGCAGCTACGTCGAGCAGGCCTTCACGCCGCAGGCGGAGGAGAAGGGCCTCGAGTTCCGGGTGGACGTCTCGCCCGACCTGCCGGACTCGATCGTCACGGACGCGCAGCGGCTGCAGCAGATCCTGCGCAACATGCTCTCCAACGCGGTGAAGTTCACCGACCAGGGCTCGGTGACGCTGAGCATCTACCCCGCGCCGGAGCACCTCGACTTCGACATCCCGGGCCTGGCCGCGGCCGGGCAGGTGGTGGCGTTCGCGGTGTCCGACACCGGCATCGGCATCTCCGACGAGAAGCTCAGCCTGATCTTCGAGGCGTTCCAGCAGGCCGACGGCACGACCAGCCGCAAGTACGGCGGCACCGGCCTGGGCCTGTCGATCAGCCGCGAGTTCGCGGCGCTGCTCGGCGGCACGATCGTGGTCTCCTCCGCGCCCGGCGAGGGCTCGACCTTCACGCTCTACATGCCGGACGCGCTGGTCGCCGACGTGATCCCGGCACCGACCCTGCCGCACCTGTCGCCGGCGCCGGCCACGCCGCCGCGCCGCGCGACGATGACCTCCCTGGACCTGCCGCTGATCACCAGCCACCCGGAGGGGGAGAGCCACCAGGTCAGCCCGGCCAGCCGCCAGCTCGACGGCGCAACGGTGCTGATCGTCGACGACGACGTCCGCAACGTCTTCGCGCTGACCAGCGCCCTCGAGATGCACGGCCTGAACGTGCTCTACTCCGACAACGGCGTCGACGGCGTCCGGCTGCTGGCCGAGCACCCCGAGGTGGACATCGTGCTGATGGACGCGATGATGCCGGAGCAGGACGGCTACGAGACGACCCGGGGAATCCGCCGCAACCAGCGCTTTGCGGACTTGCCGGTAGTGTTCCTTACGGCGAAGGCGATGCCCGGCGATCGTGAGTCGGCGCTCGCCGCGGGCGCGAGTGACTACATCACCAAGCCCGTCGACCTCGACGAGCTGATCGAGCTGATGGCCCGGTGGGTCAACGCCTCCGACAGCTCCGGGACGGAGAGTGAGCATGGCCTTTAGTCGGGTCAAGGGCGGGGAGGTTGGACGGGGTGGCTGAGCGAGCCAAGGCCCTACTGGTCGACGACCGCCGCGACAACCTGCTGGCGCTGGAGGCGATCCTGCAGGGCCTTCCGGTGCAGGCGGTCGCGGTGGAGAGCGGCGAGGCCGCGCTGAAGCAGCTGCTGGTCGACGACTTCGCGGTGATCCTGCTGGACGCGCAGATGCCCAATATGGACGGTTTCGAGACGGCCGGGCACATCAAGCGCCGCGAACGCACCCGGCACGTGCCGATACTGTTCCTGACGGCTGCGGACCGTGATGCCCAGCTTGCGCTGCGTGGCTATGCGGTCGGCGCGGTGGACTACCTGACCAAGCCGTTCGACCCGTGGGTGCTGCGCGCGAAGGTGTCCGTCTTCGTCGAGCTGTGGACCAAGACCCAGCAGCTCAAGGCCCAAGCGGAGGCGAGCCGCGAGCGCGACGCCCAGTGGCAGCGCCTGACCGACCTGGTGGACGAGGCGGCCCGCACCCTGCGCGTCGGCGGCGACGACGCCGCGGGCGAGGCGCTCGAACTGCTCGAGAAGGCCCGCTGGGGTAACTAGCCCGCCTCGCGGGCCGGTGCGGTCGGGGTGGAGATCATCAGGGCGCTGCGCAGGCCCGTGATGTCCAGGACGCGGAGCAGGAAGTCGCCGACGTTGGCGAGGGAGAGCACCGCGCGGGCATGCTGGGCCTTGCGGCTGAGCACCACCAGCGTGCCCAGGCCCTGCGAGTCGCAGAACGTCACGCCCGACATGTCCAGCGTGATCCGGGCCGGTGGTTCGACGAGGACCTCGTTGACCATGGCCGTGAGATTGGCCACCGTGAGCACGTCGATCTCCCCGGCGAGTTGAAAGACCACCTCGTCGGGTGCGCGCTGAACCGCGATGGACAGCTCCGGTCGCTCCACCGGACGAGCCTATCGCGAGAGGAGAAACCAGGCTTGTGGGACACGGTCCGGTGCGGCGCGCCCGGGCCCCGATCGTGACCTGTACAACCCTGGTCCGGGGCTGCTAAGGCGGTCGCCGGACGGCGCTGACAGAATAGGATCCACCGTGACCACCTCATACCGCACCGCGGGCAGTCCGTACCCGGACGAGGCCCCGGTCTCCCAGGCACTGTTCGACCGCGCCAAGGCCATCGTTCCCGGCGGGGTCAATTCACCCGTGCGTGCGTTCCAGGCCGTCGGCGGGACGCCCCGGTTCATGGCGCTCGGCGAGGGCCCGTGGATGGTCGACGCCGACGGGCGCCGCTACGTGGACCTGGTCTGCTCGTGGGGGCCGCTGATCCACGGGCACGCGCATCCGGAGATCGTCGCCGCCGTGCAGGCCGCGGCCGCGCGCGGGACCAGCTTCGGCACGCCGACCGAGGGCGAGGTCGAGCTGGCCGAGGAGATCGTCCGGCGTACGCCGGTCGAGCAGGTGCGCCTGGTCAGCTCGGGCACCGAGGCGACGATGACCGCGATCCGCCTGGCCCGGGGCTTCACCGGGCGCAGCAAGATCGTGAAGTTCGCCGGCTGTTACCACGGGCACGTCGACGCGCTGCTTGCCGCGGCCGGCTCCGGCGTCGCGACCCTGGGGCTGCCCGACTCGCCCGGGGTGACCGGGGCGGCGGCGAGCGAGACCATCGTGGTGCCCTACAACGACGTCGCCGCCGTCGAGGCCGCGTTCCGGGAGAACGACGACATCGCCGCGGTGATCACCGAGGCGGCGGCCGGCAACATGGGCGTGATCGCGCCGCGCGACGGGTTCAACCAGCGGATCGCCGAGATCGCGCACGCCCACGGTGCGCTGCTCATCGTCGACGAGGTGATGACCGGGTTCCGGGTCTCCGCCGGGGGCTGGGCGGGGCTCGAGCCCGTCGACGCCGACCTGTTCACGTACGGGAAGGTCATGGGTGGGGGTCTGCCCGCCGCGGCCTTCGGCGGCCGCACCGAGATCATGTCCCGGCTGGCGCCGGCCGGGCCGGTCTACCAGGCCGGCACGCTCTCCGGTAACCCGCTGGCCTGCGCGGCCGGCCTGACCAGCCTGCGGCTCGCCGACGACGCGGTGTACAAGCGGCTGGACGAGCTCTCCGCGACCATCGGCGCCCTCACGTCGGACGCGCTGAACACCGCGGGCGTGCCGCACCGGCTGTCGTTCGCCGGCAACATGTTCTCGATCTTCTTCGCGGACGCCGACGTGGTGGACTACGACTCGGCGAAGAAGCAGGACACGGCCGCGTTCAAGGCGTTCTTCCACGAGATGCTCTCCCGCGGCGTCTACCTGCCGCCGAGCGCGTTCGAGTCGTGGTTCGTGTCGACGGCGTTGGACGACGCCGCGTTGGAGCAGATCGGCGCGGCGCTGCCGGCGGCGGCGCGGGCGGCCGCGGCAGCGGCATCGGGGGAGAAGGCATGAGCAAGCCGACCAGGACGACGGTGCACGTGCTGCGGCACGGCGAGGTCTTCAACCCGGCCAAGATTCTGTACGGCCGGCTACCCGACTTCCACCTGTCGGAGCTGGGCGTGCAGATGGCGAAGGCCGCCACCGAGGCGCTCGCCGACCGCGACATCACCCACGTGGTGGCGAGCCCGCTGGAGCGCGCGCAGGAGACGGCCGAGCCCTTCGCGGCCCAGTTCGGGCTGGAGACGGCGACCGACACCCGGCTGATCGAGAGCGCGAACTACTTCGAGGGCAAGAAGGTGTCGGTCGGCGACGGCGCGTTCACCAATCCGCGTCACTGGTGGGTGCTGCGCGACCCGATCACCCCGTCCTGGGGCGAGGCATACCTGGTCATCGCGCAGCGGATGTTCGCGGCGGTGCAGGCCGCCCGGGTCGCGGCCGAGGGGCACGAGGCCGTCTGCGTCTCGCACCAGCTGCCGATCTGGACCCTGCGCCGGTACGTGGAGAAGAAGCGCCTCTGGCACGACCCGCGCCGCCGCCAGTGCGGCCTGGCCAGCCTGACGTCCTTCGTCTTCGAGGACGCGAAGATCGTCGGGATCGAGTACGCCGAGCCCGCCGCCGCCCTCATCGCGATGTCGCCGAGCGCCCGCACCGCCAAGGGGGCGTGATGCCGCGCCGGCTGGTCGCAACGAGCGCACTGGTGGCCGTTCTGGCGGCCGGCGCGCTGGCCGGCTGCGGAAGTGAGAGCTGGGAGAAGCAGTGCACGACGAACGCCGAGGGCGTGATCGAGTGCACCCCGGACAAGCGCCCGGAGGCCCGCGAGGTCACCGGTGAGCTGCTCGCCGGCGGCACTTACGACGTGTCGCAGGACCGTGGCAAGGTCGTCGTCGTCAACTTCTGGGGCTCGTGGTGCAACCCGTGCCGCGCCGAGGCGGACGACCTCGAGCGGACATACCAGGCGACCAGGGACAAGAACGTGACCTTCATCGGGGTCAACTCGCGCGACGACCGGGACTCGGCGAAGGCGTTCGAGCGCGGCCGGGTCACCTACCCGAGCATCTTCGACGACGACGGCAGCGTCGCGCTGAAGTTCGACGTGACCCAGGTCGGCACCCCGGCGACGCTGATCCTGGACCGGCAGGGCCGGATCGCGGCCGGCATGCGGCGGGCCACGACGGTCGGCGAGCTGCAGCCGCTGGTCGAGCGGATCGCCGCCGAACGGAACGGCTGATGGGCGAGACCTTCGCCGACGCGGCGAGCAGCGGGCCGCTGCTGCTGGCCATCGGCGCCGCCGCGATCGCCGGGCTGGTCAGCTTCCTGTCGCCGTGCGTGCTCCCGCTGATGCCGGGCTACCTGTCCTACGTGACCGGGCTGGCGGGCGCGGACCTCGACGCCGCGCTGGGCGTCGCGCCGAAGCCGGAGCCCGCGGGCGGATCCGTCGCGGTGGCGACCAGGCCGCCGCGGGTCAGGGCCGGCCGGGGCCGGGTGCTCGCCGGGACCGTCCTGTTCGTGGTCGGCTTCGCGGTCGTCTTCATGCTGCTCGCCACGCTGGTCGCGAACATCGGCCTGGCGCTCAAGACCCACGAGCGTGCCCTGAACGTCGTGCTGGGCGTGCTGGTGATCGTGCTCGGCCTGATGTTCCTCGGCGTGCTGCCCGGCACGCAGGGGCAGGCCCGGATCACCTGGTTGCCGAACGCCGGCCTGGCCGGCGCGCCGCTGCTCGGCGCGCTCTTCGGCCTCTCCTGGCTGCCGTGCACCGGGCCGACGCTCGGCGCGGTCCTCGGCCTGGCGACCACCAGCGGGCAGACCGACCGCGCGGTGGTGCTCGCCCTGGCGTACAGCCTGGGCCTTGGCATTCCGTTCGTGCTGTTCGGGCTCTTCTTCCGGCGGCTGCTCGGCGTCTTCAAGGCGGTCCGGCGCAACAGCCGGTGGGTGACCCGGATCGGCGGGGCGCTGCTCATCGGCGTCGGGATCGCCCTGGTCACCGGCGGCTGGAACACGTTCCTGATCTGGCTGGTGACCACCTTCAACTTCGACGCGGGGACCCTGCTGTGACGGTGGTCGAAGAGCGCCCGGCGCCCGCCGCCGAGCCGCCGCGCCGGCCCTGGCGGGCCTGGGCCCTGCTGCGCAACTCGTGGCGGCAGCTCACCAGCATGCGTACGGCGCTGGTCCTGCTCTTCCTGCTGGCCGTCGCGGCGATTCCGGGCTCGGTGCTGCCGCAGCGCGCGGTCAACGCGGAGAACGTCGCCGGCTACTTCCGCGATCACCCCGACCTGGCGCCGTTCCTGGACCGGCTCGGCGGGTTCGACGTCTACGCCTCGCCCTGGTTCGCGGCCATCTACCTGCTGCTGTTCACGTCGCTGGTGGGCTGCGTGGTGCCGCGCCTGCTCGAACACCTGCGCGCGCTGCGCACCGTACCCCCGGACGCTCCTCGCCGCCTGGAGCGGCTGCCGCAGCATGCGGCGCAGGTCGCGGGACCGGACGACCCGGCCGCCGCTGCCGCCGCGGCGGCGGCGATCCTGCGCCGCCGGCGCTTCCGCACGGTCGTGCGCGAGCGGCCGGACGGTACCTGGACGGTCTCCGCCGAGAAGGGCCACCTCAAGGAGACCGGCAACCTGCTCTTCCACTTCGCGCTGCTCGCGGTGCTGGTCGGGGTCGGCTTCGGCCACTGGTACGGCTGGCACGGCAACCGCCTGCTGGTGCAGGGCGCCGACCGGGGCTTCTGCAACTCGGTGACGCAGTACGACGAGTCCTCGCTCGGCCCGCGCATCGACGCGTCGGACCTGCCGTACTTCTGCCTGCGGCTGACCGACTTCTCCGCGAGCTACCAGGACGGCGGCATGCCCAGGTCGTTCGGCGCGCACGTCGACGTGCAGACCGAGCAGGACGGGCCGTGGCGACCGACGGAGTTCACGGTCAACCATCCGTTGCGCCTGTCGCAGGCCAACGTGCACCTGCTGGGTCACGGCTACGCGCCGGTGCTGCGCTACACGGACCGCTACGGCGAGCAGCAGACCAAGACCGTGCCGTTCCTGCCCCGCGACCAGATGCTGACCAGCGAGGGCGTCGTCCAGTTCCCGGACGTCAACATCGACCCGAAGACGAACAAGCGGGACGAGGACCTGCAGGTCGCGTTCGAGGGCGTCTACCTGCCGACGGTCGACCCGCACGGCGGCCCGACGTCGGTGTTCCCGGCGGAGCGCTCGCCGGCGCTGTTCCTGACGGCGTACCGGGGCAATCTGGGCGTCGACGCCGGGCTGCCCGGGTCGGTGTACGCGCTGGACCGCGGGCAGCTCGCCAACGGCCAGCTCAAGCAGGTCAGCGGCGAGCGGCCGCAGCGGTTGACGGCCGGCCAGTCGTGGACGCTGGACGACGGCAGCAAGCTCGAGTTCCTCGGCACCCTGCAGTTCGCCACCCTCGCGGTCCGCTACGACCCCACCCAGCCGCTGGTGCTCGGCGGCGCGGCCGTCGGCCTGCTGGGGCTGATGCTGTCGCTGGCCGGGCATCGCCGCCGGGTGTGGTTCCGGGTCTCGCACCCTGAGGCGTCCGAGCCGGGCGGCGGCGGTAGTTTGATGGAGGCCGGTGGCCTGCCACGCACCGACTATCCGGGCTTCGCCGAGGAGTTCGAGCAGATCGTGGCCGCGGTGCGGGATGAGAGGACGCCGTGATGGCGGATTGGTCCAACCAGTTGATGGCGCTGACCGTGGTGGCGTACCTGGCCGCGATGATCTGCTACGCGGCCGAGTACGCGTTCGGCGACCGCAGCCACATCGGCCGCGCCGCCACGCGCCCGGCCCGGCAGCTGGTCGGCGCCGGCGCGCCGGTCGAACCGCCCGCGGACGACGCCACGACCGGGGCGCCGCCGCGGCGCGACCGGGGCGTCCTGTTCGGCCTCATCGGCGTCGGGATCAACTGGCTGGCCTTCGCCCTGCACCTGGGCGCCACGGTGACCCGCGGCCTCGCCGCCGACCGCATGCCGTGGGGCAACATGTACGAGTTCATCCTCGCGGTGACGCTCGTCGGCTCCGCGGTCTGGCTGGGCGTGCTGACCCGCCGGCCCGCGGTCCGGCACCTGGGCCTGTTCGCGATGCTCGCGCTGGTGGTGCTGCTCGGCGCGGCCGGACTGATCGCCTACACGCCGGTCGGCCCGCTGGTGCCGGCGCTGAACTCGTACTGGTACATCGTGCACGTCTCGACGATCATCCTGTCCTCCGGCATCTTCCTGATCGGTGCGGTGCCGGCGGCGATGTTCCTCATCAAGGCGGGCCACGACCAGGGCAAGCGCCGCTTCCCGTACCCGCTGGGCGCCAAGGTTCCGGCCGCCGCGACGCTCGAGCGGCTGACGTTCCGCCTGCACGCGTTCGCGTTCCCGCTCTTCACGTTCGGTGCGTTGATCGCCGGCCCGCTGTGGGCCGAGGCGTCGTGGGGCCGCTACTGGGGCTGGGACCCCAAGGAGGTCTGGGCGTTCATCTCGTGGGTGGTCTACGCGGCCTACCTGCACGCCCGCGCGACCCCGAGCGTCAAGCGCACGACGGCGACCTGGATCGCGCTCGTGGGGTTCGCGACCATGCTGATGAATCTCTTCGGCGTCAACCTGTTCTTCGAGGGTCTGCACTCCTACGCCAACGCCGGCTGACGCCGGGGCCTGGGTTCACTCGGCCTCGGGCGCCAGCGCCTCCTGGATCAGGCTGATCTCGTGGGACTCCGCGTTCCAGCCGCCGATCGACTCGCGCGCCGGCGCGGCCCGGCCGGACGGTTCGATCTGCATGTGCCATGCGGTGTGCAGGGCCGTGTCGACCACCCAGCTACCGCACTTCGGGCAGGTGTAGCCGGTCCGGGTCGACTCGGTCTCCGCGGTGCCGGGCGCGGCCGGGTCCGGGCCGCGGCGCAGGGTGTTGGCGGCGGTCCAGAGATGCAGCCACTCCTGCACGACGGTCTGCGGCGGCACCCGCAGCGCGACGGCGAGGTTCTCGACCAGCGGCCAGGACGGCACCATCTTGCCGGCGAACACCTTGGACAGCGTCGCCTTGCTGTAGTGCACGGCCTCGCCCAGCGCGCCCAGCGCCGGCTTGCCCGCGTTCACGTGCGCGAACGTCAGCCGCTCGGCCAGCTCCCGGGCGGCGGTCTCCGGGTCCATCAGCTTGGCCCGCATCCGCGCCAGCTCGTGCTCGCGGGCGAGGGCGGCGTTCGACGGGCGGCCCGTCGTGCCGGCCGGATCGGTCTGCGTTCCGGGGGTGGAGCACTCGGCCCGGTGCCGGCCGCCGCGGGTCCCGCCCGGTCCGTCGGCTGCGCGGGTCATCACACCGGCCGTCCGGGTTGCGACGCCGGTCTGTGGTCAATGTAACTGCAAGTCACCGATGAGCCTCTTTCGGCAAGTGGTGGGAATGACGTGATCTCGGGCCTGGAGCCGGCGAGCTGATGCGACGTGATGGTTGAGCAGGTCGCATAGTCGAGATTGATTGTGCCCCAGGGCGTCGACGTATTCCACCACTCTCCGTCGTCACATTGCGAGGGTTAAGGGTGGCCTGTAGATGCAAGTTGCATGCGGGAGTCACGGTGAAGTTTATTTACCAAGGGGCCTACCCGTGAGTGGGTTTGATAAAGGAGTCGGCGTCTCGTAATTGCACGCGTCGTCGGCCACTCAATCGCTTCGGGAAACGTCTCCACCAGGGCTAACTCGCAATGTCAATGAACCGTGGTGCCGGTTGCACGCTCTATTTCGCCATCTCGGACACTTGAGTGTCGTGCTGTTTCGGGGCTGATCAAGACAGGCTGCGTGGGTCCGCTATGGCGTCTTTGAACGGTAAAGTCATCATGAAGGTCTAATCCCGAATAGCGCAACCGAATGTCACTCAGGGTGAGGTGTCGCGTTCTTGAAGTGAGACTGTTGCGGAAAATTTCCGGTAGCCATGACGGGTGTGTCCGAGTGTCGTATCCCCGACTCCGCGGTGTGATACGTCCCGCCCGGTCCGATACGCAGAGTGTCGCTCAGCTTCCCAGCACCGGGCCGAGGAGGTTTCCGACGACGTTCGGGCTGGGTGAGGCCGCCGGCTCCGCCACGGCGTCCGCGCCGGCGGAGGCCGCCGGCTCCGGATCCGACACGACGACCGCGCTGCCGGAGGTCGCCGGGAGCGGGTCGGCCACCAGGCCGTCGCCGAGACCGCCACCGATGCCGCCCGGGCAGTCCCCGGCCCGCCAGGTGTCGTACTGGGTCACCCAGTCCAGGCAGAAGCCGGCGGAGCGCTGCTGGGCCGTGCCGCCGATCTGGGTGGCGACGTCCTCGCGCCAGTAGCGCGGCGCGCCGTCGCCCGTCGCCCGCAGCTGCACGTTGTCCACGGTCACCGGCGGAACCGGCACCCGTGCCGCCCGGCTCGAGTCGACGTGCACCTCCACGTACTGCTCGACGTACGCGCTCGCGCCGATCGGCAGCCGCTGCGCGGTGAGCAGGTTCCAGCGGTCGTTCCACCAGAGCCACGCCTGCCACACGTTGTCCGCGTCCGTGTGCAGGTCCAGCCAGGCCCGGTCGCCCGGCCTGAGCTGGTACTGGTCGTAGAACTGCCAGGTCTTCGTGTTGGTGTTGAACGTGTAGATGTGCTGCCGGCCGGCGCCCGCCCAGCCGGTCTCGGCCCAGCCGGCCTCCAGCCAGGCGATGCTGCCGCCGCCCATGTCGCGCTTGACCATGAAGCGGCCGGCCACGAAGTCGTACGTGTTCGGCCGGACCCCACCGTCCACGATCGAGATGCGGCCGGAGACGCCGCGCCACTCGCCGGCGGTGCCCGCACCCAGGTGGTGGTAGCCGCTCGGGGTGGCGCTGGAGCGCATCGTGTCGAGCCGCACCGCGGACTCGAGGATCGGCCCGGTCGCCCGGCAGGCGCCGGGCGCGTCCCGTCCGGCCGGCCCCGTCGGCGGTGTGGTCGACGCCGCACCCGCCGGGCACGCCGGCAGCAGGTAGCGGCGGTGCGACGCGGCCGGCGCGGCAAGGGTGAGGGCCGTGACCAGGCCGCCGAGGGCGCTCCACCGCGCCACGGACCGGAAATTCACGTCGCCCACCTCGCCCTGCCCAGCCCGATAACGAATCGCTGGCTCAACGCCGGAGCAGATCTTCCGGTGACGGTTCCCGCCCGGTGATCACTGCCCGTCCCGTGGTGCGAGACTGGGTTCATGGCTTCGAAGGGCTTTCCGTACCACGACCTGCAAAGCTTCATCACCGCCCTGGAACAGGCCGGCGAACTGCGCCGGGTCGGCGTGCCGGTCGATCCGACGCTGGAGATCAGCGAGGTGGTCACCCGCACCGTCCGCGCCGGCGGGCCGGCCCTGCTCTTCGAGCGCCCGACCCGCGGCGAGATGCCGATCGTCGTCAACCTCTTCGGCACGGAGAAGCGGATGGCCATGGCGCTCGGCGTCGACTCGCTCGACGAGGTCGGCGACCGGATCGGCTCGCTGATCCAGCCCGAGCTGCCGGTCGGCTGGTCCGGCATCCGCGAGGGCATCGGCAAGGTGTTGCAGCTCAAGTCGGTACCGCCTCGCAAGGTCAAGAGCGCGCCCTGCCAGGAGGTCGTGCTCAAGGGCGACGAGGTGGACCTGAACAAGCTGCCCGGCCTGCGGGTCTGGCCCGGCGACGGCGGCATCTTCCACAACTACGGGCTGACGCACACCAAGCACCCGGAGACCGGCAAGCGCAACCTCGGCCTCTACCGGCTGCAGCAGCACTCGAAGAACACGCTCGGCATGCACTGGCAGATCCACAAGGACTCGACCGCGCACCACGCGGTCGCCGAGCGGCGCGGCGAGCGGCTGCCCGTCGCGATCGCGATCGGCTGCGACCCGGTGGTCAGCTACGCGGCCAGCGCCCCGCTGCCGGGCGACATCGACGAGTACCTGTTCGCGGGCTTCCTGCGCGGGGAGCGGGTCGAGATGGTCGACTGCCTGACCGTGCCGCTGCAGGTCCCGGCGCAGGCGCAGGTCGTGCTCGAGGGCTACCTCGAGCCGGGCGAGCGGATGCCCGAGGGGCCGTTCGGCGACCACACCGGCTTCTACACCCCGGTCGAGCCCTTCCCGGTGCTGCACATCGAGTGCATGACGATGCGCAAGCAGCCGATCTACCACTCGATCGTCACGTCGAAGCCGCCGCAGGAGGACCACGGCCTGGGCAAGGCCACCGAGCGGATCTTCCGGCCGCTGCTCAAGATGCTGATCCCGGACATCGTCGACTACGACATGCCGGCCGCGGGCGTCTTCCACAACTGCGTGATCGTCTCGATCCGCAAGCGGTACCCGAAGCACGCGCAGAAGATCATGAACGCGATCTGGGGCGCGCACCTGATGTCGCTCACCAAGCTGATCGTGGTCGTCGACGAGGACTGCGACGTGCACGACTACCACGAGGTCGCGTTCCGGGCGTTCGGCAACGTCGACTACGACCGCGACCTGCTGGTGACCCAGGGACCCGTCGATCACCTCGACCACGCCTCCTACCAGCAGTTCTGGGGCGGCAAGGCGGGCCTGGACGCCACCCGTAAGCTGCCTGCGGAGGGCTACACCCGGGGCTGGCCGGAGGAGATGACCATGGCACCCGAGGTGACCGCCCTGGTGGACAAGCGCTGGAAGGAGTACGGGATCTCGTGACCGCCGTCGCGTCCGCACCGGAGCAGCCGGGCCGGGTCAAGGCCTTCCTGCGCCTGGTGGCCATCGAACACTCCGTCTTCGCGCTGCCGTTCGCGTACCTGTCGGCGCTGGTCGCGATGGACCGCGAGGGCACGGGGGTGCACTGGGTCGACCTGTTGCTGATCACGATCGCGATGGTGTCCGGGCGCACGTTCGCCATGGCGGCCAACCGGATCCTGGACCGCAGGATCGACGCGCAGAATCCGCGTACGGCCAATCGTGAGCTGGTCACCGGCGCGGTGAGCGTCCGCACGGCCTGGACCGGCGCGGCCATCTCCCTGGTCGTGTTGTTCCTGGCCGCGGGCCTGCTGAACCCGCTCTGCCTGGTGCTGTCGCCGCTCGCGGTGATCCCGCTGATCGTCTATCCCTACGCGAAGCGGTTCACGAACTTCCCGCACTACGTGCTGGCGCTCGCGCAGGCCGTCGCGCCGGTCGGCGCCTGGCTCGCGGTCACCGGCACCTTCGCCGGCTCCGGCCCCGCGTGGGTGCTCGGCGTCGCGGTCGGGCTCTGGATCGGCGGCTTCGACATCATCTACGCCTGCCAGGACGTCGAGGTCGACCGGCGGATCGGCGTGCACTCGACGCCGGCGCGCTTCGGGGTACGCACCGCGCTGCACATCTCGACCGCGACCCACGTGGTGACGTTCGCCCTCTTCGTCTGGTTCGGACAGCTTGTCGGCCTCGGCTGGCTGTGGTGGGTGGGGCTGGCGCTGACCGCTGTGGCGTTCGGCTATCAGCACGTCGTCGTCACGCCCGACGACCTCTCCAAGGTCAACCGGGCGTTCTTCACGGCGAACGGCTTCGTGGGCATCGCGCTGTTCGTCTTCGCCGTCCTAGACCTGTTCCTGCGGTAGGCCGAGATGCGGACCCCCTGGATCGTCGGCGTCTCGGGAGCCTCCGGAACGCCCTATGCGAGGGCCGTCATCCGGGCGCTGCTGGACGCGGGCGAGCCGGTGGACCTGATGGTCTCCAGGGCCGCCCGGCTGACCCTGCTGGACGAGACGGGCGCGACCGTACGGGACGCGCACTGGAAGGACGACGTCGCGGCCTGGCTGGGCCGGGAGCTGGGCGATCTGGCCTACTGGCCGGCGGGTGACCTGGCGGCCGGTCCGAGCAGCGGCTCGTATCCGGCGCGGGGGATGGCCGTCGTGCCCGCCAGTACGGCCGCGTGCGCGGGCATCGCGATCGGGCTCTCCAAGGATCTGCTGCAGCGGGCCGCCGAGGTCAACCTCAAGGAGCGCCGGCGAACGGTGATCGTGCCGCGGGAGACGCCGGTGACCCGGAGCCATCTCGAGCATCTGATCGCCCTGCACGACGCCGGGGCGGTGGTTCTGCCCGCCAGCCCGGGCTTCTACGGCGCCGGCGCGCGGGCGACCGCGGGGCAGCTGGTGGACTTCGTGGCGGGCAAGGTACTCGACGCTCTCGGCGTACCCCATGAGCTTTTTACCCGCTGGACCGGTGATCTCGGGTCCGGACGCCAGGACTAGCTGCCTTTAATGGGGTATTAATGCCCTATGCGAAGCTTCAGCGCAGTCCGTTCGGCGGTCCGTAACTGGTGCCCGGGTTCGCCGGGCCGCCGTTGCGCGGTCGGTTCGCGGCGTCGTCCTCGCGCATTTCCTCGACCACTCCGTCGCCCTCGAGCAGAGCGCGCACCTCTGATTCGCGGAACCGGCGGTGGCCACCCGGAGTACGGATGCTGCCGATACGTCCGGCGGCCGCCCAGCGTGTGACCGTCTTCGGATCCACCCGGAACAGCGCGGCCACCTCCCCAGGCGTAAGCAGTCGATCTCCTGTGTCCACGGCCCTCTCCTCGCGTCGTGTTGGAGCGCCGGTGGTCACGGTGAGTGTCGGCGTGCTCGATCGGGACGTAGTGCCATTAGAGCATCGCCAAAAACAGCAAGTCGTTGAAATGCGGAAAAAGCCCCGATTGCGACGTTGACCATTATCCTTGCGCCCGCCAAGGCATCCGCGCTCGCTACCGGGCGTGAGGTACCCGGACGTGTCGCACTAACCTCTGAACCCATGGACGCCATCGACCTGCGCCTGATCGACCTGCTGCGGGACAACGCCCGCTCGTCGTACGCCGAATTGGCCCGGCAGGTGGGCCTCTCGGCACCCGCCGTGCACGAGCGGGTCGGTAAGCTGGAGGCTGCCGGGACGATCCGGGCATACCGGGCCGAGATCGATCATGATGCGATCGGGCTCGGCGTGACCGCGCTCATCGGGATCGTCGAGGACTCCGGCGCCGACACCGACGACGTGCTCGCCGCGCTGCGGGTGATGCCCGAGATCGAATCCTGCTATTTCATGGCCGGCGTCGAGTCGTACCAGCTCACGGTCCGGGTCGGCACCATCGCCAAGCTCGAGCAGCTGATCGTCCGGATCAACCGCACGCCGGGTGTCGCCTCGACGCGCACGGCGATCGCGCTCTCCACCAAGTGGGAGAACCGACCGCAGCCGGGCCTCGATCCGGCGGTAGGTTGAACCATGGAACAGCTCGACCGCTGCGACGACGCAGCCCGCGAATGGGAACGCGTCGCCATCGCGCTGGTGGAGGCGGACGCCAACCGCTCCGCCGACACCCACCTGCTGCCGTTTCCGCTGCCGCGGTCCTGGGGCATCGACCTCTACCTCAAGGACGAGTCCTCGCACCCCACCGGGTCGCTCAAGCACCGCCTGGCCCGCTCGCTCTTCCTGTACGCCCTCTGCAACGGCTGGATCGGCCCCAAGACCCCGGTCGTCGAGGCGTCCTCCGGGTCGACAGCGGTCAGCGAGGCCTACTTCGCCAGGATGCTCGGGCTCGAGTTCATCGCGGTCATGCCGGCGAGCACGTCGCCCGAGAAGATCTCGCTGATCGAGTTCCAGGGCGGCAAGTGCCACCTGGTGGACGACCCGACGGCCGTCGTCGCGACGGCGCGCGCCCTCGCCGCCGACCTCGGCGGCCACTTCATGGACCAGTTCACCCACGCCGAGCGGGCCACTGATTGGCGGGGCAACAACAACATCGCCGAGTCCATCTATGCGCAGCTGTCACTCGAGCGGCATCCCGTACCGGCGTGGATCGTCGTCGGAGCCGGCACCGGCGGCACCAGCGCGACGATCGGGCGGTTCGCCCGCTACCGGCGGTACCCCACCCGGCTCTGCGTCGTCGACCCGGAGGGCTCGGCGTTCTGGCCCGCCTACGTGGCCCGCGACTGGACGCTCTCGACCGGCCGGGGCTCGCGGATCGAGGGCATCGGCCGGCCCCGGGTCGAGGCGTCCTTCCAGCCCGCGGTCGTGGACCGGATGATGGCGGTGCCCGACGCCGCGTCCCTGGCGGCGATGCGGTCCGGCTCGGCGGTGCTCGGCCGCCGCGTCGGCGGCTCGACCGGTACGAACCTGTGGGGCGCGTTCGCCCTGATCGCCGAGATGCTGGCGGCCGGGCGTACCGGATCGGTGGTCACCCTGATCTGCGATGGCGGCGAGCGGTACGCGGACACGTACTACTCGGACGCCTGGGTGGCGCGGCAGGGCCTGGACCTCGAGCCGTACCGCGCCGCCATCGACGCCTTCCTGGCGACGGGGCGGTGGCCGGGCTCGTAAAAACCGGGGGCAGCGTCGCGCGCGGGAACCTGCGAAAATCAAGACGGTAGCGAACGGGACTCGGGTTCGCTTCGGGCTCAAGGAGCACAGTGCGCGACGCCGAAGAATACCCAGCCCCGCAGGACTACCCGGTCGCACCACCCGGCCCACTGATCCCGCACCAGCGCATGCCCGTCGGGTTCGGCCAGCTGCCGCCGATGGTCCTGGCGCCCGGCATTCCGCTGCCGCCGCCCCCGCCGCCCCGGCGCCGGGGAAGCACCGCCCTGCTGGTCGGCGGCGTGCTGGCGCTCGTCGCGGTGCTCTGCGTCGGCGCCGGCTTCGCCTACGTCGTCGCCGCCCGTGACGCGCTGGCCGAGGGCGCCGCCGCGACGGACAAGCCGAAGGCCAAGCCGCAGACGCCGCACGAGGCGGCCGACGCCACGCTGAAGGCCCAGTCGGAGGCCCTGCTGCGCGGCGAGGAGAAGGGCTGGATCGCCGCCCTGGACCCGAGCCAGTCCAAGCTGCGGACGAAGTACCACTCGATGTACAAGTCGCTGCGGGCGCTGGGCGTCAGCCGCTTCGAATACCACACCAGCTCGGACACGAAGAGCGGCAAGAACGGCACGATCGCCCTGACCACGCACACCGAGTACTGCTTCAGCACCGACCGATGCCCCGACGAGGGCTCCGAGGGCCGACCCTGGATCAAGCAGGAGCTGACCTTCAAGTCCGTCGGCGGCAAGTGGCTGATCACCGCCGTGAGCGTGAAGAAGAGCCGCGCGGAGCAGCAGCCGACCCCGTGGGAGTCCGGCGAGCTGGTCTTCCAGCAGGGCAAGCGGGTGACGCTGATCGGCAGCAGCAGCGAGCGGAAGTACTTCAAGCGGATCATGCCGGTCGCCGAGAAAGCCGCGGCCGTCAACGACCGCTTCGCGGGCATGATCGGCAACCCGCAGAAGAAGTACCGGATCTACCTGGCCGGCGCCAAGCAGTGGAAGAGCTGGTACGGCGGCGTCAACGACGACTGGGTGATCGCGTACGCGATGCCGCTCAACGAGGCGGGCAGCGACGTGGTCGTCAACGTCGCCCAGGTGAAGAACAACTCGACGGTCATGGCGAGCACGATCCAGCACGAGCTGGGCCACGTCGTGACGCTCGGCGGCGCCGAGCGCTCCGGCGACGGCGGCGACATGTGGCTGGAGGAGGGCATCGCCGAGTACATCGGCTGGTACCCCAAGCCCGCGACCGCCAGCTGGCGGCGCTCGAGCGTGCGCTCCGTGGTGCAGAGCAGCAAGCGGCCCAAGTCGATCGCGGCCCGGGCCCTGGCCGGCGACGCCAGCCCGGACGCCAGCGACGCGTTCTACGGGCTAGGCCACTTCGCCGCCGACTGCATGGCCCGCAAGTACGGCCAGCGGGCGCTCTTCGACTTCGTCCGGCTCTATCTCCGGGAGGACCGCGACCTCGAGCCCGCCTCCTGGGAGGCGTTCGGCAAGCCGTTCGCGACCGTCGACAAGGCCTGCGTCGCCTGGATCCGCGACCAGGTCTGAGCCGGGCCGCAAACGCCGAAAGGCCCCCGGCGGGGGAGCGCCAGGGGCCTTGTCAAACGGCGGTCGATCAGTGGGTGTGTGCCGGACGACCGGTCGAGTAGCGGTCGTTGCGGCCGCCCTCGCGCCGGAAGCCACCGGGACGGTCGCCGTAGTTGCGCGCCGGCCGGTCGCCGAACGAACGCTGGTCGCCGCCGCCGGCGGGCCGGTCACCGTAGGAGCGGTCGCCGCCGCCCGTGGGCCGGGCGCCATACCCGCGGTCGCCGCCGCCGGTGGGACGGTCGCTGTATCCGCCGCCGGTGGGACGGTCGCCGTATCCGCGGTCGCCGGTCGGGCGGTCGCCGTAGGGGCGCGCCGGACGGTCGCCGAACGAGCGCTGCTCGCCGCCGCGCGGGCGGTCGCCGTAGGTGCGCTCGCCGCCGCCGAAGGTGCTGCGGGGGCGGTCGCCGAACGAACGCTGGTCGCCGCCGCCGCTGCGCTGCGGCCGGTCGCCGTAGCCGCCGCTGCGGGGCCGGTCGCCGTAGCCGCCGCGCTGCGGGCGGTCGCCGAAACGACGCGGCCGGTCGCCGCGCTCGCGCGGCTCGGGCTCGAGCCGCACCGGGACGCCGCTGGGCTCGCGGGCGCCGGTGACCTTGGCGAGCTGCTCGTCGCCCAGGCGCACCCGGAACTCGGCCGGCGTGACGCCCGCCTTCAGCATCATCGAGGCCGTGGTGCGGCGCTGCTTCGGGAGGACCAGCGTCACGACCGCGCCGGACTCGCCCGCGCGGGCCGTACGGCCGGCGCGGTGCAGGTAGTCCTTCGGGTCCTTCGGCGGGTCGACGTGCATGACCAGCGAGATGCCGTCCACGTGGATGCCGCGGGCCGCGACGTCCGTGGCGACCAGCACGTTCGTCCGGCCCTCCTTGAACTCGGCCAGCGTGCGGGTGCGGACCCGCTGGGTCTTGCCGCCGTGCAGCGCCCCGGCCCGGACGCCGACCGCCGCGAGCTGGTCGACCAGCCGGTCGACGCCCATCTGGGTACGGGCGAAGACGATCGTCTTGCCGTCCCGGTTGGCGATCGAGGCGGTGATCGGGAACTTGTCGTGCGGCGGGATCAGGAGCATGTGGTGCTCCATCGTGGACACGCTCGCCTCGGCCGGCGCCGTCGAGTGCGTGACCGGGTCGTTCATGAACCGCTTGACCAGCGCGTCGACGTCGCCGTCGAGCGTCGCCGAGAAGAGCAGCCGCTGCGCGTCGGCCGGGGTCTTGGCGAGCAGCTCGGTGACCTCGGGCAGGAAGCCCATGTCGGCCATCTGGTCGGCCTCGTCCAGGACGGTGACCTCGACGGCGTCGAGCTTGCAGGCGCCGCGCTCGATCAGGTCGCCGAGGCGGCCCGGGGTGGCCACGATGACCTCGACGCCGCGCCGCAGCGCGTCCATCTGCCGGTCGTAGGGCACGCCGCCGACGGCGGTCTTCAGGAAGACGCCGACGGAGCGGCCGAGCGGCATCAGCGCGTCGGCGACCTGCATGGCCAGCTCGCGGGTCGGCACCAGGATCAGGGCCTTCGGCTGGTGCGGCAGCGCGCGGCCGCCCTTGGCGACCCGGGCGAGCAGCGGCAGGCCGAACGCCAGCGTCTTGCCGGAGCCGGTCTGTCCACGGCCGAGCACGTCCCGGCCCGCGAGGGCGTCGGGCATGGTGGCGGCCTGGATCTCGAACGGGGTGTTGATGCCCTCGCGGCTGAGCACGCGGACGAGCTCGGCGGGCAGACCCAGCTCGGCGAAGGTCGGAACGACGACCGTCTCGGTCAGCTCCACCTCGGCGGCGGCGGGGGTCTCCTGCGCGGCCTCGATGGCGTCGGTACTGGGGGTTTCGGCCGCCTCGGTGGGGACTTCGAAGACGGACGGGAACGTGCTGGGGTCAGCGAAAGTGGTCAAGAGAACCTCTCTACGGGGGCGCATGCTCGCGAATGGCCCGCCGCGGCTACGAACAGCCGGCCGCTGAAATGACCGCAAGAACGCCCGTGGCGTGCCCCTTGAGGGCACGCCAGGTCAATTACTTCCATCAGTGTACGGGTCAACGTGGTCGACATCGCCCGCATTCCGCGCCGGTAGTGGGCAGGCTCACCCTTCGGCGCAACCTCGCCAGCTTAGGGGGCCGGGCGGATTCCGACAACCTAATCCTTGAAAACGCCACCGATCATGTCGCTGAAGGCGTCGCCGACGGTGAAGAGGAAGGCCAGGCTGACGCCGACCAGCAGGAGCAGCACCACGAGCATCGCGATGATCACCTTGACGTTGCTCTGCCGCTGGGTGTCGGGTCCGTCGCGCCAGCCCTGCGCCAGGATGTGGCCGGTCAGCGAGCCGGAATTCTCGACCGGGTTGGTGCTCACGGGCATGGTCATGTCGGCCGGCGCGTAGTCGGCGAGGCCGCCGTAGACGGTGCCCTGCATCCGCTGCTGCGGCACGGCGGCCGGCTGCTGTCCGGATCCCGACCCATACGTCGTCGGCCGTGTCGGGGCGCTGCCGGCCTGCGCGGCCGATCCGCCGAACGGCTGCCCGGCACCGCCCGATGCGCCTAACCCGTACGGAGTCGAACCGCTGCGGGGCTGGTGGTCGTGCTGGGCACCGCCGCCCACGTGGATGGGTCCGCCCGCGGCGGCGGAACCGGCCGAGGGCGGCATCGTGTACGCCGGCAGGGCGCTGCCGGCCGCGGGGATCACCGGCGGGCCGGGGAACGGAGCCGGCGGCGGGCCGGGCACGGGTGAGGGGCCGGGTCCCGGCGGGACGGGGTCGGGTCCCGGGCCGGGCGGCACGGGCGAAGGGCCGGGTCCGGGCGGCACGGGCGTAGGACCGGGTCCGGGTGGCACCGGGCTGGGTCCCGGGCCGGGCGGAACTGGGCCGGGAGGGGCCGGGCTCGGCGCGGGCACCGGCGGCGGAGGCAGCGGCGGGGTCGGCGTCGGCGTCGGCAGCGGTGCGGGCTCGGGCCGGGTGGGCTCGGGCTTGGGCGGCGCCGGCTTCGGCGGCTCCGGGGTCGAGGGCTCGGGCAGATCCGGTTCCGGCGCGGCCTGACGCTTCTCGGCGACGCTCATCCAGCTGACACCGGCCGGCTTGCCGGCCTCCTGGGGCACTGCCGGGGCCGCGGGCTTGTCCGCCTCGACCGGCTTTTCAGCGGCGGCAGCGGGCTTTTCGGCGGCGAGAACGGCGGCCAGCTTTTCGGCGGCGCCGGCCGGCTTTTCGGTGGTAGCCGGCTTGTCGTCGGCGGTCGGCTTGTCGGCGGCCGGCTTTTCGGCGACCTGGTCCGAGCTGCGGGCGCCGTAGACCTTGGCCTGGCCGCTGGGCCAGGTGGCGGCGCGGGCGGCGGCCGGATCGATCGAGCCGGGCACGGCGGCGCGGGCGGCGTTGGCGCCGGGCGGAACGGAAACCGGTCGGGCGGCGCCACCGGTCGAACCGCTGGTGGCGGGCGGAGAGCTCACGGACGCCGAGGCCGTGGCGGCGGGAGGGGAGCTCACCGACGCAGCCGGCACGGCGACGCTCGCCGCGGCCTTGCCGGACGGGGCGGAGGGGGTGCTCGCGGCGGCCGGAGCCCACAGGGCACCGGGTGCGGGCGGCGGTGGCGGCTCGTATCCCTGATCGTTCTGAGGCCCGGCGCTGCTCGCGGGCGTCCGCGCAGCGTGCGGCTTCCCGCCGTCGCTGTCCGGTTTCGCCTGCTGCTCGTCCATGGATCCTCCCGATCGCCGTCACCCGCGTGACGACGCCAAATACCGAACGCCGGGCAGGTGGGGCCGGGCGCTGCTGACTACGGTGCCATATCAGCGCACATAAGCGCATCCAGCGGTTAGGCGTTTCCCCGCGCCGAAGATCGCGAAACCGGGTCAGTCGCCGTCGCTCGAGGCGGAGGCCGATGCCGACCCCGAGGACCCGGACGAAGGCGCGGCCGACTTCGAGGCGGCCGCCGCTGACGCCGACGAAGAGCTGCCCTGCGACTGCGACGGCGAACTGTCCGAGGACTGCGCCGCGGACCCGGTCGGCGTCGGCGCGGCCGACTGGGTCCCGGTCGGGTCCGGGTCCGGGTTCGTCGGCGGCGTGCTGGGGGTCGTCGGGTCCGTCGAGGGCGTCGGCGGCTTTGTGGTCGGTTTCGTGGTCGGCTTCGTCGTCGGCGGGGTCGTCGGCGGCTTCGTCGTCGGCTTGGTGGTCGGCGGCTTCGTCGTCGGCGGGTTGTCGCTCGGCGTCTCCGGGTCCGGGTCGGGGAGCACCGGGCCCTCGACCTCGCCCTCGATCGAGCCGTAGATGCGGGTCGCGCCGAAGAGCCGGGTCCAGCGGACCGGGGTCAGGCGGACGTTGAGGCCGGTCCGCGGCGCCTCGACCATCATGCCCTCGCCCGCGTACATCGCGACGTGGTGGATGCCCGTCCAGCTGCTGTTCGAGCTGAAGAAGAGCAGGTCGCCCGGGAGCAGCGAGTAGCGGTCAACGGCCTTGGCGCGGGTCTGGTAGTACTGGTCCTTCGACACCCGGGTCAGCGGGAAGTTGCCCGCGGCGTTCGAGCGGTAGGCCGCGTACATCAGGCCGGAGCAGTCGTATTCGTCCGGGCCCTCCTCGGACCAGACGTACGGGTCTCCGCGCTGGGCCAGGGCGAAGGTCAGCGCGGCGATGGCCCGCGGGTCGGCGCCGCGGCCGGCGTTCTCGCCGCCGAGGTAGCCCGCGCCGGCCTGGGCGTCGCGGGCCGCCTGAGCGGCGTCGGCGGCGCGGACCTCGTCGGCGTGCTTCTGCTCGAGCTTCTGCTGTGCGGCCGACTTCTTGTCGACCTCGGCCTGCAGCTTGTTGCGGTCGACGGTGACCAGGTCGAGGTGCGCCCGCACCGACTGCTGCTCGGCGAGCGCGCCCGTGTTGGCGTCCTGCGCGATCGCGAGCTGCCGGCCGGCGGCCTGCTCGGTGGCGGAGTCGCCGCGGTTGATCCGGGCGAGCGAGTCGAGATCCTCCAGGCCGGAGCCGATGGTGCCGGGCGGCATGGCGGCGGCGTCACGCACGGCTGCGGCCGCGGCGTCCGCGGCCTCCTGCTGGGCCGCCGCGAGCGTGACCGAGGTCTGCGCGACCTTCTGATCGGCGGTCGTCAGCTGCTGGGTGGCGAGGTCGAAGTCCTCCTTGGTACGGGTCAGCTTCTCACCGAGGGTGGCGAGCTCGTCCCGGCCCTTTTCGACCTTGGCGTACAGCGGGGTCATCGCGACGCCGGTGGAGACGATCGGCGTCGTCGTGGTCGGCGTGAGGCCCGTCTGCCCCGGCATCGTGACCGTGCCGAGCGGCAGCGGCCGGGAGCCGGCGTCGGGCACCGCGGGCGGTGTCCCCGGTGCGGCGGAGGCCGGCAGCGGATTGAACAACATGGCGATGGCGGCGGCGGTCGCGGCGGAGTACGCCAGCGGGCGCCACCATGGGCGCGTTCGCCGCGAGCCTCCTCGGCCGTGCTGCCAATTCGTCAACGTGCGCTCCCCGGTCCGCGTCGTCCTTCTAGGTTCTTACCCCAATTCGTGCACCGTTGTCGATCGATTCCAGTTGAGAGGAGCCTGAGAATCGTATGCCCGACTACGTGATCCGCGCCGCCCCGAAGCCGCCGCGCTCCCATCGCCGCCGGTGGCAGGACGTAGGCTCGGCGGTGAGCGATGCGAGAGGGGCACACATGGACGTCGGACTGAAGCGTGAGCTGGAGGCCAAGGTCTACGCGGGGGAGCGGCTGACCCGTGCGGACGGCGTCGCCCTCTACGAGTCCGACGATCTCGCCTGGCTCGGCCGGCTGGCGCATCACAAGCGGACTGAGATGAACGCCGACCGGGTGATGTTCAACGTCAACCGCCATCTCAACCTCACCAACGTATGCTCCGCAAGCTGTGCGTACTGCTCTTTCCAGCGCAAGCCGGGCGAGAAGGACGCATACACCATGCGCATCGACGAGGCCGTTCGCAAGGCCAAGGAGATGGAAGATGAACAACTCACAGAATTGCACATCGTCAATGGCCTGCACCCCACGCTGCCCTGGCGCTACTACCCCAAGGTGCTGCGCGAGCTGAAGGCGGCGCTGCCCAACGTCAAGCTCAAGTGCTTCACGGCGACCGAGGTCCAGTGGTTCGAGAAGATCAGCGGCCTGCCGGCCACCGAGATCCTCGACGAGCTGATGGACGCCGGGCTGGAGTCGCTGACCGGCGGCGGCGCGGAGATCTTCGACTGGGAGGTCCGCCAGCACATCGTCGACCACGCCTGCCACTGGGAGGACTGGTCCCGGATTCACCGGCTCGCGCACTCCAAGGGCATGAAGACCCCCGCGACCATGCTGTACGGCCACATCGAGGAGCCGCGGCACCGCGTCGACCACGTCATGCGCCTGCGCGAGCTGCAGGACGAGACGGGTGGTTTCGCGGTCTTCATTCCGCTTCGCTACCAGCACGACTTCGTCGACTCGGCGGACGGAAAGATCCGTAACCGGATCCAGGCCCGCACCACGATGGCCTCGCCGGCCGAGTCGCTGCGCACGTTCGCGGTCTCCCGGCTGATGTTCGACAACGTGCCGCACCTGAAGAACTTCTGGGTCATGCACGGGCTGTCGGTGGCTCAGCTCTCGCTGAACTTCGGCGCCGACGACCTGGACGGCTCGGTCGTCGAGTACAAGATCACCCACGACGCCGACGACTACGGCACGCCGACCACGATGCACCGCGACGACCTGCTCAACATCATCTGGGACGCGGGTTTCCAGCCCGTCGAGCGCAACACCCGCTACGAGGTCGTCCGGGAGTACGCCAAGCCGACCCCGCTCGCGGAGCGCCGCAGCGAGCCGCAGCAGGTCTGGGCGTAGGGAGCGGGCGCCTCGGCGTACCCTCTCGTTGTTATGGCCGAGACCAGAAATGAGCGCCGCCCCCGCCGCGACGCCGACGGACGCCTGGTGACCATCGGCGACCTGCTCGGTGTGGCCTTCGCCGGCCTCGTCACCGGCGTCGTGGTCCTGCTCGTCTTCGAGGCGGTCATGTCGCTGGCCGAGGCGTTCGAGTTCGGCGACTCCAGCGGCTGGCTCGCGCTGATCCTGCCGGTGTGGTTGTTCACCGAGGAGTTCCGCGCGGCCCGCCACGGCGCGTACCGGTTCGTGGTCGCCGGGCTGGGCGCGGGCTTCGGCGTCGCGGTCGGAATGACCCTCGCGGGCCTCGCCGCCACCGTCTTCCCGCCGCTGGTCAGCGGCGCGGTCGGCGCGCTCGGCCTGACCGTCGTCTACTGCCTGATCTGGTTCTACGGCCTCCGGTGGCTGAGCCACCGCGCGGGCTGACAGGAGTTCGAAAAATGAGTCCCGCCGTCAAGTACACGCTCGGCCGCATCGGCCTCTTCGTCGTCGTGTTCGCGCTGCTGCTGCCGGTCCCGCTGAACTTCCTGGTCAAGGCGATGATCGCGCTGGTCGCCTCGGCGGCGTTCTCCTATTTCCTGCTGGCCAAGTGGCGCAACGAGATGGCCGAGCAGCTCGGCTCGGTCGCGGAGCGCCGCCAGGCGGAGAAGCGGCGGCTGCGCGCGGCCCTCGCCGGCGACGAGGCGGCGGCCGCCGCGGGTGACCGCGCCGCGGACGATCGCGCCGCCGGCTCCGGCCACGCCGCCGCGGGATCCGCCGAGAACGGTGAGGGCAAGAAGGCCTCCTGACCTGCGCTCGGCGGTCATCACGCCGAGGTAGGGGGCACTTTGGCATGGTCGGCCGAGGCCGAATTCATTGCCAAACATCGATTCCGAGTGGTGCAGTGACGGGGCCCGAACCCCTCTGACACCCCCCGGAGGTCGTTCATGAGACGACGACGCCTCAATGCCCTGGTCTCTGCCGCAACGGTCGGCCTGGCCCTGATCGCCGCATCCGCCGCCTCGCCGCCCGCCACGGCGGTCGCGCGCGCGGACACCTCGGCGCAGTACGAGGTCTACGACGTGCGAACCCTCGCCCAGCGCAACGCGATCGCGAGCACCGGCGCGGCCATCAACGGCGCCGAGCACTCGATCGTGGAGATCACCGCGACCGGCAGCGAGGTGAAGGCCCTGCGCGCGCTCGGCTTCACGGTCAACGCCGTCACGGTGCCGCTGCCGACCGAGGACGTGTCCACCCTGGACTTCCCCTCCCGGGACGCCGCCTACCACAACTACGCCGAGATGGTCGCCGAGGTCGACGCGATCGTGGCGCGGTACCCGGCGATCGCGAGCAAGCGAGTGCTCGGCCAGACCTACCAGGGCCGCAACATCGTCGCCGTGAAGATCTCCGACAACGTCGGCACCGACGAGAGCGAGCCCGAGGTCCTCTACGACGCCAACCACCACGCCCGTGAGCACCTCACCGTGGAGATGGCCGTCTACCTGCTCCACCTGTACGCCGACAACTACGCGACCGACACCCGGATCCGCAACGTGGTCAACAGCCGCGAGATCTGGATCATCCCGTCGGTGAACCCGGACGGCTCGGAGTACGACGTCGCGACCGGCAGCTACCGCTCGTGGCGCAAGAACCGTCAGCCCAACTCCGGTTCCTCGTACGTCGGCACGGACCTGAACCGCAACTACGGCTACCGGTGGGGCTGCTGCGGCGGCTCGTCCGGCAGCACCTCGTCGGACACCTACCGCGGCACCGCGGCGTTCTCCGCGCCGGAGACCCGGGTCATCCGCGACTTCGTCAACAGCCGGGTCGTCGGCGGCGTGCAGCAGATCAAGGCCGCGATCGACTTCCACACCTACTCCGAGCTGGTGCTGTGGCCGTTCGGTCACACCACGGCCGACACCGGGACCGGCATGACCGCCGACCAGAACAACACGTTCGCGACGCTCGGCCGGCAGCTGGCGGCGACGAACCGGTACACGCCGCAGCAGTCCAGCGACCTTTACATCACCGACGGTGACTCGCTCGACTGGCTGTGGGGACAGCACAAGATCTTCGGGTACGTCTTCGAGATGTACCCGACCAGTTCGTCGGCGGGCGGCTTCTACCCGCCGGCCAGCGTGATCACCCGCGAGACCACCCGCAACAAGGAGGCGGTGCTGCTCCTCGCCGAGGCGGCGGACTGCCCCTACAAGGTCATCGGTAAGCAGTCGACGTACTGCTGATCATTGTCTGCACGTAAAGGCGCCCCGCCGGCTCTGCTGGTGGGGCGCCTTTCGCAGTCTCATGTGGGCGACGAAGTAACCGCGATGCGGCGGAAGGGGTTTACCATTCGTTCTCCCCAGGTGGGGGAGTTACGGCGAGAAGGAGTTCGTGTCGTGGCGTCTCAGGTAATCGGTGAAGGTCTTGCCGCCGTGCTGACCGAGGTCGCGGCCGAGCGCCGGCGCCAGGACGAGCGCTGGGGCCAGCAGAACCACCCCGACGGCACCGGGCACTGGCACGCGGCGGACGCGGCGCTGGCCCGCAAGGAGTGCGAGCAGGCGGCCGAGACCGGGAGCCTGAGCTGGCGGCACATCCTGCTCGAGGAGGTCGCCGAGGCCGCGGCCGAGGCGGAGCCGGGTGACCTCCGGAACGAGCTGATTCAGGTGGCCGCCGTCGCGGTCGCGTGGGCGGAGGCGATCGACCGCCGCGCCGCCCGGTAATTCAGCCGAGTGGTACTCCCCCGGACATCCGCAAAGTTGAGTCGTAAACCTCACTCTTAGGCGAATAATGTCAGACGTGTCAGTCAATGGCGATTTGGCGCTCCAAGCCGAGCTCCCGGTCCTGATCCGTACGGCGGCCGAGCTGGCCCGCCATTGTGATCGCGCCGAACACAATGAACAGGTCGACCGGGCGAAACTGCTCGGCGCCGCCGCCGAACTGCGCGCCATGGGATGGCGACTCGCCGCGGCCTCCGGTGCCGACCTGCGCCAGCGGTACGCCGAACGCCTCGACATGCTGGAGTCCCGGCACCCGCTGGCGGGCGGGGGCGCCTTCGACGGCGGCGACGCCGTCCGGGTCAGCAAAACCCTGCTGGAGCTACAGCGGGCGCAGCTTGGGCACGACATGGTCTACCACCCGGACGTCGCCGGCATGCCCAAGTACGCCCAGCTGCGGCACTTCACCCTGCACCTGACCAAGCTGACGGCGCTGCTGCTCGACGCGATCGAGGGCCACGAGCGCGACGACTTCATCAACAACCGGATCGCCGACATCTTCATCTTCGGCATCAAGATCTCGACAGTCGCCAACGAGCGTCTGTCCGAAGAGGTCATCGGCGCCTAGGACAGGCCCTAGGGTCGGTCGCGTTCACAATCGACGGTCTCGTCGTTCTCCAGCGGCTGGCAGATGTCGCCGATCGCGGAGTTGGCGCCCCCGTCCAGCCGGTCCGGTACGTCGTACCGGTATCCGTCGGCACCGCTCAGCGAGTCGTCGCCGGCCTCGCCGTAAAGCTGGTCACGGCCGTCGAAGCCGTCCAGTTCGTCGTCGCCCGCGCCGCCACGCACGATGTCGTCGCCCTCATGGCCGTAGATGAGGTTGTCGGCGGCGTTGCCGGTCAGCCGGTCGTTGCCGGTGCCGCCGTGGATGTCTTCGACGTCCGCGCCGACCGTGTCGCGCTCGCCGGACTGCCCGTCGTCGCCGGCGGAGCCGTCGAGATCGACCGTCACGGCCTTCGTGTAGCCGAGGTAGCTGACCAGATCCCGGCCCGCCCCGCCGAGCAGCACGTCCGCCGCCCGGGCGCCCCCGTAGCCGTCGTCGCCGTAGAGCCCGTCGTCGCCGGCGCCGCCGTTCAGGTGGTCCTTGCCGATGCCGCCGTCGAGGGCGTCGTTCCCGCCGCCGCCGATCAGCTTGTCGTTGCCGCCCAGCCCGCGCAGGACGTTCCCGGCGGAGTTGCCGGTCAACCTGTCGTTGCCGTCGCCGCCGTCGATGTTCTCGACGTCGGCGCCGATGCTGTCGTGCTCGTTCTTGGCGCCATCGTCGCCCTTCGCGCCGTCGTTGTCGGCGACCACCGCCTTGGCGCGCGAGATGTAGGTGACGGTGTCCTCGCCGCTCCCGCCGGAGAACAGGTCGGCGTCCGAACGCGACGGGTCGTAGTCCTGGTAGAAGGTGTCGACGCCGGTGCCGCCGTACTCCTTGTCGTTACCGTCCATGCCGAGCAGCTGGTCGTGCCCGTTGCGGCCGACGAGGGTGTCGTTGCCGGAGCCGCCGTCCAGCGAGTCGTCGCCGTCCCCGCCGTCGAGCCGGTCGTTGCCGTCCGAGCCGGTCATCCAGTCCGTGCCGCCGAGGCCGTACAGCTTGTCCGCGCCTGAGCCGCCGCGCAGCGTGTCGCTGCGCGGGCCGCCGGTGAGCGCGTCGGCGCCGGTACCGCCGTCCGCGGTCATCCCCAGACCCGTCCGGTTGACCACCGAGTCGTTGCGGTCGTAGGTGTATACCCGGATCCGGGTCGGCGCCTTCTTCGTGGTGCACCGCACCCTGGTCTTGTCGCCCTTGACCGCCTTGCAGCCCTTGCCGGCCTTCACGGCGACTTTGTCGTCGACGGTGATGGTGTTGCCGGAGCGGGTGACGACGACCCTGTTCTGCTTGCCCTTGGCCGCCTGATACCGCACCTTGGTCGATTCGACGACGGTTACGACACCCGCCGTCGCCGCCTGGGCGGGGGCGGCGAGCACGCCCGCGGAGATCGCGGTGAGCAGCACGGTGCCGACGCTGGTCAGCCAGGCGGAACGCAACAAGAGGGACCCCCGTAGATCCGGCGATCGGAGCATCGCGCGGATTCAAGATCTTATATGACGATGCCCTCTGGAACGATGGTGAGCATGTCCGAATCCGAGGAACAGGCGCTGATCGGCACGCTGATGCGGGGCATCGTGACCGCGGTGTTTCGGTGGGGGATCGTGGTGGATCTCGGCGACTCCCGCGTCGGGCTGATCGACGTGCTCTACGTGGACGACGACGATGACTATCGGGTGGGCCAGCGGGTCTCGGCGTACCTGATAGTCATCAACGAGAAGCGGGAGTACCGGCTGCGGCCTCCGGGGCAGGTGCCCGTCGTGGACCGGTTGAGGGCCGCCGGACACGACGTGTAGGAACCCGTCAGGCGCTGAGCCCGCGCCCGAGCTCGGGCGGCGGCAGGTCCTGGCCGAGCACCAGATGTGGGTGGTCCGGGCCCCGCAGGATGTGGTTCACCGTGCGCAGCAGGCGGGCGACGAGCGGCTGCACCTCCCGTCGCCACTCCTCGTGCGTGCGCTTGTAGTTCGTCTTGCTCTGCATCTTCGTGGCGAAGTCGACGTTGTGCTGATGCATCTGCTTCAGGCAGCTGATGACGTCCTCGACCCGGTCCTCGGTGCCGATGGCCTTCGAGACGTTCTCGATCACCTCGGCGAGGGCGCGCAGGCCGAACGTCGCGACGGGATCGCCGTCCACGGTCGCGGTCATGCCCGGCTTCCAGTCGTCGACGACCGCGGACCATTGGTCGACGAACGTCTCGCGGCCGGGCAGGTCGCGGGCGCAGACGGACAGCGCGAGCCGGACCAGCTCGCCGGGCTGCTCGTCCGCGACCTGGTCGATCCGCGGCACGGCGACCCGGGGCACCTTCTCCGCGACCACCGGTATCGCCGTGATGGTGGTGATCTCGCCGGGGCCGTAGTGGGCGTCGAGGGCCTGCAGTTCCTCGAGCATCCTTTCCTGCAGGATCGCCAGCTCGGCAACGTTTATCGCCCACCAGTAGCGCATCTCCTGCTTGCGGAAGTAGGCGACCACCTCGAGCGTCTCGCCGTTGACCACGAACTGCGCCAGGCAGAAGGCCGGGTAGCGCTGGTCCTGCCCCTCGGCGTGGTCGCGCAGCGGGTCGAGCAGGATCACGAGCGCCTTGCCGCTGGCGGGATCCCGCGCCAGGGTCTCCGCCGCGGCGCTGAGCTGGTCCCGGTTTCCGCCGAAGTTGTAGATGCGCGAGCCGTGGTTGAACGGCATGCCGCGGATCGGCGTCTGCCGCTGCCACAGGCCGGTCATCCGCTCGAACCAGTCGTCGTTGTCGGCGCGGCCGAGCGGCAGGGGCGGGTACGAGGCCGGCCGGGCCCGCGCGGACCGGCCGTCGGTGAACCGGCAGATCAGCGGGGACCGGGGCGGCACGCGGCCCTTCACGTACAGGTCGATGAGCTGTTCGTGCACGTCCTGCGCGGTGGCGCCGACGATCTCGCCGGTCTCGGCCGGTTCGTCGTTGGCGATCCGGTACGACTGGCTGCGGAACGCGCTGACCTTGAGCGGGATGCCGTTGCGGGTCGCCGGCACGCTCTCCATCGTCACGCGGCGGGCCGCGACGTGCCCGGCGTCGATGGTGAGCAGCTTCGCGACCTCGCCGGTGTAGGACTGGCCGAGCCCGATGGTGCCGGCCGAGCACACCAGCAGCTTGCGGATCTCGCCGTCGTTCAGCCCGCGCAGGTTGGGGCGGTAGCGGTCGGCGTACATGTGCTCGACGTGCTTGTGTCCGTGCAGCAGCAGATCGATGTCGTTGCCGGCCAGGAAGTCACGCACCTCGCCGAGGTTGGTGAGGGACTCGAACGGCTTGACCTCCTCGTCGGGGCTCAGCGGCAGCAGTTGGTGGTGCATGACGGCGATGCGCACGGCGCCGGGCGGCGCGTACTCGCGCAGCGCGTCCGAGGCGTGCCGCTGCTGGTGCGGGCCGAGGCGGGCGACGTCGAAGCGGCCCCGCAGCCGCCAGTCGTCCAGGATGGTCCGCAGGTGCGGGTCCGTGTGGGCGCGGCCGGACAGCGCGTCGTAGGCGGCCTGCACCTCGGGCGGCACCTCCATCTCGACGCCGCAGTGGTTGGCCGTGTTCAGCCCGACGAGGATGAAGCTGTCGTCGTCGGCGACCACCGTCGGCGGGCCGGGCGGCGCGCGGTGCATCTCGCCGTACCGGTCGAAGTCGATGCCCTCGAGCAGGGGGGTGCGGTAGCCGTGCCGCCGCAGCCGGAGGAACTGCTCGTAGCGTTCCTCGCTGGAGGGCGCGGTGTACCACCGGACGTCGTGGTTGCCCGGCACGATGAGGATCTTGTCGGGATCGGGCAGGACGCGGCCCAGCTCGGCGAGGGTGCGTGGCAACAGGTCGAAGCCGTCGGCGCGGCCCTGATAGGTGACGTCGCCGCTGATCACGACCGCGTCGAGCCGGCGGCGCCCGTTCTCGAGTGCGCGGCCGAGTTCACGCAGCGTCGTCCGGATCAGCTCGGTCCGGCGTACCCGATCCTGAAGTGGAATTAGGTTGATCTTGTGGTCACCGACCGTTTCGCGATCGTCGGGCGGGGATAGATGCAGGTCGGAGAGGTGAAGGATGAAGCTCATGTCACCCTCCGAGTTCGCCCATTCGCTTTCCGTGCAGACAATCGTAGAGTTTGCACAGAGTAGGCGCCAGTACACGGAAGGTTGCCAAGGGCGCCTGTCTTGTCACGGGTTAGGTTGACGTGAGTCAATCCCTGATGGGAAGGGGTGGTGCCCGATGGCCGACCGTCGCAAGCGGGATCTGCAGCCCGGAGAAATGCCGGTGCCGACAGTGGATGAATGGCGGGACCCCGCGGCGACGTTGGAACGCCTGCGCGTCTGGGCCGAGGCGAACGCCGCCGGTGCGCGGGACTGGTACCTGCGGGACAAGGCGGCGAAGCGGGTCGGCTCCCGGTCGCTGCGCGCGCTCGCCATCCTCTTCGCGATCGTCGGCGGCGTCGCGCCGCTGCTGGCCGCCACCGAGGGCCGGAGCGCGAACTGGGGCTACGTCATGCTGGCGCTCGCCGCGGGCTGCGTGGCGTTCGATCACTTCTTCGGGCTGTCGTCGGGCTGGATGCGCGACATCACGACGGCCCGCGCGCTGGAGCGCCGGCTGGAGCGGTTCCGCTTCGCCTGGACCTCGGTGAACGCGGACGCCGCGTTCGGCGCGGACGCGACAACCGTGAAGGCCGGTCTCGACCTGATCGAGCAGTTCGCCGCCGACGTCGCCGACCTGATCGACGGCGAGACGGCCGAGTGGCTCACCGAGTTCCGGGCCAACATCACCAACTTCGCCGCCCACGAGGCTCAGATCTCGGCCGGCGGCGGCGACCGCCCTTGAGCAGGTGATCTTAATTTCTCTTCGGGACCGCGATCCGCTGTCCGCCGGGACCGTGAGCTAGTTTCGTCTCGACCGCGTCGCAGCGAAGCCGGTGTGATTCCGGCGCTGTCCCGCAACTGTGAACCCCCGCGTGGCCGGGGGTTAAGCCAGGTCGCCTGGGCGTCGGTCGCGATTCAGCGCTCTCGGGGAGGGGCGCCTCGCAGGCCGGTTTTTCACTCCGGTCGGCGAAGCACCACAGCCTCGGCCGACAGGAGGACCAGAATGAAACGTATGTTGACGGCTGCCGTCGTGGCGACCGCCCTGCTGCTCGGCGGGTGCGCGGGCGGATCGGACGAGCCGACCGGCACCGCGCCCAGCGGCGGCGCGGCATATCCCGTGACCGCCGGCGGCGTCACGCTGGAGAGCCGGCCCGAGCGGATCGTGTCGCTGGCGCCGACGGCGACCGAGATGCTGTTCGCGATCGGCGCCGGGCCGCAGGTCACGGCCGTCGACGACCAGTCGACCTATCCGGCGGACGCGCCGAAGAGCGAGCTGTCCGGCTTCAAGCCGAACGCCGAGGCCATCGCGGCCAAGAACCCCGACCTGGTGGTCCTCTCCGACGACCTCAACAAGATCGTCGACCAGCTCACCAAGCTCAAGATCCCGGTGCTGCTGGCGCCCGCCGCCAAGACCCTCGACGACACCTACCGGCAGATCGACGAGCTGGGCGCGCTGACCGGCAACGGCGACGAGGCGGCGGCGCTCACCGAGCGCATGCGTACCCAGATCGAGAAGATCGTCAAGTCGGTGCCGGCCAGGAGGGCGCCGCTCAGCTACTACTACGAGCTCGACCCGACGCTCTACTCGGCCACGTCGAGCACGTTCATCGGCTCGATCTTCTCGCTCTTCGGGCTCAAGAACGTCGCGGACGCCGCCGACCCGGACGGCGCCAAGAGCGGCTACCCGCAGCTGTCCCCGGAGGCCCTGATCAAGGCGAACCCGGACCTGATCTTCCTGGCCGACGCCAACTGCTGCAAGCAGTCGCCCGCGACGGTCAAGGCCCGCACCGGCTGGTCGGCGATCACGGCGGTGCAGAAGGACCAGATCGTCGCGCTGGACGACGACATCGCGTCGCGGTGGGGCCCGCGCGTCGTCGACCTCGTGCAGTCGGTTGCCGATTCGGTGGCCAAGGTCCCGGCGTGACCGTAGGGCGGCCGACCGCCCCAACGCCGGCGGCCACCGGCGGCCCGGCGCGGATGCGACCCGCCGGGCTGCGGCCCGGTTGGTTCGCCGGTGGTGTCGTCGCCGTCCTGTTCGCGCTGGTGGCGGGCATCGCCTTCGGGCCCGTCAGCCTGCCGCCGGCCGCCGTCGCGGCGGAGCTGCTCAACCTGCTGCCCGGCGTGCGGATCGACAGCGGCCTCAACGCCCGCGAGGTCGCCATCATCACCGAGCTGCGGCTGCCGCGGGTCGTGCTCGGCCTGCTGGTCGGGGCGATGCTCGCCCTCGCCGGCGCCGCCTACCAGGGCGTCTTCCGCAACCCGCTGGCCGACCCGCACCTGCTCGGCGTCGCCGCCGGCGCCGGGCTCGGCGTGACGGCCGTGATCGCCCTCCGCTCGGGTACCGGCGACGCCACGGCGAACCTGCCGATGAGCGTGCCCCTGGCCGCCTTCGTCGGCGCGATCGTCGCCGTCATCCTGACCTGGCTGCTCGGCGCGGCCGGCGGCCGGGCCCGGGGGCCGGCCACGCTGATCCTCGCCGGCGTCGCCGTCTCCGCCTTCCTCGCCGCGGCGCAGACCTACCTCATGCAGCAGCACGTCGACACGCTGCGCGAGGTGTACTCCTGGCTGCTCGGCCGGCTGGCCACCGCCGGCTGGCACGACGTGCTGCTGGTGCTCCCGTACGCGGCGGTGACGGGTGCGATCGTGCTCTCGCAGCGCCGCGAGCTCGACGTGCTGACCGTCGGCGACGAGGAGGCGGCCAGCCTCGGGCTGCATCCGCAGCGCAGCCGGTACCTCCTGATCGTCGCGGCCTCGCTGGGCACGGCCGCCGCGGTCTCGGTGTCGGGGCTGATCGGCTTCGTCGGCATCATCGTGCCGCACACGCTGCGGCTGCTGGCCGGTCCGAGCTACCGGTCGATCCTGCCGCTGTCGGTGCTGTTCGGCGCGGCCTTCCTCGCGCTGACCGACCTGGTGGCGCGCACGGTGGCCAGCCCGAACGAGCTACCGATCGGGGTGGTGACGGCGTTCTTCGGCGCCCCGTTCTTCGCGGTAGTGCTCCGCAAGAGCAGGATCTCGTCGTGATCACCGTTCGTGGCCTGCGGGTGCTGCTCGGCGGCACCGTCATCGTCGACGGCATCGACCTCGACGTCGCCGACGGGGAATGGGTCACGATCATCGGACCCAACGGGGCCGGCAAGTCCACCGCGCTGCGGGCCATCGGCGGCCTGCTGCCGTTCCACGGCGACATCAGCCTCGGTGGGACCGCCCTCGAGCGGCTGCCGCGCCGGGAACGCGCCCGCACGGTAGCCACCGTCGCGCAGTCGCCGGTGGTCCCGCCCGGGATGCTGGTCTTCGACTACGTGCTGCTCGGCCGCACACCGTACGTGCCGGCGCTGGGCAGGGAGTCCGCCTCCGATCTCGCCGCGGTCGACGAGGCGCTGGCCGCGCTCGACCTGGTCGACATGCGCGCCCGGCGGCTCGACACGCTCTCCGGCGGCGAGCGGCAGCGCGTCTTCCTGGCCCGGGCGCTGGCGCAGGGCGCCCGGACCCTGCTGCTCGACGAGCCGACCAGCGCCCTGGACATCGGCCACCAGCAGGAGGTCCTCGACCTGGTCGACCGGCTGCGCGGCGAGCGGGGCCTGACCGTCCTGGCGACCATGCACGACCTGTCGATCGCCGGCGAGTACGCCGACCGCATGGTGCTGCTGGCCGGCGGCCGGGTGGTCGCGGCCGGGACCGCCCGGGAGGTGCTGACCCAGGAACTACTGGCCAAGCACTACCGGGTACGCGTCAAGGTGATCGAGGGCGAGCAGGGCCCCTTGGTGGTGCCGGTCCGCTAGGCGCCGGCGGCGCTCTGCAGGATCGAGAAGGTGCCGCCCTGCGGGTCGGACAGCACCGCGTAGCAGCCGATCGGCAGGTCGATCGGTGGCTGCAGGACCCGGCCGCCCAGCGCCTGCGCGTACGCCGCCGAGTCGGCGCAGTCGGCCACCGCGAAGTAGATCATCCAATGTGGTGGGAGGTCGTCCGGCCACTCGTCGCCGTCCATCGGCTTGATGCCGGCGATCGGGTGCCCGTCCAGCTCCCACACGATGTACGGCGTGCCGTCGCCCATCGCGCTCTCCCGCGCCACCCAGCCGAACACCTCGCCGTAGAACGCCGCCGAGCCCTCCACGTCGCGGGTCGTCAGCTCGTTCCAGGTCAGCGCGCCGGGCGCGTCGAAGACGTCCGCGCCGCGCATCGTGCCCGACTGCCAGACGCTGAACGGCGCGCCGGCCTGGTCCAGGAACGCCGCCATCCGGCCCTGGTACATCACGTCGAACGGCGCGACCAGCACCTTTCCGCCGGCCGCCTCGACCCGGGCCGCGATCAGGTCGGCGTCGTCGGCCGCGATGTACGTGCTCCAGGCGGTCTGCTGGCCCTCGCCGTACAGCGGCCCGGCGCCCGCCGCGGCGCGCCCGCCGAGGCGGAACGTGGTGTAGCCGCCGTACTCCTCGCCGGAAACCTCGGCCTCCCAGCCGAACAGCGCCGAGTAGAAGCGGATCGCGTCGTCGAGATCGGCGGTACCCAGGTCGACCCAGCTTGGCACACCGGGCGTCGGTGGGTTCATGACCTGCTCCTCAGGGGGACTGCGGCAGACGATAGATAGATCGTTGCACCGCAATGCGAGGTACGGCCTCAATCAGTCGGAAGTTCAACTCAATTAGCATCGCGGGCGTGAGTGATCATCTTGTGCTGCGGTCCGCCGAGTCCCGCGAGCTGGCGGCGGTCATGGCGTTCTGGGCGATCGCCGCCGAGAACGCGGGCCGCTCGGCGGACACCCCGGCGGCCGTCGCGGCGCTGCACCTGCGGGACGCGGACGCCCTGATCCTGGCCGTCGAGGGGGACAGGATCGTCGGCACGATCATCGTCGGCTGGGACGGCTGGCGCTGCCACCTGTACCGCCTGGCCGTGCACCCGGACCGCCGCCGCGCGGGCATCGGCCGGGCCCTGATCGCGGCGGCGCAGGACCGCGCCCGGGCGCTGGGCGCCACCCGGATCGACGCGATGGTCCTGGACGACAACGAGCAGGCGCACCGCAGCTGGGCGGCCGGCGGCTATCGCCGCCAGGAAGAGTGGTCCCGCTGGGTCAGGGCGCTCTGAGCGTCACGGCGCGAGCGGTCCCGGCAGCGGTCCGGCGTGCACGACGGACAGCCGGGACACCGCCCGGGTCAGCACCACGTACAGCCGGTGCAGGCCGCGCGGCTCGGCCGCCACGATCTCGGCCGGCTCGACGACGATGACGTGGTCGTACTCGAGGCCCTTGACGATCGTGGCCGGCACCACCGTCACGCGCGCCTCGGAGTCGACCTCGTCGGGCGTCGCGGCCGTCAGGCCGGCGGCCTCGAGGTGCGCACGCAGCCGGCCCACCGACGCGTCCGCCGCGATGACCGCGACCGACCCCTCGTGCTCCAGCGCCGCGGTCACCTCGACCAGCATCGCGGCGTCCACTGCGGACTCGTCGGCCGCGGGCACGATGTCGAGGGTGCCGTCGCGGCGCAGCGAGACCGCCGCCGGCACGTCGACGCCGAGCGCCGGCAGCAGCCGGTTGGCCAGCTCCACCACGACCGCGGGCACCCGGAAGCCGACCGTCAGCGGCACCACGACCGCGTCGGGCTTGCCCAGGTGGCCGAGGGTGTCGCGCCAGTCGGCGGCGGCCCACGGCGCGGTGCCCTGGGCCAGGTCGCCGAGCAGGGTGATCGAGCCGTGTTCGCTGCGCCGGGCGATCGCCCGGGCCTGCATCGGCGACAGGTCCTGAGCCTCGTCGACGACCACGTGGCCGAAGCTCGACTCGCGTTCGAGCAGGCCGGCCGCCTCGTCGATCAGCACCAGGTCGGCCTGGCTGAACTTCGCCGCCTTGACCGTGCGCGGCACCCGGTGCCAGAGCAGGGCGGCCTGTTCCGCGTCGCTGAGGATGCCCGCCGCGGCCGAGGCCAGCAGCTCGGCGTCGGTGAGCACCGCGACGACCAGCGCCTCCGGCGTCACGGCCGGCCACGAGGAGTCGAGGAAGTCGCGGACCGGGGCGATCCTGCTCATCCGGCGCAGCCAGGTCTCGCCGGGCGAGTTGCCGGTGCGGTACTCCGACTGCCGCTGCAGCAGGCCGACGACCCGGGCCCGGACCCGCTCGCGGCCGACCGAGTACGGCAGCCCTTCGCGGCGGGCCTCGTCGACGATCCGGCGCAGCGGCTCGGGGTCGATCCGCCACCGGTACGAGCCGTCCGACACCATGATCGGCTCGACCGGCTTGCCGAGCCGGCCCCACAGCGCCCGGCGCAGCACCTCGGCCATCCGCGGGTCGTGTTTGAGCAGCACCGCCGCCTCGTCGTCGCGGCCGCGTACCGGGGCGCGGGCGATCAGGTCGTCGACCGTGGCCTGCTGCACCTCGACCTCGCCGAGCGCCGGCAGCACCGCCGAGATGTAGGAGAGGAACGCGGTGTTGGGCCCGACGATGAGCACGCCGGAGCGGCGCAGCCGCTCGCGGTGCAGATAGAGCAGGTACGCGGCCCGGTGCAGCCCGACCGCGGTCTTGCCGGTGCCGGGCGCACCCTGCACGCAGATCGAGTCCTCGAGCTCGGCGCGGACCAGCTCGTCCTGCTCGGGCTGGATGGTGGCGACGATGTCGCGCATCGGGCCGACGCGGGGCCGCTCGATCTCGGCGGTGAGGATCCGGCTGCTGGTGCCCAGCTCCTCGCCGCGGTCCAGGTGCTCGTCCTCGAAGCTGGTCAGCTCGCCCCTGACGAAGCCGAACCGCCTACGGGTGGAGACGCCCTGCGGGTCGCGGACGCTGGCCCGGTAGAAGGACTGGGAGAGCGGCGCCCGCCAGTCCAGCACCATCGGCTCGCCGGCGTCGTCGGTGACGTGCCGCCGTCCGATGTGGTATTTCGCCTCCTCGATGTCGAGCTTGCCGAAGAAGAGCGGGGTGGACGGGTCGTCGGCCAGCTCGGCGACCCGGCGGGAGAGCGTGCGGCCGAGCGCCTCCGCGCCGTAGGAGTCGCCGGCGACGTCCGCGCCGGCGGCGAAGAGCGACTCGGCCCGGCCGCGCATCCGGCCCAGCGCGGCCCGGGACTCCTTCAGATGGGTACGTTCGGCGTGCAGCTCGTGATCGAGATCGGGTTGGGCAGGCAGCGTCATCCGAGCGACCTTTCGGCATCGGTGTCTTTGTTCGGCTGACCTGGGCCGCCCGACTCTCCGGCTGCGGAAGCGGTATCGGCTGTGCCCGGCTGAGGCGCGCGCGGTCCCCGCGGGCGAGCGTTCGATGATACGCGGGAATAGCGATCTTGCATGGGTTTTCCGCTGCGGGTCGGCTCAGCCCGGATCCCGCCACCGGCCTCATGGTGCCGGCCGCCGCGGGCCTCGCGGGCCTGGTCGCGGTCGTGTTCTGCCTGCCGGCCGTGCGGCGCGCCGGACGTGAGATAGGTCCCTTACCGCAACCGGAAGTTCCGCGGGAAGCGCTCGGCCCGGATAGCGTTCCGGCATGAGCGACGTAGTACAGCGACCTCGGGTCGGGCACATTCAGTTTCTCAACTGCCTGCCGATCTACTGGGGGCTGATGCGCTCGGGCGCCCTGCTCGACGTCGACCTGCGCAAGGACACCCCGGACCGGCTCAACGCCGCCCTGGTCGCCGGCGACCTCGACATCGGCCCGATCTCGCTCGTCGAGTACCTGCGCAACGCCGACGACCTGCTGTTGCTGCCGAACCTCGCGGTCGGCAGCGACGGCCCGGTGCTCTCGGTCAACCTGGTCTCGACCCGGCCCCTCGACGAACTCGACGCGCGTCCGGTCGCGCTCGGCTCGACCTCGCGGACCGGCGTGCTGCTCGCCCAGATGCTGCTCGCGGACCGCCACGGCGCCGAGCCGGAGTACTTCCGCTGCCCGCCGGACCTCACCCAGATGCTGCTCGAGGCCGACGCCGCGGTCCTGATCGGCGACCCGGCCCTGCGCGCCCTGTACGAGGCCCCGGCGCTCGGCCTGCACGTCACCGACCTGGCGCAGGCCTGGAAGGAGTGGACCGGCCTCCCGATGGTCTTCGCCGTCTGGGCGGTACGCAGGGAGTTCGCCGAGGCGAACCCGGGCGTGGTCAAGGACGTGCACGAGGCGTTCCAGCGCTCCCGCGACCTGTGCCTCGGCGAGCTGGACGACGTCGCCGAGGCGGCCGCCCGCTGGGAGCCGTTCGACGCCGCGACGCTGGCCACCTACTTCCGGGCGCTGGACTTCTCGCTCGGCGAGCGGCAGATCGCGGGCATCCGCGAGTTCGCCCGCCGGGCCGCCGCGCGGGGCGAGGCACCCGCGCTGCCCGCCGACGGTCTTGCTTTTGCCCAGGTATAGCCGACTTTGATCTTCGGGGGGTGGCGCCGGGCCCGGGTGCCTACCTAGTCTCTGCGAACCTTGTTCGCCTGGACGAATTCGAAGTGGTGACCATGCGTCTGCACTCCCTGGTGGGCCGGCTAGTCCTGCCCGTAGCCATGATCGGCGTGACCGGCCTGTGCGCGACCGCCCCCGCGCACGCCGCCCCGGATTCCGGCATCGCGTCGGTCGTGATCGTCGCCCCGACTCGCGTGGTCACGACCGACGGCCGAGCCAAGTCCGTGCTCTTCGATGTGTTCAACAACGGCGACGTCGGGCTCGAGGGCCTCGTCGTCGAATACAACGGCGTCGACTCGAAGATCGACCCGAGCGTCGGCTTCGCGGCGCCGGCGGGATGCGACGCGGACAGCTGCGAGCTCGGAGACATGGCGCCCAGCACCCGCAAGCGCTACCACTTCACCGTCGACCCAACGGCCGACCTGCCCGCTCTGGGCTCGAGCTTCGACATCTCGGTGCGCGACGGCTCCGGTGCGTCCCGCTCGTCCACCACCATCACGGTCGTCCGCGCCGCGCAGGGCGTCGACCTGGAGGTCGCGGACATCGACGACGTCAGCCTCGCGCCGGGCAAGTCCGCGCCGATTCCGCTGGCCGTGCGCAACAACGGCAACAAGGCCGTGGAGGGCTTCGTCGTCGCGTTCCCCGGCGACCGCTACCTCAGCTTCCCGAACAGCTACCGCAACTGCGTCGACGAGCAGGAGCTGGCCGGCGTGATCTGCTTCTTCGAGCAGGCCCTCGCACCCGGCGACGTGCTCACCTTCGACGAGTCGAAGCCGATGAACGTCAAGGTGGCCGCGAACGCGGCCGGCCCGGCCGACTACCTCGCCGGCGTGTTCGCCTTCGACGTCGACCGGCCCGATTCCGCCGTGGCGGCGGCGCGCAAGTCGGCGGCGAAGCGGTCCGGCGACCGGCTGGTGCTGGTTCCGGCCCGCTCCGCCAAGGCGGTGACCGTATACGAGAGCGATCTGAACGACTGGGACAACGTCACCTCGTTCCTGGTCAAGGTCTCCGCGAACCCGGCGGACCTCGTCGCGATCGGCGGCACGTTCACCGGTGAGATCGGTGACACCAGGACGATCAAGGTCGGTGTCCGCAACGACGGCCCGGCGGACAGCGTCGAGCCGGTCCCCGGCGGGTATCTGTCGACATCGGTGACGATCCCGTCCGGCCTGAAATTGACCAAGGTGGACAGGAACTGCGTCCCGAGCGCCGACGGCGAGCCCGACTGGGATCAGTGGGGCAAGATCTCGGGCCACTACTACGCCTGCGTCCCGCGGCAGGGCCTCGCCAAGGGTGCCGAGGCTCGCTTCTCCTTCACCGCGAAGATCGAGAACGGCCGGAACGAGGACGGCGGCGTCCTGAGCGTCAACGGCGGTGCGCAGGACCCGAAGACCGCCAACAACACGGCGTTCATCGACGTGTCGGTCACCGGTTCCGGCGGCGGTTCCGGCGGCGGCCTGCCCGTGACGGGCGCGCCGGCCGGGCTGCTGGCCGGCGGCGGTGCCCTGCTGCTGATCGGCGGGGTGATCGCCTTCGTGCTGGCCCGGCGCCGCCGGATCGTCACGGTCGCCGAATAGACCCCGGATCCGGTACGGGGCCCTGGTGGCCCCGTACCGGAGAGACGTACCGCACGGTCGTGGCGTCGACGTCCGCGAGGGTCGCCAGGCCGGCCTGCGCCATCGCCCGCGCCAGGCCCTCGCGATAAGAATCCAGACGATCCCGTACGCCGTCCGCGCCGCCGGTCGCCAGCGCCCACAGCACCGGCCGGCCGATCAGCACGGCCCGCGCGCCGAGCGCCAGCGCGGTCAGCACGTCGGCGCCGTCCCGGATGCCGCCGTCGACCAGCACCGGGACGTGCCCGCCGACCGCCTCGGCGACCGGGCCGAGTGCGTGCGCGGTGGCGACCACCCGATCCAGCTGGCGGCCGCCGTGGTTGGAGACGATCACCCCGGCCGCGCCCGCGGCCACGCACGCGACGGCGTCCTCCGGTCGCAGCACGCCCTTGACCAGCACGGGCCGGCCCGATACCTCGGCCAGCCAGGAGATCGCGTCCGGCCCGAGCGCCGGATCCTGCTCGAGCCCGGGCGGCCGGTTCGCCGGCGCCAGCGGACCCGCCTCCGGTACGCCCCGCCGAGGTACGTACGGGGCGTCGGCGGTGAGCACGATCGCCCGCGCCCCGGCCGTCACCGCCCGGCGTACCTCTCGCTCGGTGACGCTCCGGTCCCGCAGCACGTAGGCCTGGAACCACCAGGGCCGGGTCAGCGGGATCTCCTCGAGCGGCCGGCCGGACCGGAAGCTGAGCACCAGCAGGGAGCCGGCCGCCTCCACGCCGCGGGCGGTGGCCGCCTCCCCCTCGGGCCGCGCGAGGGTGTGCAGGGCCGTCGGCCCGGCCAGCACCGGCCCGGCCAGGCGCGCGCCGAACAGCTCGATCTCGGTGTCGACCCGCGAGACGTCCCGGAACAGCCGGGGCACGAACCGCCAGTCGCGCCACGCGGCCGCCGCCTCGTCCCGGCTGACCTGGTCGCCGATCCCGTCGCGGTAGTAGGCGAAGACGGCCGCGGGCAGGACCGTCCGGGCCGTCTCCTCGTGCGTCGACCCGGCCACGGTCAGCCGGCGAAGACCCGGTCGAGCGCCACCGCGTCCGCGGTGCTCAGCCGCCACGCGCCGGCCGCGGCGTTGGCGCGCACCTGCTCGGCGGAGGTGGCTCCGGCGATCACGGAGGCGACCGCGGGCTGGGCGAGCAGGCCGGCGATGGCGACGTCGAGCAGGCCGTGCCCGCGCTCCTCACCGAACGCGGTCAGCGCCTCGATGGTGTCCCAGTCGGCGCCGTCGAGCCAGCGCTGGTATCGCTCCTGGGCGAGTCGGGTGCCCGCGGGCGGCGCCTGGCCGCGGGAGTACTTGCCGCTGAGCAGTCCACTGTCCAGCGGGAAGAACGGCAGCAGGCCGAGCCCGAACCGCTCGCAGGCCGGCACGACCTCGTCCTCGACCTCGCGGTGCAGCAGGCTGTACTGGTTCTGCGCGCTGATGAACGGCGTGTGGCCCGCCGTCCGGGCCGTCCAGTCCGCGTCCGCGATCTGCCAGCCGGCGAAGTTCGAGTTGCCCAGGTAGCGGACCTTGCCGCTGCGGACCAGGTCGTCGAGGGCCGACAGGGTCTCCTCGATCGGCGTCGCCGGGTCGGGTTCGTGCATCTGGTAGAGGTCGATGTAGTCGGTGCCGAGCCGGCGCAGGGAGGCCTCGACCGCGCGGACGATGTAGCCGCGGGCGCCGCGCGCGCCGCGGTCGGCGCCGTTGAGGCCCTCCATGTCCATGCCGAACTTCGTGGCCAGCACGATCTCGTCGCGCCGGCCCTTGATGGCGGCGCCGAGGCACTCCTCGGAGCCGCCGTGCGGGGTGCCGTAGATGTCGGCGGTGTCGAAGAGGGTGATCCCCGCGTCGAACGCCGCGTCGACGACCGCCCGGGTGCCGTCGACGTCCAGCTTGCGGCCGAAGTTGTTGCAGCCGATGCCGACGACCGAGACGACCAGTCCGGAGGTGCCGAGGCGGCGGTAGGTCATGTCACTCATGATTCGGAACCCTACGTCGCGCCGGGGGCCGGAAATAATCCGTTAACACATCGGCTGCTTTCTATTGACACACCGAGTTAACTATTCGACTCTGTGAGAGCGCTCTCTGGCGCACCCGTCTCCAACCCCGCGGAGGGCCGTCCCCAGCCCGCCGCGGGGCCTTCCCCCGTACCTCCTGCGCCCCGAGGAGTCCTCGTGCGTACCAGATCCAAACTCCTGCACCTGCTGGCCGCTTTCGTGGTGGCCGCGCCGGTGGCGGCCGTCTCGGCCGCCGCGCCGGCGCAGGCCATCGGCCCGGCCCTGCTGCCGGTCACCGTCACCAACAACACCGGCCGCGGCGACGCCGTCTACCTGTACGTGATCGGCATCAACCTCAACACCAACCGCCTCGGCTACGTGAACCAGGGCGGCACGTTCACGCCCTGGCCGGCCGGCGGGCTACCGCCGACGCCCGCACCCGACGTGGCGATCGGCGGACCCGGCAACGGCGGCGCGACGACCGTCAACTTCCCGCGCGGCTTCTCCGGCCGCGTCTACTTCTCGCTCGGCGAGAAGCTCAAGTTCTTCCTGACGCCGGACGGCCTGGTCCAGCCGGCGCCGTGGGCCAGCGGCGACGCGAACTACAACATTCTGTTCGACTGGAGCGAGTTCACGTACAACGACGCCGGCCTGTGGCTCAACAGCTCGCAGGTCGACATGTTCTCCGTGCCGCACGCGGTGACCGTCACGGGTGCCTCGGGCGCGACGAAGAAGACCGGCGAGCCCGTCAACAACGGCCGCAACAACGTGATCAACGCGATCAAGGCGCAGCCGGGCTGGGCGAACACGGTCTACACCCGCTCCGACGGGACCGTGCTGCGGGCCCTGGCGCCGGGCAAGGCCGCGGGCGCGGGGCTGCTCAGCGCCAACTACCTGGACTCGTACATCACGTCGGCGTGGAACGCGTACACCACCAAGACGCTGACGGTGGTGCCGTTCGGGGACCAGCCGAACACCAAGTACTTCGGCCGCACGTCGGGCAACGTCATGAACTTCACCAACAGCGCCGGTACCCGGGTGGCGTCGTTCAACAAGCCGTCGTCGGCCAGCGTCTGGGGCTGCGACGGCGACCTGCCGGCCCCGAACGACCTGGTGGTCGGCCCGATCTCGCGGACGCTCTGCGCGGCGCTGAACCGCGGCACGCTGGGCACCGTCGACACCCAGCCGAGCACGAACGCGGCGCAGTTCTACCAGAACAGCCCGACGAACCAGTACGCGAAGATCATCCACCAGAACATGGCGGACGGTAAGGCGTACGCGTTCGCCTTCGACGACGTCGGCGCCTTCGAGTCGCTGGTGCACGACGGCGACCCCCGCTCCGCGGGCCTGATCCTGACCCCGTTCGGCGCCGGCGGACCGACCACGCCGCCGCCTTCCACGGGCGGACCCGCGACGCAGGTCAACGGGCCGGGTGGCAAGTGCGTGGACGTGGCCGGAAACGACACGGGCGGCAATGGCGCGGCCGTGCAGCTGTGGACGTGCCAGGGGCCTTCTGTTTCGAAGGACCAGCAGTGGAGTTGGAACGGCCAGACCCTGCGGACGTTGGGCCGGTGCCTCGACGTCAACGGCGCGGGTACGGCCAACGGCACGTTGGTGCAGCTGTGGGACTGCAACGGCAGCGGCGCACAGAACTGGGTCCAGGAAGGTAACCGGTTGCGCAACCCGAACTCCAACAGGTGCCTGGACTCCCCGTCGGGCTCGACGGCGGACGGCGCGCGATTGCAGATCTGGGACTGCAACGGATCGGGCGCACAGTACTTCGTGAAGGCCGCGTGACGGCCGGCCGAGGGGCACGCTGACGGTCAGGGCGCGGGAGCGGACAGGCTCCCGCGCCCTTTCCGCGCGTTCCGGGATACGCGGCCAGCGCCCGCTACCAGGAGGGCGAGACACCGCAGCCGTCGACCGGCCTTCAGGCGCCCGGCTCGGCCAGGTCCCGGTACAGATAGCGATGAGGCGGCGGGCCCGGTCGGGCCCGCCGCTTCTTTCGTCAGGCGTGCCGGCGAGCAGGAACCGGGTGCCCGCGCCGGCGACGAGCAGTGCCAGCCCGATGAGCGCGAGCAGGGTGGTCGGCGGGCCGGTGATCGGCAGGGACGGTTCGCCGCCCCCGGTGCCGCCGGTCGGTGTCGGCGTGGGCGAACCGGACGGCTTCAGGTCGGCGCGGTAGGCCGCGTCGTTGTTGCCCTTGTCGGTGTCCCGCGCCACCGGGAGGACCGTCGAGACGATCTCCAGACCACCGGCGTCGTACTTCGTGACCTTGAAGTGCGCGGTGAACTCGATGGTCGCGCCGGCCTTGATCATGGCGACGTCGCAGCTCATCGTGCCCCGGATCGGCTTGCACTCGGTGGGCCAGCCGCTGTGGGTGACGCTGGACGGGCTGTACCCGCACGTACAGCTGCGCGGGCGAGCCGTACCGGCTGTCGTTGCGCACCGTAAGCTTCGCGTCGAACTCGGAGCCGGCCTGCCAGGGTCCCGGCGGGGCGCTGACGGCGGCGGACATGTCGCCCGGGCCCGGCACGAAGAACTTCCAGGTGCCGACGTTGTTCGACAGGTCGGGGTCCGGGATCTCCGTGTTGATCGTGGTCTTGACGGTGACGTACTCGCCGGCCGGCAGATCCTCGGCGAGGTCCGCGGTCACGAACCAGGTGGCGTTGAGCGCTGGCCGCTCGTCGACCGGGTCCTGGGTCGTGCACGTGACGACCCGCTTGGTGGCGTCCGGCACGCACGGGCCGGCGGCGTAGTCGTTCTCCGCGCTGCGGAACGTGACGCCCGCCGGAAGCTTCAGCACGACGGTCCGGTGCTGTGCGACGGTCGACGGGTAGTACGACGCCGCCACCACCAGGTTGATGAAGCCGCCGGGCTCGATCTTGCCCTGGCGGTCCTCCTCGACGAAGAGGGTCTCGTCGTGGCTGGCCGGCGGCGCCGCCTCGACCGGGCTGACCGGAAGGACGCCGAAGACGGCGCCAAGGGCCGCCGCCGCACCGTGCCTCATCATGTCCGTACCTCCACATTGGGCGGACGGACATTAGCTCATCACGACCCGGCGGCGAGGTCCCGATATGCCGGGCGGAGGACGTCGACCAGGGGGATGTGCCGGACCCGGACCTGCGGGGAGTCCAGCACCCTCAGTAGCAGCTCCGGCGGGACCGTCACGCGGCCGGGGCGCTCCCGCAGCCGGCCGAGCGAGATGGCGGGCGTGTAGAAGTCGCCGAGTCGGGAGTCGAGCGGCGCCTCCTCGACCGCCAGCGGATCGATGGTCTCGACGGGCTCCGGCAGGCCGCGCAGCGCCGCCAGCAGCTCCGCCCGGCCGCGGCCCCGCCAGGCCAGCACCAGGAACGGGTCGTCGTCGAACGCCTCCGCCAGCACGTACAGCACGGCGGAGGCGTGCTTGCAGGGCTTGCCCCAGTCCGGGCACGAGCAGTCCATGTCGAGCCGGGCCGGGAAGAGCGGCAGCCCCAGCTCGTCGAAGAGGTCGACCAGCTCGTGCGGCATGTCGCCGGCGAGCAGCGCGGCGCGGTACAGGGCCTGCGAGCCGAGCGCGGCGAGGATCCGGGTCCACTCCGGCTCGTCGAACGCCGGCATGCCGATGACGACCCGGTACGGCTCCGGCCGCGAACCCTGCACGCGCCCGGCGACCCGGCCCGGGGTCAGCTCGAAGTCGATGACCTGACCCTTGCGGGCGTACGCGCGCCCGCGCGCCAGCCGGCCGCCGTCGCAGGTCTGCTCGAGGATGTCGACGAAGCGGCGCGACCACCACTGCTCGCCGATCTTGCCGCGCTTGGCCCGCACGGCGATGCCGCCGTCGACGCGGATCGGCCCGCTGGTCTCGAACCAGCGCCCCTCGGGGTCGACGGGCATGTCAGCTCACCGCCGCGGTGTCGAGCGAGAAGAGCTCGCGCAGCTGGTCGGTGTCGAGGTCGGTCACCCAGTCCTCGCCGGTGCCGATCGTCGCGGACGCCAGGGCCTTCTTGCGCTCGATCATCGCGTCGATCTTCTCCTCGAGGGTGCCGGTGCAGATGAACTTGCGCACCTGCACGTTGCGCGACTGCCCGATCCGGTACGCGCGGTCGGTGGCCTGGTCCTCGACCGCGGGGTTCCACCAGCGGTCGACGTGGATGACGTGGTTGGCGGCCGTCAGGTTGAGGCCGGTGCCGGCCGCCTTGAGGGACAGCAGGAAGAGCAGCGGCTCGGTGTCGCTCTCGAAGCGCTCGACCAGTTCGTCGCGCCGGGCCTTGTTGAGCCCGCCGTGCAGCCACAGCACCGGGCGGTCGAGGTGTGCCGCCAGGTAGGGCTGGAGCATCGTGCCGAACTCCGCGTACTGGGTGAAGATCAGGGCCTTGTCGCCGTCCTCGATGATCTCCTCGGTCAGCTCCTCGAGCCGGGCCAGCTTGCCGGACCGGCCCGGCAGCCGGGAGCCGTCCTTGAGCAGGTGGGCGGGGTGGTTGCAGACCTGCTTGAGCTTGGTCATCGCGGCGATCACGTTGCCGCGCCGCTGGATGCCCTCGCTGTTCTCGATGACGGCCATCATGTCCTCGACCACGGCCTGGTAGAGCGTCGCCTGCTCGGCGGTGAGCGTGCACCAGACCTTCATCTCGTTCTTCTCCGGCAGGTCGGAGATGATCGACTTGTCGGTCTTGAGGCGGCGCAGCACGAACGGGCCGGTGGCGCGCTTGAGGGCGGCGGTCGCGTCGGCGTCGCCGCGCACCTCGATCGGCTCCTGGAACCGGCGCCGGAAGCGTTTGGCGGGACCGAGCAGGCCCGGGTTGCAGAACTCCATGATGGACCACAGCTCGGCGAGGTGGTTCTCGACGGGCGTGCCGGTCAGCGCGAGCCGGGTACGTGCCGGGATCGCCCGGACGGCCTGCGCCTGCCGGGTGCCGGCGTTCTTGATCGCCTGCGCCTCGTCGCACGCGATCCGTCCCCATTGGACCTCACGCAGCGCGTCGAGGTCGCGCAGCGCCGTGCCGTAGGTGGTGATGACCAGGTCGGACGCGGCGACCGCGGCGCGGAAGTCGTCCTCGCGCTTGCGGCCGCCGCCGTGATGGACGTGCACCCGCAGCGCGGGCGCGAAGCGGGCCGCCTCCTTCTGCCAGTTGCTGACCAGCGACATCGGACAGACGAGCAGGGTCGGCGCGACCTCGGCGCCGGGATCGGAGCGCTCGGCGAGCAGCAGCGACAGCGTCTGCGCCGTCTTGCCGAGGCCCATGTCGTCGGCCAGGATGCCACCCAGCCCGAGCCGCGCCAGGAAGTGCAGCCAGGACAGACCCCGCTCCTGGTACGGCCGCAGCGTGCCCTGGAAGCCCGGCGGCGTCGGCACCGGCGTGAGCCGCTCCGCGGCCCGGCCCGAGATCAGGTCGCCGAGCGCGCCGTCGGCGTCCACCTCGACGAGCGGCAGGTCCTCCTCGCCGCCGTCGACCACCTGCTGCAGCACCTCGGCCGCGGTGAGCTCGCCCTCGCGGCGCCGGCCGACGGCCTTCAGCGCGGCCTTGAGCTGGCGGTCGTCCAGCTCGACCCACTGACCGCGTACCCGGACCAGCGGCACCTTGAGGCGGGCCAGCTCGGCCAGCTCGTCGGCGCTGACCGTGCCGTCGCCGATCACCAGGTCGATGCGGAAGTCGACCAGCTGGTCGAGGCCGAAGCCGGAGTCGGCGGCGGCCTTGCCGGACGGGGTCTTGCCGCGGGTCCGGGTGGTCAGCTTCAGCCCGACCGCCTTGCGCCCCGCCCAGGCCGGCAGCTGCACGCCGAAGCCGGCCGCCTGCAGCAGGGGAGCGGATGTGCGGAGGAACCCGTGCGCCTCGCCGGTGCTCAGCGACATCCCCTCGGGCTGCGCGAGCAGCAGGGCCTCGTGCAGCGCCGGGAACAGCCGGACCGCGCGGCCCAGCCCGGCGAGCAGGGTCTCGTCGGGACGGGCCGGCAGGCCGGGTATCCGGGTGCCGGACCAGAGGCCGGCGGCGGGCAGGTAGAGGCTGGGGTCGTCGGCGGACTGCAGGGCGAAGTCCAGCGCCCAGTCGTCCTCGCCGACCGGCGGCTCGGCCAGCCGGAAGCTGACCCGGATCGGGCCGTTGGCCTCGTGCGCGGCCCGCAGCCAGGCGACCAGCGGCTTGGCGAGGGCGGCGACGTCGGCGGGCCGGGACTGCGGCAGCGCGGGGTCGGCGGCGGTGAGCGCGGCGATCCAGCGGTCGGGCAGGGGAGCCTTGGGTCCGGGTCGCATGCCGACCAGGAGCCGCTCGGGCAGCAGCGCCCGCGCGGCGGCGTCGACGAGCACCTCGACGGCGTCCCGCAGCGTCCGCCCGACCCCGGCGCCGCCCGACGCCTCCTGGTCCGCGGCGCCGCCGGTCGACGCCGCGCGGCAGACCGGCGGCAACGCGGTGGCGAAGTCCCGGTAGGAGGCGGCGTCGGCGCCGGTGAGCACCGGCCGCCAGCGCGCGGCCGGCACGCCCGACTCCGTCACCAGCTGCGGCAGCATCCGTCCGCGGCGGGCGAGGTCGCAGGCGTGCCCGGCCAGCACGCACAGGTAGCGCAGCGACGCCGCCGCGCTCCACGGCCCCTCGGGATCCGGATCGGCGAGCGCGCCCAGCGCGGCCAGCGCGCTCTCGGCGGGCAGGACCAGCGCCGGCGTCTCCCAGGCGCCGAGCCGGAGGCCCCGGCCCGGCACCTCGCTGCCGGTCTCGGGCGACGGGAGCGGGCCCTTCGCGGTGCCCGGCAGGTGCAGGGTCACCGCGGCGCCGGCCGCCTTGGCCAGGGCGTCGCGAAGCTCGTCCGACGAGCCGGTCAGCGCGGCGGTCAGCGCCTCGGCCGGCACGGCGAAGGGGTGCGGGCGGCGACGGGCCCGCGAGGAGGTGGTCAGCGGGAGCGCGGGATCCTCGGCCCAGAGGGCGAGCCGCCCGGGCGCGGCCTCACCGGCGATCCACACCCCATGCACTACGAGCACTGGCACTCCGATTTCCGATCGACCTGTCGAGGTTAACGATGTGACGCCTGGGGCGGGACCAGTGACCCGCGCCGCTGACGCCCGCGGCAGGCGGCACGTAGGCTTCGGGGCGTGACGGCGAATCAGGAGATCGACAGCATCCTGCAGCGCGGTGCCGACGGTGGGCGGATCTCGCCCGAGGAGGCGCTGCTGCTCTACACCGACGCGCCCTTCCACGCCCTCGGCGAGGCGGCGGACGCGGTCCGGCGCCGGCGCCACCCGGACGGGATCGTCACCTACCTGATCGACCGCAACATCAACTACACGAACGTGTGCGTCACGGCCTGCAAGTTCTGCGCCTTCTACCGGGCGCCGAAGCACGCCGAGGGCTGGTCGCACCCGATGGAGGAGATCCTGCACCGCTGCGCCGAGGCGGTCGACCTCGGCGCGACGCAGGTGATGCTCCAGGGCGGTCACCACCCCGATTACGGCGTGGAGTACTACGAGAACCTCTTCTCCTCGGTCAAGCAGGCCTACCCGCAGCTGATGATCCACTCGATCGGCCCGAGCGAGATCCTGCACATGGCGAAGGTCTCCGGCGTCTCGATCGAGGAGGCGGTGGTCCGGATCAAGGCGGCCGGCCTCGACTCCATCGCCGGCGCGGGCGCCGAGATGCTGCCGGACCGGCCGCGCAAGGCGATCGCCCCGCTCAAGGAGTCGGGCGCCCGCTGGCTCGAGGTCATGGCCGTCGCGCACCGCAACGGCCTGAGCTCCACCGCGACGATGATGATGGGCACCGGCGAGACCAACGCCGAGCGCATCGAGCACATCCGGATGATCCGCGAGGTGCAGGACCTGGCGGTGGCGAACGGCTACGTCGACTCGGCCGTCGAGGCCGACGGCGGCGTCGGCGGCTTCCGGGCGTTCATCCCGTGGACCTACCAGCCGGAGAACAACCACCTCAAGGGCCGCACCCAGGCGACGACCCTGGAGTACCTCCGCTTCATCGCGGTCTCGCGGCTGTTCTTCGACAACGTGGCGCACCTGCAGGCGTCGTGGCTGACCACCGGCAAGGACGTCGGCCAGCTCGCCCTGCACCTGGGCGTCGACGACCTCGGCTCGATCATGCTCGAGGAGAACGTGATCTCCTCCGCGGGCGCGCGGCACCGGTCGAACCTGCACGAGCTGATCTGGATGATCCGCACGGCGGGCCGCATCCCGGCGCAGCGCGACACGCTCTACCGGCACCTCGCGGTGCACGCGACCGAGGCCGACGACCCGACGGACGAGCGCGTCGTCTCGCACTTCTCGTCGATCGCGATCCCCGGCGGCGGCGCCGCCCGCACCGAGCTCCCGCTGGTTGACGTTAAGTAGCCGAATTCCGCCTCGATCGGCCGTTCGGTCGAGGCGAAGTTCGGCTGGTCGGCCACAAAGATCATCTTGACGGATCCAGAAGCCCCCGATGAGGGTAACCGGAACCGGTGCCAGGCCGCCCATAGCGGATGTAGCGGACGCGTAACGGGGCGGCACGCGAATACATTGACCAGTATCGTCGCGAGCCGTGATCCGGTTTGTTAAGCCTCGCCTCGCGTCCGCCGTCGTGTCGGCCCTTGTCGTCACCCTGATCCCCGCTCTCGCCGGGACCTCCACCGGCTCCCCAGCACAAGCCGCGCCGGCCACACCGGCAGCGGCCACCGACCCCGAGACGATCGCATCCCTCCAAGCCCGCGCCAGCGGGAAGTCGGTCGAGGTTGACGCGCTGGGTACCGAGTCGACCCGGGTGGTCGCAAACCCGGACGGCAGCTTCACCGCCGACGTCCACGTCGGGCCGAGCCGCTTCCGGGGTCCGGACGGCGCGTGGCGCGCGGTCGACCTTGCGCTGGAGAAGCGCGCCGACGGCACCGTCGCGCCGAAGGCGCACCCCCGCGGCCTCGTCCTGTCCGGCGCCGCCGGCCCGGGCGACCACGACCTCGCCCGGCTGGCCAGCGGTGCGTCCGCGCTGTCGCTGGGCTGGACCGGCACGCTGCCCGATCCGGTGCTCAGCGGTGAGAAGGCCACATACGCGGAGGTCCGGCCCGGCATTGACCTGGTCGTCGAGGTGACCCGTACCGGATTCGAGCAGTTCCTGGTGGTCAAGAACCGGGCGGCGGCCGCCGCGGTCAAGAACCTCACGATGCCTTGGCGCACGGACGGCATGACACCGGTCTCGACGCCGGACGGTGGCTTCAACCTGGAGGACGCGCAGGGCCGCTACGTGGGGCACGTTCCTGCGGCCGAGATGTGGGACTCGACCGTGGGCAGGAAGACCGGCGACCACATCCGGCGGGCGCCGGTGGGGATGGCGGTGCAGAAGGCCGCGCGAGCCTCCGCGCTGGCGCTCGCCCCGGAGCCCGACTTCCTCGAAAGCCCGGATACGAAGTACCCGGTCATCATCGACCCGTCCCCGACGCTGAAGCCCGGCTTCGACGCGTTCGTGCAGAACAGCTTCAACAGTGACCAATCCTCGGACAAGGAGCTCAAGCTGGGCTACGTCGAGGAGAACGGGACGTTCAAGGCTCGCTCCTTCCTGCGCTGGTCGACCTCCGCGTTCAAGGGCAAGCGGGTTACCGCGGCGACGATGTACCTCTGGAATCACTGGTCGTACTCCTGCAATGCCGCCAAGTGGCAGGTCTGGATCACCGGCGGCGTCGGCACCTCGACGAACTGGGACAGGCAGCCCGCCTGGGGCGGCGAAGGCAAGCCGGTCGTCGAGTCGACCATGACCAAGGGCTACGGCACCGGCAACTGCGGCGACGGCTGGGTCACCGCCAACGTCAAAAGCACCTTCACCTGGGCGGCCGAGAACAACGTGTCCACCCTTACGACGGGCATCCGGGCCACCCAGGCTGATGAGGACAACGGAAACCAGAGCACCTGGAAGAAGTTCTCCTCCGCCGAGGGCGCGAAAGACCCGTACGTCTCGATCACCTACAACTCGAAGCCGAACGCGCCCACCGATGTCACCATCGGCGGCAAGAGCTGTGAGCCCGGCGATCCGCAGGTCTTCGTCTCGCGGACGCCGTATTACCCGACCGTGCAGGCCAAGGTCTCCGACCCGGACGGCAGCGAGCGCACCCTGACCGGGAATTTCTACCTCGCCGAGAAGGGCACGGCCTACCCCACCTCACCAACCATGTCGGACACGGCGACCAACGGCACGTTCGCGTCCAAGGCGATCCGCAGTGACTTCGGCCTGAAGGAGAACGTCACCTACGTGCTACGGGCATCGACCGCCGATGGGCTGGACACCTCGGGCTGGTCGGCGACCTGCGAGTTCACGATCGACAGCGCCGGGCCCGCCAAGCCGCCCACGGTCGTCTCGAGCGAGTATCCGGAGTGCCTGCCGACCGTCTGCGACACCGCCGGCAGCGTGGGCGCCAGTGGAACCTTCATCTTCGGCGCGAACGGCGTCTCGGACGTGAAGAAGTTCCGCTATTGGTTCGACGGTCAGCCGAAGATCGAGACCGCGCTTGTGTCCGGCACCGACGTCCGGGTGCCTGTGCGCGTCGCCCCGCCGCCGTTGCCGAACGCCCTGCATATCGAGGACTTTGGGATCGGTGGTCAGCGCGTGCTGCACGTCGAGAGCGTCGACCAGGCCGGGCGCAGCAGCGCCGAGTACCGCAGCTTGGTGCAGCCGGACGAGGCGGTCGGCTACAACATGCTGGTCGGCACCGCGCAGAACGAGGTCGCGCGCTGGAGGATGGACGATCCGGCGGGCACCACGATGGTCGACTCCTCGGGCAACAACCGGGACCTGACCATCAGTGGCGGCGTGACGAAGACGAACCTGACCAAGGGCGACGGTGGCACCGCCTTCACCTTCGACGGGACCACCGGCCGCAGCACAGTGCCCGACTTCTTGGACATTATGGATAACCACACGGTCAGTGCCGATGTCCGGATAAGCAGCGACAAGAGCGTGAACCGAGTGATTTTCAGGCACAGTGTGCAACGCGGCAGCCGCCAGGCCTTCTTCTTCATTTTCTATGCCACCGGGTTCGACCGGTGGTGTGCGCAGCGTTCCGAGGTGACGCGTCCCGAGTTCCTGCCTGCCCCGACCTATACCTGGACCTCAGCGACCACCGTCTGCTCCGGCGTGCCGGTCCTGCCCTCAGTCTCGACCAACCTGACTGCGACGTTCGACGGCTCCCGCAGCACGCTCGACCTCTACGTCAACGGTGTGAAGGCCAGTGTGTCCAGCACTGCCCGCGCGGCGGTGCCGCTTCAGCCGTGGCCTTCCGAGGTGAGTCTCGGTGCCGGCTCCTGGAAGGGAGAGATCGACGATGTCCGGGTGTGGAGCCGCACGCTGCACCCCGAGGAGATCGCGGCCGGGGCCGTCACCGAGGCCGGCCGGTGGGAGCTCGACGGCAACGGCCTGGACATGTCGTCCATGCCGGCGCCCCGGGATCTCGAGGACCCGGCGATAAACGACGAGTGGTGGCTCGAGGTCGGCCACCTGGAGAGCGATCCGGGTTCCGCCCGCTTCGACGGCACCCGGTCGCTGGCCGCCGCCCCGTCGCCGATCCGCACGGACCAGTCGTTCACCGTCGCGAGCTGGGTGAATCTGTCGAAGATGCCGAACGGCAACCGGACAGTCGTGGCCCAGGACGGTGTCAACCGGTCCGGCTTCTACCTGGGCGTGCGCGGATTCGGCACCGCTGGGTTCAAGTGGTCCTTCTCTCTGATCGACGGCGACACCACCGCGTCCAGCCCGATGGTGCATGCGGAGGGGGCCTCGCCGCTGGTTGACGAAGACATCGGTTCCTGGGTGCACCTGGTCGGCGTCTACGACGCCGCGGCCGGTCAGATCCGCTTGTACGTCGACGGGGTACTGGCGAAGTCGATCGCCAGGCCGGCCCGCTGGAACGCCGCCGGCGCGCTCACCGTCGGCCGGTCCCGTTGGTACAACACCGCTCCCTACAACACCGACTTCCTGAGCGGGAGCGTCGACGCGACCCGCGTGTACGCCGGCGCCCTCACCCCGAGCCTCGTCGCCCGCCTTCACGACACCATGGATGGACAGCTCTGATGCGTACGACCACCCGTCGGCTGGCCGCAGGGCTGGTCGCTCTGCTTGCGGTGACCTTCGCCCCGGAAATCCCGGCGTACGCCGCAAAGCCGGATCAACCCAAGCAGTACAACCAGAAGATCCCTTCCGTTCCGGGCTCGCCGGCACGGCCGAAGTCGGTGATCTCGCCGAGGCTCAAGCAGTTCACGCCACCGAAGGTGGTCTGGCCGGCCGCGGCCGTCACGGAGGTCGAACTGGCCCCGGCGTCCGGGCCGGCGGTAAAGGCTGCGAACGCGGCCGGCACCCGGGCCGGGTCGATGCCGGTTTACCTCACGCCGGTGAAGCAGGCCACGAGCGGCACGGCCAAGACCGCGGCCGCCGAGCCGACCAAGGTCCGGGTCGAGATGCTGCCCCGGGACACGTCGATGAAGGCGGGTCACGAACTGGCCGTACGGCTGTCCGCATCCGGCGGTACGAATGCCGTCGATGTCCGCATCGACTACTCCACCTTTGCCGCGGCGTACGGGGCGAACTGGGCCGACCGGCTCCGCCTGGTTGAGGTTTCCGAGTGTGATCTCACCGCTGCGGCGAGATGCTCGGCCGAGCCGCTACCGACCGTCAACCGCGACTCGAGCGTCTCCGCCCCGGTGAGCCTGGTGGCCGGCGGGAGCACCGTCGTAGCGCTTGTGTCCGGTTCCTCGGGTAACTCAGGCGATTATGCGGCCACCTCGCTCTCCCCGTCGGCGGCCTGGTCCGTCGGCGGCGCGACCGGCGGGTTCACCTGGTCATACGCGATGCGGACGTCGCCCTCGCTGGGCGGTCCCGCGCCGGAGGTGAAGTTGGGCTACTCCTCGCAGGCCGTCGACGGCCGGATGGTGGCGACCAACAACCAGGCGTCCTGGGCCGGCGAGGGCTTCGACTACTCACCCGGCTTCATCGAGCGCCGGTACGTCTCCTGTAGTGACGACATGTCGGGTGAGCACAACAACACCGAAAAGGTGTACGACCAGTGCTGGAAGACCGACAACGCCACGATGGCGCTCAACGGCTTGGCTACCGAGCTGATCTACAACAGCAGCGAGAAGCGCTGGCACGGGCGCAACGAGAACGGCGCCCGGATCGAACGCAAGGTCGGTGCCGTCAACGGTGACGACGGTGAGGCCGCCAAGGATGGCAAGGAAGGCGACAAGGGTGAGTACTGGGTCGTCACGACGACCGACGGCACCAAGTACTACTTCGGGCTGAACCGCCTGCAGGGCTGGACCGCGGACAAGGCCGAGACCGGTTCCGTGCAGACGTCGCCGGTCTACGGCAACAATCCGGACGAGCCCTGCCGGGCGGCCACCTTCGCCGCCTCCGCCTGCAACCAGGCCTACCGGTGGAACCTCGACTACGTCGTCGACCAGCACGGCAACACCATGTCGATGTGGTACGGCAAGGACACCAACAAGTACGGCCGCATCAAGTCACAGACCGATCTCGCCACCTACGACCGCGACGGCTACCTCAAGCGCATCGAGTACGGCACTCACCAGCGCGACAAGGTCGGCGGCATCGCCACGGATACCGTCTACACCGCTACCAAGTCGCCGATGCAGGTCGTCTTCGTACCGGCGGACCGATGCTTCACCACCTGTACCGACCGGGCCAACTGGCAGGACACGCCGTACGACCAGGAGTGCGTCACCGGCAAACAATGTCTGAACTGGAGCCCGACGTTCTGGTCCACGAAGCGGCTGTCGACCGTCACCACGAAGGTCTGGAACCCGGCCGTCTCGGACTACCGGGAGGTGGAGCGCTGGACACTCACCCACCGCTTCCCCGACAACGGTGACGGCACCCCGGGCAGCCTCTGGCTGAGCGAACTGGCGCACGAGGGCCTGCTCGGCACCCGGGCCACCGTGCCGAACATCGTGTTCAACCCGGTGGCGATGGACAACCGGGTCGATACGTCACTGCAGAACGGCCTACGCCCGATGCGCAGGCCGCGAATCGACACGATCGTCACCGAGACCGGCGCGAAGATCGACGTCAACTACAAGCCGGTCGATTGCGTGGCCGGCTCGCTGCCCACCCCGGAGACGAACACCAAGAGGTGTTACCCGGTGCGCTGGGCGCCCGAGGATCTGGGCCAGGCACCCGGCACCGAGATCACCGACTGGTTCCACAAGTACGTGATCGACAACGTCATCGAGAACGACGCCACCAGCGGGCCCACCGGCAGCCCGCTGGCCACCACCACCAGTTTCGCCTACGAGGGCGGCGCCGCCTGGCGGTACGCGGACGACGACGGCTTGACGAAGAGCAACCGCCGCACCTGGAACCAGTTCCGGGGTTACGAACGGGTCCGTACGACCATCGGTGATGCCGGTGAGCAGAACATGAGCGAGAGCCGCTACTTCCGGGGCATGCACGGCGACCGCAAGGACAAGAACGGCGGCACCAAGGTCGCCCAGATCACCGACTCGAAGGGTGTCGCAACCCTCGACGACCTCGACGAGTACGCGGGGATGCGGCGGGAGAGCATCACCTACAACGGCCCCGGCAAGCCGATCTCGGGTGAGCTCGAGTGGCCGAAGCGCGGCGAGCCGACCGCCACGCGCACCCTCGAGGGTCAGACCGTCCATGCCCGATTCGTCGGCACCGGAGAGACCCGTTCCTGGGCCGCGTTGGACGGTGGGCGCCCCGATCGATGGACGCGGTCGGTTCAGGAGTTCGACGACCTCGGCATGGTGGTTCGATCGACCGACCATGGCGACACGGGCGCCTCGGGCGACGAGGAGTGCACGCTCACCGACTATGCCCGCAACACGACGGCGGCCTGGCTGGTGTCATATCCGTCCCGGAAACGGCAAATCGCCCTGACCTGTGACGAGGCGACCCAGTCCGGACGGGTGCTCACCGAGGCGGATGTCATCGGTGACGTGCGTACGTACTTCGACGACGAGGGTTGGGGCGTCGCGCCGACGCGCGGTGAGACCACCAAGGTCGAGGAGCTGAAGGCCTGGCGCAACAACGCCCCCGAGTACCTGACGACCAAGACCGCGGTTTACGACGACTACGGCCGCGTGACCGACCTGTATGACGTCGCAGGCCGCCGCACCCGGACCGCGTACACCCCGACCGTCGGCGGTCCCCTCAGCAAGGTCGTGGTGACCAACCCGATGGGATGGACCGACACGACCGAGTCCGACCCGATGGGTAACGCCACCCGGATCCAGGATGCCAACGACCGGGTGACGACCAAGAAGTACGACGGATTGGGCCGCCTCACCGATGTCTGGCTGCCGGGCCGGAGCACCGGCTCAACGCCGAACTACGCGCACGCCTATGGCATCAACAACACCTCGGCGAGCTGGGTTGAGACCAAGACACTGAACCCGGCCGGGGCGCAGGTGCCGATGGTCGAGTTCTACGACGCTCTGCTGCGGGTGCGGCAGCGGCAGTACGGTTCGGCGACCGGGATCGGCCGGATCGTGTCGGACACCTTCTACGATTCGGCCGGCCGGCAATACCTGACCTGGGGGCCGTACCACGAGGAGACCAAGGCCGTCGAACGCACCCTGTGGGTTCCGGAGGACGCAAGCGAAAAGATCGACATCTGGAACCGCAAGTTCTACGACGCGGCCGGCCGGGTCAGCCAGGACGTGCAGTTCAGCCGGCTGACCGAGACGTGGCGCACATCCACGACGTACGCGGGTGACCGGACTACGATCGTCCCGCCGTTGGGTGGCACGGCGACCGCGACGGTCACCGACGCGTCCGGCCGTACCTCGGAGCTGTGGCAGTACAAGTCACGGGACCTCGTCGGAGGCTACGACCGCACCGTCTACTCATACGACCGCAAGGGCAAGCAGACCAAGGTCCGCAACCAGGCGGGTACCGAGTGGAGGTTCGGCTGGGACGTGCGGGGCAGGCAGACCTCCGCGGCGGACCCGGACAAGGGTGAGTCGCACACAACCTACGACGATGAGAGTCGTGTTGTCACGACGACAGATGGTCGCGAACGTACCCTGACCCACACCTACGTGGACCCGTTGGGCCGCAGGACCGGGCTCTACGACGGTACCGAGATCACCCCGGCCAAGCAGTTGGCAGCCTGGGCCTACGACGAGGTGCTCGACACAGCTGGCCAGAGCATCTCGCGGGGCATGCAGACGTCCAGCACCCGCTACGTCGGCGGTGCCGCCGGCGGCGCTGCCTATCGCAAGGCGACGACCGCATTGGACAGTGCGGGCCGGGCCAGCAAGTCGACCGTGACGATCCCCTCGGCCGCCACCGGCCTGGCGGGCACCTACGAGTACCAGTCGACCTTCAAGGCCGACGGTTCGCTGGCGACCACCCGGTTGCCCGCCATCGGCGGGAGCGGCGGCCTGGGGACGGAGACGCTGACGTACGGCTACCAGGCCACCGGACTGGGCACCACCCTGGCCACGACGCTGGGCTCGAGCTACGTGGTCTCGACCGGTTACACCGAGTACGGCGAGACCGGGCTGATGACGCTGCGCAACGCCAGCGGCCGGACGGCCCAGGTCGGCAGGTATTACGAGTCGAAGACCCGGAGGCTGAACCGGATCTGGACCACGCGGGAACAGAACCCAGCCAGCGTCTCGGACCTGTACTTCGGCTACGACGACATGGGCAACGTGATCTCGGCAAAGGAGTCGTCGACCACCGCCGGTGCCGAGAACCAGTGTTTCTCGTATGACTACCTCGCCCGCCTGGCCGAGGCCTGGACGCCGACCAACCCGGATTGCAAGATTGCCCCGTCGACCTCGACCGAGCTCGCCGGCCCGGCGCCGTACTGGACATCCTGGCGTTTCGACACGGCGGGAAACCGGACGGCGCAGATCGAGCACCGGACGGCGGCCGGGGAGCGGACCACCACGTACACCTATCCGGTGCAGACCGCCGCGCGGCCGCACGCGATGACCGGTACGACGACTACCGACAACACCGGCACAAAGACGGCGGCCTACGGCTACGACAACTCGGGCAACACCATCACCCGCCCGGCGGCCACCGGGACTCAGACCCTGGGCTGGAACGCCGAGGGACGCATGGAGAGCAGCACCGACAGCACGGGGATCACCACCTACCTTTACGACGCGGACGGTGGCCGGCTGATCCGCAAGGATCCGAGCGGCACGACGCTCTACCTGCCCGGCCAGGAACTGCGGGTGAACCCGCAGGGGCAGCGGCTCGGTTGCACCCGCTACTACCAGCACGCGGGTACCTCGGTCGCGATGCGGACTCTGGCCGGTGTCACCTGGCTGGCCGGTGACCATCAGGGCACGTCGAACATCGCCATCGACGCGGTGTCGCAGGCGTTCTCGCTGCGGCGGCAGGACCCGTACGGCAACGCGCGGGGTGCGGTGACCGGCACGGCGTGGCCGAGCGCGATGGACAAGGGCCTGGTCGGCGGCACCAAGGACGACTCCGGCCTCACCCACCTGGGCGCCCGGATGTACGACCCGGCGATCGGCCGGTTCGTCTCGGTCGACCCGATCGTCGACTTCAGCGATCCGCAGCAGATCCAGGGCTACTCGTACGCGAACAACAGCCCGGTGACCAAGAGTGACCCGAGCGGCCTGATGCCCACGGTCGGCGACGGCGAACCGTGTACGCCGAAGAGCTGCGGCAACAATTTCCGCAAGGGCAGTAGTCCGCAGGAAGGGGAGAAGAAAAACAACCCTTACAAGAGCGACTATGACGAGCGCCAGGCGACCGGCAACCCCGCCGAGGCGGAACGGATCCGGGCCCTGCGGAAGCGACAGATCATGAAGGGTAGGTTCGGCATCCTGGTCGCACTGATGGAGAGGGCAGACGCGGCAAACGACGCCGCGGAAAGGAACACCCTGGGAAGCGAGCAGCAGACGGGCTTGGGGAAAGGGGTCAAGGAGATCCTGGAACACTTCCAGGAAAACACGCTGGTGGAGGCCTGGATCGACGCGGCGCTGGCGCGGATCGACGAGTCCCGGCACGACAGCAAGCACAAAAACAGGGGGAGCGTCGCCTTCGACGACGATGAGTTCATCATCGCTTTCCAACTCGCGGATACGGGACGGATCGTGGAGTCGCGGGACGAGAGTTTGAAAACCGTCGGTAATCCTGACGATAATGTGTTCGACGCCTACGTCGATGACGTCCGGTCGGAGTTCAAGAGCACCAATTCGAACAGCAAGAATACGCTCAGAAACATCTACAGCTCGGCGAACAAACAACACGCCACCCGCCTCTACCTCTACACTGGCGAGGACACGGAGGCAGAGACTGTGAAGCGAGTGCACGGGGACTTCTACCGGATGTCCGCAAACAGGGACGTGCAGTCGCTGCGGGAGGTCCAGATCATGGGCGAGGTGTCGGCGCCGCTGCAGGCGATCAACGAGGACCTCGATTGCGAGGGTTGGGACTGGGTGCTCGGTTGTTAGCCGGCTACGGGCTCACGGAGGTCAGGGAGTCGTCGACGGCGGGTGGGGTACGGCTGCTCAGCGCGGCCCTACCCCCGCAGGACCACGACCATGTGTGGCGCGCGCTACGGGCGGACCATGGTCGGACGGGAATGTGGCCGGTGCTGAGTTGGTCGGCCCGAGAGGCGTACCGGACCACCTACGACTACTCGGTGGAGGCGCAGGGCGTCGACGCGCTCCGGCAGGTTCGAGCACTGGATCCGGCCGAGCGGGTCGCGGTGCTGACCCGGTCCCGGTGGGAGGACGAGCTCAGCGATCTCGACCCGGCACTTCGGGCGGAGGCCTGGGCGGAGACCTACGACGTGATCTCCCTGGCCCGCCGGCTGACGCCGGTCACGGCACCGCCGCCCGGTCGCCGTCGGGAGACCTCGGCTTACCCGCCGGACGAGGTGCTGTTGGTGCCCGCCGAGTCGGGCTACGAGGTGCCAATCCTGGTACCCGGCCTGATCGAGCCCGCCAACTGGTTCGGCGGACCTACCCACCCGAAACTGGAGCCGGCCGACCACTTCGCGGTGCTGCGGCTGTGGCACGAGCGGCACGGCGCCGATCTCTACTTCGCCAATGGTTCGAAGCTCGAAGTCGCGGTGACCCGGCCGCCGGTCGAACCGGACGAGGTTGCCCGGTGCGCGGTGGAGCAGCTCGTCTACTGTGGCGATCTTGGGCAGCTGGTCGGCGATTCCATCGACGTCGCGCGCAAGCAGGTGCCGGCCGATCACTGGTCTTTCTGGTGGGACTGAGCCGACCCCGGACTGAGGGGTGTCGATGGGCCGTATGACCGTCCGGATCGGCCGATCGGTCAGGTGAGGCTCGGCGGAGCGTGCAGGGGAGGATTGCTCCTCGGTAACGAGCTGCGCGTGTCCCTGGCCAGGCGTGTTTGCGCTGTTACGTTGCCTGCGTAACACCGCAACTCTGAAGCGTCGCCACGACTCATGACCGTCGGCGGCGGGGTCGGACCCGACCGATGGCGGTCGTATATATAACGCACAAAGGCGCGGGCGGGATGGGTATCCATCCCGCCCGCTCTGCGTGCGCCCGGATGGGGCAGAGTAGGCAGGCGTGACGCGCGCAGACCTGGACAAGCAGCCGCACGAGGTCGCCGAGATGTTCGACGGCGTGGCCGAGCGGTACGACCTGACCAACACGGTGCTCTCCTTCGGGCAGGACCGCGGCTGGCGCCGGGCCACCCGGGCGGCGCTGGCGCTGCGGCCGGGCGAGCGGGTCCTCGACGTCGGCGCGGGCACCGGGGTCTCGACCGAGGAGCTGCGCCGCTCGGGAGCCTTCGCCGTCGGCGCCGACCTGTCGACCGGGATGCTCCGGGCGGGCCGGCGCAGCGGACGGGACGTGCCGCTGGTCGCCGGCGACGCGCTCCGGCTGCCGTTCCCCGACGAGGCGTTCGACGCGGTGACGATCTCCTTCGCCCTGCGCAACGTCGTCGACACCCCGGCGGCGCTGCGCGAGCTCGCCCGGGTGACCCGGCCGGGCGGCCGCCTGGTGGTGTGCGAGTTCAGCCACCCGACCGGCGCGGCGTTCCGGAAGGTCTACCTGTCCTATCTGATGCGCAGCCTGCCGGCGGTGGCGCGCGGCGTCTCGAGCAACCCCGACGCGTACGTCTATCTGGCCGAGTCGATCCGCGCCTGGCCGGACCAGCGGGGGCTGGCCGACCGCATCGCCGCGGCGGGCCCGTGGTCGCGGGTCGGCTGGCGCAACCTGACCGGCGGCATCGTCGCCCTGCACCGGGCCACGAAGAGCTGAAAAAAGGCGTTTGCCCGATTCTCTCCGGTGGAGACTGTTTAGCTCGGACGTATGACGACAATCGACAATCTTGTCGACGACTCCGACATCGTCGATTCCGATATCGACGTTCCCATCGACGACCGGGACCAGGGCGAGCGCCGGGCGCAGGAGCTGGCGCATCGTATCCGGACGGTGGCCCTCGTGGATCCGGAACAGGCACAACGGCTGGTGGATGAGCTGATCGTCCGGCTTGACGTCGCGTTGGGCGGTACATTTTCGGAGCACTTGGACGGAGCCGCCCGCGAGGCCGCGGAGCGGGTAATCCTGAAGAGCAGGAACGGCCACGAAGCGGCCACTTCACCGCCTAGAACAGTTAGGGTTGCCTAACCCCTATTCGCTTCAATGGCCGTCTTAGACTCCGGACTGGGCTAGCTTGTGAACTGTTTCACGAGCCTGCGCTTGACGGAGGTGAGCCGTGAACGACCTCGCTTACACAGGAGGAACCGTCGCCGACGAGGCCGACGTGATCGTGGTAGGGGCCGGGCCGGGTGGTTCCGCCGCCGCTTACCACATGGCGCGGCACGGCCTGCGTGTCCTGCTGCTGGAGAAGACCGAGTTCCCGCGCGAGAAAGTCTGCGGTGACGGCCTCACTCCACGTGCGACCCGCCAGCTCATCCGGATGGGTGTGGACACCTCCGAGAAGGCCGGCTGGCTCCACAATCGTGGGCTGCGGGTCATCGGCGGCGGCGTGCGCCTCGAGCTGGACTGGCCCGAGCTGGCCAGCTTCCCCGACTACGGTCTCGTGCGCACCCGCCTCGACTTCGACGACATGCTGGCCAAGCGCGCGGTGGAAGCCGGCGCGCTGCTGCGTACCGGGGTCAACGTGACCGGTCCCGTGCTCGACGCGGACGGCTACGCGATCGGAGTGCAGGCCAAGGTCGGCCCCGGTAAGGAGCCCGTCCAGTATCTCGCGCCGCTGGTCGTCGCGGCGGACGGCGTGTCCGGCAAGCTGCCGCTGGCCATGGGGCTCGCCAAGCGCGACGACCGGCCGATCGGCGTCGCCGTGCGGCGTTACTACCACTCGCCGTCGCGGACCGACGACGACTACCTGGAGTCCTGGCTGGAGCTGCGCAGCGCGCAGGACCGCGACCGGCTGCTGCCCGGCTACGGCTGGATCTTCGGCCTCGGCGACGGCCGGGTGAACGTCGGCCTCGGCATCCTCAACTCCTCGAGCGCCTTCGGCAAGACCAACTACCGGGCGATGCTCACCGACTGGCTCAACACCACGCCGGCCGACTGGGGCATGCGCGGCGAGGACAACGCGGACGGCCCGATCCTCGGCGCCGCGCTGCCGATGGGCTTCAACCGGGTGCCGCACTACACGCGGGGCATGATGCTCGTCGGGGACTCCGGCGGCATGGTCAACCCGATGAACGGCGAGGGCATCGCGTACGCGATGGAGTCTGGCGAACTGGCCGCGGAGGTCGCCGTCCAGGCGCTCGCCCGCCCGGCCGGCGCCGACCGCGAGCGCGCGCTGAGCGCTTACCCGGCGGAGTTGAAGAATCGATTCGGCGGGTACTACCGGCTCGGTGGGGTCTTCGTGAAGCTCATCGGCAACCCGCAGATCATGCGGATCGCCACCCGGCACGGCATGCCGCACCCGACGCTGATGCGCTTCGTGCTCAAGCTCCTGGCCAACCTGACGGATCCGCGGGACGGAGACGCCATGGACCGAATCATCAACGGTTTGACGAAGGTCGCACCTGCGGTATGAAAACCAGCCCACCCCGGTCGGGGCCACGCGAAACCGGATTAATAGTGTGAAGCGGCTAACAGTCGAGCAGGAGACGGCATGACGCTCAATCCTTACGTACCGATCGTCGGTCTGCTGATCCTCGGTGCGCTCTTTGCATTGTTCTCGGTGTCGATCGCGCCCATCGTGGGCCCCAAGCGGTACAACCGCGCCAAGCTCGAGGCCTACGAGTGCGGCATCGAGCCGGCACCCCAGCCGATCGGCGGTGGCCGCTTCCCGGTCAAGTTCTACCTGACCGCGATGCTCTTCATCATCTTCGACATCGAGACCATCTTCCTCTACCCGTGGGCGGTGTCCTTCGAGGCGCTCGGCCTGTTCGGCTTCGTCGAGATGGTCCTGTTCATCGTCACCGTCTTCATCGCCTACACCTACGTGTGGCGACGCGGCGGACTCAACTGGGACTGAGAGGGGGCGGGCTATGGGAATCGAAGAAAAGCTGCCGGCCGGCGTTCTGCTGACGTCTGTAGAGAAGCTCTCCAACTGGGCCCGTAAGTCGTCGTTCTGGGGCGCCACCTTCGGGCTCGCCTGCTGCGCCATCGAGATGATGGCCTCCGGCGGCCCGCACTACGACCTCGGCCGCTGGGGCATGGAGGTCTTCCGGGCCTCGCCCCGCCAGGCCGACCTGATGATCGTCGCCGGCCGGGTGAGCCAGAAGATGGCGCCGGTCGTGCGGCAGATCTACGACCAGATGCCCGAGCCGCGCTCGGTCATCTCGATGGGCGTCTGCGCCTCGTCGGGCGGCATGTTCAACAACTACGCGATCGTGCAGGGCGTTGACCACATCGTGCCGGTCGACATCTACCTGCCGGGCTGCCCGCCGCGCCCCGAGATGCTCATCGACGCGATCCTCAAGATGCGCGAGAAGGTCATGGCCGCGCCGCTCGGCCCGAACGGCCGCAAGATGCTCGAGGCCCGGCGGGCCGAGGGCAAGCTGCCGATCGTCGCGCCCGGCGCGATGCCGTCCTCGTACCGGGCGGACAAGGTACGCCGGGCCGAGTGGACGCAGGCCGTCAAGGAGGGCCGCGAGGAGCAGCTCCGCATCGAGAACTGGATGAAGCTGCAGCCGCACCTTCGGGAGGGTGGCAAGTGAGCATCTCGCAGAATCCTGAAGGGGCGCACCTGGGTTCGCCGGCGGAGCTGCCGGACAACCCGCAGAAGGGCATGTTCGGCATCGCGGGCACCGGCGACGTGTCCGGCTTCGGCGGCCTGGCCCGCCCGCACCCGGCCGTCGCGGGTACCCCGCGGCCGTACGGCGGCTACTTCGACGAGGTGCACGACGCCCTCGAGGAGGCGTACCCCGCCTTCGCCGACGCGATCGAGAAGGTCGTGGTCGACCGGGGCGAGCTGACCCTGCACATCGCGCCGGAGCGGATCGCCGAGGTCGCCCAGATCATGCGCGACGACGAGTCGCTGCGCTTCGAGCTCTGCTCGTCGGTGTCGGGCGTGGACTATCTCGCCTCCGACGCGCGCCGGCTGCACGTCTGCTACGAGCTGCTGTCGATGACCTACCGCCGCCGGGTCCGCCTCGAGGCGGCCATCCCGGCGGGCGGCAGCCTGCCCAGCGTGACCGGCGTCTACCCGACCGCCGACTGGCAGGAGCGGGAGGCCTACGACATGTTCGGGGTCATCTTCACCGGCCACCCCAACCTCACCCGGATCCTCATGCCGGATGACTGGGAGGGCCACCCGCAGCGCAAGGACTACCCCCTCGGCGGCGTGCCCGTCGAGTACAAGGGCGCCGAAATTCCGCCGCCGGACCAGCGGAGGGTCTACCAATGACGACATCGGGATACGCGACCGAGCGGGAGACCACCGAGGGGCGGGTCTTCAACGTCACCGGCGGTGACTGGGACACCATCACCGCCGGCGTCGACCCGCTCAGCAACGAGAAGATCGTCGTCAACATGGGTCCCCAGCACCCGTCGACGCACGGCGTGCTGCGTCTCGTCCTGGAGCTCGAAGGCGAGACAGTGACCGAGGTGCGCCCGGTCGTCGGTTACCTGCACACCGGCATCGAGAAGAGCACGGAGTACCGCAACTGGGTGCAGGGCACGACGTTCGTGACCCGCGCCGACTATCTCGCGCCGATGTTCAACGAGGCCGCGTACTGCCTGGCGGTCGAGAAGCTGCTCGGCATCACCGACGACATCACCGAGCGGGCCAACACGATCCGCGTGCTCATGATGGAGCTCAACCGGATCTCGTCGCACCTGGTCTGGATCGCCACCACGGGCATGGAGCTCGGCGCGATCTCGATGATGCTGTACGGCTTCCGCGAGCGTGAGTACATCCTCGACATCTTCGAGGAGACCTCGGGCCTGCGGATGAACGCGGCGTACATCCGCCCGGGCGGCGTCGCGCAGGACATCCCCGACTCGGCGATCAAGAAGATCCGCGACTTCATCAAGTACCTGCCGAAGAAGCTCAAGGAGTACGAGGCGCTGCTCTCCGGCCAGGTCATCTGGCACGAGCGCACCAAGGGCGTCGCCGTGCTGGACGTGACGGGCTGCCTGTCGCTGGGCGTTACCGGCCCGGTGCTGCGCTCGGCCGGCCTGGCCTGGGACCTGCGCAAGACGATGCCCTACTGCGGCTACGAGACGTACAAGTTCGACGTGCCGACCGCGCAGACCGGCGACGTCTGGGGCCGCTACCTGGTCCGGATGGCGGAGATCCGCGAGTCGCTGAAGATCGTCGAGCAGGCGATCGACCGGCTCAAGCCCGGCCCGGTCATGATCGCGGACAAGAAGATCGCGTGGCCGGCCCAGCTCGCCGTCGGCGTGGACGGCCTGGGCAACTCGCTCGAGCACGTCGCCAACATCATGGGTCAGTCGATGGAGTCGCTGATCCACCACTTCAAGCTCGTGACCGAGGGCTTCCGGGTGCCGGCGGGCCAGGTCTACGTCGGCATCGAGCACCCGCGCGGCGAGCTCGGCGTGCACGCGGTCTCCGACGGCGGCACGCATCCCTACCGCGTGCACATGCGCGACCCGAGCTTCGTGAACCTCCAGGCCATCCCCGCGATGGCGGAAGGTGCGCTGCTGGCCGACGTCATCGCCGGCGGCGCGTCCCTGGACCCCGTGATGGGTGGGTGTGACCGCTAAATGTCAGAAACCACGGTGGACTTCTCCCCGGCCGCCGCACCGCTGGCCGAGAAGCTCCTGGAACCGGCTCTCGAGATCATCGCGCGCTACCCGGCGGGCCGCCAGCGCTCGGCGCTGCTGCCGCTGCTGCACCTGGTGCAGACCGAGGAGGGGCACGTCAGCCCCCGCGGCGTCGCGTTCTGCGCCGAGGTCCTGGGCATCAACAAGGCACAGGTCGGCGCGGTGGCGACGTTCTACACCATGTACAAGCGCCGGCCGACCGGCGAGTACCTGGTCAGCGTCTGCACCAACACCCTGTGCAACGTCATGGGCGGCCAGGAGGTCTACGACGGGCTCGTCGAGCACCTCGGCGTCGGCCACGACGAGACCACGGCCGACGGCAAGATCACGCTGGAGCACGCCGAGTGCCTCGCGGCCTGCGACTACGCGCCGGTCGTGACGGTCAACTACGACTTCGCGATCGACAACACCACGCCGCAGGCGGCGGTCGACCTGGTCGAGCAGCTGCGCAAGGACGAGCGGCCGGCGCCGATCCGCGGCGCGCGGATCTGCTCGCTCAAGCAGATGCAGCACCAGCTGGCCGGGTTCGCCGACGAGCGGGACGGCGCGGTCGCCGACGGCCCGGCCGGCGCGCCGACGCTGCGCGGCGTCAACCTCGCCCGGGAGCACGGCATCGCGGTCGCGAACTTCAACATCGACGCCCCGATCACGACGACCAAGCCGGCCCGCGACGAGTCGGCCAAGGCCGTCAAGGACCCGGGGCCGGTTCGGGAGAAGCCCGCGCAGACCGGCAAGCTCGCCGCCGCCGGGCGTAAGGCGGCCGGTGCGGTCAAGGCCGTGGCCGCGACGGTGGCCGACAAGGTGGAGCACCGCGCCGCGGGCACCAGCACCGGCGGCGGGGACGTCAAGGACCCGCAGGTACGCACCGCCGAGCAGCGCAACCCCGACGCGTCGACGCCGACACCGGACGCGACGAAGACGGACGCCACCGCCGTCCCGTCGAATCCCGCCGAGGCCGCCGGCGTCGCCGACAACCCGGCCGCCGGCGACGGCAAGCCCGCCGGTGACAGCGTCGGTAACGAGGAGAAGAAGTGACCCAGCCACGGCGCGAGGTTCTCGAGAAGCTCACTCCGGTCCTCACCAAGCGCTGGCTCTCGCCGGACGCCTGGAAGATCGACACCTATGAGCGGCTCGACGGGTACGCGGCGGTCCGCAAGGCCCTCGCGGTGCACCCCGACGACCTGATCCAGCTCATCAAGGACTCGGGGCTGCGCGGCCGCGGCGGCGCGGGCTTCCCGACCGGCCTCAAGTGGAGCTTCATCCCGCAGGGCGACGGCAAGCCGCACTACCTGGTCATCAACGCCGACGAGGGCGAGCCGGGCACCTGCAAGGACCTGCCCCTGATGACCTACGACCCGCACTCGCTGATCGAGGGCGCGATCATCGCGTCCTACGCGATCCGGGCCAGCCGGGCGTTCATCTACATCCGCGGCGAGGCCGTGCACGCCGCGCGCCGGCTGCGCAACGCCGTCAAGGAGGCCTACGCCAAGGGCTACCTCGGCGAGGACATCCTCGGCTCCGGGTTCGACCTGGACCTGGTGGTGCACAGCGGCGCGGGCGCGTACATCTGCGGCGAGGAGACGGCGCTGCTCGACTCGCTCGAGGGCTTCCGCGGCCAGCCCCGGCTGCGCCCGCCGTTCCCCGCGGTCGCCGGCCTGTACGCGAGCCCGACGGTGGTCAACAACGTCGGCACCATCGCGAGCGTGCCGTACATCGTGCTGGGCGGCGCGGACTGGTGGAAGAGCATGGGCACGGAGAAGTCGTCCGGCCCGATGATCTACTCGCTCTCCGGCCGGATCGCCAACCCGGGCCAGTACGAGTGCGGCCTCGGCATCACCCTGCGCGAGCTGATCGAGCTCGCGGGCGGCATGAAGCCCGGCCACAACCTGAAGTTCTGGACGCCGGGCGGATCGTCGACGCCGCTGCTGACCGCCGATCACATCGACACCGCGATGGACTTCGAGGGCGTCGCCGCGGCCGGCTCGATCCTGGGCACGACGGCGATGCAGATCTTCTCCGACCAGGACTGCCCGGTCTACGCGACCTGGCGCTGGCTGGAGTTCTACCACCACGAGTCCTGCGGCAAGTGCACCCCGTGCCGCGAGGGCAACTACTGGATGGTGCGCACCTACCGCCGGATCCTCTCCGGCCAGGGCACCCACCAGGATCTGGACACCCTGCTGGACACCGCCGACAACATCTTCGGCCGCTCGTTCTGCGGCCTCGGTGACGGTGCCGCGACGCCGGTCATGTCGACGCTGAAGTTCTTCCGCCAGGACTACCTGGACTACATCGAGGGCCGGACCGCTCCGCGGCTGTCCGAGAAGGCCCTGGTAGGAGCGCACTGATATGACGGACGTTGCCAAGAAGACCGAACTGGTCACGCTGACCGTCGACGGTGTAGAGGTGACCGCCGCCAAGGGTGAGCTGGTCATCCGGGTCGCCGAGCGGATGGGCATCGCGATCCCGCGGTTCTGCGACCACCCGCTGCTGGCCCCGGCCGGCGCCTGCCGCCAGTGTCTGGTCGAGGTGGAGGGCCAGCGCAAGCCGGTCGCCTCCTGCACCCAGACGGTGGCGCCCGGCATGGTGGTCAAGACCCAGCTCAGCTCGCCGGTCGCCGCCAAGGCGCAGGCCGGCGTGATGGAGCTGCTGCTCGCCAACCACCCGCTGGACTGCCCGACCTGCGACAAGGGCGGCGAGTGCCCGCTGCAGAACCAGGCGATGTCCAACGGCCGCGCGGACTCGCGGTTCCACGAGCACAAGCGCGAGTACGAGAAGCCGATCCACATCTCCAGCCAGGTGCTGCTGGACCGCGAGCGCTGCATCCTCTGCCAGCGCTGCACCCGCTTCTCCGAGGAGATCGCCGGCGACAAGTTCATCGACCTGATGGACCGCTCGTCCGGCGAGCAGATCAACGTCTACCGCGACGACTTCTTCGGCGGCGAGGGCTACGGCGACGGCGACGCCGGCGAGGACCCGGGCGACGTGCCCTTCAACTCGTACTTCTCCGGCAACACCATCCAGATCTGCCCGGTCGGCGCGCTGACCGGCGAGCAGTACCGGTTCCGGGCCCGCCCGTTCGACCTGGTCTCCTCGCCGACGTCGTGCGAGCACTGCGCGGCCGGCTGCGCACAGCGCGCCGACCACCGGCGCGGCAAGGTGCTCCGGCGCCTCGCCGGCGACGACCCGGCGGTCAACGAGGAGTGGAACTGCGACAAGGGCCGGTGGGGCTTCCGCTACGCCACCGCGTTCGACCGCATCACCACCCCGCTGATCCGCGACGCCGGCACCGGCGAGCTGCGCGAGGCCTCGTGGAGCGAGGCGCTGCTGGCCGCCGCGGAGGGCCTGAAGGCCGCGAAGGACCGGGGCGTCGGCGTGCTCACCGGCGGCCGCCTCACCGTCGAGGACGCGTACGCGTACGCGAAGTTCGCCCGGGTCGCGCTCGGCACGAACGACATCGACTTCCGGGCCCGCCCGCTGCGCGCCGCGGGCTCCTCCCTCGGCACCGACGAGGAGGCGCAGTTCCTCGCCGCCTCGATCGCCGCCGGGAGCGACGTGACCTACGAGGACGTCGAGGACGCCTCGGCGGCGGTCATCGTCGGCCTCGAGCCGGAGGAGGAGTGCCCCATCCTCTTCCTGCGGCTGCGCAAGGGCCACGGCAAGAACAAGCTCAAGGTCACGGCCGTTGCGCCGTACCTGAGCCGCGGTTTTGAGAAGATCGGCGCGACCCTGGTCGCGGCCGTGCCCGGCGACGAGGCCCGGCTGCTGGCCACCGACGCGACGGTGACCGGGGCGCTCAGCGAGCCCGGCGCCCTGCTGATCGTCGGCGAGCGGCTCGCGAGCGCGCCCGGCGGCCTGTCCGCCGCCGCCGCGCTGGCCGCCCGGACCGGAGCCCGCCTCGTGTGGGTGCCCCGGCGCGCGGGCGACCGCGGCGCGGTGGACGCCGGCTGCCTGCCCAACCTGCTGCCCGGCGGCCGCCCGGTCGCCGACGCGGTCGCGCGGGCCGAGCTGACCCGGGCCTGGGGCCTCGACGAGGGCGCGCTGCCCGGCGCAGCCGGCCGCGACACCGACGCGATCGTGGCGGCCGCCGCCGACGGCACGCTCGGCGCGCTGCTGGTCGCGGGCGTCGACCCGGCCGACCTGGCCGATCCGCGCCTGGCCGAGCAGGCGCTCGACGCCGTGCCGTTCGTGGTCAGCCTCGAGCTGCGCCAGAGCGCGGTCACCCGCCGCGCCGACGTGGTGCTGCCGGTCGCGCCCGCCGCCGAGAAGCCCGGCACCTACATGAACTGGGAGGGCCGGCTGCGGACCTTCGAGGCCGTGCTCAACACCACCGCGATGACCGACGGCCGGGTGCTCGAGGCCATCGCGGCGCTGATGGACGTCGCGCTCGGTACCGGCGACGTCTCCTCGATCCGCCGCGAGCTGGGCAGCATCCCGGCGAGCCAGAGCGGCCGTCCGGCCGCGCCGACCGTCGCCGCGGCCGAGCCGGCGAGGCCCGGCGCCGGCGAGGCGGTCCTCGCGACCTGGCATCACCTGATCGACCTCGGTTCGCTGCTCGACGGCGACGAGGTGCTGGCCGGCACGGCCCGCGCCCCGCTCGCGCGCATCGGCAAGGACCTCGCCGAATCGCTCGGCATCGCCGACGGCGACACCGTCACCGTCGGCACCGACCGCGGCGCGATCACGCTGCCGGCGGCGATCACCGATCTGCCCCCGCAGGTGGTGTGGCTGCCCACGAACTCGCCGGGCTCGACGCTGCGTCGCAGCCTCGGCGTCACCTCGGGTGCGGTGGTCCGGCTCAGCGCCGGCAAGCCGGGTCCGATCCTCGCTCAGGGGGCGAACTCATGATGACCTCGGCGTTCCTCGCCAACGCACAGGACCCGACGCTCGAGACGTTCGAGAACGACGTCTGGTGGATCGTGCTCATCAAGCTGCTGGGTGTCTTCGTCATCCTGCTGCTGCTGACGCTGTTCACGATCAACTACGAGCGCAAGGTCGTGGCCCGGATGGCGGTCCGCCCGGGCCCCAATCAGGTCGGGCCGAAGGGCTGGCTGCAGAGCCTCTCGGACGGCGTGAAGCTGCCGTTCAAGGAGGAGATCATCCCGAAGACCGCCGACAAGGTGGTCTACTTCATCGCGCCGGTGATCTCGGCGACCGTCGCGTTCACCGCGTTCTCGGTGATCCCGTTCGGGCCGGTCGTGACGATGTTCGGGCAGAAGACCGCGCTGCAGCTCACCGACGTGCCGGTCTCGGTGCTGGTGCTGCTCGCCTGCTCCTCGATGGCCGTGTACGGCGTCGTGCTGGCCGGCTGGGCGTCGGGCTCGACGTACCCGCTGCTGGGCGGCCTGCGGTCGAGCGCGCAGATGATCTCGTACGAGGTCGCGATGGGCCTGTCCATCGTGGCGGTCTTCATGACGGCCGGCACGATGTCGACCTCGCAGATCGTCGCCGCGCAGGCCGGCAGCGACCCGTCGACGCGGTTCGACATCCTCGGCTGGAACCCGACGCCGCCGAGCTGGTACGCGGTCCTGCTGCTGCCCAGCTTCATCATCTACTGCATCGCGGCGGTCGGCGAGACCAACCGGGCGCCGTTCGACCTGCCCGAGGCGGAGTCCGAGCTGGTCGGCGGCTTCCACACCGAGTACTCGTCGTTCAAGTTCGCGCTCTTCTTCCTCGCCGAGTACATCAACATGATCACCGTCTCGGCGTTCGCGACGACGCTGTTCCTCGGCGGCTGGCGGGCGCCCTGGCCGATCACCACCTTCTGGGAGGGCGCCAACTCCGGCTACTGGCCGCTGCTCTGGTGGCTCGGCAAGGTGCTGATCCTGCTGTTCGGCTTCATCTGGCTGCGGGCCACCCTGCCCCGGATGCGCTACGACCAGTTCATGCGCTTCGGCTGGAAGGTGCTGATCCCGGTCAACCTGGTCTGGATCCTCTTCCTGGCCGGCGTCCGGGTCACCAACACCCGGGTCGACGGCGGCGCCCGCTGGGTGGTCTACCTGGTCGCGGCGGTGCTGGTGCTCGGCATCGCGCTGCTCTGGCCGGCCAGCAAGAAGCCACGCGAGTACTCCATCGAGGAACAGCTCGCCGCCCGGCCACCGGGCAGCTTCCCGGTGCCGCCGATGGACCTGCAGGTGCCGCCCAGCCCGCGGGCGCGCCGCGCGGTCGCGGAACGCCAGCCGGCCACGGTCGGCGGCACCACCCCCAGCCCGGCCGACACGTCAGACAAGGAGGTGTGACGTGGGAACTTTCACGGGCTCGTTCAAAGGCTTCGGCGTAACTTTCGCGCACATGTTCCGCAAGGTCATCACGACCGACTATCCGTTCTCGCCGCCGAAGCCGGCGCCGCGCTACCACGGCCGGCACATCCTCAACCGGCACCCGGACGGCCTGGAGAAGTGCATCGGCTGCGAGCTGTGCGCCTGGGCCTGCCCGGCCGACGCGATCTACGTCGAGGGCGGCGACAACACCGACGAGCAGCGCTTCTCGCCCGGTGAGCGGTACGCGAGCATCTACCAGATCAACTACGCGCGGTGCATCTTCTGCGGCCTGTGCATCGAGGCCTGCCCGACCCGTTCGCTGACCATGAGCAACGAGTACGAGCTGGCCCGCGACAGCCGCCAGGACCTCATCTTCACCAAGAAGGAGCTCCTGGCGCCGCTGCTGCCCGGCATGGAGCAGCCGCCGCACCCGATGCGGCTCGGCGAGACCGACAAGGACTACTACCTCGGCGCGCTGACCAACCCGGGCACCTCCGCCGGCGCCGAGCGGGCGCCGCTGACGCCGGCGGTCGTCAAGGACGCGCTGGGCGAGGTGGCCCGATGATCGCCATCGCGGCCGAGGCCGCCGGTCAGGTCTCCACCGGCGAGGCGTGGGCCTTCTGGATCCTGGCTCCGCTCGCCGTCATCGGCGCGCTGGGCATGGTCATGGCGCGCAACGCAGTGCACTCCGCGCTGTGGCTGATCGTCACCATGCTCAATCTGGGCTTCATCTACGTGATCAACGAGGCGCCGTTCCTCGGCGCGGTGCAGATCATCGTCTACACCGGCGCGATCATGATGCTCTTCCTGTTCGTGCTGATGCTGGTCGGCCGCGACGTGTCCGACTCGCTGATCGAGACCCTGCGCGGGCAGCGGATCGCCGCCATCCTGCTGGGCGTCGCCTTCGGCGTGCTCGTCGCGACGGGCCTCGCCCGCTCGCTGGGCGGCGCCGAGTTCGTCGGCCTGGCCGAGGCGAACAGCGCCAACGGCGGCAACGTGCAGGGCATCGCCCGGCTGCTGTTCACCAAGTACGTGTTCGGGTTCGAGGTCACCTCCGCGCTGCTGATCACGGCGGCCGTCGGTGCCATGGTGCTCGCGCACGTCGAGCGCGCCAAGGAAGAGATCGCCGACCAGGTCACGCGCATGAAGGCGCGCTTCCGGCCGGGTACCTATCCGGGACCGAAACCCGGCCCCGGCGTCTACGCGAACACGATGTCGGTCGCTGTGCCCGCCCGGCTGCCGGACGGTAACGGCACCGAGCGCAGCATCTCGCCGATCCTGCCCGTGCGCGAGCTGACCGCCGGCGAGGCCGCACCGAAGAGGACAGAGAAGTGACACCTGACTACTACCTTGTGCTGGCCACGATCCTGTTCACCATCGGCGCCGCGGGCGTCCTCGTGCGCCGCAACGCGATCGTGCTGTTCATGTGCATCGAGCTGATGCTGAACGCCGCGAACCTCGCGCTGGTGACCTTCAGCCGGATCAACGGCACGCTCGACGGCCAGATCATCTCGTTCTTCGTGATGGTGGTCGCGGCGGCCGAGGTCGTGGTCGGGCTGGCCATCATCATGTCCATCTTCCGGACGCGGCGCTCGGCCAGCGTCGACGACGCCAACCTCCTCAAGTACTAAAGGGGCCTTCACGTGGAACAGACAGTGGAGTATGCCCACGCGACCGGGCTGCTGAGCGGGATGTGGCTGCTGGTGGCCATCCCGCTCGCCAGCGCGGCGGTCCTGCTCCTGCTGGGCAGGAAGGCCGACAAGTGGGGGCACTGGCTCGGCGTCCTGGCGGTCGCCGTACCGTTCGTCCTCGGCCTTTCGATGTTCTTCAGCCTGCGCGGCCTCGACCCCGAGACCCGCGCCGCGGAGCAGAGCCTGTGGGACTTCATCGCGGTCGGCGGGCTGCACGTGGAATTCGGGTTGCTCTTCGACCCGCTGGCCGCGGTCTTCGTCCTGCTGATCACCGGTGTCGGCTCGCTGATCCACCTGTACGCGGTCGGCTACATGGAGCACGACCCGGAGCGGCGGAAGTTCTTCGCCTACTTCAACCTCTTCGTCGCCGCGATGCTGCTGCTGGTCCTCGGCAACAACTACGTGATGCTCTACTTCGGCTGGGAGGGCGTCGGCCTGGCGTCGTACCTGCTGATCTCGTTCTGGTACGTCCGGCCGTCGGCGGCCACCGCCGGTAAGAAGGCGTTCCTGATGAACCGGGTCGGCGACGCCGGCCTGGCCATCGGCATCTTCCTGCTCTTCGCCACGCTCGGCACCACCCAGTACGACGAGGTGTTCAACGGCGTCGGCGCGCTGTCCGGCGGCACCGTGCTGGTGCTGGGCATCCTGCTGCTGCTCGGCGCGGCCGGCAAGTCCGGCCAGTTCCCGCTCCAGGCCTGGCTCCCCGACGCGATGGAGGGCCCGACCCCGGTCTCGGCCCTGATCCACGCCGCGACGATGGTCACCGCCGGCGTCTACCTGATCGCCCGGTCCAACCCGATCTTCTCGGCGAACACCACGCTGCAGACGATCGTGGTCAGCGTCGGCGCGCTCACGCTGCTGATGGGCTGCATCATCGGCGCGGCCAAGGACGACATCAAGCGGGTCCTGGCCTGGTCGACGGTCAGCCAGATCGGCTACATGTTCCTCGGCGTCGGGCTCGGCGGCGGCGCGTACTCGCTGGCCATCGTCCACCTGCTCGCGCACGGCTTCTTCAAGGCCAACATGTTCCTCGGCGCGGGCTCGGTCATGCACGGCATGCACGACCAGGTCGACATCCGGCGCTTCGGCGCGCTGTCGAAGTACATGCGCTGGACCTGGCTGACCTTCATGATGGGCTGGCTCGCCATCATCGGCATCCCGCCGCTGTCCGGCTTCTTCACCAAGGAGCCGATCATCGTGGCCGCCTTCGAGCGCGGCGACTGGACCTCCTGGCTGTACGGCGGGGCCGCCCTGCTCGGCGCCGGCCTCACCGCCTTCTACATGACGCGGCTCTTCGTCCTCACCTTCCACGGCCCGAAGCGGTGGACCGAGGACATCAAGGAGCCGCACGAGTCGCCTTACATCATGACCATCCCGCTCATGCTGCTGGCCGTCGGCTCGATCGCGTCCGGCTTCCTGATGAAGACCAGCGTGCCGCACTGGCTGGAGCCGGTGCTCGGCCCGGAGGTCGCGGAGCACGAGCCGGTGCTGTCGCACACCGTGATCACCGTCCTTTCGCTGGTGCTCACCGTCGCCGGCGCGGGCCTGGCGTACGCGCTGTTCCGCAGGGGCACCGCGCTGCAGGAGCAGCCCGCCGGGGTCGTGGTCACGGCCGCGCGCCGCAACCTCTACACCGACGCCGTCAACGAGGCGGTGTTCGAGCGGCCCGGCATCTACCTGACCCGCGCGCTGGTCTTCCTGGACAACAGGGGCATCGACGGCGCGGTGAACGGCCTCGCGGCCACCGTCGGCGGCAGCTCGGGTCGCCTGCGCCGGCTGCAGACCGGTTTCGTCCGCTCGTACGCGTTGTCCATGCTCACCGGCGTAGTCCTGGTCGTCGGTGCCTTCCTCGCAATTCAGTTGGGATGGTTGGCGTGACCGACTTTCCGTTTCTGCTCATCTTGACGGTGCTCCCCCTGGTGGGGGCGGCCGTGGTGGCCTGCATCCCGAAGGCCAAGGCACAACTGGCCAAGACGATCGCCCTGGGCTGGTCGCTGGTCGTGCTCCTGCTGAGCATCGTCATGTGGATCGCCTTCGAGGTCGGCGGCGACCGCTTCCAGTTCTACTGGTCGAAGCCGTGGATCCCGACCTGGGACGTCCGTTTCACGTTCGCCGCGGACGGCATCGCCCTGGTGATGCTCATGCTGATCGCGATCCTCGTGCCGGCCGTGATCCTGGCGTCCTGGCACGACGTCGACGAAACCACCCGGAGCGTGCCGACGTACTTCGCCCTGCTGCTGGTCCTCGAATGCACGATGATCGGCGTCTTCGCGGCCGCCGACGTGTTCCTGTTCTACGTGTTCTTCGAGGTCATGCTCGTGCCGATGTACTTCATCATCGGCTCGTACGGCGGCGCCCGGCGGCAGTACGCGGCGGTCAAGTTCTTCCTCTACTCGCTGGTCGGCGGCCTCTTCATGCTGGCCGCGGTGATCGGCCTCTGGGTCATCGGCGGGCACACGTTCGACTGGCAGAAGCTCAGCGACGTCTCGGCGGCGTTCGACACCAACACCGCGCGCTGGCTGTTCCTCGGCTTCTTCATCGCGTTCGCGGTCAAGGCGCCGTTCTTCCCGTTCCACACCTGGCTGCCCGACGCCGGTGTCGCGGCCCCGGCGCCCGCCGCGGCGCTGCTGGTCGGCGTGCTCGACAAGGTCGGCACCTTCGGCATCCTGCGGTACTGCCTGCCGCTGTTCCCGGAGGCGTCGCGCTGGTTCGCGCCGGCGGCCCTGGTCCTCGGCGTCATCGGCATCATCTACGCGGCCCTGCTGGCGGTCGGCCAGAACGACCTGAAGCGGCTGGTGTCGTACACCTCGATCGCGCATTTCGGGTTCATCGGCATCGGCATCTTCGCCTTCACCACCCAGGCCGGCACCGGCTCGGTGCTGTACATGGTCAACCACGGCCTCGCGACCGGCCTGCTCTTCCTGGTCGTCGGCATGTTCGTCGCCCGCCGGGGCTCGGCCCTGACCAGCGACTTCGGCGGCGCCGGCAAGCTGGTTCCGGTGCTGGCGGGAATCCTGTTCTTCGCCGGCCTCGCGTCGCTGGCGCTGCCCGGCACCGCGCCGTTCGTCAGCGAGTTCCTGGTGCTGATCGGCACGTTCACCGTGCACAAGACCTACGCGGTCATCGCCACCACGGGCATCATCCTCGCCGCGGCGTACGTGCTCTGGATGGTGCAGCGCACCACGCAGGGCACGCTGAACCCGACACTGACCGAGTACCCGGCCATGCACAAGGACATCACGCTGCGCGAGAAGTTCGTGGTCGCGCCGCTGGTGATCCTGCTGCTGGTCCTGGGCTTCTACCCGAAGCCCGTCACCGATGTGATCAATCCGGCGGTTGAGGCAACCATGCAGGACGTCGGCACGACCGATCCCGCACCGACGGCGGTCGCGAACGGAAAGGTGGCGCCGTAGCCATGGGAGACCTCCAACTACCCGAGATCAATTACGGCGCCCTGTCGCCGATGTTGATCCTCTTCGGAGCGGCCTGCCTCGGCATCCTGCTCGAGGCGATCCTGCCCCGCCACCGCCGCAACATGATCCAGCTGATCCTGGCCCTGGTCGCCGTCGTCGCCGCGCTGATCGCGGTGATCATCGGCCGCGACACCCGGACGCTGACCATCGGCGGCGCGGTCGCGATCGACGGCGTGACCCTGTTCCTGCAGGGCTCGATCCTGCTGCTCGGCCTCGTCTCCCTGCTGCTGATCGGCGAGCGCTCCGTCGAGAATGGCGGCGCGTTCGTCTCGCAGGCGGCGATCACCGTCGGCTCGGAGAAGGACCTGAAGCAGGCGAGCAGCGAGCCCGGCGCGACCGAGGTCTACCCGCTGGCCGTCTTCACGCTCGGCGGCATGCTGCTGTTCGTGGCCGCGAACGACCTGCTGACCATGTTCGTGGCCCTCGAGGTCTTCTCCCTGCCGCTGTACCTGCTCTGCGCACTGGCCCGCCGCCGGCGCCTGCTGAGCCAGGAGGCGGCGCTGAAGTACTTCCTGCTCGGCTCGTACGCCTCGGCGTTCTTCCTGTTCGGCGTCGCCCTGCTCTACGGCTTCGCCGGCGCGATCGACCTGGCCGCCATCCACGCGGCGGTGGCCAACCCGACACACAGCGAGGCCCTGCTCTTCGGCGGCCTGGCCCTGGTGTCGATCGGCCTGCTCTTCAAGTGCGCGGCGGTCCCGTTCCACGTCTGGACCCCGGACGTCTACCAGGGCTCGCCGACCTCGGTGACCGCCCTGATGGCGGCGTGCACCAAGGTCGCGGCGTTCGGCGCCCTGCTGCGCGTCCTCTACGTGGCCTTCGAGGGCGTCCGCTGGAACTTCCAGCCGATCCTCGGCGTGATCGCCGTCCTGACCATGCTGGTCGGCGCCGTCCTGGCGGTCACCCAGACGGACATGAAGCGGCTGCTGGCGTACTCCTCGATCGCCAACGCGGGCTACCTGATGGTGGGCGTCCTGGCGCTCAACAAGGAGGGCCTGTCCAGCACGATGTTCTACCTGGTGGCGTACGGCTTCTCGGTCCTGGCCGCCTTCGGCATCGTCTCCCTGGTCCGCGACGCGGACGGCGAGGCGACCCACCTGTCCCGCTGGGCGGGCCTGGGCCGCAAGAGCCCGCTGTTCGCCGCCGCGTTCTCGTTCATCATGCTGGCCTTCGCGGGCATCCCGCTCACCAGCGGCTTCACGAGCAAGTTCGCGGTCTTCGGCGCCGCGGTCGACGGCGGCCAGACCTGGCTCGTCATCTTCGGCGTGATCACCAGCATGGTGCTGGCCTTCCCGTACCTGCGCGTGATCGTGATGGTCTGGCTCTCCGAACCAGGCGAGACGACGCCGTCGGTCTCGATCCCGGGCTTCCTCACCTCGGCCGCCCTGGTGATCGGCGTAGTCGTGACCCTGATCCTGGGCGTCGTCCCGGCACCCCTCCTGGATCTCACGAACGACGCCGCCCAGTTCGTCCGCTAACCGACAACCGCAAAAGGCCCGGATCCTGGCTCCTTCCAGGCCGGGCCTTTTCGTATCCGCCCAATGAAGATCAACGGCCAGGCTTCGAAGATCGACAGTCAGGGCCGCCCGGTAAAGATCAACGGCAGGACCCATAACAGCAGGACCATGTCGTGCCTGGGTGCAGGGTGCTGACCGTCGCTCACGCCGAGACCGGGCGGGGGCGGCCAATCGCCTGGCGGCTCATGAGCGGCCACCCCCACCCTGCCAGGTCCGTGCTCCCCAAAACCAAACCCACGAACCGCGGCCGCCCGCTGTTCGGGTTGGGAGGCCGACGGTCCGAGGGTTGGGAGCTTTGGCCCGGTGGTTAAGACGGCTGTCTGTTGTTCGGGACTCCTGTCCAAATGGTGGCCGGGACTCCGACGCCGGCCCGGTGAACGTTTCTAGCCGCCGCGCTACTAGCTTCAGCCGGTCCTGGCCTGGCCCTGCCCGGCCCTCAGTCCTGGCTCAGCTCGCCCCAGCCCAGCCCAGCCCGGTCCCTGGGTCCCGCTCAGCTCGGCCCGAACCTGGCCCAGCCGTGGCAGGGGACCGGGTTCCGGCTCGATCCCCGGCCCTGACTCAGCGCGCCTGGCCTCTGCCCCAGACCCGGCCTAACCTCGACCCGGCCCTTTTCAACTCGGCCCCATCAGGCCCAGCCCCAGCCCATCCCAACCCGGCCCGGCCCGGCCCGGCCCCGGATCCTGGCGCAGGTCGGCTCGGTGCCAGCTCAGCTCGGCTGAGTCCAACCCAACCCGGTCCGGTCCTGGCTCAGGCTAGGGCCGGTCTTGGTATTGGGTCGCCCGGCCAATCCAACCCACCCGGCCTGGCCCAACTCGCCTGGCCCAACTCGCCTGGCCCAACTCGCCTGGCCCAACTCGCCTGGCCCAACTCGCCTGGCCCAACTCGCCTGGCCCAACTCGCCTGGCCCAACT
>NZ_JBITLR010000006.1:217416-219075 GCF_044465445.1 Actinoplanes sp. NPDC049668
GACTCGCCCGGCCCAACTCGCCCGGCCCAACTCGCCCGGCCCGCCCGCCCGGCCCGCCCGCCCGGCCCGCCCGGCCCAACCCGCCCGGCCCGCCCGCCCGGCCCAACCCGCCCGGCCCGCCCGCCCGCCCGGCCGGCCCGCCCGGCCCGGCCCGGCCCACCCAGCCTGGCCCACCCAGCCCGGCCCACCCAGCCCGGCCCGGCCCGGCCCGTTCCGTTCCGTTCCTGTCGGGGTCCTGGATCAGGTCGGCCGGGTCTAGGTGTCGGCTTGGCTCGGTTCCAGGCCGGCCCAACCCGGTCCGGATCGGATCGCGTCGGATTTGGGTGTCTGGGTTGCGTGGGGTGTGTGGACTCGGGGTTGTTCGGGTTGTGGCTGGGGTGGCGACTCGGGCGGCGGCGGCCTGATCGGGGTGGGTGGGCAGGCGCGTGGGGGCGGGAGCCTTGGTGGACATTTCCGGATCCGCACCTTGGCGTGGTTTTGGACCTTGTAGTTGGCCCCCCTGCGCCCGCCCTTGTCGGAGGCGTATGGCATCGTGAAAGTGTGGTGAGCACCGGAGACAGCGCGCTGACGTCGCTTGGCCTCGACATCGACCCCGCGGTCGACGAGTCGGTGTCGGCGACGCTTGCCGCTGTGGAGGATGCGCTGCGCAGTAATGTCGCGAGCGCCGATCCGCTGGTGGCCGAGGCCTCGCGGCACCTGATGGACGCCGGCGGCAAGCGGTTCCGGCCCCTGATCCTGGCCCTGGGCGCCCAGATGGGCGATCCCTCCCGGGCCGAGATCGTGCCGGCCGCGCTGGTCGTCGAGCTGACCCACCTGGCGACGCTCTACCACGACGACGTCATGGACGAGGCCACCGTGCGGCGCGGCGCGCCGAGCGCCAACGCGCGGTGGGGCAACTCCGTTGCCATTCTGATCGGTGACTACCTCTTCGCCCGGGCCGCCGACATCGCCGCCTCGCTCGGGCCGGAGGCCGTTCACCTGCAGGCGCGGACGTTCGCGCGGCTGGTGCACGGGCAGATCGCCGAGACCGTCGGCCCGCGGGGGTCCGACCCGATCGAGCACCACCTGAGCGTCATCGCCGACAAGACGGCCTCGCTGATCTCCACCTCGGCCCGCTTCGGCGGGCTCTTCTCCGGCGTGACGACCGCGCAGGTCGAGGCGCTCACCGGCTACGGCGAGACGATCGGCGTCGCGTTCCAGCTCTCCGACGACCTGCTCGACATCGCCTCCGAGTCGGTGCAGTCGGGCAAGACGCCCGGCACCGACCTCCGCGAGGGCGTGCCGACGCTTCCGGTGCTCTACGCGCTGGCTGACGACGACACCGACGTCGCCGCCGTGCGCCTTCGCGAGCTGCTCGCCTCCGGGCCGCTGGTCGACGACGCGCTGCACGCCGAGGCGCTCGGGCTGCTGCGGGAGTCCGCGGCGATGAAGCGGGCCCGCGAGACCGTCCGCACCTACGCGGAGGAGGCCCGGGCCCAGCTCACCGAGCTGCCGGCGGGCTCGCCCCGCCGGGCGATGGAGTCGCTCTGCGACTTCATCGCCGACCGCACGAGCTGAGCCGACCGCACGAGCTGAGCCGACCGCACGAGCTGAGCCGACCGCACGAGCTGAGCCGACCGCACGAGCTGAGCCGACCGCACGAGCTGAGCCGACCGCACG
>NZ_JBITLR010000006.1:219162-742490 GCF_044465445.1 Actinoplanes sp. NPDC049668
GCACGAGCTGGGCCGACCGCACAAGCTGGGCCGACCGCACAAGCTGGGCCGACCGCACAAGCTGGGCCGACCGCACAAGCTGGGCCGACCGCACAAGCTGGGCCGACCGCACAAGCTGGCGGGTCAGGTCGGTGCGGTGGTGAGTGCGTGGCGGGTCAGCATTCGGCTTCCCGCTACCATTGCCGCCGCCGCGCACAGCATCGCGAGTGCCGCGGCCGTCCACATCGCCGGGTAGCCCGCCGTGGCGGCCAGTGCGCCCAGGCACAGCGGCCCGAGGCACCCGCCCGCGTACACCCCGGTCTGCGTTATCGACGTCGCCGCCGCCGGCGCCTGTGGGTGCAGGCGGACCACCGCGAAGTTCATCAGCCCCGGCCAGGCCCAGCCCAGCCCGAAGCCCAGGACCACGCCGAGGACCAGCGTCACCGGGCTCGGCGCCGCCATCAGGGCCAGCCCGGCCGCCCCGGCGACCAGCAGGCCCGCGATCACGGCGATCTGGTGTGCCGGGAAGCGGTCGGCCTGCCAGCCGCCGAGCAGTCGGGTCAGCACGCAGACCGCGCCGCCAAGGGTCAGCGCCAGTCCGGCCGCACCGGGTGCCAGCCCGCGGGCCACCGCCGAGTCGACCAGGAAGGTGCCGAGCGCGTTGGCCGAGCCGGCCGCGAGCGTCGCGCCGGCACCGATCACGACCAGGGCCGCGGTGGCCCGCTCGCCGTTGCCCGTCTCAGGCCGTTTCGCCGCGGCCCGCTCCGACGGTACGAGTAAGAGCGCGCCAGCCGCACCGGCCGCCGCCAGCACGAACGCCCACCGCCAGCCGACGGTCAGCGCCACCGCCGGCACCGCCGCGCCCGCCAGCAGGGTGCTGACCGGGATCGCCGCCTGCTTCAGGCCGAACGACAGGCCCTGCCGGCGGACCGGCACGTGCCGCGACAGGCTCGTGTTGCTTGCCAGCTGGCCCATCGAGTTCGCGCCCGCGCCGAGCGCCAGGATCGCGATGAGGGTCCACAGTGATGTCGCGGCGACCGCGATCGTCAGCAGCGTCGCCGAGGCGAGCGCGATGCCGGCCCGGGCGATCGTCGTCGACCCGTACCGCTCGACGAGCGCGCCGGCGGGCACGGAGGCAAGCGCGCTTGCCCCGAAGTACGCCGAGACCGCCAATCCGAGCCCCGCCGGGGTGAAGTCGAGTTCGTCGCCGATTTGGACCGCGAGACCGCCGACGAGGAACACGGGAACCGAACAGGCGATGGTGGTGGTAAGTGCGCCGGTGGCCGCGCGCCAGGGCCTGACCGAGTACGCGCTGGTAGCGGCGTTCTCGGCGGGCAGGATCCGCGGCTCGGCCATCAGTCGGAGGTTATGCCCAGCGGCGCCGAATGCGAGACGGTGAGTGTTAATGACCACACGTGCCGTAAAGATCGGTCATGGTCGACACGCTTGAGGCATTCCGTCGGGGGAAGATTATTCATATGGTGTAAGTCCCCGGCGTCGGAGGTGGCTGTGCGCGACCCCCTGGCGGAGCCGTCAGATCTCATCCGGAGCGTGTCACGCGCCCTGCGTGTGCTCGAATCGGTGGGTCGGGCCCCGCGTGGACTCACCGTGAAACAGATCGCCCGGCGGTGCGAGCTGACCGTCGCGACGACTTATCACCTCGTCCGCACCCTGGCCTACGAGGGCTATGTGATCCGCAGAGAGGACGGCACATACATCGTCGGCCTGGAGATCGCGGATCGTTACCGCGAGCTGGTCTCCGCGTTCCGGGGGCCGCCGTCGGTCGGTGAGGCGTTGCGCCGGGCCGCGGTCGAGACCGGCTACAGCCACTACCTCGGCCGCTTCGTCGGTGGCCGGATCGCCGTCACCGCCTGCGCGGAGGGCGCCCGGTCGCCGTTCATGGACGAGATGGTGCCCGGCTTCGACGAGGGCGGGCACGCCACCGCGCTCGGCAAGGCCCTGCTCGCCACCCTGACCGCCGATCAGCGCGCCCGCTACCTGCGCGACTGGGGCATGCGCGCGTTCACCCCGGCGACGCTGACCTCGCCGGAGGCGCTCGAGGCCGACCTGGCCGCGGGGGAGCGGCGCGGGATGCAGCTGGAGATGGGCCAGTTCCGGCAGGGGCTGGCCTGTGCCGCCGTCAACGTCGTCTCCGACCGGGACATGGAGCGCCGGCTGGTTCTGGCGTGCGCCCTGCCGGCCGCCGAGATGCTGACGTCCGCCCGGGTGGTCCGCGCCAAGCTGACGGCCGCCGCCCGTAATGTCGCCGAGGCGCTGTCCGCGGGCGACGCCGTCACCGCCTGATCGCCTCCGTAAAGACCCCTTTGAACCGCCCGACCCGAGCGCACGTAATACGGGTTGGAACGCGCGAGGGAGGTCGGCAGGCTTGCAGGATCAGGATGCCGAGCTCTTGCGCGCTCTGCAGGAAGAGCACGGGGATGCTCTGTTCGCGCACGCCGTTCGCCTCTCCGGCGGGGATCGGCAGCAGGCGGAGGACCTCGTGCAGGAGACGCTGCTGAGGGCCTGGCGCTATCCGGAGGTGCTCGACCCCGAGCGCGGCGGAGTCCGGTCATGGCTTTTCACCACCGCGCGCAACCTGGCGATCGACGCCTGGCGGCGCCGGTCGGTCCGGGTTGGCGAGGTGGTCACCGACATGATTCCCGAGCCACCGCCGAGTGCGGACGAGGCGGACCGGGCCGTGGAGGCCTGGACGGTCGCGGAGGCACTGGGCCGGCTCTCCTCGAGTCATCGAGATGTCCTGGTGGAGTGCTTCTACCAGGGCCGATCCGTGGCGGAGGCCGCGGCGAGGCTGGGCGTCCCGCCCGGCACGGTCAAGTCGCGCACGCACTACGCGCTGCGCTCACTACGCATGGTTCTGGACGAGATGGGGGTGACGGGATGAGGTGCGATCACGAACACGACGACGGCGCTTATGTCCTCGGTGCCCTCTCGCCCGCGGAGCGCGCCGCCTACGAACGGCACCTCGCGACGTGCTCCTTCTGCCGGGAGGCGGTCGCGGACATCGCGGTGCTGCCGGGCCTACTCGGCCGGCTGGACCCCGCCGAGTTCGAGAAGCTGCTCGCCCCCGACCTGCTGCCGCCGCCCCCGAACCGGCGCACCAGCGTGCCCGACCTGGTCATGGCCGCGCAGTCGACGCGGCGCCAGGAACGTCGGCGGGTCCGCTGGCGGGTGCTCGGCTCGGCGCTGGCCGCGGCCTGCCTCGCGCTGGTCGTCGGGGTCGGCGCGGTGTTCTGGATGGGCCGCGGCGTCGCGGATCCGTCGGTGAACGGGCCGACCGTGGCGATGACGCCGGCCAGCGACCGGGTACCGGTGACGGCGAACATCAATCTCACCGGCGCCGCCGGCGGCACGAAGATCAGCCTCGTCTGCTTCTACAACCGGGGCAACGAGGAGTCGGAGCCCTACCGGATCCGGCTGATGGCGTACGGGCCGAACCGGGAGAGCGAGCAGCTCGGCTCGTGGGTCGCGTCGCCCGGCAAGGAGTTCACCATGTCCGGCGTGACGCACTTCACCGGCGGCGAGCTGTCGCGGCTGGCGCTGGTGCGCAACGACGACAGGACGCTGCTCTCCTACGACGTCCCCTGACGGGAGCTTCTCTCGTCAGCGTGGCGGAAGGACGGCGGCTGGTTCGGCGGTGGCGGCCGCCGGGGCGGCCGCCGTCCTCCCTCTTGCGGTCCGGGCGCCCCGGATGCCGTCGACGGTGAAGATGATCAGGGCGATCCAGACCAGCGCGAAGCCGACCAGCCGGGGTGCCGGCATCGGCTCGTGGAAGATCAGCACCCCGCAGGCGAGCTGCAGGATCGGCGCGACGTACTGCAGGATCCCGATGCCGACCAGCGGCACCCGGTTGGTCGCGGCGGCGAAGAGCAGCAGCGGTACGGCCGTGGCGAGCCCCGACAGCAGCATCAGGATCGTGTGCGTCGTCGAGACGTGCCCGAACTCGGCGTCGCCGGTCGCGTTGAGCCAGCCGAGGTAGCAGAGCGCGGGCACGGCGAGCACGGCCGACTCGACGAACAGGCCCTCGGCGGGCGGCAGCCCGAGCCGCTTCTTGATCAGACTGTACGACCCGAAGCTCGCGGCCAGCACCAGCGCGATGTACGGCAGGTGCCCGTAGTCGATCGTCAGCACGGCGACGGCCAGCGCGCCGATGCCGACGGCGGCCCACTGCCACCCCCGCAGGCGCTCGTTCTGCACGGTCACGCCCAGCAGCACGACGACCAGCGGCGTGATGAAGTACCCGAGCGCCGTCTCGACCACCCGCGACGAGTTGACGCCGTAGATGTAGGTCGCCCAGTTCGCGCCGATCAGCACCGCGGCCAGGGTGATGCCGCCGAGCAGCCGCCGGTCGCGCAGGATGCGGGACAGGAAGCGCCAGTTGCGCATGGCGAGCAGCACCAGGCTGACGAAGAGGACCGACCAGATCACCCGGTGGGCGAGGATCTCCAGCGGCGGCGAGGGCGCGAGCAGCTTGAAGTAGATCGGAAAGAAGCCCCACAGCACGTACGCCGTGAGGCCGTATAGATAGCCGCGCCGTTCCTCGCCCATGCACCCACCGTAAGGTTCATGCCGGGGCTCCGGTCCTTGCATATGTCCCAGCTCACCGGACCAATCCTCCGGCGGTGGCCTGAAGATCGCACTCCGTCGCAGGGCGCGACGACGGCTCGGCGCGCGTTGGAGTCAACGCGGGCCGAGCCCGGTGGCGTACCGCCGCCTACTTCTCCCCGCGGTCCGGGACCAGCATGTTGAGCAGCCAGCTCACGACGCCGACCAGCAGCGCGCCGAGGACCGCGCTCGGCCAGAAGTTATCCACGTGGAACGCCAGGTCGAACTGGCCCGCGATCCAGCTGACCAGCATGAACAGCAGGCCGTTGACGACCACGGAGATCAGGCCGAGGGTCAGCACGTACAGCCCGCAGCCGATCACCTTGATGATCGGGCGCAGGACCGCGTTCACGATGCCGAAGATCGCCGCGACGATCAGCAGGGTGAGGACCTGATCGCCGATGGACTCGGTGGTGAGGCGGATGCCGTCGATCACCAGAGTCGCGATCCACAGCGAGACGGCGGTGATCACCAGCCGGATGAGGATGCCCATGGCACGGGATGGTGCCATGATCAGTCCAGTTGTGCGGGGAACACCCCCGTTCTTTTCCCGGTCGTTGCCGACAGAGCGCGACAAAACCGGCCAATCCCCAGTTAGCCCTCACCCCTCCGGGGCCGGTGCGGCCCTAATCGGCTCAGCCGCGCATCGGGGCCCTCACCCTCCGGGGCCGGGTGCGGCCCTGGCTCAGCCGTGCGCCCCCTCCATGGGCCGGTGCGGCCCCGGTCGGCTCAGCCGCGGACCGGCGGGCCGATGAGCTGGGCCTCGATCGGGGTTTGCGACAGGGCGGCCCAGCGGACCGCCCGTCTGTTGATCACGCCGACCATGTCCGCGCGGATCTGGGTCAGCCACTTCGCCGTCTCGCCCAGGCCGAGGGCCGCGCCGACCAGACTCGCCTCCTCCGCGCGCAGCGGCTGGACCAGCAGCAGGTCCGCCCGGGAGGCCACGTCGGCGTCGGCCGGGCCGAAGTCGTCGCGGACCACGAGCGTGGCCTGCCAGCCCGCGCCCGGGCGGTTGTCGGCGCCGACCGGGCCGATGTCGACCACGACGAGCAACGGGTGCAGCGCCGAACCCGGCGGGATCTCCATCGTGCGTCCCGGCGGGATGACCGCGATGGAGTCGCCCGGCACCGCCGCGCCCCGGACGAACGGCTCCCAGGCCTGCGGCCGGGCCGTCTGCACGACCACCCGGGCACCGAGAGCCATCGCCCGCAGGGCGAGCAGCTGGGCGCAGCGGACGCCGCCGACCAGCAACGCCCGGGTCTGCTCGGGGCGGAACAGCCGCGCGATGACCGGCTCGCCCTTGCGGTTGGCGCCGATCATCAGGCCCGCGCCGCCGATCGGCAGTTGCAGGTCGTCGAGGAGGTCGGCGCCGGCCGCCTCCAGGCCGGGCGCGCCGGGCAGCCCCGGCGTGGCGGGCATGGCCAGCGGCAGGGTGGCGGTGAGGCCGTCCAGGTGCTCGCCGTCCAGGCGCCGGGCCGCGGCCCGTTCGGCGGCCATCAGCTTGTGCAGCGCCTGCGTCGCGACCGATAGCGAGGCGGCGTCCGGCGCCGCGAGGCGGACGGTCAGGTCGATCGCCGCCTCGGTGCCCGTCGCGGGGCGCGGGCCGGCGCTGAGCGCGACCGTCGTCGCGGACGCGGGCAGCGCGAGTATCCGCGGCACGAGCCGCCGCGCCGTCTCGATCCGTAGGTCGGGCCAGCGCCGCAGCCGGAAGGTCGCCTGCGTCAGGCTGCCGACCCGCAGGCCCGGCCAGGTCTCGTGTGCGGCGCCGACGCCGTCGTCGTGTGCCAGCTCGGCGATGACCCGCAGGGCCGCGGCCTCGCCGAGCGGCCGGGCCGGGACCGGGCCGAGGCGGCGCGACAGCTTGCGGACCAGGCCGGACAGCGCGCGCCGCAGGTCCTGCTCCGGCCAGCCCTCCGCGCGCAGCACCCGTACGGCAAGCAGCGCCCGGCTGTGTCCGAGCAGGCGGCCCTCGGTGAGCTGGCGGTAGGAGTTGGCGGGGGTGCCGCCGCCGGCGTGCAGGGACGGCGCGGGCACGCCGATCAGCAGGAGCTGCACCCGGCACGGCGGGTGCTCGCCGCCGGCGGGCGGCAGCAGGCCGACCGGCGACGGGAGCATGACGGTCTCCTCGGCGAGCAGGCCGCTCGGGTCGCCGAGCTCCAGCACCGCGGTGATGCTGTGCCCGTCGACGATGACCGCGGCCGGGTCACCGGCCAGGTCCGCCTGCTCGATGCGGGATCCCGGCGCGACGAACTCGAGCAGCGCGCCCGGTGCGGCCGCGGCGGAGACGCCGTGCCGCCGGCCGGCGAAGCGCATCGCGGTGCCGAGCCACTCGAACGCCCACCGGCCGCGCAGCCGCAGCCAGGTGACCGCGAGCAGGATCGCCGCGAGGAGCACGCCGGCGCCGAGCCCGATCGGGCCGTTGATCGCGCCGACGAGTAAGGCGGCGGTCGCCACCTGAGTGCTGACCCACTGGCCCGTGCGAATACCGAATAATCGTCCATGTCGGACATGTTGCCGGCGGATCTTCGGCAGTGGCCGGCCGGCGCCGCCGAGCTCAGGGAAGCCGCGGCCACCCGACACATCTGCCGCCACGTGGGCCCGCCTCTCCCGTAGTACGCCCTGACCGCGCGGCCCCATCGTAGGACTCGGGCGGCCTGGGCAGGGGGTGGCGTGGTTATCCACAGCTTGTCTCGCGGGGCTACCGGGACCGACACCAAGTCATTACCGTCGGCGATGGGAATGGACAATTGGCTGCTCAATGGCGCCCCCCACTGTCTGTTGTTAAGGGCTAACCTGAGAGTCACGCCACATGCTCCGGTGGTCGTCCAGCACGACCCGTCCACTCAGGATCCGGTGCAGCGAAAGACGATCAAGAAAGCGGGGTGACGTCCGGGGTGTCCGAGACGAAGGCAGAAGCCGCGGTGATGGCCAAGACCGCCGCGCAGTTCGATCAGGTCAACAATTCGCTGACGTCAATGCTGAACAAGCTCATGTCCGAGCTCTCCCATCTGCAGACCGCCTGGGTCGGCCGGGGTGGTCGGGCGTTCGAGACCGTCAAGATCCAGTATCAGAACGACCTTTCGAACCTCAACAAGGCCCTGGCGGAGACCGCGGAAGCGATCCGGACCTCGGGTGTCAGCTACACCAGCACCGACGACTCGGCGGCCGACATGGTGACCAAGTCCGGTGGCGGTGGCCACACACTGCCGCTCTAAAACCAAGCGGGGAAGGGATCACTTCATGGACGACGGTTTGCTGAAGGTCAACTTCGGGGCCCTGGCTCGGGCCGCCGCCGACATCCAGAAGGCGTTGAACGAGCTCGAATCGCAGCTCAATCAGCTCGAGGCCGACGCGCGTCCGCTGGTGGCGACGTGGGAGGGCAAGGCGCAGACGGCGTACGCCGTGCGGCAGCAGCGGTGGACCAAGGCGTCCACCGACCTCAAGGGCATCCTGCGGGGCATCAAGATCGCGGTCGACCGGTCCGCGCAGGACTACGCCGCGACCGAGGGCAATGCGGAGAAGCGCTTCAGCTGAACTTCGCGTACCGCCGAATCTTCGCGGCACGGCCGGAACGCCCGAAAGGGCGTCGTTCCGGCCGTTGCTGTTTCTCCCGCCATCCGGCTACCTTCAGTCATCGGGCGATGTCTCTGCGTAACACAAGTGAGTATGGGCAGCCTTTGATCACGCAGATGGACCACTTCTTGGCTGTATGCATCCATCCGCCCATTGTGATCGCCGCCTGACCTTGTAGGTTGTACGCGTTGAGGTGGCCCGTTCGCCGCGAAGGGAGAGGTGGACGTGACCGAGTGGGAACCGGCTACGGACGCCGAAGTCGCGATGCGCAACGCCTTGCGCACCGACGACCAGGAGTCCTATTTCCGTATTCTCGCCGGGGTAGACCTGCTCCTGCCGGTCTCGGCGGACGCCCTTGCCGGCCTCGCCCCGCTCGGCTGGGGCACGTGGAGCACCGGCGGCCGCACACACGTGCTGGCCTTCACCTCCCCGGCGGCGCTGCAGGCCTGCCTGGCCGATTACACCGGCTCGGCCCGCCGGGTGGCCTACTCGGAGCTCGCCGACACCTGGCCCAACCTCGAGTGGTGGCTGGCGGTCAACCCCGGCCTGCCGATCGAGGGATACCTGCCGGCCTGGTTCGTCGCCCAGCTCTCCCGTGGTGACCTGCGCCTGCCGACCCGCGGCCCGGGCCGCGAGGGCAGCAACGCGCCGGAACGCATCCAGGACCTGCACGCGGCCGCGACCCTGGCGGCGAACGCGGCGGCGCAGGGCTATTCGGCGGCCGCGGCCGCACAGGCCTACCCGGCGGCCGCCCAGCCAGGCGGCCCCATGACCGACCGGCCGATGTCGGGCGCTCCGGCGCCGGGTGCGTCGCCGGCGAGTACTCCGGTGTCCGGCGTGCGCTCCTCCGGCCCTCCGGCGCTCGACCCGGCTGGCAGCCCCGCCTACAGCGGCACTCCCTACGGCCCGCCGCCGAGTGGCTCTGCTTCTGGCCCGCCGGCCAGCAGTTCTGCCTATGGCCCGCCCCCCGGCGGTGCTGCGCATGGCCAGCCCTCGGGCGGTTCTGGTTACGGCCCGCCCCCGGGTACCTCTGCCTACGGCCCGCCCCCGGGTGGCGCTGCTTACGGCCCGCCTCCAGGTAGCTCTGCCTACGGCCCGCCCCCAGGCGGTTCTGCTTACGGCCCGCCCCCGGGTGGTTCTGCTTACGGCCCGCCCCCGGGTGGCTCTGCGCCCGCGGGCGTCGGTGGCGCGGCCCCGGCCGGCGCGCACCCCGCCGGACGTCCGGCACCCGCTTCCGGCTCGCCGGGCCTCCCGGCCGACCCGGCGGGCGGCGAGGTCGGCCCCGGTGGCCTGCCGCTGCGTACCCCCGGCGGCGTGCTGCCCAGCGGGCTTCCCGCGCGCGTGCCCGGCACCCCGCAGGGCCCGGGCGGCGGCGGCCGCGGCGGCAACGGCATCCCCGGCGGCCAGTTCAACGGCTTCGGCGTGCCCGACCGCGCCGGCGCGGCGCAGCCCACCGGCCTAGCGGGCGAGCCCGGCGGACCCCCGCACCGTCCCGGCGGCGAGACCGGCGGTGCGAGCGGCGACGTGCCGGCCGCCTACGCGCCGCCGACCGTTCCGCCCGGCGGCGCCACCCGCCCGCCGAGCATGCCCAGCGCCCTTGACGCCCTCGCGGGCCGCACCGGCACCCCGAGCACTCTCGGTGGCCGCCCGGGCTCGCCGACGTCGACGAGCCGGGGCGCGGGCTCCGGCGAACCGGCGGCCCCGCCGCAGCGCCCGGACTCCCCGCTGCCCACGCGCACCCCGATGGCGCAGACGCCCCCGCTGCCGGCGCACATCCCGCCGCCCACGGACGACGACGCTCAGCGGCCGCCGTTGGACGCCGAGGCGCCGGACCGGCCGGGGCAGGACGTCGACGCGACGGACCAGGACACCCCCGACGAGGCGTCGCCGAAGACGGCCCCGAAGTCCGCGGCCGCGCCGCCGCGGACCGGTCTCGCCCCGCCGGTCATCCCCGGCGCGGCAGGCGCCGGCCGCTCGACGGACGCCGGCCCGGCCGTGCCCGTGGTGCTGGAGCGCCGCATCGTCCCGCCGACCGCCGAAGCCGCGCTCACGGCCGGCGCCGCGCCGGAAGAGGACGACTTCATCCCGGCGAACGAGGTCGAGCGCGACCTCATCCAGGCCGTGGACGACGCCAGCACCGACTCCTTCCTCTCCACCCTGCTGCTCGCCACGGTGCTCGTGCCCGTCGCGCCCAACTCGCGGCCCGGCAGCGCGCCCGGCGAGTCCGGCTTCGCGTTCCGGACCGAGGAGATCGACGGCGAGCGGTTCCTCGTCGTCTTCACCAGCAAGGACCGGCTCGCCGAGCACTTCGCCGAGCCCGCCCGCACCGTCGCCGTCCGGTTCGTTGACCTGATCCGCAACTGGCCCGACCCGGCCTGGTCGTTCGCGGTCAACCCGACGTCGGTGATCGGCGCCAGGTACCCCGGACCGCAGGTCATCGCCCTCGCCAGCTGGGCCGTCGAGGCCGGCCTCGGCGGCGACCCCGCCGACGCGCCCGCGGAGTCCGCCGCGCCGTCGCCGTCGCCGCGACCGACCGAGCCGTCGGCGTCGCTGACCACCATGCAGAAGGCGGTGCCCGCCGAGCAGGTGGACTACTACCTGGAGCGCGGCTACGACCGGGTCGCCGGTTTCGTGCACCGGGCCGGGGAGGTCGAGCACCTGAACTCGCCGGGCGAGCTCTTCGCGGCGCTCGGCCTGATCTACGAGGGCTCGCCCTACCAGCCGGATGCCAAGGAGGCCTTCGTGCTCAGCTGGCCGGCACACCGGCCAAGCCTCTACCGCATCCCGTACGGCGGGCAGAGCGAGCAGGCGCTGCGGGCCATGGACGGCTGGGTCATCGAGCGGTCGCCGTTCCGGGGCAACGGTTTCGCCCCCGGTGAGGGCAAGGACGTCATCGCGGAGTTCAAGGTGGACAGTGTGCGGCTGCCGCACGGCGCCGAGTTGTGGCGGATGGACGCCGACGGCGACAGGCAGCTCGTCGCGGTCTTCGACTGTGACGCGCCGGTGTGGCGCCGGGTCGGTGAACAGTGATGCGCGACGGCTACGTGGTGACCTGGCACGGCCGGGAGTACGACGCAGCCCCCGACGGCGAGAACGTGCGGATCTACGCACCTGAGCCCGGTGACGGCTTCGAGGAGTCCCGTCCCGGCCGGTACGTCCGCGTGCTTCAGCCCGGCGAGTTCACCGACCTGGTGTACGTCCGCACGACCTGCTCGTGGCGCGGCGAACCGTTCATAGTGCTGGCCGAGGCCGACTCCTGGCTACGCGTCGAGTACACGGGCGGCCGGGCGCCGGTCGCCCGCGACCTCGGCCTGGAAGAGTTCGACTTCGGGGTCTACCAGGGCTGGGCGCCGGCGCACGAGGTCAGCGAGCTCTACGAGCACCGCGTCTAGGTCTTGAGCCAGCGCAGGATCTCGCCCGTGATGATGTCGGGCGCCTCCTGGTGCAGGAAGTGGCCGGCGTCGGGGATCAGGCGCCACTCGTACGGCGCGATCACGTAGCGGCCCGAGCCCTGCGCCGTGCGCGGCAGCACCGCGGTGTCCAGGGCGCCGTGCATCTGCAGCGTCGGGGTGATCAGCGGGCTCTGCATCAGCTTGACGAAGCGGTAGCCCTGTAGCCGCAGCGCCGACCGGAACACCCAGCGGTAGGCCTCGAGCGCGCAGAACGCCGCCTGCGGGATCTGCATGGCCTCCCGGCACCGGGCCACGAATTCCGCGTATTCGCGCGTCTCCGCCCATCTCGGGCTGCTCCACTGCCGGATCAGCTCGCCGACCAGGGCCGCGTCGTCCTTGGTCAGCACATGCTCGTAGCGGGGGACCTGGAAGCGCAGCAGGCCGGCGCTGGCGGACAGCTGGCCGCGCGGGTCCGCGAAGAGCGCCGCGCGCAGCCGCAGCGGGTGTGCCGCGCCGAGCACCACCAGGCGGCTCACCATCTTGGGGTGGAACGCCGCCGCCGCCCAGCCGATCATGCCGCCGGCGCCCGCGCCGACGATCATCGCCGAGCGCTCGCCGAGCGCCCGGATCAGGCCGGTGACGTCGGCGGCCATCGTGTAGCCGTCGTAGCCGCGCGGTGGCTTGTCGCTGGCGCCGTAGCCGCGCAGGTCGATCGCGACGGCCCGGAAGCCGGCGTCGGCGATCCGGGTCAGCACGTCACGCCAGGTCCACCAGAACTCGGGGAAGCCGTGCAGCAGGAGCACGAGCGGCCCGGTGCCCGCCTCGACGACGTGGAAGCGGCTGCCGTTGGCGCCGACAGAACGGTGGGTCCACGGACCCTCCGTCAGTACGCACGCCTCGTCCACCTGGGCACTCATGCGAAACAGGGTACGGGTCTAGGGGAAGTGCTGGACGGCACCCACGCTGACCGGGATGCCTTCGCCACAGTCGATCCGCAGTTTTGCCGGGGTGAGCCGGGCCCGGATGTGATCACCTTCGGACAGTTTGATCTCGGTGTCCGAATACATCGCGTATGCGACGCCGTCGAAGGTGACCATGCCGTAGCAGGGGCCGGAGCCGCCGCGGGTGATGGTGCCCTCGGTCCAGCCGGCGGAGTGGACGATGTCCGTCGGGGTCTTGGGGATGCCGGCGGGCCGGGACGGCGGGGCGCCGGTGGGTACGTCGGGTCCCGCCGGGCTCCGGGGGACGCGCGAGGCCGCCGGGGTCGTGGGGGTCGCCGAGGTGGCGCCGCTGGGCGGGACTGGCACGGAGTTGCCCTGGGTCACGGTCGGGCCGGAGCACGCCGTGAGCGACCCCAGGACCAGGAGCGTTGCTGTGGCCGTACGGGAAAAATGGATCATGGTGCACCTCCGTGAGTGAGACCCGGTTTTTCCGCCGTGGGTTCCCGCCGGAAAGGGGCGACGCCCGGGCGCCGAGGCGCCCGGGCGTCGCTGTGGTGCGGGTCGGTCAGGAGAACTTGACCTTCAGGGAGGTGCCCTTCTGCGACACGACCTTGATCTTGACGCCGACGGCCGGCAGCTTGACGCCGGCCCACGGGATCTCGTCGTAGAAGTACTTCTTGGTGTCGTCGAACGTCGACTGCCCGGCCTGGCCGCGGATGTAGCTGGCCTTGCCGTTGAGGTGCAGCGAGAACGAGTCCGCCTTGGTGGTGCCGAACGGCGCGTCGTAGAGCTGGATCCGCGAGCGCCACGGAGCACCGTCGAGGTTGTAGAACGGCGCCGGGTGGCTGTCGATGATCAGGTTACGACCGGAGCCGGGGTGCTGGTTGACGTTGTTGTCCGCCACCGACGTGTCGTTGTACGAGATCAGCAGACCCTGCTGGTACGAGAAGTGCTCGACCCAGTCCGGCTTGGCGGTCGCCCAGCCGAAGTTGTACGGGCCGGTCTTCAGGTACCGGTCGTACGAGGTGTACGTGCGGTTGCCCGCGATGTAGAAGTTGTCGTACAGGTCGGTGATCGACGCGCCCTGGACGCTGAAGCCGGCCGCGGTCCACGCCGGGGTGCCCTCGGCGCCGTCGGCGGCACCGGGGGTGCCGTTGACGGTCACGGTCAGGTCGTCGCCGAAGAAGCCGCCGGCGGAGAGGCCGCCGTCGGTGATGTAGTGCAGGCGGACCTGCACGTTCTTACCGGCGTACGCGTTCAGCGGGAGGCTGATGTCCTTCCACGCGCCACCGCTGTCGCCGCCGAGAGCCGGACGCGGCGGCACCGCGCCGTCGACGCCGAGCGGGGCACCGTCGACCGTGCCGTCGAGCGCGGTCCAGGTGGTGCCGTCGGTGGAGGCCTCGAAGTAGAGGTAGTCGTAACCCTCTTCGATGTTGTAGCGGCCCTTGAGGCCGAGCGACGCCGAGGTGGCCCCGGTCAGGTCGACCGACTTGGTCAGCGTGGTGTTGAGGTTGTCGTCGTTGCCCGAGAAGTACTGGCTGGCGCCGGCGAACGGCGCGCCGAGGTCGGTGGTGACCTCCTTGTCGGGCAGGACCACGACCGCGGCCTGCGCCTTCTTGCTGTTGTACTCCTGCGGGCCGAGCTCGATGGTCTTCTTCTGACCAGCGACGACGGTCTCGTAGTCGAGCCAGCCGAGCTGCAGCTTGTTCCAGGCGCCGAGGTCGCCCGGGCGGGTGCCGAGGGCCTCGCCGGCGCCGGAGAGCCGGCTCTGCGCCATCAGGGTCCAGAACTCGCTGTTGTTGTTCGCGCCACCGGAGGTGTCGTAGTCGTCCGGCAGACCGAGGTCGTGGCCGTACTCGTGAGCGAAGACGCTCAGGCCGCCGTTCTCGGGCTGGACGGTGTAGTCACCGATCCAGATGCCGGTGTTGCCGATCTGGGTGCCGCCGGCCTTGTTGGTGACCGGGCCGGTGATGCCGGCCGACGTGTTGTACGCGTACCAGCGGTGCGCCCAGATGGCGTCCTCGCCCTGCTGCGGGTCGCCGTCGGACTGGTCGCCGCCGGCGTGGACGATCTGGAAGTGGTCGATGTAGCCGTCGGCCTCGTTGAAGTTGCCGTCGCCGTCGAAGTCGTAACGGTCCCAGACGTCGAAGCTCGCGACGTCGGCCTTGATCTGGGCGTCGGTGCGCCCGGCGGCCTTCTGGTCCGCGACCCACTTGTTGGCGGCGTCGGTGACGAGCGCCCACATGTTCGTGTCGGTGCAGACGCCGTTGATGTCGCAGTCGCGACCGTAGCGGGCCTCGTTGTAGTTGACCTTGACCCAGTCGGTGACCTCGCCGTCGACGCTGTAGCGCCCGGACGACTGGGTCTCGTAGTAGGTCTTGAGCGACTCGGCGCCCTTGCCCTTACCGAAGTAGAGCTTCTGGTAGTGGTCCCGGTTGTAGTTGGCCTGCCACACCGTGCTGTTGTCCTTGGCGCGGTCCGGAGCCGGGATCTTGTTGTGCAGCGGTCCCTCGAACGTCGTCGGGCCCGCGGTGAGCGGGTCGCTGTCGACGTCCGGGTAGTTCGGGTGCCGGTCGTTGCCGAACTCGGCGAGGATCACGAAAAGCCGGTCGGTCTGCTCACGGCCGAGCTCGACGTACTGGTCCTGACCGCTCCGGCTGACGCGGCGGTTTGTCTCGCCGCCGCCGCGGGTCTTGCCGACCTTGGCGACTGTGCTGCCGCCGCGCTTCTGGGTCTTGACGGTGCCCTTGAGGATGCCGTTGACGGCCTCCTCGCGCAGCTCGCGGCGCTTGTCCTCGAACGGGTTCGGGAGGTCGTCGACCGGGGCCTTCTTGCTGGCCTTCGCCGGAGCCGGATCCACCGGGGGCGCCGCCGTCGCCGCTGCCGGGAGCATGATCCCGACGCTGGTGACCATCGCGGCGCCGAGTAGTCCCACGACTACTTTGCGCACTACGTACCTCCGTTGACGTGACCGATCGCTGTGTGCAGCGGAACGGCGGTAAACGGCCCCGACGATTCGGGGCTCACGTGAAGGTATGCAAACACTCCGATCTATGGAAGTGCCTGTCGCAAATGAAAGTAGATCTTTACATGATGTGACTCTGTGTCTATGGACAAACGGGTCAGCCGAGCACGTCCAGGGCCGTCACCTGGTAGAGGTCGCCGGTTCCGCAGTCGATCCGCAGCAGCGACGGCTCGGCCCGTACCCGGATCCGGGTGCCCTTGACCAATTCGCGGCCCTGATTCTCGTACAGGGCGAATTGCTGGCCGTCGTCCGTGATCAGGCCGTAGCAGGGGCCGGAGCCGCCGCGGTTGACCGTTCCGACGATCAGGTCGTCCTGCTGGAACGAGTCGGTCGGCTCACTCGGCGGCGCGGTCGGGCGCGACTGAATGGGCAGTGGATCCTGTCCGGTTTGGTCTGGTTGGTAGCAGCCGGCGAGGAGTGTCGTCATCAACAGCACGGCGATCGGGGCGCGGTTCATGGCCATTACCCTCCGACGCCACCCGGGAACGGGTGGTTCCCCAATGAGGCGGCGCCCGGGGAGTCACTCCCCGGGCGCCGCGCGGTTTCAGCGATGGATCAGCTGATCTTGACCTTGATGGACGTGCCGTTCACGTCGACAACCTTGATCTTCACGCCGACGGCCGGGAGCAGGACTCCGTGGTTCGGCAGCTCGGCGTAGAAGTACTTCTTGGTGTCGTCGAATGTCGGCTGCGCGGCCTGGCCCCGGATGTAGCTGGCCTTGCCGTTGATGTGCAGCGTGAACGAGTCGGCCTTCTTCAGGCTGAACGGCGCGTCGTACACCTGGATGCGGGCGCGCCACGGCAGGCCCTCGAGGTTGTAGAACGGCGCCGGCCGGCTGTCGATGATCAGGTTGCGACCCGAGCCCGGGTGGACGTTGGTGTTGTTGTCGACCTGCGACGTGTCCCAGTAGGAGATCAGCAGACCCTCCTGGTACGCGTAGTGGTCGACGTAGTCGGGCTTCGCCGGCTGGTAGCCGAAGAAGTACGGGCCCGTCTTCAGGTACTTGTCGTACGAGACGTAGCTGCGGTGGCCCGCGATGTAGAAGTTGTCGAACAGCTTGGTCGAGGTGGCGCCCACGATCGTGAACCCACTCAGCGTCCAGGTGCTGGCACCCTCGGCACCGTCGGTCGAAACCGTCGCGCCGTCCGCGGTGACGGTTACCTCGTCGCCGAAGAAGCCGCCGTCGGAGACGCCACCGTCCGTCAGGTAGTGCAGGCGGAAGGTGATCTTCTTGCCCGCGTACGCGTTCAGCGGGACCGCGATGTCGGCCCAGGCGCCGCCGGTGCTGCCGGTCAGCGCCGGCGTTCCGCTGGCGTCGGTCGGGAAGGCGGCGCCGTTGAGCGTGCCGTTCAGCCGGGTCCAGGTCGCGCCGTTGTCCTCCGAGGCCTCGAAGTACAGGTAGTCGTAGTCGGCCTCGATGTCGTAACGGCCCTTGAGCGTGACCGCACCGGTGGTCTTGCCGGTCAGGTCGATGCTCTTGCTCATCGAGTTGTTCAGGTCATCGGCGTTGCCGGAGAAGAACTGGCCCGCACCCGCGAAGGGCGCGCCCAGCTCGGTCGTGACCTCCTTGTCAGGCAGCACCACGACGACGCCCTGAGCCTTCGCGGTGTTGTACTCCTGTGGGCCGAGGTTCAGCGTCTTGGACTGGCCCGCCACGACGGTCTCGTAGTCGAGCCAGCCGAGCTGCAGCTTGTTCCAGGCGCCGAGGTCGCCCGGGCGGGTGCCGATGCCCTGGTCCTCCTTGGCGCTGAGGCGGCTCTGCGCCATCAGCGTCCAGTGCTCGTTGTTGTTGTCGCCGCCACCGGAGGTGTCGTAGTCGTCCGGCAGGCCGAGGTCGTGCGTGTACTCGTGCACGAAGACGCTCAGGCCGCCGTTCTCCGGCTGGATGGTGTAGTCGCCGATCCAGATGCCGGTGGTGCCGATCTGGGTGCCGCCGAGCAGGTTACCGCTCGGGCCGGTGCGACCCTGGTCGGTGCCGTACGCGTACCAGCGGTGGCTCCAGATCGCGTCCTCGCCCTGCTGCGGGTCACCGTCGGCCGCGTCGCCGCCGCCGTGGACGATCTGGAAGTGGTCGATGTAGCCGTCGGACTCGTTGAAGTTGCCGTCGCCGTCGAAGTCGTAGCGGTCGTACTGGTCGAACGACTTCATGTCGGCGGCGATGTCGGCGTCGCTGCGGCCCGCGGCCTGCTGGTCGGCGACCCACTTGTTCGCGGCGTCACGCACCAGCGCCCAGGTGTTGCTGCAGACGTTGCTGCCGCAGAGGTCGCGGCCGTAGCGGGCCTCGTTGTAGTTGACCTTGACCCAGTCGGTGACCTCGCCGTCGACCGAGTAGCGGCCCGACGACTGGCTCTCGAAGTAGGTCTTTACCGACTCGACGCCGCTGCCCTCGCCGAAGTACTGCTGGCGGTAGAAGTCGGGCGAGTAGTCCGAACGCCAGACGGTCGAGTTGTCGACCGCGCGGTTCGGCGCCGGGATCTTGTTGTGCAGCGGCCCCTCGAAGGTGGTCGGTCCGGGGATCGCGGGGTTGCTGTCCACATCGGGGTAGCTCGGGTGCCGGTCGTTGCCGAACTCGGCGAGGATCACGAAGATCCGGTCGGTCCGCTCGCGGGCGATCTCGACGTACTGGTCCTTGCCCGCCTTGGGCACGGACCGGTTCGTCGCGCCCGAGCCCTGGGTGCGACCGACCTTGACGACCGTGCTGCCGTTCTTCGTCACCGCCGTGGCCTTGCCGCTGACGACGTCCGCGACCGCGGCCTCGCGCAGCGAACGGCGCTTGTCCTCCAGCGGGTTGGGTAGATCGTCGACCGGCGCCGAGCTGGGCTTGGCGGCTGGGGCGGGATCGACCGGTGGGGCCGCACTGACACCGGCGGGGAACAAGGCCCCGACGCTGGTGACCATCGCGGCGCCCAGCAGTCCTGCGACCACCTTGCGCACTACGTGTACCTCCGTTGACGTGACCGCACGCTGGGTGCAGCGGACGGCGGTATTTCGGCCCCGGATTCGGGGCTCACGTGAACGTATGCAAACGCACCGATGCGTAGGAAGGGGTTGGCGACATTGATGGACGATAGAGACCCGCTATGGTTTTTCCATATTGCAAGCACCGGCAAATGGCCAAAAAATGGGCCGTAGCCTTGAAACGGCGGCAGACCCTACGATCCCAGGTCTGCCGCCGTTAATAGATGGTTGTCTCAGTCTTCGGACTTGCTCTCCTGCATGCCAGAGGAGATCAGGTCCATCACGGCGGAGTCCTGCAGCGTCGTGACGTCGCCGAGCGAGCGGTGCTCGGCCACGTCCTTCAGCAGGCGCCGCATGATCTTTCCGGACCGGGTCTTCGGCAGCTCGGCCACCAGCATGATCTGGCGCGGCTTCGCGATCGGGCCCAGCTTCTTGGCCACGTGGTTGCGCAGGTCCTGGATGAGCTTCTCGCCCAGATCGCCGGAGGTGTCCACATTGCCGCGCGGGATGGTGAACGCGACGATCGCCTGGCCCGTCGTCGGGTCGGTCGCGCCGACCACGGCCGCCTCGGCGACCGACGGGTGCGAGACCAGCGCCGACTCCACCTCGGTGGTGGAGATGTTGTGGCCCGAGATCAACATGACGTCGTCGACCCGGCCGAGCAGCCAGAGCGCGCCGTCGTCGTCCTTCTTGGCGCCGTCGCCGGCGAAGTAGACCCACTCGTCGCCCACGCCGGCGCCCTTGCCGAAGCGCGACCAGTACGTGTCGAGGAAGCGCTTGTCGTCACCCCAGATCGTGCGCAGCATCGACGGCCACGGCTCGCGGAGCACCAAGAAGCCGCCGCCACCGTTCGGCACCGACTCCGCCTCGTCGTTCACCACGTCCGCGGAGATGCCCGGCAGCGGGGTCATGGCCGAGCCGGGCTTGGACGCCGTCACCCCGGGCAGCGGCGAGATCATCATGGCGCCGGTCTCGGTCTGCCACCAGGTGTCGACGATCGGGCAGTTGTCGCGGCCGACGTGCTCGCGGTACCACATCCAGGCCTCTGGGTTGATCGGCTCGCCGACGCTGCCGAGCAGGCGCAGCGACGACAGGTCGTGCTTGGCCGGGATGTCGTCGCCCCACTTCATCATCGTCCGGATGAGGGTCGGCGCGGTGTAGAGGATGCTGACCTTGTACTTGTCGACGATCTCCCAGAACCGGCCCTTGTGCGGCGTGTCCGGCGTCCCCTCGTACATGACCTGGCTGGCGCCGTTGGAGAGCGGGCCGTAGACGATGTACGAGTGCCCGGTGACCCAGCCGATGTCGGCGGTACACCAGTAGACGTCGCTCTCCGGCTTGATGTCGAAGACCGCGTTGAACGTGTACGACGCCTGGGTCAGGTAGCCGCCGGTGGTGTGCAGAATGCCCTTGGGCTTACCGGTCGTGCCCGAGGTGTAGAGGATGAAGAGCGGGTGCTCGGCGTCGAAGGCCTGCGCCTCGTGCCGGTCGTCGGCCCGCTCGACGCTCTCGTGCCACCACACGTCCTTCTCGCCCCAGGCGACATCCTCGCCGGTACGGCGGACGACGAGCACGTGCTCGATGCTCGGGCACTGCGCGACGGCCTCGTCGACGGTCGGCTTGAGCGCGGACGGCTTGCCGCGCCGGTAGCCGCCGTCGGCCGTGATGACCAGCGTGGCATCGGCGTCCTGGATCCGGGTGGCGAGCGCGTCGACGGAGAAGCCGCCGAAGACGACGCTGTGCAGCGCGCCGATCCGGGCGCAGGCCAGCATCGCGACCGCGGCCTCCGGGATCATCGGCAGGTAGATGGCGACCCGGTCGCCGGCGGTCACGCCGAGCTCGGTGAGCGTGTTCGCCGCCTGGGAGACGCTCTTCAGCAGGTCCGCGTAGGTGATCGTGCGGCTGTCGCCGGGCTCGCCCTCCCAGTGGATCGCGACCTTGTCGCCGTTGCCGGCCTCGACGTGCCGGTCCACGCAGTTGTAGGCGATGTTGAGCTTGCCGCCGACGAACCACTTGGCGAACGGCGCGTTGGACCAGTCGAGCACCTGGTTCCACCGCTCGGCCCAGCTGAGCCGCTCGGCCTGCCGCTCCCAGAACGCCAGCCGGTCCTCGGCGGCCTCGTCGTACGCCTCCGCCTTGACGTTGGCGCTCGCGGCGAGGTCGGCCGGCGGCGGGAACGTCCGCGTCTCCGAGTACAGGTTCTCCAACGTCTCACTCATGCCGGGGCTCCGCTTCCCTGTTATTGATGATTCGCTCGCTCATGAGGGCTTGTGTGAACACTAGTTCTGCCGGGGGTACCCGGCGAGGTAGCGCCTGCTGGCCGCGCCGAGCGGCGCCCGGTGCGCGCCAATCGGGCACGGCGTGCTCGGTGCTGCGCGAATCCTGCCATTTCTGAGCCACTTCGCGCATCCCGTGGCCCGGGTCTTTTTCCGGCTACCGTTGCCCCGTGACTCCGGATCCACTAGCCCCGCTGCTCGCGCTCGCCGACGTCGAGCCCGCCTTCACCGCCGCACGCGAACGCGTCGACGCCGCGCTGCGGCATCGCTCGCTGCGCCGCAAGGGCGGCCAGGTCGCCGCCGAGGTCAGCCTGCGCGCCTCGGTCGCCAGCGCGGCCCTCGAGGACCACCGGTACGACCTTGAGGAGGTACGCGCCGGAACGGTCACCGATCCCGTGCTCCAGGGCGCCCTGCGGGTCGCCGAGGGGCTCGGCGGGCTGGTCGACCTCTGGCCCCGCGCGCCGCGCCAGGTCCTCGCCCGGCTGCACATGCTCGCGGCCAACGGCGTGGTGCCCGCCGAGGCGCTCGGGCGGCTGCAGAACGGCGCCGATCGCATCGACGCGCTGGCCGGGCTCGTGGCCGGAAACGATCGGACCCCGCCGATGCTGCTCGCCGCGATCGTGCACGCCGAGCTGATCACGCTGAGGCCGTTCGCCGGCCCCTCCGGGGTCGTCGCGCGGGCGGCCGCGCGGCTGACGCTCATCGGCCGCGGCTTCGACCCGCGCGGCCTGGTCGGCGTCGAGGCCGGCCACCTGGCCCGCGAGCCCGAGTACGTCGGCTCGGCCGGCGCATACGCCACGGGTACGCCGGACGGCGTGCGGTCCTGGCTGCGGCACTACGCCGCGGCCGTCTCGGCGGGCGCCGACGAGATCGCGGCGATCGGCGACGGGGTGCTCGCCCCCGCGGCTGGATAATCACGATGCGTTTGCCTGCGGCCCACGCGCCGTGGGCATACTCGCGTGGTGGGTAACGAGTGGATCCGTCCGTACACGCCCGGCACCGGCCGGTGGCTCGTGATCGGCTGGGAGGCGATCGCGCTCGCCCTGTTCGGCTGGGCGACCGTCGAGCAGTTCGGGCTTGCCGGGCCCGTCCTTCGCATCGTCGCCGGCGCCATCGCGGCCGGCTGGGTCGTGGGCGGCTGGCGGATCTGCGAGATGGGTGTCTACGTCGGCCCGGGCGGGGTGCGGATCCGAGGGCTGCTCCGGTCGCGGACGCTGAGCTGGGCGGAGATCGCGCAGGTCCGGCTGCACCGGCACACCCACCGGATCGGCGGGTGGGAGATCGAGGGCGGGATGACCGTCCTGATCGAGCGCCACGACGGGACGACCGTCAACACGGAGCTGTGGGCCCAGGGTGTCGACTTCCACTCCCGGCCGCACGTGTTCCGCGCGGTCTATCAGGAGCTGCGCAACCGGCACCGGGCCGCGATCGCGCCGGCCTGAACACCTCGGACATGAGGACGGCGCCTCCGAGGAGGCGCCGCCGCTTCGCACGTCCGGACCGGGTTATCAAGCGTGCACCTGGGTCGTTGTCGACAGTCCTGATGAGGTGCCGCCGCAACGTGCCTGCCGTGGCTGATCGCGCGTGGGTTCCCGGTGGCCGTGCACGGATCCTGCTCCGAGGTCCGCCAGTTCTTTCTACGCCGGTCAGCGCTTGATCGCCAGGGTTCCGGCGGGAAAAAGTTACTTACCGTCATCCGTCAGACGCTTTGCGCTTAGGGCCTCACGGTCAGCTTCCCGCCCGTCGCGCGGCCCGTCACGCCATGGCGGCGCGGGTCCGGCGGTGCCGCCCGTAGATGGCCAGGCCGATCGCCACGCCGACGCCGACGCCGATCGCGGCCGCGGCGACCGGCACCGCGGGACGTTCCCGCAGCCTGCGGCCCAATGGGATCGGGTGGCGGAACTCCAGCACGGGCCACGAGCGCTCCAGCGCCACCCGGCGTAGCGTCCGGTCCGGGTTGACCACACTCGGATGGCCGACGGCCTCCAGCAGCGGGAGGTCACTGCTCGAGTCCGAATAGGCGTAACACTCCGCTAGGTCATAATCACGCTCGGCGGCCATCGCGCGGACGCCGGCGACCTTGCTCGGGCCGGCCGCGTAGAACTCCACCTCGCCGCTGTAGCGCCCGTCGACGATGCCCATCCGGGTCGCGATCACGTCGTCGATGCCGAGCTGAGCGCCGATCGGACGCACCATCTCGTCACCCGACGCCGACACCAGCACCACGTCGCGGCCCGCCGCCTGGTGCTCGCCGATGAGGACCGCGGCCTCGGCGTACACGTAAGGGTTGATCAGCTGTTCGAGGGTCTCGGCGACGATCTGCTGAACCTGCTCGACCTTCCAGCCCTTGCACAGGGCGGCGAGGTAGTCGCGGGTGCGCGCCATGGTCTGCTCGTCGGTGCCGCCGAGCCGGAACATCAGCTGGGCGTAGGCGGACTTCACTACGTCGCGGCGGCTGATCAGCCCATCGCGGTAGAAAGGCCGTCCGAAGGCCAGCGCGCTGGACTTGGCTATGACGGTCTTGTCGAGGTCGAAGAACGCGGCACTCTGGCCCACGGGCCGAAAGTGTAGCCGCATGGCGCATTGCGGCGGTCCAGGAGGCGCACGGTGTGGTCACGGATGCGCGACATGAGAGAGACGGTCACCCTGGGTACTCGACGGTGGGGCGGTACTGAGGCATGCTTATGTTGCGACAGGGATTCATGTTGTCGGCGGCTGTCGCGACATTCCCACACGGATTCTCGGTGGTTGCGCCCCCCGCGATCACCGGGTCCGATTCGGCTCGACCCCCCCGGAGCCGAATCTCAGGACGGCCCCCGACTCCCCCGTCGGGGGTCGTTCCCTTTCCCGGCCCGGTCGTGTCGATTCGGGGCGGTGGCGTTCGTAGCGGAAGTGAGAGGCGGCCCGACGGGCGGCCACCGAACTTTCGAGGTGAACGACATGGGCGTTACCTACACCTTCGACATCTTCTCCAGCCTTGACGGCTACGGCGCCGCCACCGGCGACTGGACGGGCTACTGGGGCAAGCAGGGTCCGGAGCTGCTCGAACACCGCCTCGCCCTGTACGACGTGAAGCAGCGGATGATCTTCGGGGCCAACACGTACCGGACGTTCGCGGGCCTGCTGGCCTCGAACACCGAGGAGGCCGTGCGTGACCCATGGGTCACCCGGATGGTGAACATGCCGGCGACGGTGGTGTCGACGACGCTGGAGGAACCGCTCGACTGGCCGGACGCGACCGTCGTCAGCGGCGACGCCGTCGACATCGTGGCCCGGCTCAAGGAGCGGTCGGATGTGCCGCTGCGCTCGCACGGCAGCCTTACGTTGAACCGGGCGCTGATGGCCGCCGGGCTCGTCGACCGCGTACAGGTGACGGTCTTTCCCGTCATCACCGGGCAGAACGGCCTGGAGCCGATCTTCCAGGGTGCGGCCGATTTCGACCTGGAACTGCTCGAGAGCCGGACGCTTGACGGCCGCATGCAGGAGCTGATCTACCGGCCCACCCTGCATTGATCCGTATGGGCCCGACCTTCCCGGGCGGGCGCCGGTCTCTCAGTTGCCGGGTGGCCGGGCCGATCGTGGGGAGTGCCGGCCACCTGTTCCGGCCTCGGTCACGTTGGTGGCCGATACGGAAAGGGTCCGCATATGGCGCATCACTACCCGCCCGCTCCGGCCGGTTTCCACCCGGATGGGCAGTATGCTCCGGATCCCTCTCAGGGAGTGCCGTCGAATGGATATGTGTCCGGCCCGTACCCGGGTTCGGCCTATCCGCCCGCACCTAGCCACTACCCGGCGGGGTCATTCCAGGGTGCGCCACCAGCGGGTTTTGGGCAGTCGCCGGGCAGCGCCGCGCATTGGGTGTTGCCGACCGGGCGGTCCTGGCAGTCGATCGCCGCGGGCTATGTGGCGTTGTTCGCCATCGTGCTCTGGTTTCTCGGCCCGGTAGCGCTCGGCCTCGGCATCTGGGCGCTCGCCAAGGCCTCGCGCGGCCACGGCCACGGCCGCGGGCGGGCCGTCTTCGCGGTGGTCGTCGGCGTCCTGGCCACCGGAATGCTGTTCGCGCTGGCCACGCTATAAGGCAGCACCCCCTTACGAATTCGAGATCTCGGACGCCCGGCCACCTCGGGCGTCCGAGACTTTTTTGTGTACGCCGATAGCAGATCGGCCGGGTTGGCGGGAGATGTCCACAGGTAGGGGAGTTATCCACAGGCGAGTACCGGCCGGTTGAGCGGGCCTCGGAGGAGCGGAACGGTGGGTGCCCAACCGCCCGCCGTACCCGTGGAGCCGCGATGTCAGCCCGCACCTCCGTCCGAACCGGACAGCGCCTGCCGCTGGTCGTGACCGCCGATCCGGACCTCCTCGACGACCTGCTGCGCCTGGCTGCGGCGGGCGGCACCGAGGTCGACGTCGCACCGGACCCGGTGGCGGCCCGAGCACGCTTCGCGGCCGCCCCGCTGGTGATGATCGGCGTGGACCAGGCGGCGGCCTGCCTGCGCGCCCGGCTCCCGCGCCGACCGAGAATGGTCATAGTCGGCCACACCCCGGCGGTGGTGGCCGCGTGGGAGGTGGCCGAGAGCCTCGGCGCCGAACACGTCGCCGAGTTGCCCGCGGCCGAGCCCTGGCTCGTCGACCGCTTCGCCGAGCGCCCGGACGCGGCCCCGCCGGGCCGGATCCTCGCCGTGATGGGCGGCCGCGGCGGCGCGGGCGCCAGCATCCTGGCGGGTGCCCTGGCGGTGACCGCGGTGCGCACCGGCCATCGCACGCTGCTGGTCGACGCCGACCCGGTCGGCGGCGGCCTGGACCTGGTGCTGGGCTGGGAGGGCGTCGACGGACTGCGCTGGCCGGCGCTCGCGGGCGCGGGCGGCCGGGTCGACCCGCCCGCGCTGCTCACGGCGCTGCCGCACCGCGGTGACCTGGTGCTGCTGTCGTTCGCCCGCGACGAGGTGCTCGCGGTGCCCGGCGAGGCGATGGCCGCGACCCTGGACGCCGCGCGGCGCGGCCGCGACGTGATCATCGCGGACCTGCCGCGCCAGCTGGACGACGCCGCGGCGCTGGCGCTGGAGGCGGCCGACCGCGCGATCCTGATCGTGCCGGCTGAGCTGCGGGCGACCGCGGCGGCCTCCCGGGTCGCCGCCGTCGCCGGGCTGCACTGCCCGAATCTCGCCGTGGTGGTGCGCGGACCCGCGCCGGGCAAGCTCAAGGCGCGCGAGGTGGCCCGGTCCATCGGACTACCGCTGGCAGGCTCGCTGCGGCCCGAGGCTGCGGTGTGCCGGGCGCTGGAAAAGGGCGACGCGCCGGCCGCGGACGGGCGCGGACCGCTCGCGGAGCTGTGCAAGCGACTGCTCAGGCAGCTGACGACCGACGAGCGGGCCGGGGTCGCGGCATGACCGCGACGCCGTTCATCCCGGGTACGGCCGCAGGGGCCCCGGTCGCCCGGCGGGTTGGTCCGGCCGGGCCCGCTGTCGGGTCCGCCTCGGCCGGGCGGCATGCCCTGCGGGGAGCCGGGCCGGGTGGGCCGGAGTCGGCCGGGGTCGCCGAGCGGGTGCGGCGCCGGTTCGCCGTCGACGGGGTCGACGCCACGCCGGCCGCCGTGGTCGCCGCGGTTCGGGGCGAGCCGGGTGCGGCGGTGCTAGGTGACACGGCCGTGCTTCGCCTCGCCGACCGGGTGCATGACCAGCTCATCGGTGCCGGTCCACTGGCGCCGCTGCTCAAAGATCCAGAGGTCACCGACATCCTCGTGAACGGCGTGGAAGTCTGGGTCGACCGCGGTGCCGGCCTGCGGCGCGCGGCCGTCGCCCTCGGCGGCCTCGACGACGTACGCCGGTTGGCGCAGCGCCTCGCGGGGGCGTGCGGCCGGCGGCTCGACGACGGCCAGCCCTATGCCGACGCGCGGCTCCCCGACGGGACCCGGCTGCACGCGGTGCTGCCGCCGGTGGCGACCGGCGGGCCGTACCTGTCCCTGCGGACGTTCCGGCAGCGGCCGTTCAGCCTGGGTGAGCTCGTCGAGCACGGAACGGTGCCGCCGGAGCTGGCCCCGCTGCTGGCCGCCGTGGTCGGTGCGCGGCTCGCGTTCCTGGTCACGGGCGGGACGGGCTCGGGCAAGACGACGCTGCTCGGCACGTTGCTCGCCCTGGTGCCGCACACGGAACGGATCGTGCTGGTCGAGGACGCGGCCGAGCTGCGGCCGCTGCACCCGCACGTGGTCGCGCTGCAGGCGCGGACCGCGAACGTCGAGGGCGCCGGTGCGGTCGGCCTCACCGACCTGGTGCGGCAGGCGCTGCGGATGCGGCCCGATCGGCTCGTCGTCGGCGAGTGCCGGGGCGCCGAGATCGTCGACCTGCTCGGTGCCCTCAACACGGGGCACGACGGCGGCGCCGGAACCCTGCACGCGAACGCGCCGGCCGACGTCCCGGCCCGGCTGGAGGCGCTGGGCATGCTCGGCGGGCTGCCGCGGGCCGCGCTGCACGCACAGGTGCTGGCGGCTCTGCAGGTCGTGCTTCAGGTCCGGCGCACCGATCGGGGCCGGGTCCTCGAGTCGGTCGGGGTGCTGCTGCCCGAGGGAGAGCAGCGACTGGTGACGGTGGTGCCGGCCTGGCGGCGGGGTCGCGGGGCGGGACCGGGTGCGGAGTCGCTGGCGCGGCAGCTCGCCGAGCGCGGTGTTGCGGTGCCGCCGGTCTTGGGGGCGCGGCCGTGAGCTGGACGGTCTGGGTGTTGGCGGCCGCGCTGCTCGCCGCTGCCGCGGCGGTGGCGGTCTGGCCCGCGCGCACGGTTGTTCGCCGGCTCGAGGAGCGGCGGCCCGCGCGGCGGCCGGCGGTGCCCAGAGTGGACCTCGGATCGCTGCGGGAGCGGGCCCGGGAGGTCGCGGGGCGCCGGCCGAGGCGGGTCATGGGCGCCGCCGCGCTGGCCGGGGCGACGGCGGGTCTGATCGCGGCGGGGCCGGTGGCGGGTTTCGTTCTGGCGGCCGGCGGCGTGCTCGGCACGCGGGCGGCGCTGCGGCGAGCGGCCCGTCGCCGGGCGGCGGCGGAACGGTCCCGCAGCCTTGATGAGCTCACCGCCCTCGCGGCCGACCTGCGCGCGGGCCTGTCGATGGGCGGCTCGCCCAGCGTCTTGGGCTCGCCCGCCGCCTTAGGCTCGTCCGGCTTCTTGGGTTCGTCCGGCGCCTCGGGCTCGCTCGCCCTCTCGGGCTTGCCCGGCACCTCGAGCTCGCCCGGCACCTCGAGCTCGCCCGGCACCTCGAGCTCGCCCGGCACCTCGAGGTCGCCCGGCACCTCGGGCTCGTTTGGCGCTGCTGGGTCGTCCGGGTCGGCGGGGGCCTTGCCGCCGGACCGGCGGCTCGCCGAGCTGGTCGCGGCCGTGTGGCGGCTGGCCGAGCGCACCGGCGCACCCGCCGCGGACCTGGTCGAGCGGATCGAGGCCGACGCGCGGGCGGCCGACCGTTCCCGGGCGACGGCGGCCGCGCAGGCCGCGGGCGCACAGGCCACGGCCCTGCTGCTGGCAGCGCTGCCGGTCGGCGGGATCGGACTGGGCTACAGCGTCGGCGCCGATCCGCTCCAGGTGTTGCTGCATACGCCGCTCGGTGCGGCGTGCGCGGTCGGCGCGGTGCTGTTGCAGTCGGCCGGGCTGCTCTGGGCGGACCGGCTCGCGAACGGACCGGCGCGATGAACGAGCCGACGTGTGGCGCCGCCGCGGTGCTCCGCCCCGGCGGGCCGACACGGGTGCCGTTCCGGCCGTGCTGTGCGGCCGCGCTGCTGCTCGCCGCGCGGACGCCCGGGCACGCGACACCGGCGGGCCGGGACGCCGTGGCGTGTCCGCACAAGGTGGCTTCGCTGCCCGAAATGGCGCCGCTCGCGGGCGAGGTGCGTCCTTGAGCGGGGTCGCCCGGCGCCTGTCCCGGCTGGACGGGCCGCCGCCGGCATCCTCGGGCCGGGCTACGCGGATTCTCGTCGCGGTCGCCGCCGGCAGTGGGGTTGCGGCGTTCGCCGGGCGCTGGTGGGCGGTCGTCATCGGGGTCGCCGTCGGGTTCGCGGTCGAGCGGCAGCTGGGCCGCCGGGAGCCCGCGCAGGTGCGGGACGCGCGGCTGCGTGCCGTCGCCGACCTGCCGCTGAGCTGCGACCTCCTTGCCGCCGCGCTGCGGGCGGGCGCTCCCGTTGACCGGGCGGTGTCGGCCGTCGCCGAGGCGCTCGGCGGTCCGCTGGGTGAGCGGCTCGACCGGGTCGGCCGTTCGCTTCGGCTCGGTGCCGATCACCCGGAGGCGTGGGCGCATCTGGCCGACGTCGCCGGCGCGGACCGGCTCATCGCGTCCGCGGTCCGCTCCAGCGCCAGCGGCGGGGCGCTCGCCCGGGCACTGACCCGGCTCGCCGACGACCTGCGCGGCGACCGGGCGGCGGCCGCCGATGCCGCAGCGCGTCGCGCCGGCGTCCTCATCGTGCTGCCGCTCGGGCTCTGTTTCCTGCCCGCCTTCGTGCTCGCCGGCCTCGTGCCGGTGGTGGTCGCCGTCCTCGGCGACGTCCTCTGACAACCCGACAAAGAAGGAGATCCACGTGCGCAGACTCATCGCCCGCCTCGCGGCCCTGCGAGGCGACGAAGGCATGAACACCGCCGAGTACGCGGTCGGCACACTCGCCGCGGTCGCGTTCGCCGGCGTCCTCTACAAGGTGGTCAGCAGCCCGAGTGTGCAGGCGGCGCTGACCGGGGTCATCAACGGGGCCCTGAAGTGAAAGGGCGCCGGTGGCCCGTCCGCCTGCCGGCGCGCGGGCGCGATCGTGGGGCGTTCACCGCCGAGCTGGCGGCCGGGCTGCCGGCGCTCATGCTGCTCCTGTTCGCGGGCCTCACCGCGGTCGGCGCCGTGACGACGAAGGGCCGATGCGTCGACGCGGCCCGCGAGGGCGCGCTGCTCGCCGCCCGGGGCGGCCCCGGCACCGAGAACGCCGCCCGGATCGCACCCGCCGGGGCGGAGATCACTCTCTCCGGCGACGCGGACGCCGTGACGGTGACGGTCCGCGCCCCGGTGCCGATCCTCGGCGCTCACCTTCCGTCCATCACGGTCGAGGCATCCGCGACCGCCGCCCGGGAGCCGGACGGCACGGGGTCCGGCGGAGCGGGCGCGGCGGCAGCCCGATGAGATCCGGCCCGATGAGATCCGGCTTGGTGCGGGTCGGCTTGGCGTGGGTCGCCTTGGCGTGGGTCGGCTTGGCGTGGGTCGGCTTGGCGTGGGTCGGCTTGGCGTGGGTCGGCTTCGCGTGGGCCCGCTTGGCGTGGGCCGGCTTGGGGCGGGACGGCCTGCCGCGGGACGACTTGGCGCGGGACGGCCTGGCGCGGGACGGCCTGGCGCGGGACGGCCTGGCGCGGGACGGCCTGGCATGGGACGGCCTGGCGTGGGACGGCCTGGCGCGGGACGGCCTGGCATGGGACGGCCTGGCGTGGGACGGCCTGGCGTGGGACGGCCTGGCGTGGGACGGCCTGGCGTGGGTTGGCCCGGGAAAGGCCGGACGGGATCGCGGTGCGGCCTCGATCTTCGTGCTGGCGGTCGGGTTGGTGCTGGTCGCGGCCGGTGTTGCCGGTGCATCCGTCGGTGCGGCACGAACGGGCCGGCACATCGCCCGGACGGCGGCCGACCTCGGCGCCCTCGCGGGCGCGGTCCGAACCGTCGAAGGCCGGGATGCGGCGTGCGACAGAGCCGCACAATTTGTGGCCGCGAACGGCGGCCGGCTGGCCTCGTGCCGCCTGCAGGGCCTCGACATCGTGATCGAGGTCGAGGTCGCCGTGACACCACTGCCCGGCCTCACCCGCCTCGCAACCGCAGCCGCCCGAGCAGGCCCGATCACCGCCCCGTCCGGCTGACCGACCCGCCGGGCCGGACTCGGCGCGGTCAGGTTCCTTCGCCGGGTGGGTGGGTCAGGTTGGGAGGTTGGTCAGGACTGCGTCCAGGACGGAGACTGCGCCGGTCTTGTCCAGTGGGTTGTTGCCGTTGCCGCACTTCGGCGACTGCACGCACGACGGGCACCCCGTCTCGCAGCCACAAGACGCGATCGCCTCCCGGGTCGCCGACAGCCAGGCGGCCGCCGTCCCGTATGCGCGTTCCGCGAAGCCCGCTCCGCCCGGATGCCCGTCGTAGACGAACACCGTCGGTGCCTCGGTGTCCGCGTGGTTCGCCGTCGACAGGCCGCCGATGTCCCAGCGGTCGCACGTCGCCATCAGCGGCAGCAGCCCGATAGCCGCATGCTCCGCCGCGTGCAGCGCACCCGGCACGTCCGGCGCCTGCACCCCGGACGCCGCCAGCAGAGGAGGGGACACCGTGAACCAGACCGCCACCGTGCGCAGCTCGCGGGGCGGCAGGTCCAGCGGCCGGGTGTCGATCACTTCGCCCGAGCCGATCCGGCGCCGCTGGTAGGACACCACCTGGTTGGTCACGTCCACCTCGCCGAGGAACAGGCCGACCGGGCCGGCGTCGACGTACTCGCGGACCGACACCACCGACAGGTCCGTCACGTCGCGGGCGTGTGTCGACCAGTCCGGCTCCGCCGCCCGGACCAGCGCCACCGCGTCCTCCAGGTCGAGGTCGTCCACCACATAGGAGGCGCCCTGGTGCAGGTAGACCGCGCCGGTATGCAGCATCACGTGCGACGAGCCCTGGTCCACCGTTCCGAGCAGGCGGCCGGTCGCCGACTCGACCACCGAGACCGGGGCGCCGCCGGTGCCGCGCAGGTCGACCTCCGGCCTGCCCCGGTGCGTCCAGTACCAGCCCGACGGGCGCCGGCGCAGCGCGCCCGACGCTGCCAGGCCCGCCACGGCCGCCCGGGCGGGCTCGCCGCCGAACAGGTCGAGGTCCGACTCCGTCAGCGGTGCCTCGGACGCCGCGCGGCAGAGCTGCGGGCCCAGCACGTACGGGTTGGCCGGGTCCATGACCGTCGCCTCGACCGGGTGGCCGAACAGCGCGTCCGGGTGGTGCACCAGGTAGGTGTCCAGCGGATCGTCGCGGGCCACCAGCACCGCCAGGGCCTCGCCGCCCGCGCGGCCGGCGCGGCCCGCCTGCTGCCACAGCGACGCCCTCGTGCCCGGGTAGCCGCAGATCAGGACCGCGTCCAGGCCGACCAGGTCGACGCCGAGTTCCAGCGCGTTCGTCGACGCCAGCGCCAGCAGCTCGCCCGAGAGCAGAGCCTGCTCGATGGCCCGCCGGTCCTCCTTCAGGTAGCCGGCGCGGTATGCCGCCACCCGCTCGCCCAGGCCCGGTACCGCCTCGTCGAGGCCGCGCCGGGTCATCGTCGCGACGACCTCCGCGCCGCGCCGGGAGCGGACGAACGCCAGCGTCCGGATGCCGGCGACGACCGCGTCGGTCAGCAGGTCCGCCGTCTCCCGCAGCGCCGATCGGCGTACCGGCGGGATCTCGATTTCCAGGTCTTCGAGGGACGGGGGCAGCAGCGGCGGCTCCCAGAGCGCGAACGTCACCGCACCGCGCGGCGAGGCGTCCTCGGTCACCGGGGTCACCGGCAGGCCGGTCAGCCGGGATGCCGCCGCGCCCGGGTCGCCCGAGGTCGCCGACGCCAGGACGAAGGTCGGCGCGCCGCCGTAGCGGGCCGCCGACCGGCGCAGGCGGCGCAGGACGTGTGCCACGTGCGAGCCGAAGACGCCCCGGTAGGTGTGGCATTCGTCGATGACCACGTACGAGAGCCGGCGCAGGAAGGTGGCCCAGCGGGCGTGCGCCGGCAGCAGCGCGTGGTGCAGCATGTCGGGGTTGGTCAGCACGAACCTCGAGTGCAGGCGGATCCACTCGCGCTCCTCGCGCGGCGTGTCACCGTCGTATGTGGCCGGCCGTACCCCGTCGAGGCCCAGCCGGGCGAGGGCGCGCGACTGGTCCGCCGCCAACGCCTTGGTCGGCGACAGGTACAGCACCGTCGCTCGCGGATCGTCCAGCAATTTGGTCAATGCGGGCATTTGGTACGCCATCGACTTGCCCGAGGCGGTGCCCGTCGCCAGGACGACGTGGCGTCCCTGGTGCGCCAGCGTCGCCGCCGCGGCCTGGTGCTCCCACGGCGCCGTGATGCCCAGGCCCTCGTACGCGGAGATCAGCGCGGGCGCCGCCCAGCCGGGCCAGGGGACCGTACGCCCAGGTCGGGCCGGTTCTCGCCGCACGTGGGTGAGCGGTGATTCGCCCGCGGGGGCGGCGGCGCGGGCGTGCAGTCGGTGCAGCAGTTCGGCGGGTCCGAGCCCGGGAGGCGCGCCGCGCGCGGCCGGAATGCCCGGGACGGTCGTGGTCACGTGCTGCACTGTGACACCGCGATACACCGAACCTCAAACGGGTACCACGGAGGTGCCGACGCGCCGGGCTCCGACCGGCGGTGGTTAGATTCGCTGTGGAGATCGGCTGCCTGAAGGCTTGACCCCGAGGGAGGAGGACCGATGGAGCTGTCGCTGACGACCCGGGCTGTCGGCGAGCACACGGTGCTCGATGTCGGCGGTGAGGTCGATGTGTACACCGCGCCCCGCCTGCGTGAGCGCCTCGTCGAGTTGGTCGACGGCGGGTCGCGGCACGTCGTCGTGGATCTCGCGCGCGTCGACTTCCTGGACTCCACCGGCCTCGGTGTGCTGGTCGGCGCCCTGAAGCGGCTGCGCGCCGCGAACGGCACGTTCGGCCTGGTCTGCTCGAAGGAACCGCTGCTCAAGATCTTCCGGATCACCGCGCTGGACCAGGTGTTTCCGATCTTCCCCTCCGTCGAGGCGGCCATCTCGACGTCGGCCGGAGATGGCGACGACCTCAACCCGTCGGCGTGATGGCAACGGTTCGGCTGTCGTTCTCTCCCGCGCCGGTGCATGTCCGCACCGCCCGGCTGGTCGGCGTCGCGGTGGCCCGGCGCGCCGGGGTCGCCGAGGAGCTGCTGGATGAGGTCCGGCTGGCGATCGGCGAGGCCTGCACCCGCGCGGTGGCCCTGCACCGCCAGTACGGCCTGCCGGATCTGGTCATGGTGGAGATGTCCGACTCCGACGCCTACACGGTCCGGGTCGTCGACCGCGCACCGATCGAGGCGAGCGTCGGCCTGACCAAGCTGCCCCCGGACGAGTTGGCGGACGAGTCGCTGACCGACGAGGCGCTGACCACCGGCGTCGGCTTCGCGCTGCTCGCGGGCTTCGTGGACGATCTTCAGGTACGCCCGGTGGACGAGGGCGCCGGCACCGAGGTCCGCATGGTCTGGCCCGTACACCGCCGCTGACCTCGAACGAGGACCGACCGCTCGGGTGAAAATGTCCGCTTAATCCACGTTGGGCGCGGGGCGCGGTGACACCCGGGCAAGTCGCGGAGCCTAGGCCGTAACCGATTCCCGCGCCAACCGCTAACACAGCGGTAAACATCACCACGACACGGCCGGATCCGGGTGTGACCACTGACACGTCTGGCCGATACAGTACGCCGGTAATCAGCTACTGCTCCCTGGTCCCGCACTCCGCGGGCCCGGGTGTCGTCTCCCCGAGCAGGGAGTGCGCCCGCGGTTTCGTCCGCTGTCGGGTGCGTTCGGCGTACAGGAGGACATTGATGTCCGGGACCTCCGTATATCTCGCCGCGGAAAGCGGCGGGGTGTCCCTCAGCAGTGAAAACGTCACGTATGTCATCGTCGCGGTCGCCTTTGCGCTGGTGGCGCTGGCGTTCGCCGCTGTTTTCGTCAAGTCGGTGCTCGCTGCCGGTCGTGGCACGACCAACATGCAAGACATCGCGGGGGCGGTGCAGGAAGGCGCGTCCGCGTACCTGTTCCGGCAGTTCAAGACCCTCGCCATCTTCGTGGTGATCGCGGTCGTGCTGCTGTTCCTTCTGCCGGTGCACAACACCGACAGTGAAACCGCGGTGAAGGTCGGCCGGTCGCTGTTCTTCATCGTCGGCGCGGTCTTCAGCTCGTTCATCGGCGGCGCCGGCATGGCGCTCGCCACCCGGGCCAACCTGCGGGTCGCCGCGGCGGCCGGCGAGGCCGGCGGCCGCGAGAAGGCGATGGGCATCGCGTTCCGCACCGGCGGCGTGGTCGGCTTCCTCACCGTCGGCCTCGGCCTGTTCGGTGCGGCGCTGGTCGTGCTGATCTACCGCAGCGACGCGCCGACCGTGCTCGAGGGCTTCGGCTTCGGCGCCGCCCTGCTGGCCATGTTCATGCGGGTCGGCGGCGGCATCTTCACCAAGGCCGCCGACGTCGGCGCCGACCTGGTCGGCAAGGTCGAGCAGGGCATTCCGGAGGACGACGCGCGTAACCCCGCGACGATCGCCGACAACGTGGGTGACAACGTCGGCGACTGCGCCGGCATGGCGGCCGACCTCTTCGAGTCGTACGCGGTCACGCTGGTGGCGGCCCTGATCCTGGGCCAGGCGGCGTTCGGTCAGGACGGTCTGATCTTCCCGCTGATCGTCTCGACGATCGGCGTCGTGATCGCGATCGTCGGCGTCTTCATCACCCGGCTGCGGGCCTCCGACAAGAACGGCCTCACCGCCATCAACCGGGCGTTCTACATCTCGGCCGTGCTCTCCGCGGTCATCGTCGCGATCGTCAGCTTCGTCTACCTGCCGGACACCTTCGCCGGCTTCGGCGCCGACGCCGGCATCGACGCGGGCGTGATCGCCAGCGGCGCCAACCCGCGCTACGTCGCGATCGGCGCGGTCGTCATCGGCATCGTGCTGGCCGCGGCCATCCAGGCGCTGACCGGCTACTTCACCGAGACCGAGAAGCGCCCGGTGCAGGACATCGGCAAGTCGTCGCAGACCGGCGCGGCCACGGTCGTGCTGGCCGGCATCAGCGTCGGCCTCGAGTCGGCCGTCTACTCGGCGCTGCTCATCGGCGCCGGCGTGTTCGGCGCGTACCTGCTCGGCGGCACGTCCATCACGCTGTCGCTCTTCGCGGTCGCGCTGGCCGGCACCGGCCTGCTGACCACGGTCGGCGTCATCGTCGCGATGGACACCTTCGGCCCGATCTCCGACAACGCGCAGGGCATCGCGGAGATGTCCGGCGACATCGACGAGAACGGCGCGCGGATCCTGACCGAGCTCGACGCGGTCGGCAACACCACCAAGGCGATCACCAAGGGCATCGCGATCGCCACGGCCGTGCTGGCCGCGACGGCGCTGTTCGGCTCCTACACGAACACCCTGCAGTCGTCGCTGGCGGACGCGGGCATCTCGCCCGACAAGATCAGCACCGAGATCCTCAACATGCTGAACCTGTCGAACCCGCGCAACCTGGTCGGCCTGCTGATCGGCGCCGCGGTGGTGTTCCTCTTCTCCGGCCTGGCGATCAACGCCGTCTCCCGCTCCGCGGGCGCGGTCGTGATGGAGGTTCGCCGCCAGTTCCGCGAGTTCCCGGGCATCATGGAGCGCACCCAGCGCCCCGAGTACGGCAAGGTCGTCGACATCTGCACCCGGGACGCGCAGCGCGAGCTGCTCACCCCCGGCCTGCTCGCCATCCTGGCGCCGATCGCGGTCGGCTTCGGCCTCGGCGCCGGCGCGCTGGCCTCCTACCTGGCCGGTGCGATCGGCGCGGGCACCCTGATGGCCGTCTTCCTGGCCAACTCGGGTGGCGCGTGGGACAACGCCAAGAAGCTCGTCGAGGACGGCGCGTACGGGGGCAAGGGCTCCGAGGCGCACGCCGCGACGGTCATCGGTGACACGGTGGGTGACCCGTTCAAGGACACCGCCGGCCCGGCCATCAACCCGCTGCTCAAGGTGATGAACCTGGTGTCGCTGCTGATCGCGCCGGCCGTGATCACGCTCAGCGTCGGCGACGACGCGAACACCCCGGCGCGGATCACCCTCGCCGTGGTCGCGGCGCTGATCGTGGCGGGCGCGGTCGTCTGGAGCAAGCGCAAGCCCATCTCGATGGGCGAGGACGCCCCGGCCGCCGAGACCCAGTCGGAGCGCATCAGCGCCTGACCGAGTCTCATCGGATCGACGTAGGAGGAGGGCATCCGGCACTCGCCGGGTGCCCTCCGCCGCGTGATGGCCGTACGCTGCAAACCATGCGCACGGCCCGCTCCGCATCCTCACTCATCGTTCTTTCGCTCGTCGTGACACTGGGTGGTTGCGCCGGCGGTCCGGCGCCCCGTGCCTGGGCCGCCTCGGTCTGCACGGTGCTGTCGCCCTGGCGCAGCGAGATCGGCACCCTGGCGACCCGCACCCAGCAGCAGATGACCGCCGAGACGACGCCGGCGCAGGCCAAGGAGAACCTCATGCGGCTCTTCGGCGGCGCGGAGTCGGCCAGCGAGAAGGCCCGCGCCGGCGTGCAGCGGGCCGGCGTGCCCGACGTGGACGAGGGCAAGGAGGTCGCGGACGGCTTCACCGCGTCGCTCGGCGCGATGCGCGACGCGTACGGGCGGGCCAAGACGGGGGTCGAGGCGCTCGCGACCAGCCCGTCCAAGGACTTCTACGCCAAGGTCGCGTCGGTCGTCGAGGTCCTCAACACCGAGTACCGGGCCAGCGAGCTGGACACCAGCCGGCTGGACTCCGAGGAGCTCAAGAAGGCGTTCGACGAGGCGCCCGAGTGTCGATGAAACAGGGCCGCTGACCATGGCCGAACCCGGGTGGCCGCTGATTCCGCGCGAGGTGCTGCCCGCGCCGGTTCAGCCCGCCCAGCGGGGCAGGCGCCGCACGGTCGCGACAGCGCGGGCCGGGCGGCAGCTGTCGATCTTCGGCGTCGAGGCGGCGGATCCGTCGCTGTTCGACCTGGTCGGCCTGCTCGCGGGCCCGGGCCGGCTGGGCCGGATGGGCGGCACGGCGCGGGTCTCGGTACGGGTCGACGCCGCCTGGCGGGTGCACGTGCTGGCGGAGGAGCTGGTCGCGCGCGGCCTGGTGGTCACCTGGGCGCCGGTGGCCGGCGAGGAACGCGACGAGCCGGTCGCCGAGCTCACGGCGGAGCCGGTCGAGCAGACGATGGCCGCGGACGCACCGGAGGCGCCCGCGGCGGAGCGCCCCGACGAGGAATCAGGCGAGGAAACGGCCGAGGACACCGACGACGAGGACACCGACGAGGCGCCGGTAGGTAAGAAGGAGAACGCCTTCGAGGTGCGGACCGCGTACAGCAGCAGGTTGAACGCCCTTGCCCGGGCCTGGCCGCCGGCCGCCGACAAGCTCTTCCTCGGCGGGCCGCGGCTGCGGCTCTGGGTCGCGGCCGCGGGCGAGCCGCGGCCTCAGGGATACGCACTTGGTCTGGATCCCGACGGATTTCTTGACAAGGCGACCGACGCCGCCCTGACCCGGGCCGGACTCGCCGGCACGATCCAGGCCGGTCCGGCATACGTGATCGCAGGTCACAGGCGCCTCGCCCGACTCGCGGAACTGGTCGGCGAGCGGCCCGCGGCGGCGCCCGAACGGCTGTGGCCGGGCGGCGCGCGTGCATGATCTTCCCCGATTGTGTACGACACGACGCCATGTTCCCGGTGTACGGTGTCGCCGTCGGACGCATGCGGTGGCCGGACCGTTACCATCCGACTTCTGCATGCCCGGGGAATGTCAGCTCGTCCGGCGCGTTACGTTGAACGTCCGCACCTCCGTCGTCCGCGGCGGAACGCCGAGCGAGAAAGTATGGGAGCGCCGTGCCGGAGAAAGCCAGGACGACCCGTCTGGTCATCGTCGAGTCCCCGTCGAAGGCCAAGACGATCGCCGGCTATCTGGGGCCCGACTACTTCGTCGAGGCCTCCTTCGGCCATGTCCGTGACCTGCCGCGTAACGCCGCCGACGTCCCCGCCAAGTACAAGGGCGAGCCGTGGGCGCGGCTCGGCGTCGACGTCGACAACGGCTTCCAGGCGCTCTACGTGGTCTCCTCCGACCGCAAGCAGCAGATCGCCAAGCTGACCAAGCTGGCCAAGGAAGTCGACGAGATCCTGCTCGCGACGGATGAGGACCGCGAGGGCGAGGCCATCGCCTGGCACCTGGTCGAGACGATCAAGCCCAAGGTCCCGATCAAGCGGATGGTCTTCCACGAGATCACCAAGTCGGCCATCCAGGCCGCCGTCGCCAACCCGCGCGAGATCGACCGGGATCTGGTCGACGCGCAGGAGGCCCGGCGCATCCTGGACCGCCTCTACGGGTACGAGGTCAGCCCCGTCCTGTGGAAGAAGGTGATGCCCCGCCTGTCCGCCGGGCGCGTCCAGTCCGTGGCGACTCGAATCGTGGTCGAGCGCGAGCGGCAGCGGATGGCGTTCCGCTCCGCGGAGTACTGGGACATCAACGCCCAGCTCTCGGTGCAGGGCAAGGTCGAGGGCACCCGCAACTTCCAGGCGACGCTGATCGCGCTGGACGGCGACCGGATCGCCACCGGCCGCGACTTCGAGCCGACGACCGGCCGGGTCAAGCCCGGCGCCGGCGTCGTGCACCTCGACGGCGACGGGGCCCGCGGGCTCGCCGCGCGCCTCGAGGACCGGCCGTTCACGGTCACCCGGGTCGAGGAGAAGCCGTACCGGCGCCGGCCGTACGCGCCGTTCATCACCTCGACGCTGCAGCAGGAGGCCGCCCGCAAGATGCGCTTCTCCTCGTCGCAGACGATGCGGACCGCACAGCGGCTGTACGAGAACGGCTACATCACCTACATGCGTACGGACTCGGTGAACCTGTCCGAGACCGCCATCACCGCGGCCCGCCGCCAGATCGCCGACCTGTACGGCCCGAACAACGTGCCGCCGCAGCCCCGCCGCTACACGGGCAAGGTCAAGAACGCGCAGGAGGCGCACGAGGCGATCCGCCCCGCGGGCGACAACTTCCGCACCCCCGGCGAGGTCGCCAACGAGCTGTCGGCCGACGAGTTCAAGCTCTACGAGCTGATCTGGCGCCGCACGGTCGCCTCGCAGATGACCGACGCCGTCGGTAACTCCGTCTCGGTGCGCATCCGCGCGATCTCCACCGCGGGCGAGGAGGCCGACTTCGGCGCCAGCGGCAAGACGATCACCGACCCCGGCTTCCTGCGCGCCTACGTCGAGTCGTCCGACGACGAGAACGCCGAGTCCGAGGACACCGAGCACCGCCTGCCGAACCTGGTCAAGGACCAGCCGCTGACGCCCGAGGAGCTCAACGCGGTCGGCCACCACACCTCGCCGCCGGCCCGCTACACCGAGGCCTCGCTGGTCAAGGCCCTGGAGGAGCTGGGCATCGGCCGCCCGTCGACGTACGAGTCGATCATGCGGACGATCCAGGACCGCGGGTACGTGGAGAAGCGCGGCCAGGCGCTCATCCCGTCGTTCATCGCCTTCGCGGTCGTCGGCCTGCTCGAGGGGCACTACCCGCGGCTGGTCGACTACAACTTCACCGCCGCGATGGAGACCCAGCTCGACGACATCGCCGGTGGCGACCACGCGGCGCTGGACTTCCTCACCTCCTTCTACTTCGGTAGCGACCTGGGCGCGGACGACTCGATCGCCAAGGCCGGCGGCCTGAAGAAGATGGTGACCGAGAACCTCAGCGAGATCGACGCCCGCGCGGTCAACTCGATCCCGCTCTTCAAGGACGACTCGGGCCGCAACGTGGTGGTCCGCGTCGGCCGCTACGGGCCCTACCTGCAGCGGGCCCTGCCCGACGTCACCGAGGAGGCGCCGGAGGACCGGGTCTCGATCCCCGAGGGGGTCGCGCCCGACGAGCTGACCGTCGAGAAGGTCAACGAGCTCTTCCTCGGCGGCGGTGGCGAGCGCAGCCTCGGCGACGACCCGGCGACCGGCGAGCCGGTGCAGCTCAAGTCCGGCCGCTACGGCCCGTACGTCTCCAGCGGCGAGCGCAAGTCCTCGCTGTTCAAGACGCAGACGCCGGACACGCTGACCCTGGAGCAGGCGCTGCGGCTGCTGGAGCTGCCGCGCACGGTCGGCAAGGATGCCGAGGGCGTGGAGATCCTCGCGGCGAACGGTCGCTACGGGCCGTACGTGAAGCGCGGCGACGACTTCCGCTCGCTGGAGAGCGAGGACAAGCTCTTCACCGTCACCCTGGACGAGGCGCTCGCGCTGCTCGCCGCCCCGAAGATCCGGCAGCGCCGCGCGGCGGCACCGCCGCTGCGCGAGATGGGCCCGGACCCGCTCACCGAGAAGCCGATGGTGATCAAGGAGGGCCGCTTCGGCCCGTACGTGACGGACGGGGAGTTCAACGCCTCGCTGCGCCGCGGGCAGACGCCCGAGGAGCTGACCGTCGCGCAGGCCTCCGAGATGCTCGCCGAGAAGCGCGCGAAGGGCCCGGCCCCGCGCAAGAAGGCGGCCGCCAAGAAGGCACCGGCGAAGAAGGCGACCGCCGCCGAGGGCGCGCCGGCGAAGAAGGCCGCCGCCAAGAAGGCGCCGGCCAAAAAGGCCGCCGCCAAGAAGGCCACCCCCGCGAAGCGGGCCGCCAACGCCTCCCCGGCGGCGAAGAAGGCCACCCCGGCGAAGGCCAGGGCCAACGCCGAGTAGTCCTGTGGATGGGCCTGTGGATAACTTCCTCAGGCCCGTTCCTCAGGCTCCCAGCACCCGGTCGAGGTAGGCGTTGGCGAAGACCCGTCCGGGGTCCAGCTGGTCGCGGACGGCCAGGAAGTCGCCGAATTTCGGGTACGCCCGGCGCAGCGAATCCGCGTCGCGATAGTGCAGCTTGCCCCAGTGCGGGCGTCCGCCCAGCGGCTCGCAGACCGCCTCGAAGGCCCGGAAGTACGGCTCGTACTCGCTGCCGCTGAACTGGTGCACGGCGAGGTAGGCGGAGTCGCGGCCGTAGCCGTGCGACAGCCAGGCGTCGTCCGGGCCGGTGAACCGCACCTCGACCGGGAACTGCACCTTGAACGGCAGCTTCTCGATGATCCTCGGCAGGGCCGAGAGCACCTCGGGCAGGCACTCGCGGGGGATCTCGTACTCCATCTCGGTGAAGTGGACCCGGCGCGGCGTACAGAAGACCCGGTCGGAGCGGTCGGTGTAGGTCCGGGCCGTGAGGGCGCGGGCGGAGACCGCGCTGATCGCCGGCACGGTGGCGGGGATCGCCCGGCCCAGCCGGCAGACGCCCTGGAAGACGGTGTTCGCCAGGAACTCGTCGTCGAGCCAGCCGCGGAACCTCGACAGCGGCCGATCCGAGGCCGCCACCTTGTTGTTGCGCTTGAGCTGAGCCCGGTCGGTGTAGGGGTACCAGTAGAACTCGACGTGGTCGTTGGTCGCGATCTGCTCGTCCAGGCCGTCGAGCACGTCGGTCAGGCGCATCGGCCGCTCGTCGGCGAGCAGCGTGAACGCCTCGACGCAGCGCAGGGTCACCTCGACCAGCACGCCGAGGGCGCCGAGGCCGATCCGCGCGGCGGGGAAGTGCGGCGAGGTCGAGTCGATCTTCTGCACCTGGCCGGTGCCCGTGACCAGTGTCACGGACTCCACACAGGAGGCCAGGGTCGAGTGATTTCGGCCGCTGCCGTGCGTACCAGTGGAGATCGCGCCGGCGACGGTCTGCTGGTCGATATCGCCGAGATAGGGCATCGCCAGGCCGTTCTCGGCCAGGATCTGGTTCAGCCGGTGCAGCGGCATTCCGGCCTGGACCGTGACCAGATTTCCGGAAATCTCCACCAGCTCGCCCATGCGATGCAGCAGGAGCCGGCGGTCGTCCGCGACCGCGATGTCGGTGAACGAGTGTCCGCTGCCGACGGCCTTGACTTTCTGTCCGGTGGCGGACGCCTCCTTGACGCAGGCCGCGACCTCGTCGACGCTGCCAGGGGTCAACACCTCGGCGGCGACGGACTCCTGGTTGCCTCCCCAATTGCGCCAGTGACGGGCGGCTACGGGGGGTGAATTGTCACTGGTCATTACGGCTGAGTCCTCCCGACGAGCGGACAGTCGCACAAAACCGGGAATGCCGGGTGTCGTCGGCGTCCCGTCGATGCTCCTCGCTCGTTGATCCGAGTAACGTTCCGATTAATACTGCTGAGAGGGAGTGGCGACGCGTGTCGACACCAACCGTCACCACCGGACCACTGCGCCGGGTTCCGGTGCAGGGCAGAAGCGTTGCCCGGGTCCAGCGCATGCTCGACGCCTGCGCCGAGCTCGTGGACGAGGTCGGGTACGAAGGACTGACCACGACCTTGCTCGCCGAGCGGGCCGAGGTCGCCATCGGCTCGGTCTATCAGTTCTTCCCCGACAAGAGGGCCATCGTCCAGGCCCTCGCCATGCGCAACATGGACGCGTACCTGCAGAGTCTGTCGGCACGCTTCGCCAACGAGACGTTCGCACACTGGTGGGACGGCGTCGATGCGGCGATAGACGCCTACATTCACATGCACCGCAGCGTGCCGGGCTTCCGCACGCTGCACTTCGGCGACGTGGTCGACCTGCATCTGCTCGACGCCGAACGCGACAACAACGCGGTCATCGCCGACCGGCTCGCCGAGCTGCTGGTCGACCAGTTCCAGCTGATGGACCGCGCGCGCCTGCGCTTCGCGCTGCTGATCGCGGTCGAGGCGTCGGACGCGCTGATCAAGCTGGCGTTCCGCCGCGACGTGACGGGCGACGAGGCCGTTCTCACCGAGGCCAAGGCGCTCATCAGGGAGTACCTGCACCGTCACGTTCCGGCGTGAGGCCCTAACCGAGGAACGCATGTCCCTCTCCCCGGTACGTCGGGGCCGGCGCGGCCGTGTCGCCGTCGATGAGGTGCACCTCGTTGACGTGCTCACACAGCTCGCCGGCCTTGGCGTGGCGGAACCACACCCGGTCCCCGGGCCGCAGCGCGTCGGCCGCGGCGCCGAGCAGCGGCGTCTGCACCTCGCCGGCGCCCTCGTCGCCGCGCAGGCGCAGGCCCTCGGGTAGCCACGGCATCGGCTGCCGCGACGGTCCGGTCGGCCCGGAGGCGATCCAGCCGCCGCCGAGCACCGTCGCGATCCGCGGCGCGGGCCGCCGGACCACCGAGAGTGCGAAGAACGCCGACGGTGTGGGCTGCCAGTTACGGTACGTGTCGAAAAGCGTGGGACCGAAGAGCCCGGAGCCGGCGGCGACCTCGGTGACCGACGGGTCCGCGGCGGTGGCCGCCATGCTGCCGGTGCCGCCGCCGTTCACGAACTCGAGCTCGGCGTGCTCGCGGACGGCCCGCACCGCGGCCATCCGGCGCTTGAGCAGCTCGGGCAGGGAGCGGCGCTGCATCATCCGGATGCCGCGGGCCAGCACGGCCTGCCCGCGCGGTTTGTCGCCGAGGCCGGCGATCTGCGCCTCGTAGGCCATCATCCCGACGAGCTTGAAGCCCGGCCGCTTGACCACCTTGGCGGCGAGCGCACCGGCCTGCGCCGCGGAGTGGACGGGTGAGCGCCGGACCCCGATGTGCAGCGGGCCGGCCGGCTTCCAGGAGGCGTCCAGCTCCAGGCAGACGCGAATATCGGGACGCCCGCCCGGCGCCACGACGGCATCCACCACGTCCAGGTGGGCGGGGTCGTCGACCATGATGGCGATCGCGGCGGCCAGTCGCGGATCTGCGGCCAGTTCCGCGATCGCGGTCCGATCGACACTGGGGTACGCGACCAGCACGTCATCGGTGACGCCGCTGCGCACCAGCCAGATCGCCTCCGGCAGGGTGTAGGCCATCACGCCGGACCAGCCGGGGCGGGCGAGCACGCGCTCGAGCAGGGCGCGGACCCGTACCGACTTGCTGGCGACCCGGATCGGCTTGCCGGCCGAACGCACCGAAAGCGCGGCGGCGTTCGCGTCGAAGGCGGCCAGGTCGACCACGGCGAGCGGCGTTTCCAGCCGACTGGTCGCGCGCTCGAGGCGTTCGTGCAGGGTGCTGCGTTCGACGATCACGCCAGCAACCTAACCGTTGGCGAGCGTATGCGAAACACCTTCATTTTCGCGCCACCCGGATGAGCGCAGCCACGGTGAGCTGCTGCCGCCCGTTAGAGTGCTTCGAGCAGTGACCACGGGGAGGTACGGCCATCGACACCGAAACGAGTACGGCGCGCACGGAAACGGGTCCCGTGGACCTGTCCGGCGCGGCCGCGCTGCGTTCCGTCCTGCGGATCCGTCCGTTCCGGCGGCTCTGGCTCGTGCTCAGCGTGGCATCGTTCGGCGACTGGATCGGCACGCTCGCCACCGCGCTGTTCGCCTCTCAGCAGGTGACCGGCAGCGTGGCGCAGGGCAGCGCGTTCAGCAGCACGATCGCGATCCGCCTGCTGCCCGCCCTGCTGCTCGGCCCGATCGCCGGCGTGTTCGCCGACCGGTTCGACCGGCGGTACACCATGGTCATCTGCGACATTCTGCGCTTTTTCGTCTACGGCTCGATTCCGGTCGTCGCGCTGATCAGCGACTCCGGCGGGCTGGTCGTCACGTGGGCGGTCATCGCCACCTTCATCGGCGAGACCATCACCCTGATGTGGATCCCGGCCAAGGAGGCCGCGGTACCCAACCTGATCCCCGCGGCCCGCCTCGAGGTCTCCAACCAGCTCACCCTGATCACCACGTACGGCATCACGCCGATCCTCGCCGCGCTCGCCCTGGCCGCGCTGGACGGCGTCGTCCGCGGGCCGATCGGCGGCCTGCCCGACTGGGCCGAGCCGGTGCAGATCGCGCTCTGGATCAACGCGTTCTCCCGGGCCGCCACCGCGGCGGTGGTCTTCTTCGGCATCAAGGAGATCAGCGCGGGTCACCGCGAACGGCGCGAGCGTGCCGCCGAGACCAGCATGTTCCGGCAGTTCGTCGAGGGCTGGAAGTACATCGGCGGCACCCCGTTCGTGCGGGGCCTGGTGCTCGGCATCTTCGGCGCGTTCGCCGGCGCCGGCATCGTCATCGGCACCGCCCGCTTCTTCACCGCCTCGCTCGGCGCCGGTGACGCCGCCTTCTTCCTGCTCTTCGCGACGCTCTTCATCGGCCTCGCGGCGGGCATCGGGCTGGGCCCGATGGTCGTCAAGGAGCTGTCCCGGCGCCGCTGGTTCGGCATGAGCATCGTGCTCGCCAGCGGCGCGGTCGGCTTCCTGTCCGTCGCGTTCCACCTGTCCATGGCGCTCTTCGGCGCGCTCTTCGTCGGCGCCGGCGCCGGCATGGCGTTCCTGGCCGGCGTCACCCTGCTCGGCGGCCAGGTCAACGACGAGGTGCGCGGCCGGGTCTTCTCCGTGGTGCAGATCGGCGCCCGGCTGGTCCTGCTGCTGGCCATCTCGCTCGCCGGCCTCCTGGTCGGCCTCGGCAGCTCGCGCACGATCTCGGCGGGCAGTGTCTCCGTCGACATCTCGTCGACCCGCATCCTGCTGCTGGTCGCCGGCGTCATCGGCGTCTGGACCGGCATCAGCGCGTTCCGGCAGATGGACGACAAGCGCGGCGTGCCGATCCTGGCCGACCTGTGGAGCTCGATCCGGGGCCGCCCGCTCTCCGCGGCCGAGGAGTTCACCCGGCAGGGCATCTTCGTCGTCTTCGAGGGCGGCGAGGGCGCCGGCAAGTCCACGCAGGTGAACCGGCTCTCGGAGGCGCTGCTGTCGGCGGGCCACGACGTGGTCGTCACCCGCGAACCGGGCGCGACCGACGTCGGCTCCCGCATCCGCAGCCTGGTGCTCTCCAACGGCGATGGCGCGGACGCGCCGTCACCGCGCGCCGAGGCGCTGCTCTACGCCGCCGACCGCGCACACCACGTGGCCACCGTCGTGCGCCCGGCGCTGGGGCGCGGCGCGGTCGTGGTCAGCGACCGGTACGTGGACTCGTCGCTGGCGTACCAGGGTGCGGGCCGGACGCTGCCGGTCCAGGAGATCTCCTGGCTGTCCTCCTGGGCGACCGGCGGTCTCAAGCCCGACCTGGTCGTACTGCTCGACGTCGACCCGACGGTGGGCCTTGGCCGGGTCGACACCCGTGGCCTGGGCCCGGACCGGCTGGAGAGCGAGTCCCGCTCCTTCCACGAGCGGGTGCGGTACGCGTTCCTCGACCTGGCGTCGGCGGACCCGAAGCGCTACCTGGTGCTGGACGCGGCGCGGCCGGCGGACGAGATCGCCGGGGTGGTGGCGGCGCGGATCAACGGGCTGCTCAGCTCGGGGGACGACAGTCACCCGGCGCCGGCGTCGACGGCGGTTCCGCCGGGGCCGGACCTGAACGCGCCGGACCTGATGGATACCGCGGTGATCGCGCCGAACGCGGATCCCGCCGAGACCATGGTGATCGGCAAGGACACCCCGGGTAACCCCGACGAGACGATGGTGGTCCGGCCCGGCGCCGGGCCGGACGAGACGATGATCGTGCGTCCCGCCGCCGCTGCCGGGCCGGACGAGACGGTAGTGATGCGTCCGGCCTCCGGGTCGCCGCTGCCGGACGAGACGATGGTGATCCTGTCGGGCGCCGCGCCGGACGAGACGATGATCGTGCCGCTCGGTGCCCGCGACGACGACATCTCCCCGGCCGCCGCTTCCCCAGCCGCCGCCTCGCCGGCCGCCGCCGATGACGATTCGGAGGGTGACGACGAGCCGCCGCGGGTGGGCACGCGGCCGTGAGCGAGCGAGAATCGACGCCATGAGTGTGTTCGCGGACCTGGTCGGGCAGGACGAGGCCGTCGAGACGATGCGCCGGGCCGCGGCCGCCGCCGCCCGGATCGTCGCCGGTGACACCGCCGCGGCGACCGGCGCCATGACCCACGCCTGGATCTTCACCGGCCCGCCGGGCTCCGGCCGCTCCGTCGCCGCCCGCGCCCTGGCCGCTGCGCTGGAGTGCGAGCGCGAGGGCACTGGCTGCGGCGAGTGCCACGGCTGCCACACCGTGCTCGGCGGCACCCACGCCGACGTGCGCTTCGTGGTCCCGGAGGGCCTCTCCATCGGCGTGAACGAGATGCGGGCGCTCGTGCTGCGCGCCGGCACCGCCCCCTCGGGCGGGCGGTGGCAGGCGGTGGTGATCGAGGACGCCGACCGGCTCACCGAGGCGGCCGGAAACGCGCTGCTCAAGGCCATCGAGGAGCCGCCGCCGCGTACCGTGTTCCTGCTCTGCACCCCGTCGACGCACCCGGATGACATCTCGGTGACCATCCGGTCGCGCTGCCGGGTCGTGGCGCTGCGGCAGCCGCCCGCCGAGGCCGTCGCCGAGGTTCTCGTACGTCGCGACGGCATCGCGCCCGACGTCGCCGCCTGGGCCGCGGCCGCCGCGCAGGGCCACGTCGGCCGCGCCAAGCGGCTCGCGAACGACCCGGAGGCGCGCGGGCGCCGCGAGGCGGTGCTGGCCGTACCGCGCCGGCTGACCGGCGTCGGCGCGTGCTTCGACGCCGCGTCCGCGCTCATCGAGGCCGCGGAGGCGGAGGCGGCCACGGCGTTCACGGAGAGCAACACCGCGGAACGCACGGCGCTGGAGCAGGCCCTGGGCGCCGGCGGCACGGGCCGGGGCGCGGCCGGCGCGATGCGCGGCGCGGCCGGGCAGCTCAAGGAGCTGGAGAAGCGGCAGAAGTCCCGGGCGACCCGCTCGCAGCGCGACGCCCTGGACCGCGCCCTGGTCGACCTGGCCGGCTTCTACCGCGACGTGCTGGTGACCAACCTGCGCGCCCCGGTGGCGGTCGTGCACACCGACACCGCGGGGGCGTCCTCGGCCGCGGCCGGCAAGTGGACGGCGGAGAGCACCCTGCGCCGGCTGGAGGCGGTACTGGCCTGCCGCGACGCCATCGAGCTGAACGTGAAGCCGAGGATCGCCGTCGAGGCGATGATGCTCAACCTCTGGCGCGGGTAATCCACAGGGGACGAACAAGGGCTGCGCGGGGGTCACCCGACCGGGTACGGTTCGGTGTCGCACCGCGACCGCGGCGACACGCCCGGTAAGGAGCCTGCGGATGCCCCGCGAGATCGACGAGGCATGGATCGACGAGGCGATCGAACGCTACCGCCGCCTCGACGCGCTGCGGGGCGAGTTCGAGAAGGCGGTCGCCGCGCACGTGGTCTCGGTGCACTCGCCGGACGACTCGATCGAGGTCCAGGTGACCGCGGCCGGCGAGATCACCGGCGTGCACATCCGTGGCAGCCTGCAGCACCGCAGCGCGGCCGAGCTGTCCCGGGAGGTTCAGGCGGTGGTGACGACCGCGAACGAGGCGGCCCGCTGGGCGCGGCAGAAGCTGCACGACGAGGTCTTCGGTGAGTTCCGATCGCTGGGGGAGCGCTGACATGGAGCGGCTCGCCGAGCGCCTGGAATCCGTCGCCGCCGCGCTGAGCACCGTGGACCGTTCCCTGCCCGCGCACGGCTCGTCGCCGGGCGCGTTCGGCGCCGGCGACGAGGGCGCCCCCGGCCGCCTGGGCCTGCGGCTGCACGAGCGCTGGACGGCCGTGCTGGCCGCCCGGTCCCGCGAGGCCGCCGACGCGGCCGCCCGGCTGACGACCCTGGCGGCCGACGTCCGCGCGGTCGCCGTCAGCTACGCGGACACCGATGACGAGGCCGCGCGCCGCATCCGGCGGGAGGCCTGATGGACCGGCTGGATCGCGTCCTGGCCGCGGCGGCGCCGCTGCTGCGCCGGATCGACGACCTCCTCGCCGCCGGCGGTGCCCCCGCGGACCATCGCGTCTGGGCGGAGCTGCGCCGGGTGCGTCTGCTGCCTGGCGACGCGGCCCGCGGCGTGGCCGCGCTGAGCCCTCGGGAGCTGCTCGACGCGGCCCCTGAGCTGCGCGGGAACGCCCGCGCCTACGGGGCGCTCGCGGCCGCGCTGCCCGGGCCGGGCGAGTGGACCGGCGCGGCCGCGGAGGCCTACGACGCCGTCCGGCGGCGCACCGCCGCGCACCTGAGCGGCGGCGGGGAGAGCCTGAGCGCTCGGCTGGAGGCCTCGGCCGACCTCGCGGACGGGCTCGCCGCCTGGATGGTGGACGCGCGCGACGCGGTGGCGGACGCGCTGGCCCAGGCGCTGAGCTCGGCAGAGGCGGTGGCTCTCGCGGGAGGCGGGCCCGGCCCGCCCTCACCCCGTGAGCTCGACGCGGCGGCCGAGATCGGCGCGCTGGTGCTGCGGGCGGTGGCTGACGGCTGCCTTGCCGGTGCGGCCCTGTTGCCAAACTCGGCCGAACTGGCCGAGACCCACTGACCTATGCAGACGGCGACGGCGCCGCACTCGAAGTCCGGTTCGAGAGCGGCGCCGCGACCTCCTGCACCCCCCGCAGGCTTACGTCACACTCAACGCCTCCGACCGGCCTTTGTCGCCGGGGTGGGCCGGGATTCGGCCGCTCGGTCGAAGTAGGACGGTACCTGCGGGGTAGCCGGATCGAGCCTTAGGTCGGCACCTTTCGGCTCGACGGCCATATCGAAGTCGGTCAGCGTCGTGAACGACCCCGCATGCCGAACACCAGGGCTCCGGTGCCGGCGATCAGCAGCGCCAGCCCGGTCAACGCGATCACGTCGACCCGGGGGCCGGTGATCGGCAGGCCGCCGCCGATGCCGTCGACCGTGCCGCGCGGGTCACCCGGCCCGCCCGATCCACCCGGTCCGTCCGGTCCGCCGGGGCCGCCCTGACCGGGGCCGCCCGGCTCGGGAGAGACCGCGGCCGCCTCGAGCCGCCCCATCTCGAAGTCCAGGACGACGCCGCCCTTGCCCTGCCCGTACGCCGAGCGGTCCTTGCCCTTGGTGATCACGATGCGGATCGCGGTCGCCTTCGCGGCGACGGCGTGTCCGGAGGTGGCCTGGCGGACGTCGCCCAGCGAGACCCTGACCCGGGTGCCGGGCGCGGTGGCCGGCGCGGACTCGGCGGGCGGATCGCTGATCACCGGCAGGCCGGGCAGGCTCGACACGCCCGGCACCGGGATCGGCGCGGCGGACGTGAGCTTGCCGATGTCCGGCAGCCCGCTGAGCAGCCCCGGCTTCTTCGTCTTGCCCTTCGGCTTGCGCTCGACAGCGCCGCTCGCACTGCCCGAACGCTGGCTCACGACGTCGCCGCCGTCGTCGGTGTCGCCCTCCCGGCCCCGGCGGTCGTCGCCCTCGTCCAGCACGACGTCGACGTTGTCGCCGGCCGTGTCCAGCCGCGCGGTCTCGAAGCCCTCGCCGGAGACCTCCAGCACCGCCGGCAGGTAGCGGACCTCCCCGCCGCCGCCGGTCGACATCGCGGCCAGCAGCGAGGGCGCCTTGAGCACCTTGATCCGCACGGCGCCCCCGAGCACCTCGGCGCTGCCGCCGGTGATCGTGGCCGAGGCCACCGTCCGCGCGGCCGACCCGCGCCGCTCGACCGCCGTCGTGCTCCGGCTCGACATGCTCCCGGGTACGCGGACCAGCGCGTCGTCGCCGTCCTCGAGCAACCCGGCGCGGTTCAGCTGGGCCTGCGCCCGGGTCGCCTCGCCGGCGGTGGCCCCGCAGGCCATGCCGGCCTCCCACCGGGCGTGCGCGGTCAGCTCGCCGCGGCCGAGGCTGAACGGGCCGACGTCGGTGGCGCCGACGGCGCGCCGGTTGGGCTCCCGATGGCTCGGCGGCGCAGTCTGCTGCAGGATCTCCGACAGGTTCCGGCGGTTCGCCGATCCGCCGTTGAGCATCCGGCTCAGCGCCGCCGCATTGACGTTCGACTGGGCCACCAGGGCGGACTTGCCCTCGCCGATCCCGATGTCGGTGATCGGCTTGCCGGGCTTGCCGGCGGGGCCGAGGTCGAGTTTCCCGATCCGCAGGAGCTCGGCGCCGGACTGGGCGGCGTACCGTTGGGCCTGCTCGCACGGCGCCGGCGCGGCGGCAACTGGCAGCGGCACGAACAGCGCCCCCACCAGCCCGAACGCGGCGGCGGTTGTGCGTCTTCTGGTCGTCTGTGAAGCGGCCCGGGCGGGCTCGGCCGGTGTCACAAGATCAACCCGTGCTGGCACGGCGGGCATCATGAAGGTTCCTCCCCCAAGGATTGCCGCAAAGAGCGACGTCTACGGGATGGCCCAACGAGAGTCGATGCTGCGGGTTGCGCGGATCTATGCAGTTCTGCGCCACTTCGCACCACGGGTCCGTCGCCGTAGGGTGTGTTCATGGGCATGCTGTGCGCGGTCAGCTTCAACAGGTACGGCCGCCTCTACTACCTCGACCCGGGCGAGTTCTCGCCCAAGGTCGGCGACCGTGTGCTGGTCCCGACCGACGACGGCCCCGAGGTGGCGGAGTGCGTCTGGGCTGCGCAGTGGGTCAGCGAGGACACCGAGGGATTCCCCAAGGTCGTCGGCCTGGCCGCGGACGACGACCTGCGCCGCGACGAGATGCTGCGCAAGCGCAAGGCCGAGGCCAAGGTCGCGGCCAAGAAGCTGATCAAGGCGCACGAGCTCCCGATGAAGGTCGTGGCCGTCGACCACGTCCTGGAACAGGGCGGCGCCGGCGGCGCGCGAACGACGATCTACTTCACGGCGCCGCACCGGGTCGACTTCCGCTCCCTGGTCCGGGACCTGGGCGCGACGCTGCGCTGCCGGGTGGAGCTGCGCCAGCTGTCGGCCCGCGACTCGGCCCGGGTGCAGGGCGGAATCGGCTCCTGCGGCCGGGACCTGTGCTGCGCGACGTTCCTGACGGACTTCGAGCCGGTGACGATCCGCATGGCGAAGGACCAGGACCTGCCCCTGAACCCGCTACGCATCTCGGGCGCGTGCGGCCGCCTCATGTGCTGCCTCAAGTACGAACATCCGCTGTACCAGAAGTTCCAGGCCGCGGCGCCGTCGGTAGGCAGCCGCGTCTCGACCCCGGACGGCGACGGCCGGGTGGTGGCGCACAGCGTTCCGAAGGATGCCGTGGTGGTCCGGATGGACGCCGACGGCTCCCGCTGCTCGTGCAGCCGGGCATCGGTCTGCGCACCCCGCCAGGCCCACGAGGAGCGCTACACCTGACCCGCACCGTTCGACGGCGCAACCTAGCTTGCCGGCCGCCCGCCCGCTCGGGGCCGCTCACGGCGGACGCGAAGACTGCACCACGAGGGTGACTGATCAGCGAGTCCGACCACCGCGGCCCCGCCTGCCCCGACACCTGCGCTTCCTGCCGAGCACCGGCTCGTGACAACCGGCGCGCGTCGGCATGCCCGAGATCAAGATTGACAACGCGCCCGAAAGCTAGTGGGCGGTGCCTTGCCCGGGGCCGGCGACGCCGGGTCGGGGCGCTGGGTTGCCGACCGCGATGGGCGGCTCGATCAGGTGGGGGGTCAGTGGCTCCTGCGGGCGCAGCCACGAGGCGTCCGGTGCGGCGTTCGGGTCCGCGACCCACTGGCGGCAGATCTTGTCGACGCCGATCGCGTGCACGGTCAGGGTGCCGTCCGCGGCGATGTGCATCCGGAGGAAGCTCTTGGCGTCCTCGATGCCCTGCCCCGCGAACAGCTCGTTGACGTTCACGTCGAAGCGGCTCGCGACCAGCAGGTAGAGCGACAGCAGCGTGGTGGCCAGGTAGGCGATCACCGGCCCGTACAGCACCGCCGCGACCACCGGTGGTCCCGGCCATGCCCAGTCGTGGAACGGCAACCGCAGCCAGACCCAGGTGCCGCAGGCCGCGAGCACGAGCTGCGCGAACCCGTGCAGCAGCCCGATGATCCAGTGCCGGGAATGCGCCGCGGCGTTGGCCTTCGGGGGCTGGGCGAACAGCACCGTGCCGGCCAGGACCAGGAACATCATGATCACGAGCGGGATGCTGAACAGCCGCTGCAGCGTCCCCGCCTGGCCGGCCGCGCCGGCCATCGCGAGCATCGTCAGCGTCTGGATGATGCCGAGCATCGTCGCGAAGCCCGGGTTGCGCTTCGGTACCCGGGCGAACACGCCCCAGCTCAACCGCCGGGACTCCTCGGCACCCGGGAAGCGGGAGGCCAGCGAATATCTCCGGCTCCGGCTCGCGTTGCGGGTCAATGTCTCCCGGGGCGGCACGGTGAGGGTCTCCGGCAGGTTGTGGGTGGCGGCGAGATATGCCCCGCCGCCACCGCACGTGATCAGCTCGCGGTCCTCGCCCGTGTAGCGCGCGTAGTGGTGCATGTCGCCGGAGAGCAGCACCCGCACGTGCGCCCCGGTCGGCGCGAGGATCGTCCGGATGAAGTAGTCGATCGCGTCGTACGCCTCGGGCTTCTTCGCGGCCTTGACCCAGGTCGGCGACGGCGTCATCAGGATGATCCGGTCCTCGGGGCCGAGATCGCGGGCCGCGTCCTCGAAGTAGACCAGCTGCGGATCGTCGATGTAGGCACCGAACTGCTCGTCGATCGCGAACAACCACCAGTTGGCGGGCAGCTCCACCGCGAAGTAGGACCGGCTCTGCTGGGTGCGCCATCCACCGATATGCCCGTCCTTGCGGCGCGCGAAGAGGCGGAGGAATGCGGTCAGACCGTCGTACCAGTCGTGGTTGCCGGGTAGCGCGAAGAGCGTGGGTCGCGGCCCCTGGGTCGGCGGTTCCGGCAGGGCCGCGCGGTAGGGACCCTTGGTGCGGTTCTCGTAGCCGTCGCCGTTGGCGAGCGGATAGACCTGATCGCCGCCCATCAGCAGCAGCTGACCGCGCGGCAGCACCCGGCCGTCGATCTCGAGCCGCGGCTGCGCCAGCAGGTACGCGACCGAGTAGGTGGCGTGGAAGCCGTCGCCCAGGTCGGCGACGTAGTCGAACCACAGCTCACCGTCGATGCCGGGGTGCGCGAAGGAGTCGGCGGAGAGCGCGTTCTGCAGCTCGCGCTTGTCGAGGTAGGCGCCGAAGAGGATCGCCATCAGGGTGCGGAGACCGGTGCTGAGCAGCAGCAACGGGGCCAGCCACCCCACGGGTCGCTGCGGCGTGAAGCCGAGCTGCTGCGGATCCATGCTCACCGGTCGCTGCGCACGGGAGGGCTCAGCCTCCGCCGGCCGCCCGGGAGGGTGTTGGTCGTTCACGACAGGGAGACTAGTCCGGGGGTATGACGCCGGGTGTCCGGTTGTGACGCGCGATCGCCGGACCCGTTCGGGCGCACGCCCGCCGATGCCGTACACTCAGTGACCGTTGCCGCCTTAGCTCAGTCGGCTAGAGCGACGCACTCGTAATGCGTAGGTCGACGGTTCGATTCCGTCAGGCGGCTCCACAAGAAGCCCAGGTCATAGGCCTGGGCTTCTTCTTTGTTGCGGTCGACGACGGAGGCCGGAGAGCCCACCGTCCGCACCTGGTCCGCCTGCCGCGCAGCGAACGCCTCGTCCAGGCGTGAGGCCACCGCGAGCGCTACCACGTCGAGCTGCCCGAAGACTTCCTGCGTGGAGTCGGCCTTCGGATGCCGGGCCTGTCGCCCGCAGGAACTCGGCGCGCTGATCGCGGCCGAGGAGCAAGTCCTGACCGGCTGGAGGTCGGGCGGTGGGCTTCGCACTCGCTGGCCCGGCCTCGGTCGCCGGCCGTGGTTGCGTGGGCGCGCCAGGATTGCCGCGTGATCATGCCGTGGCGCTCGTCAGGCTGGGTGACTCTCGGGTGCGCATTGCTGGTTGTGGCCGGCAGCGCGCTGCTGTGGCTGCCGTTTCATACCCAGCTCGCGCTCGACGACTGGGCGGCCGAACTGAGGGCCACCGGCGTCCCGGCGCGGGCGCTTGTGCACGACCGGGTGCGGAAGGAAGGCGGCAATCGGGCAAGCCCGTCGACCACAATGTATTTCCGGTACGAGTTGGCCGGCCGGGCGTACGAGCGGGAGGTCGGCTGCGTCGAGGTGTGCCGGCCTGTCGGCGACGAGGTGTCGATCTGGGTGAACCCGGCCGACCCGGGTGACTTCGTCACGGACTTCGACCAGCTCAGTGGGCACCGTGGCCGCACGCAGGGCGGGCTGGGTGTCGCCGGGTTCGTCCTGCTGGTCTTGGCGGTTCCTCCGTTGCTGTCCCGCATCCCGTCCGCTCGGCGGCGCCGCTCTGCCGCCCGGGTCGATCGCGGTGGCGCGTTCACGAGCCGCTCGAAACACAAGCGGAACGGCCGACGATGAGGGGCCCGGCCTAACACAGCGACGGCATTCATTTTGTAACCTTCATGCCGAAATGCAAGGGTAATTGGGCACCGGATGCGTACGCTGCGCACGCGATAACGAACGGCTAGTGACGTTCGGTCGCCTGGATCCACTATCGGCAGAGAGACACATTCAATGCAGCTGTACGCGCGGCGCCTGATGGGCGTGCTGGCGGTGGCCGGGGCACTCCTCACCACCGTGGCGGGCCCGGCCCGGGCCGAGGACATCCACCGGGGCGACCCGGTCTCGGCGGGCTTCCCGGACATCGAGGTACCCGTTGGCGGCACGGCCATCGATCCACTGGGGCCGGTCCTCTGGTCCACCGGCCCCACGAAGCTGACCGAGGCGAAGGTCAGCTACGACCTGAGCGGGGTCTCCGGGGTTCGGCTCGTCCCGAACGAGGCCAGCGGCGGCGAATGCGTCAGAAAGTCGCCGACCCGGGTCGTCTGCACCGATCCGCGAGAGCTCTCGTTCGAGGGCGAGTCGATCGAGCAGTACCTGTCCGTGCTGGTGAAGGCCGACGCGACCGCCAAGGTCGGCGACACCGGGAAGGTGGCCATCACGTTCTCCGCCAAGGGGCTGGAACCGATCGCCGGCACCAGCGAGGTCCGGGTCATTCGCGGCTCCGGGCTGCCGGTCACCGGCCCTGTGGCCGGATTGATCGGCGGGATCGGCCTGCTGCTGGTCGGCGCCGGCGTGGGGGGCGTGCTGGCCGCGCGTCGCCGTCGCGCCCGCTTCATCGCGTAGCGCCTGGTCCGGCCGGGACGGTGGCCGGGTCCGGGACCTCCCGACTCCTGACGGACGAAGACCGCGGCAACTGTCACCTCCGCCGCCGGGCCGGGGATCAGCTCCTGGTTCGTCGGCGCCACCGAGCCGCCGCCGGCTTCGGCCAGATGGCGGCGTGTTGGGTCGCCGGTTCACCGAGTCGGCGCTGGCGGCTTGGACCGGCGTGCGCCTACTTCGCGGCTGGCGTGTGCCTGGTTTGGCTGGCACTGGCCAGGCCATGACGCGGCCCGATCTCCGGTCCGGAACGGGTGCCTAGTAGATCCCCGAGTCGCCCGCGGCCACGTCGGCAGAAGGTGCTTGTTCGCAATCTGCAAGGTAGCACCTTGGGGGGTAGCGACAAGCCTGGTGGACATGCTGAACTGTCATCAGGCAGAACGGGCAGGTCCCGAGGAAGGCAACGGCACCCGGCGGCAACCGGGTGCCGCACTGTCTCCGGGGTTTCCGTCCTGACGGGCGAGGCAGGGAATTCTCTCAGGGCCGACGCGACCCCTTTCCCTCTCGCGGGAGTTCCGGAAGGGATATCGCAGTGCGCATCTATTACCGAGGCCCGGACGCATTTCTCACCGATGAGCAATTCACCTGGAACGGTCCGGTGCGCGCCGACTTCAACATCCGCGGTCTTCGCGAGGTCGGCCGGGTCCGCCGTGATGCCACGGGGCTCGGCATCCGCACGGTGCTCGTCGTCGGCGCGATACTGGCGTTCGCGACGGCCTGGCTGATGGTCACGCCCTCCGCCGCCTACTCGGTGATCCCGGTCGCGCTCGCCGCCGCGGTGACCACAGTGGTCCTCGGCGGGCGGCGGAAGGTCTCGCGGTGGGAGGTTCAGGCCACCTATCGCGGATCGCGGGTGACGATCTACGCCACCGCTGACGAGCGGGTCTTCAACCAGGTCACCCGGGCGCTCAGTCGCGCCATTCGGGATGCGCGGTCGCCGGCGGCGCCGCATCGGCTGACCGCTTCGTGATTCATGCGGCGCGATGAAACCCCGCGCCGCATGCCGCCGGACGCAGTCAGCTTGTTCGCAATCTGCGACATGGCATGTTGAGCAGTAGCGGGCAGACTAGTGGCCATGCTGTACTTCGAAACGAGCACCGTGGTCGGAGTTCGAGGGGGAAACCAGACGGCACCCGGCGGCAACCGGGTGCCGTTACTGCCTCCCGGGGGTCCGGACGGGAGTGCGAGGCGGGAATTCTCTCGAGTCGCCGGCCGCGGCCCTTCCTTCCTCGCAGAGGAGCACGGAAGGAGCCCTCAGATGCGAACCCACTGCCGGATGCGCGACTCCCTTGATGCCGACGGTCAGCTTCGCCTGGGGCACTGCCGCGACCCGGATCGGCGCCGAGTTCAGCCGAGGGCGGCCGACTAGGCCGAACCCTCGTGGGGGTCTTTTACCAGGTCAACCGGGGTCGAGGTGGCCTAATCGCCGTACCGCTCGCGGCCGGCCGAAGATCACCGGAAGTCTCGGCCGGATTACACGTTTCTTTTCGGTGAACTTCCACGCGGTGATTCTCGTTCTGATAGGACAGTGGGTAAGCTAACGCGCGATCTCGCTCTGTGCCTTGTGGCAGCCAGCGAGGTAGCGGGTTGACCACTCATCTCTACCGGCTTCGACGATGAAGGACTCATGGCTGAGGGTGACTCGCCTACCGTTGCGCGTAGACGTGTGCGGATGGTGCTTCGCGACGCCCGGGAGTCGGCGGGGCTGACTCAGCTCGAGGTCGCCGAGCAGATGGAGTGGAGCCTCAGCAAGGTCATCCGGATCGAGAACGGCGATGTCACCATCGCCCCGAACGATCTTCGGCCGCTGTTGAGTTTTCTGGGCGTCAAGGACCGCACGATCGTCGCCGACATGCTGGCCACCGCGAAGATTGCCCGGACCCGGCAGACCCAGCGCCATGTCTGGTATCAAACGCCCGAATTCCGCGAGCACCTCACCCCCGATACTCGCCGGCTGATCGAATACGAGGCCGAGGCCTCCTCGATCCACAGTTATTCGGTATTCCACATTCCCGGGCCGCTGCAGATTCCTTCGTATTCCGAGGCGCTGATGAACATGTGGCGCGACGAGATGTCGGAGGAGCAGCGCAGGGTCCGTCTCGATGGTCGCCAGCGTCGGCATGACGGGATCCTGGGCCGCATAGGTTCCCTGCGAATGACGGCATTGTTGGACGAGTCGGTGTTCATGAGGGCCGTCGGTGGGCCACAGATCTTCGCGGATCAACTGCAGGAAATCCTCCGCCTGGAGGAACGAAAGCTTGTTTCGATCAGGATGTTTCCCTTCTCCGCCGATGCCGCGCTCTCGTACAACGCCGGCTTCGACATCCTCTTCATTGGCGCTGACAATGACCTGTCCAACGCGGTGATGTATCGCGAGTCAGGAGTCTCCGATGAGATCGTCGAGGATCACGCGATCACGGAGCGTCACTACCGGCGCTATCAAAAGCTCTGGGAAGCGGCATGCAGTGAGGTTGAGACCGTGCAGTTCGTGAATAAGCGAATTCGCGAACTCACCGGACAAAAGATCTAGTAACCAATTCCCGGGGGAAGGGGTTATACAATCCGATGTAGTTCATCCAATTGGAAGGCGCAAAACGACAGTGGATACCACCGAGCAGAATTCGTCTCCCTGGCGTCGCAGCAGCTACTGCGGCACCAACGCCTGTGTCGAGGTCGCGACGGTTTCCGGACAGATCATGGTCCGGGACTCGAAGAACCCCGACGTGCCCCCTTTTGTGTTCTCCAACGAGGAGTGGGCAGCGTTCGTGCTCGGCGTCCAGGCGGGCGAATTCAGCGGGAACTGACGTCGCTGACCTACATGTAGGGCGGGAGATCCCGGTCCCGCATGTAGGTCAGCACCGCCCGTTCCTCGCGTATCCGGTCGCGGGCCTCTGCATGGCCAGGCGAATTCCGATTTATGGTGATTAATCACCGCATAAGCGAGTGTCAACCGAGTTTCACTCACGTTTCCTCCTGTGACGGGCGCGGCAAATCCCTTACCGTTGGTTCGGGAACCGTCACGGAGGAGTCGGTATGACAAAGCGGACGGAAGACGCGGGTTGGCGCAAAAGTAGTCGCTGCGGCAACACCACCTGTGTCGAGGTCGCCAAGGTGGGAGATCATTACTTGATCCGCGACAGCAAGAATCCCGACGGGAATTCGTTGCAGTTCACCGAGGACGAATGGCTTGCCTTCGAGGCGGGAGTCAGGGCTGGAGAGTTTCGGTTCGAGTGAGCCGTTTCGGTCGCTGATCTTCGCTCTTGCGAGCGGTGCCGCGGGCCGAGCGGCATAATTCGCTGGTGGGCCAAGCGAGGCCGCGGCCGAACCGCTACACCACCCGGGTCACCGACCCTGGGCGCTATCACGTAGTGCAGGAGGCCGCCGAGGCCCTGCTGGACGAGTTGACCGAGGGTTATGTCGTCGGTCGGCGGGAGGGCAAGGAGCCGGTCGGCACCGAGGCCGATGCCGAGATCGCGCGCACGATTCGGCTGATCCCGCGCAGTCCGGCCGCCGGGCCGCTCTCGATCGCCCTCACCGAGTTCCCCGGCGTCGTGTTGCGGCTCGGGCGGTGGTTCTACGAACCGCTGCCGGAGTGCGGCTGCGACGACTGCGACGAGGATCCCGAAGAGCTGGTGACCGCCCTGCGCCGCCTGGTGGCCGCGCACGTCGAGGGCGGTCTCTGGGAGCGCGTGCGCCGGGGCCTGTCCAGGTCGTGGCTCGAGACGAGGCTGATCGGGCCGGGCCTGAAGGTCAGCCGGCGCGCCCCGATCGATTCCGCCGAGGCTCGGGCCGCCCGCCGGGAGGGCTTCGCCGCGCCGGTTCGATGGGAGCCCTGGCCCCGCCGCGGGCCGAGGACGCACCCGCTCTGAGCGAGAGGCGCGGCTATCGGGTGCGGCCGCCGAGCACTCTGATCGCGGCGCGTACCGCGGGACGCCGTAGGACCTCTGCCATCGACAGTTCGCCGCTGCAGAAGGACTCGAAGGCGCGCCACCCGATCGGCGTCGCCATGGCGGCGTGCACGAGCGACCGGCGCCGGGCGAAGACCTGGACCAGCCGCCGTCCGGCGACCATCTCGGGCACCAACTCCCGGTTGATCGACTGATCGTATTCGGCCAGGTCCGCCGGCGTCTGTGCGCGAGCCGCGATTCGGCCGGCCAGGGTCCCCGAGCGCAGGGCGTAGCTGATGCCCTCCCGGGTCCACGGCTCCAGCAGCCCGGCGGCGTCGCCGACGACCAGCACCCGGCCCTTGCGCAGCGGCGCGTCCTCGCGGCGGCAGCGCGTCAGGTGCCCGGAGTCGCGGAGCACCCGGCGGTCCGCGAGGCCCAGCCGGGCGACGAAGTCCGACAGGTACCGCCGCGTCTCGGCGCCCCGGCCCTTCGCCACGATCACGCCGACCGTGAGCTCGTCGTCCTTGGGGAAGACCCAGCCGTACGAGCCGGGCAGCGGGCCCCAGTCGAGCAGCACCCGGCCGCGATAGGCGGCCCGGTCGGCCCCGGTGGCGGCCAGCTCGACCTCGAGGCCGAGATCCTGCTGTTCGAACGTGACGCCGACGTGCCGCGAGCTGATCGCGGCCGAACCGTCGGCGCCGATGACGGTCCGCGCGGTGATCGTGCCGGCGTCGGCGAGGGTGACGGTGGCCGCGTCGGGTGCCTGGGCGACCGCGCGGACCTGGGCGTTCTGCCGCACGTGCGCGCCGGCGGCGACGGCCGCCTTGTACCAGGCGAAGTCGAAGTCGTCGCGCCGCACCAGCGTCAGCAGCGGGCGCCGAGCCGAGCGCCGGGTGAAGCCGCGGCGCCCGCGATCCGTGAAGGTGACCGCCGAGACGACGTCCCGGGCGGGCACCGTGATCAGGGGGTCGGCGATCGCGAGGGACGCGCCGAGGAGGCCGCCGCCGCAGGTCTTGTAGCGCGGGTGCTCCGCGCGCTCCAGCACGATCGTCCGCGCGCCCGCCGAGGCCGCCGCGTGGGCCGCCGACAGGCCTGCCGGACCGGCGCCGATCACGGCGACGTCCCAATCCGCTACCACGACGGGAGTCTATACATCACATCGGCGCGCTATGTACAACCGTACACATCATGTGTACGGTTGTACGCATGGCTGAACCGACCATGCGCGAGCGGATGCTCGCCGGCGAGCTGTACATCGCCGATGATCCCGAGCTGGCCCGCGACGCGGACCGCGCGCAGGCGCTGAGCCATCGGTTCAACACGATGGACCCGACCGACGGCGCCGCCGGGCGTGCCCTGCTGACCGACCTGCTCGGCGCGTTCGGCGAGGGCAGCCACATCCGGCCCCCGCTGCGCTGCGACTACGGCTACCAGACGTTCATCGGTGCGCGGACGTTCGCGAACTTCGGGCTGGTCTGCCTCGATGTCGCCACCGTGACCATCGGCGACGACGTCAACATCGGGCCGAACGTGCAGCTGCTGACGCCGACGCATCCGGTGGCGGCGGGGCCCCGCCGGGACAAGTGGGAGGCCGCCCTGCCGATCACCATCGGCGACAACGTGTGGCTGGGCGGCGGCGTCATCGTGCTGCCGGGCGTGACCATCGGCGAGAACACGGTCGTGGGCGCCGGCTCGGTCGTCACCCGCGGCCTGCCGGCCAACGTCGTCGCGGTGGGCAATCCGGCCCGGGTGATCCGCAAGGTCGAGCCGTGACCGCGCCGGCCCGGTCGCCCCGGCGGTACGACCCCGACCGCAAGGCCCGGATCGCCGACGCGGCGATCGACGTCATCGCCGAGTACGGCGTCACCGGCACCACGCACCGCAGGATCGCGGCCGCCGCGGACGTGCCACTCGGGTCGCTGACCTATCACTTCGACGGCCTGGGCGATCTGCTGGCGCAGGCCTTCCGCCGGCACGCGGAGCGCATGTCGCGGTCCTACGAGGCCGCGTTCACCCAGGTCGGGGACCGCGAGCAGCTGATCGACGCGGTCACCGACCTGATTCACGGCGACGCCGACGCCGACTCGCGCGACTGGACCGTCGCCTACGAGCTGTACCTGGCCGCCCTGCGGGATCCGGCGCTGCGCTCCGTCACCGAGTCCTGGATGCGTACGAGCCGGGCGGTGCTCGAGCGCTTCATGGATGCCACCACCGCGCGGGGCGTCGACGCCCTCATCGAGGGCCTCGTCATGCACAAGACCCTGTCCACCACCGCCGGACCCACCCGGGCCGAGACCCGCGAGATCGTCGCCCGCCAGCTTGGAGCCGCACAATGAGCGCCGCAACCACCGTGATCACGGAGCCCGCCGCCGAGGTGCGCGGCGCGACCCGGGCGGTCTACGTCGCGTTCATCGGCTCCGGCTTCACCATGGCGTCGTGGGCCACCCGCATCCCGCAGGTCCGCGACGAACTGGGGCTGAACCCCTCGCGGCTCGGCCTGGTGCTGCTGGCGATCGCCGCCGGGTCGATCGTGTCGCTGGTGCTCGCCGGGCAGATCGTGTCCCGGTTCGGGTCGCGGGGCACGGTCACCGCGATGGCCGGCCTCCTGCTGGTCGCGCTGAGCGCGGTCGGCATCGGATACCCGTACGGCGTGGCGCCGGTGGTCGTGGGGCTGTTCTTCTTCGGCTTCGCCAACGGCGCGTGGGATGTCGCGATGAACGTGCAGGGTGCGGTGGTCGAGCGGCGCCTCGGCAAGGCGATCATGCCGCGGTTCCACGCCGGCTACAGCGTCGGTACGGTGGCGGGCGCCCTGGCCGGCGCCGCGGCCGTGGCGCTGCACCTGCCGGTCACGGCCCACCTCGTCGGCTCGGCGATCCTGGTCGGGGTGATCGTCATGCTGGCGGTCCGCAACTTCACGGCGGACGAGCAAGAGCCGCAGGCCGACGAGGCCGGGAGCGGCGGTGGCGGGCTGCGGCGCACGCTCGCGACCTGGCGGGAGCCGAGGACGCTGCTGATCGGCGCCTTCGTGCTGGCCTTCGCCTTCGCCGAGGGCGCCGGCATCGACTGGATCAGCATCGCGGTGATCGACGGGTACGGCGCGCCGGCCACGGTCGGCACGCTGGCGTTCGCCGTGTTCCTCACCGCGATGACGGTCGGCCGCTGGTTCGGGCCGGCGCTGCTCGACAGGTTCGGGCGGGTGATCGTGGTCCGGGCGCTCGCGGTGATCAGCCTGGTCGGGTTGATGCTCTTCGTCTTCGGGCCGGACACGCCGACGGCCTTCGCGGGAGCGCTGCTCTGGGGCCTCGGCGCCTCGCTCGGCTTCCCCGTCGGCATGAGCGCCGCCGCGGACGACCCGGCCAAGGCCCCGGCGCGGGTCAGCGTGGTCGCGTCGATCGGGTACTGCGCCTTCCTCGGCGGGCCGCCGCTGGTCGGCTTCCTGGGCGACCAGCTGACCGTGCTGAGGGCGCTGACCGCGGTGGCCGTGCTGCTGGCGGTGGCCGCCGCGCTGGCCAACAACCTGCGTCCGCTGCCGGCGGAGGCGTCGGACCGGCCGGAGCGGGAGCTGGTCTAGCGGCCTACGCGGCGGCGAGGTCCTCCCAGAGCGCCGGCGGGCGGGAGTTCTCCATCGAGCGGCGCAGAGCCCGGCTCACCTGGTTGAACACCCGCTCGTCCGCCGAGGTGTACAGGGTCACCTCGGTGCCCCGGTAGGTCGCCCGCAGTTCCCACCGCTGCGGGCGCAGCCGCCAGAACATCGCGGCCGCCGCCGTCGCCGGCAGGCCCAGGGCGATCACCGCGAGGGCCAGCAGCGGGGCGGCTCGCCACAGCGGCCAGGTCGCCAGGGCGATGATCAGCAGGCCGCCGATCGACCGGGCGGCGCTGGGGCGAAGGTGCTCCACGTCCGAGTGCGCGATGTGGACGTTCCTCAGTTCGCGGACCGCGTACTTCGTCCTCGGTGTGCCGTTGCCGGCGAAGATGTCGCTGGTCACCACGGCGTCGGGCCCACGGTAGTAGGTGCGCATGGCGAACTCCCCTCACGTACTCCTTGCGAGGGGAGGAGGGTCGAGCCACCATTGGCGCAGAGAGAATTCCTCGCCTCGCTCGTGCTTACGGAGCTGTTGGTAGTTCCCGGAGCTTTCGGCACCACAGGCACGTTCCTGGAGGCGACAACGGCACCCGGTTGCCGCCGGGTGTCGTTGCATGTCCTGCGACTCCGCCTCCACTTGTTGCCCTCCAATTAGAACATGGCTATGAGGCTGGCCGCTATACATCAAGTTGCCATATCGCAGATTGCGTGCAAGCCATGTTCGACGTCACCCCGGTGACCTGCGCTGACACCCGGTTTGTCCGTCGTGGCGTTGGCTCCGGGACGAGAATGTGGAGGTGAACGTCGGTCGCCGTTAGCGGGGCGATGGGGGTAACTGTCGACTTGATGCGTTTCGTCGGCACGGCGGTCGGGTAGGCCCAATCGTTGACCCGAACAGAAGCGCAGTCAGGGGAGGCCGCGGCCCGGTATGGACAGTCGACTCAGAATCGCGAACCAGGCCGTCCAGCCGGTGCTGGTGATGTTTCCCCTCGGCCTGTTCGCCATGGCCGTGCTCTTCGATATCGGCGATCTTCTCGGCGGCCCCGAAATCCTCGGCGCGCTCGCCTACTGGAACATCGTCGCCGGCCTGGTCGGCGGGGTGCTCGCCGCGCTGGCCTCGGCCGTCGACCTGATCTTCGTGCCCAACGGCACCCCGCAGAAGCGCATCGGCGTGCTGCAGGGCCTGGCCAACATGGGGGTGCTGATCCTCTTCGCGGTCATCCTGATGCTGCGGATGCGCACGCCCGACCGGGTGATCGGCGGCGGCCTGCTCCTGGTGGAGCTGCTCGCACTGGCCGGCGCGGTGCTCGGCGCCTGGTACGGCGGGAAGATGGTCGAGGGGCGCGGAGCCGTGCGCCACGGCGCTACTTCAGGACCATCTGCCCCGTCGCCTCGAATGTCGCCAGGTCGGCCAGCGTCTCGTCGATGATTCTCGACTTCGGCCCGGGCAACGCGTCCAGCGGGAAGAAGCCGGCGTCCACCGACTCGTCCGTAACCCTGCACAGCTCGCCCTCCCAGGTGTGGATCCGGAAGGACATCAGGATCTGCTGGTAGGTGTGGCCGTACTCGTTCGTGAACGTGTAGGAGCTGTAGAAGGCGAACGGGGTCAGCGAGGTCGCCCGCAGCCCGGTCTCCTCCCAGACCTCGCGGATCGCGCAGTCCTGCATGCTCTCGCCCAACTCCATCGCGCCCGCCGGGATCGCCCAGCGGCGATTGTCCGAGCGTTGGATCAGCAGGAGGCGGTTCTGTTCGTCGAGGAGCACGCCACGGGCCCCCACGAACAGGATCGTGTCGGCATCGCCGACGCTCGTACGAACCCGACCCAGATAAGACTCAGCCCACGTCAACGCCACGCGACAAGACTAGTCACGCGGACTTCTTGGCCGGCGCCGCCTTCTTCGCCGCGGTCGCTTTCTTCGCCGCGGTCGTCTTCTTCGCCGGGGTGGTCTTCTTGGCCGCGGCGGTCTTCTTTGCCGGGGTGGTCTTCTTGGCCGGGGTGGTCTTGTGGGGAGTGCCCGTCTCGCCGCGGGCCTTCTTGGCGCGTTCCACGCTCGCCTTGAGCGCGGCCATGAGGTCGACCGCGGCGGCGGGCGCCTCCTCGGCCTCCTCGGGCGCGACGATCTCGCGGCCCTCGACCTTCGCGTCGATGACCTCCTGGAGCGCGGCCCGGTAGTTGTCGGTGAACTCGTCGGCCTTGAAGCTGCCGGCCATCGAGTCGATGAGCGAGGCGGCCATCGCCAGCTCGGCCGGCCGGGTCTCGATCTCCTCGTCGAGGAAGCCGAAGTCGGGGGTGCGGACCTCGTCCGGCCAGAGCATCGTGTTGAGCACCAGGACGTCGTCGTGCACCCGCAGCGTCGCCAGCTGCTCCCGCTGGCGTATCGCGATCTTGACGATGGCGACCCGGTCGGACTCGGCCAGCGCGTCCCGGAGCAGCACGTACGGCTTGGCCGCCTGGCCCTCCGGCTCGAGGTAGTAGGCCTTGGCGAAGAGCAGCGGATCGATCTGCTCGGCCGGCACGAACTGCAGCACGTCGATCGCCCGCGAGGTGGTCAGCGGCAGCTCGGCGAAGTCCTCGTCGGTCAGGATGACCATCTCGCCGCCGCCGAGGTCGTAGCCCTTGGCGATGTCGTCGTAGGTCACCTCCTCGCCGTCGATCGAGCAGGTCCGCTTGTACTTGATCCGGCCGCCGTCGGTGCGGTGCACCTGGTGGAAGCGGATGTCCTTCTCCTCGGTCGCGGAGAAGAGCTTGACGGCGATCGACACCAGGCCGAACGAGACCGCGCCCTTCCAGATCGCTCGCATTTCGTCTCCAACCCACCCGTGATCAGTACTTCGATCCAGGATTGCATTAGTGAGAGGCCCGCGTAAGGTGTTCGATCCTGCCTATGGTGATCGGGTGCCGGGTGCGCCGCTCTCGCCGATGCTCGCCACCCCGGGCCCGCTGCCGCGCGGCCCGGGGTGGAGTTACGAGTTCAAATGGGACGGTGTACGTGTCCTTTCGTCCTTTTCCGGCGGCCCGCCGCGGCTCTGGGCGCGCTCCGGCGCGGCGGTGACGGCCGCCTACCCCGAGGTCGCCGGGCTGTCCCTGCCGTCCGGATCGCTGCTCGACGGCGAGATGGTCGTCCTGGACGCGGGCGGCCGGCCGTCGTTCACCGCCCTCGCCGAGCGGATGCACGTCCGGGACCCGGCCCGGGCGGCCAAGCTGGCGGTGACCCTCCCGGTCACCTACATGATCTTCGATCTGCTCCGGTACGGCGGGGAATCGCTGCTCTCCATCCCGTACGCAGGACGGCGTGCCCGCCTCGAGGAGCTCGAGCTGGGGACGGGGCACTGGATGGTGCCGCCGGCGTTCACCGACGGGCCGGCGACCGAGGCCGCCGCCCGGGAGAACCGCCTCGAGGGTGTCATGGCGAAGCGGCTGGACACGCCGTACGTGCCGGGCGCCCGGTCGGCGGACTGGATCAAGGTCAAGTTCGACCGCACCGGCGACTACGTCATCGGCGGGTGGCGGCCCGGCGTACGCAAGCTCGGCGGCCTGCTGGTCGGCCTGCCCGGCCCGGACGGGCGGCTGCGGTTCCGCGGCCGGGTCGGCGGCGGGATCGGGGCGGCCGCGGAGCGGGAGCTGCTGGCGGCGCTGGGGCCGCTGGAGATCCGGGAGTCGCCGTTCACCCCCGGTGCGGTGCCCCGGGAGGACGCCCGCGGCGCGCACTGGGTCAGCCCCGACCTGGTGGTCGAGGTCCGCTACGGCAACCGGACACCCGACCGCCGGCTGCGGTTCCCGCGTTTCCTGCGGCTGCGCCCGGACAAGTCCCCGGCGGAGTGCGTGGAGGAGGACGACGATGGCGAGTGAGCCGCGCCGCGGCGCCAAGGCGGGCGCGCGGCTGCCCGTGCAGATCGAGGGGCGCGATCTCGAGCTGTCCAATCTCGACAAGCTGATGTATCCGGCGGCCGGCTTCACCAAGGGCGAGGTCGTCGACTACTACACCCGGGTGTCGCCGGTGCTGCTGCCGCACCTGAAGGGCCGGGCGCTGACCCGGATCCGGTACCCGAACGGCGTCGACGGCGCGCACTTCTTCGAGAAGAACGCGCCCGGCGGGACGCCGTCGTGGGTGCGGCTGGAGACGTTGCCGGTGCCGGGCTCCACCAAGGCCCGGGAGACCATCGACTTCGTGGTCGTCGACGAGCTGGCCACGCTCGTCTGGGTGGCGAATCTCGCGTCGCTCGAGCTGCACACTCCGCAGTGGCGGATCGGGGCGGATCCCGATCTCATGGTGGTCGACCTGGATCCGGGCGCGCCGAGCGGGCTCAAGGAGTGCTGCGGTGTCGCGATGCTCGTGCGCGATCGGCTGGCCGAGGACGGCGTCACCGCGTACCCGAAGACGTCCGGTAAGAAGGGGATGCAGCTGTGCTGTCCGATCTCCGGCGAGCAGGACGCCGAGGTCGTCTCCGGGTATGCCAAGCGGGTCGCCGAGGAGCTGGCGGCCATGGTTCCCGGCTCGATCACCGCCAAGATGGCGCGGGCGATCCGGCCCGGCAAGGTCTTCATCGACTGGAGCCAGAACGCCGCGGCGAAGACGACGGTGACGCCCTACTCGCTGCGGGCGCTGCCGTCGCCGTCCGCGTCGACGCCGCTGACCTGGGACGAGGTGGAGGCGTTCGCGACGGGTGAGGAGCCGGCCCGGCAGTTCGGTGCGGCCGAGGTGCTCGAGCGCGTCGCCGAGCACGGTGACCTGCTGGAGGACCTGCTCACCCGAGGTCCGCGCCTGCCCTGACGCCGCCGCTGTTGAGCTACCTTGCGTCGCCAGGTACCCTGTGGCGCATGGCAGACGTCGCGCAGCTCTCGACCAGCCTGCGGCGCGGGACACTCGAGTTCTGTGTGCTGGCAATGGTCGAGCATGAGGATCGCTACGGCACGGAGATCGTCCGTCGCTTCGGCGAGGAGCGGAACCTCACCGCCTCCGAGGGCACCATCTATCCGCTGCTCTCCCGGTTGCGCCGGGTTGGTTGGCTGGACAGCAAGTGGAGCGAGTCGCCCTCGGGGCCGCCGCGCCGCTATTACGCGCTCACCGACACTGGCCGGTCCGCGCTTGAGCACTTCCGTACGGAGTGGGTTTCCTTTCGACAGACCGTCGACCGTCTCGTAGGGACCGGTGTGGCATGAGTATCAACAAGACCGACGACGCCGTCGCCGAGTATCTGCAGGAGCTGGAGCTGCGGCTCAGTGGCCTGCCCGTGCTGCAGCGCCGGGAGCTGCTCGCCGACCTCGAGGCGCACATCACCAGCGAGCGCATCGAGCGCGCGGTCGTCTCCGAGGGCGAGGTGCTGGAGATCCTCGAGCGCCTGGGCAGCCCGGAGGTCGTCGCGGCGGCCGCTTACGAGGAGGCCGGGCTGCTCCAGCCCGCCGGGGCCGCCGCCGGGCGGCGCCTGCCACCGGTGCCCCCGCCGCCGGACGAGCCGGTGTTCCGCGACCCGGTCGCGCCGCCTCCGTACGTGGCGCCGCCACCGTTCTCCGCGCCGCCGCCCTTCGTCGGGCCGCCGGTGTCGCCGCCCCCGTTCATCGGTCACGCGCCGACGAAGCGGGGTTCCGGGAACGGCGCGCGGATCGCCATCGCGGTCGCGATCATCGCCGCGGTCTTCATCGCGCTGGGCTGCATGGTCGGATTCCTCGCGCTGGCCCGGGGCTCGGAGGCGCCGGAACCGATGTCGGGCATCGCGCCGGAGCCGGCGGCCACCGCGCCGCTCCACGACGAGGTGGACCTACCCGACTGACCCGTTCAGTCGATCTTGGGCAGGGGTGGGCCGAGCACGTCGTCGGCGTCGACGATCGTGTAGGCGTACCCCTGCTCGGCCAGGAAGCGCTGGCGGTGCGCGGCGTACTCGGTGTCGATGGTGTCGCGCGAGACCACGGTGTAGAAGTGCGCCTGCCGGCCGTCGGCCTTCGGGCGTAGCACCCGGCCCAGCCGCTGCGCCTCCTCCTGGCGTGAGCCGAACGTGCCCGACACCTGGATCGCCACCGCCGCCTCGGGCAGGTCGATGCTGAAGTTGCCGACCTTCGAGATCACCAGCGTGCGCAGCTCGCCCGAGCGGAACGCGTCGAAGAGCCGCTCGCGCTCCTTGTTCGTCGTCGAGCCCTGCACGATCGGGGCGTCCAGGTACTCGCCGAGTTGGTGCAGCTGGTCGATGTAGCCGCCGATCACCAGCACCTGCTCGCCCGGGTGCCGGTGCACCAGGGCCCGGATCACCGGCAGCTTGGTGCGGGCGGTGGCCGCCACCCGGTAGCGCTCCTCGGCCTCGGTCACGGCGTACGTCATGCGCTCGGCGTCGGTGAGGGTCACCCGGACCTCGGTGCACTCGGCCGGGGCGATCCAGCCCTGCGCCTCGATGTCCTTCCACGGCGCGTCGTAGCGCTTCGGCCCGATCAGCGAGAACACGTCGCCCTCGCGGCCGTCCTCGCGTACCAGTGTCGCGGTCAGGCCGAGCCGGCGGCGGGCCTGCAGGTCCGCGGTGAACCGGAAGATCGGGGCCGGCAGCAGGTGCACCTCGTCGTAGATGACCAGGCCCCAGTCGCGCGCGCCGAACAGGTCGAGGTGGGTGAAGGCGCCGCCGCGGCGCGCGGTGAGCACCTGGTACGTCGCGATGGTGACCGGGCGGATCTCCTTGCGCTCGCCCGAGTACTCGCCGATCTCGTCCTCGGTCAGCGAGGTGCGGGCGACCAGCTCGCGCTTCCACTGCCGGCCGGCGACCGTGTTCGTCACCAGGATCAGGGTGGTGGCCGAGGCGACCGCCATCGCCGCCGCGCCGACCAGCGTCTTGCCGGCGCCGCAGGGCAGCACCACGACGCCCGAGCCGCCGGCCCAGAAGCAGTCGACGGCCTCCTGCTGGTAGGACCGCAGCTTCCAGCCGTCCTCGGCCAGCGAGATCGCGTGCGCCTCGCCGTCCACGTACCCGGCCAGGTCCTCGGCCGGCCAGCCGAGCTTGAGCAGCGCCTGCTTGAGCCGGCCGCGCTCGGAGGCGTGCACCGCGATCGTCTCGTCGTCGATGCGGGAGCCGAGCATGCCGGCCAGCTTCTTGCTCTTGGCGACTTCGATCAGCACGATCTTGTCGAGACCGCGCAGGACCAGCCCGTGCGACGGGTCGTTGATCAGCTGTAGCCGCCCGTAGCGGTCCATGGTCTCGGCGACGTCGACCAGCAGCGCGTGCGGCACCGGGTAGCGCGAGTACTTGATCAGGGAGTCGACCACGCTCTCGGCGTCGTGCCCGGCGGCGCGCGCGTTCCAGAGGCCCAGCGGGGTCAGGCGGTAGGTGTGCACGTGCTCGGGTGAGCGCTCCAGCTCCGCGAACGGCGCGATCGCCATCCGGCAGGACTTCGCGTCCGGATGTTCGACTTCCAGCAGCAGGGTCTTGTCGGACTGCACGATCAGGGGTCCGCCGGTCACCAGGTGCCCTTCCACGAGCGAGAGAAGACCCTCCAGTGTGACACGGCGCTCGTCGTACTGAAGAAGGTTGATCCCATGTGCAACGCTTCGCTCAGGCTCGGTGTCTGTAGAGCAGTGCCACGCGGACGGGAATGGATCGCGCGCGGTAGGTAACGGGGGCGCGCGGTCCCATCCCTCGCGGAGCGATTACTCCTCGACGACCGCGGCCGTGATCCGGTGCAGTGCGAAGGTATGCAGCGTATCGGTCCGTTCGTCCTCGGCGCGAAGATAGCCCGCGCTCAGCGACACCGGCCGGACCAGCCGCGACAGCGTCGCGCCGTGGGTGTCCACGTAGCCGACCCAGACCCGGACCTTGTCGCGCACGGCCTGCTGCAGCACCGCCATCGCCTGGGTGTGCGCCTGCACCGACGTCAGCCCGGGCACGCTCTGGCCGTTCGCCGCGCGGACCGTGACCGGGGTGCGGCGGGCCGCGCGGGTCGCGATGTCGCCGCGCCGGATCTGCTCGACCACCCCGGCCAGCCGGGGCCCCGCCAGCAGGGGCACGGTCTGCTCGGCCAGCCGGGCCGAGGCGGAGGTGCGCGTCGGCGCGCGCCGGACCTTGGGCCGGGCCAGCACGGCCGACCCGGCGGCGTCCTCGGCCACCGGGGCGAAGCCGGCGTCCCGCAGCGCGCCGAGCAGCCGGACCAGCTGCAGCGGGCTGCACAGCACGGTCGGGGCGAGCCGGCGCAGCGCCAGGCTGACCAGCCGCTTGTCGGCCAGCACCTCGGCGATCAGCGCCTCGTCGTCGCTGCGCAGGTACGACCCGGCCGATCCGGCGCGCAGCCCGCCGTGCCGGCGGGCCGAGTCGTCGATCAGGTAGGTCATCGCCTGCGGCACCGGGGTGCGTGACCGGCGCTGGAAGAGCGCGTGCAGGTCGGCGGCGCTGTAGCCGACGTCGAGGGCCCGCCGCACGCTGGCCGCGGTCACCCGGTGCACGCTGGCCCCGCCCGCGGACTCGTGCTCGGCGACGACGTCCAGCTCCGCCGCCAGCTCCGGCTCGGGCGGGCCGGGCACGACCACCGAGAGGTCGGCCTGGACCAGCACGTGGTCGACCGGGGCGGGCAGCAGCGCGTCGAGGGCGCGTACCGCCTCGGAGACGCCGGGTACCCGCTCGCCGCCGGCTCCGGCGCCCAGCGGGTCGTCGTCGGGCCGGGCCTCGGCCAGCAGCAGCCGGCCGTACGAGGTGATCGCGCCCAGCCCGGTGACGCCCAGCGTGGCGGCGCCGGCCAGGGCGTCGCGGTGCACGGCCTCGCGGCCCCGGGCCCGGCGCGGCGCCTGCCAGGCGAGCATCTCGAGGACCTCGCCGGCGGTCGGCGCGGTGCCGTGCGCGAGGTCGGCGAGCACGGCGAGAACCTCGCGGCGGGCCTGCGGTGACCCGGCCCGCTCGGGTTCCGGCGCGAGGGTGTTGATCGGCCGGTCCCGGTCGTCGCGCTGCCCGATCAGGCCGGTCTGGCGGGTCATCGCGAGCCACGAGTTCGCCAGCGCCTCCCAGCGCCGGGCGATGCTCATGGCCCGCCACAGGTCGTAGGCCCCGGTGGGCAGGAAGATCTCGTCGACCGCGCCGGCGGCCCGGGCGCGGCCGCTGCCCGCGACGTCGGACTCGCCGAGCAGGCAGGCCGCGTAGGCCACCTCGATCAGCAGGGCGGCGGCCGGCTCGTCGAGGTTCGCGGCGCGGGCCAGGCGCTTGAGGTCGCGTACGCCGAGGCCGCCGGTCTTGAGGACCGCGGCCGGCTCGCCCGCCAGCGCCTCCAGCAGGGCCTCGACGTGCCGGACGGCCTCCATCGCCTGTCCCGTCCCGGCCGAGTCCACGGCCTTCGGGTCGCGCGCCGCGCCGCCGGGGACCGGCGGCGCCGGCCGCAGCGGGCCGAGCGGACCCGAGTCGCGGCGCAGCAGCATCCCGATCTCGCGCGGCAGCTCCACCAGCTCACCGTCGGGCCGCGGCGCCCGGCCGGCCTCGGAGACCGGCACCAGGATGTGGTTGTCGATCAGCCACTGCACCGGCTCGGCGATCGTGCCGTCCGAGCTCAGCGTCCCGACCGGCGGGCCGGCGGCGAGGCGGTCGAGCACCGCCCGGGCGCCCGGCGGCGCGGCCAGCACGGTCCGGCGCAGCTTCGCCCGGTCCGCGCACAGGGCGGCCGTCCGCGCGTCGAGGTAGTCGGCGGGCCGGCCGAGGCCGGCGGGGTACGGCGAGCTGACCTCGTCGACGGCGCCGACGACCTGGAGCGCGTCCTCGGGGCCGTGCAGCAGGAACCGGGCGCGCAGGCGCCCGATCGCGGTCCGGGCGTCGTCGGGGTCCGCGGCGCCGGCCGTCAGCTCGAGGATCGCGGTGATCGAGGTCAGCGCGGTCTCGGCCGAGCGGCTCAGCCGGGCGGCATCGAGGACGGCGAGCGTGAACTCGTCCAGCGCATCGAGGCAGCGCGCGACCGAGCCGCGGGCCTGTGCGCGTACGGCCAGCGCGGAAACGTCGGACGGCACGGGCACGACGAGGTCGGGACGCAGCTGGATCAGCGCCCCGAGGGCGTCATCGGTGAGCGACCGGAGCTGGTCGGCGAATGCGGTGGCCATCGTTACCAACGCTAGTCCCTGCTTCGGAAAGGGGGTCGAGGTGAGGCGAGGTTCAGGTGTTGGCTGGGCGTGCGGCCAGGCGGCAGCTGGGCCCGCCGCAGCCCGGCCCCCTTTCCGAAGCAGGGGCTGGCCGCCATGGGACCATGGTGCGGGGTCCGGGGCGTGGCCGGATCCATTAAAGATCTTAAGGGGAGATGACCTGTGGCGCGTTCACACGAGAAGGCCCGGGGTAAGGCGGCTCGCAAGGATGCGGTCACGGCGAAGGAGGGCCACCTGGCCGTCTCCGAACTCATCGCCGACCGCGCGGCCGCCCCGTCGCCGTTCGGCGACGACCAGACCTTTCCGCTGCCGGTGGAGCGCCTGACTTACCGGCCGACGATCTCGCTGTGACCCCGGCGGTCGGCTTCGACCTGGACATGACCCTGATCGACTCCCGCCCGGGCATCCGCCAGGCCTACCGGGCGCTGACGGAGAAGACCGGCGTGTGGGTCGACGCCGACCTGGCGGTCACCCGGCTGGGCCCGCCATTGCGTGCGGAGTTGAGCGAGTGGTTCCCGCCCGACCAGGTCGAGGACGCGGTCAACACGTACCGGGCGCTGTATCCGGACCACGCGATCGCCCCGACCGTCCCGACACCCGGGGCGGTCGAGGCGCTGGCGGCGGTTCGCGAGCTGGGCATGCGGGTGGTGGTGGTGACCTCCAAGCTGGGCCGGCTGGCCGCGCTGCACCTCGAGCACCTCGGCATGGCCGCCGACGAGCTCGTGGGTGACCTCTACGCGGAGGGCAAGGCGGCGGCGCTGACCGAGCACGGCGTCCGGTGGTACGTGGGCGACCACGTCGCCGACATGGTCGCGGCGCGCACGGCCGGTGTCCCGGGCATCGGGGTGACCACCGGCCCGTGTGACTCCGACGAGCTGCGCGACGCCGGCGCCTCGCACTTGATGTCCGACTTGACGGTATTTCCGGCGCTGTTGCGAAAGATTGCGGTTGGGTGTGGCACGGCCGCTGGATAACCTTGCCGTGAGCAATTGAGTCCAATGAGTGAAGTTGAGGTCAGCGGTGCCCACGGGTCGAGTGAAGTGGTACGACGCGGCGAAGGGTTTCGGGTTCGTCACCAGTGACGAGGGCGGGGACGTGTTCCTGCCCAAGGGCGCGCTGCCCACCGGGACCGCCGACCTGAAGGCCGGTCAGCGGCTGGAGTTCGGTGTGGTGGACAGCCGCAAGGGCGCGCAGGCGATGGGCGTGAAGGTCCTGGACACGCCGCCATCCATGGTCGAGCTGCGCCGGCGCCCCGCCGATGAGCTGCACGGCATGGTGGAAGACATGATCAAGGTGATCGAGGCGAAGATCCAGCCGGACCTGCGCCGCGGTCGCTATCCCGATAAGCGCACGGCACAGAAGATCGCGCAGCTGGTGCACGCGGTCGCCCGCGAGCTCGAGGTCTAGTCCGCGAGCGGCTTGACCGCAGGTGTGATTCCCGCCGCCGCCGCACGTCCGAGCAGGGCGTCGGCGGCGGCGTATCCTTCTGCGCCCAGCTCGAGGGTGAACTCGTTGACGTAGAGACCGATGTGCCGGTCGACCACATCGGGCTCCATCTCCTGGGCGTTGGCCAGCACGAACTCGCGGCTCGCGGCGGGATTGGCCCACGCCATGCTCACCGACTTGCGGATCCACTCCGCCGCCTCGGCCGGGTCGACCGCGCCCTTGCGCGCCAGGATCGCGCCCAGCGGGATCGGCAGGCCGGTGTCGCCCTCCCACCACTCGCCGAGGTCGACGAGCGCGGTCAGGCCGTAGCGCGGGTAGGTGAAGCGGGCCTCGTGGATGACCAGGCCGGCGTCGTAACGTCCCTCGGCGACACCCGGCATGATCTGGTGGAACGGCACGACCTCGATGCGAGCCGGCGGATTCTTCGCCGACCAGAGGCGGAACAGCAGGTAGGCCGTGGTGCGGTCGCCGGGAACGGCGACGGTGGCGCCGGTCAGGTCGCCGCCCGCCACGCGGCCGTCGCCGCGGGCCAGCACCAGCGGGCCGCAGCCGCGACCCAGCGCGCCGCCGCAGGGCAGCAGGTCGTAGTCGTCGAGGAGCCAGGGCAGGGCGGCATAGCTGACCTTGACCAGGTCGAACTCGCCGCCCTGCGCCGCGGTGTTGGTCACGTCGACGTCCGCGAACGTCAGCCGCACCGGCTCGGCGCCCGGGACGAGGCCGTGCACGAGGGCGTGGAAGACGAACGTGTCGTTGGGGCAGGGCGAAACCGCCAGAGAAAGCGCCACGCCCTCACGGTAACGACGTGGGCGCCGCGACACCCGCAACGAATCGTGTCTGCATCGCCACACCTCGCCCGGCCCTCAGCGGTTGTCCACAGAGTTATCCACAGGCGGCCCGGGCCGCCGCGGTGAGCGCGGAGAACGCCTCGCCCAGGCGCCAGGCGGCCCGGTCGCGCGGGCCGATCGGGTTGGAGATCGTGCGCAGCTCGGCGAAGGGGACCGCGGCGGTCCGCGCGGCGCTGGCCACGCCGTAGCCCTCCATCGCCTCGGCGACGGCGGCCGGGTGCCGGGCCCGTAGCGCCGCCGCGGTGCCGGCCGTCCCGGTGACCGTGGCGAGCGTGAGGATGTCGCCGGCGATCGCGTCGGGCAGGGCCCGGGACAGCGCCGCGAACAGGTCCGGGTCGGCGTCGAGGACGCTGGTGCCGAAGCCGAGCTCGGCCACCGGGATGAAGCCGTCCGGTGATTCCGCGCCCAGGTCGGCGGCGATCGCCCGGGCGGCGATGACGGTCGCGCCGACCTCCGCGCGGCCCGGGAAGCCGCCGGCGATGCCGGCGCTGACCACACCCCGGTACGGACGGCCCGCGGCCTCGGCGAGCGCCAGGAGCCGCGCCGTTCCGGCGGCCGCCGCGGCCGGGCCGACGCCGACGGCCGCGACCTCGACGGCGGCCGGGTCGACGCCGGCCCGCACGGCGTCCGCCTCGGCGGCGACGGCGGTGACGATGAGCAGGCGGGCGGGCGCCGGCGTCACGAGCCGGCCTCGTCGCGACCGGAGTCGCCGGTCGCCGACGAGGGGCGGTAGATGTGGAATCCCGGCGGGGCCGGGTTGTCCACCGGGGACACGGGCTCCGCGGCGGGCACCGGCTCGGCGGGTGCCGGCTCGGCCGGCGGCGTGGCCGCCCGCCTGCCCGCGCCGGACCGGGAGAAGAGGCGGCGCTTCGGCGCCGTCGCCTCGCCCTCGGCTTCGGCGGGACGCGCGGTGGACCTCGGCCGCGGCGCCCTGGCCGCGCCGGCCGGTGCCGGGGACGTCGGTACCGCCTCGGCGCCGGGCTCCAGCGCGTCGTCACGCTCGGCCGCCTCGGCCCGTTCGTCCGGTGTCGGCTCTTCCACCGTCGCGTCCGGACGGCCGTGCAGGCGCTCGCCGTGCAGGCGGCCCGCGACGATCGTGCCGCGCGCCGCCGCGGCCACCGCGAAGGCGGCGGCGATCGCGACGCCCACCCGGCCGTCCAGCGGGATGATGCCGACCGCGCCGCCGACCACCCAGGCGAGCATCAGCACGGTCTCGGAGTGCGCGAACGCGCTGGCCCGCAGGCGTTCCGGCACCCGCTCCTGGATGCTGGCGTCGATCGCGAGCTTCGAGATGCCGCTGAAGATCGCGGTCACCAGCGACAGCAGCGCGACCATCGGCAGGGTGAAGAAGATCGCGGCAAGGACGGCGACGCCCGCGGTGATGGTCAGCCCGCTGGACTGCAGCGCCAGCGGGCGGTGGATGCGCAGCCGGGTGCCGATCGCGGTAGCCAGGAACGTGCCGACCGCCAGGGCGCCGCCGATCATCGCCACCGCGCCCTGGCCGCCGACGTCGCGGCCGAAGAACGTGGTGTCGAGCGAGCCGGCCTTGATCGCGAACGCGAAGAAGAGCAGCAGGAAGCCGTACAGGCAGCGGAAGCTGGCGCTGCCGATCAGCGTGGCGATCACCAGCCGGCCGGAGAGCGGGCGGTCGTTGCCGCGGCGCAGGCGCAGCATCGTGCGGAACGGCCGGGGCACCGCCTCCGGCGGGTCGGAGTCGGCCCGTGGCGGCAGCCGTAGCGAGATCACCATGCCGACCAGGAAGATCAACGACGCGACCCGCAGCGGCCACTGCGAACCGAACCAGATCGCGGCCAGCCCGATCGGCGCGACGACCGCGCCCGCGAACGTGCCGTAGACGCTGGCGCGGGCGCCGACCTGGGACAGGCCCACGCCCTCGGGCAGCAGTCGGGGCACCGCCGCCGAGCGGGCCACGCCGTACGCCCGGGAGAGCGCCAGGACGCCGAACGCCGCCGGATACAGGCCCCAGCCCAGCAGGTTGTCCGAGATCACGTATGCCAGGAAGGCCCGGCCCAGCATGGTCGCCGCGAGGGCGTACCGGCGGCCGTGCCGGAAGTGGTCGAGCAGCGGCCCAGCGACCGGGGCTAACAGGGCAAACGGCACCATGGTGATCAACAGGTAGAGCGCAACTTTGCTCCGCGCCTCGCCCAGCGGCACGTCGAAGAAGATCGTGCCGGCCAGGCCGATCGCGAGGAGCGTGTCGCCCGCGCAGGAGAGCGCGTGCAGGTCGAAGAGCCGGACCATGCCGATCTCGTTGGCCGCGCCGCGGGCCCGGGCGTCGCCGACCCGGCGGGTCGCCCAGGCGCTGCCGCGCAGCGAGCCTCGCACCAGCACCCGGAGCGCCTTGACGCCGGTGCCGACGGTGCGTCCGACGGTGGGAAGCAGCGGCATCGCCCCATCCTGTCTCATCGAGGCGACTTCCGTCCCCTCCCGGGACGGAGATCTGGGGGAGTCGCTGCGCCGCCCGTGCACGCGTGGGGGAGAATGGCGGCGTGACGACCAGGACCGCAGCGCGTGCCGCCCGACTCGACCAGGTCTGTGCCGATGCCGTCGGGATCGCGCGAGGCGCCATCACCGAAGTGGAGCCGGGCGACATCGGCGAGCACCTCGAGGCGGTGGCCGAGGGCGACCGGGTCGTGACCCACTTCTTCGAGAGCCACCTGGCCGGCTACAAGGGCTGGCGCTGGGCGGTCACCGTGACCCGGGTGCCGCGCTCGCGGCACGTCACCATCTGCGAGACCGTGCTGCTGCCCGGGCCGGACGCGCTGCTCGCGCCCGGCTGGCTGCCGTGGAACGAGCGCGTGCAGCCCGGCGACCTCGGCGTGGGCGACCTCATGGCGACCGCACCGGACGACGAACGGCTGGCGCCCGGCTACGTGCTCAGCGACGACCCCGCCGTGGAGGACGTCTCCTGGGAGCTCGGCCTCGGCCGGCCCCGGGTGCTGTCCCGCGAGGGCCGGGCCGAGACCGCACAGCGCTGGTACGACGGCGAGCCGGGCCCCGAGGCGCCGATCTCGACGGCCGCGCCGCGCAACGCCCGCTGCGGCACCTGCGGCTTCTACATGCCGCTGGCCGGGGCGATGCGCACCATGTTCGGCGTCTGCGGCAACCTGTACGCCCCCGACGACGCCAAGGCCGTCAGCGCCGACCACGGCTGCGGCGCGCACTCCGAGGCGCTGGTCGGCGCGACGGAGCAGCCGGTCGAGGAGCTTCCGACGATCTACGACGACAGCGAGGTCGAGGCGGTGGCGGTCAGCCGCGCGCACGGCTCGGTCGAGGCCGGCGAGCCCGCGGAGCCGTACGGCCACTCGTGAGCCCTAAGCGTTGACCTTGAAATCGGGGTGGGTCAGCGCGCGGCGGCGGCGCCGGTTGGCGTCGTGCCGCAGCATCGTGAGCAGGCCCGGGATCCCGCACAGCACGCCGGCCAGGCAGGTCCAGAGCCAGCTCTGCGGCGCGTCCAGGAGCAGCAGGACCACCCCGGCGACGGCGAAGGCGGCCAGGCCGGCGAGGGCGAACGGCACCATCGGCGGATCGAGCGGCTCGGGCCGCGGCTTCGTGCCCGTCACCGCGTCGAGGCCGTGCTGGTGCCACTCGTGCGGTGCGGGGGACTTCTCGGCCACGAGCATCAGACTACGTCCGTGGAGATCGTCAGTGTGAGCTCGTGACGGTTGTAACAGTTCCGATCTTTTGCCGAGGTCAGTGTTCTGCTTTGATGCGCCCATCGACCCCCGTTGGTCCTGTGGAAGGGCGCGAATGTCCACTGCTGCTGCCGAGGCGAGCGCCGGCTCGTCCGGGCGTACCCCCAAGAATGCTTTTGATCGCTTCTTCGAGATCTCGGCCCGCGGCTCGTCCGTCGGCCGGGAGGTACGGGGTGGCCTCGCCACCTTCTTCACGATGGCCTACATCGTGGTGCTCAACCCGCTGATCCTGGGTGCCGGCGTCGACGCGGTCGGCGGCAGGCTGCCCATCGCGGCGCTGGCGGCCGGGACGGCGCTGGTGGCCGGCGTGATGACGATCCTGATGGGTGTCGTCGCCCGGTTCCCGCTGGCGCTGGCGGCGGGGCTGGGCGTGAACGCGCTGGTGGCGTACGAGATCGCGCCCGAGATGACCTGGGCCGATGCGATGGGCCTGGTGGTCATCGAGGGCGTCATCATCGCCATCCTGGTGCTGACCGGGCTGCGCACCGCGGTCTTCCGGGCCGTGCCGACGCAGCTGAAGACGGCGATCGGCGTCGGCATCGGCCTGTTCCTGATGATCATCGGCCTGGTCGACGCGGGCTTCGTGCGGCGCATCCCCGACGCCGCCGGCACCACCGTGCCGGTCGAGCTCGGCATCGGCGGCAAGCTGATCGGCTGGCCCGCGCTGGTCTTCGTCGTCGGCCTGCTGGTGACGCTGGTGCTGTTCGTGCGCAAGGTCAAGGGCGCGATCCTGATCGGCATCCTGGCCACCACCGTGCTGGCGATCATCGTGGAGGCGATCGCGAAGGTCGGCCCGTCGTTCGTCGACGGCAAGCCGAACCCGAAGGGCTGGTCGCTGAACGTGCCGGCGCTGCCGGACAAGATCGTGGACAAGCCGGACCTGTCGCTGCTGGGCCAGTTCAACGTGTTCGACTCGTGGGGCCGGGCCGGCGTGCTCGTCGTCATCATGTTCATCTTCACCCTGATGATCACCGACTTCTTCGACACGATGGGCACGATGGTCGCCGTCGGTCAGGAGGGCGGCCTGCTGGACGGCGAGGGCATGCCGCCGCGCACCCGGGAGATCCTGCTTGTCGACTCGGTCGCCGCGGCCGCCGGCGGCGCGGCCAGCGTCTCGAGCAACACCTCGTACATCGAGAGCGCCTCCGGTGTCGCCGAGGGCGCGCGCACCGGCGTGGCCAACCTGGTCACCGGCGGGCTCTTCCTGCTCGCGATGTTCCTGGCGCCGCTGGTCGTGATCGTGCCGTTCGAGGCGGCGTCGGTGGCGCTGGTGGTGGTCGGTTTCCTGATGATGACCGCGGTCCGGCAGATCGACTGGACCGACTACGAGATCGCCATCCCGGCGTTCCTGGCGATCACGATCATGCCGTTCACCTACTCGATCTCCAACGGCATCGGCGCGGGCGTCATCTCGTACGTGGTGATCAAGATCGCCCTCGGCAAGGCGCGCGAGGTGCACCCGCTGCTGTACGGCGTGGCCGCGCTCTTCGTCCTGTACTTCCTCCGCGGTCCCCTGGAGTCCCTTATCTGACGTCGTGCGGGCCTGGTCGCCGGGTGCGTTACCGTGCCCGGTGACTACGGTCATAGGCGTAGGCGATGTCGTTAGCCAAGCTCATTAGCTAGGCTAAGTAATGTGATGGAGCGGTCGGTGGCGGAGCGGGTAACAGCCGAGCAACTGGCCATTTCGCTGCGCGAATCGATCACCCGGCTCAATCGGCGGCTTCGGCAGGCCCGAGCGGTCGGTGATCTCACGTTCAGCCAACTCTCGGCGCTGACCAGCCTCCAACTGGCCGGCGCGATGACACCGCGGGAGCTGGCCGATGTCGAACGGGTCCAGCCGCCGACGATGACCAAGATCGTCGGCAAGCTGGAGGAGCTCGGACTGGTCGCGCGTACGCCCCACCCGACCGATCGTCGCCAGGTCATCCTGGCCGCGACCGAGCAGGGCCGGGTCGTCTACGCCCAGTTCGAGAAGGCGCGCAACGAGTGGCTCGCGCTGCAACTGGCCGAGCTCACCCCGGACGAACGCGACACCCTAGAGCGGGCCGCGCAGATCCTGCGGCAGGTCGCCCGCAACTGAGCGTCCCCGCCCAGGTCGTTCCGTCACACGTCGATGACGCGTACGACCAGGAGGAGGCGCATCCCGAGTGCGGGCAGTGCTGAGTACGACATTCCGGTCCCTGCAGGTCCGTAACTACCGGCTGTTCGCCACCGGTCAGCTGGTGAAGCTCGTCGGCGTCTGGATGATGTTCACCGCCCAGGACTGGCTCGTGCTCGACCTGTCCGGCAACTCACCGGCCGCGCTGGGCGTCGTCACGGCGCTGCAGTTCATCCCCGTCCTGCTGCTGACGCTGTGGAGCGGCAAGCTGGCCGACCGCTTCGACAAGCGCAAGCTGCTGGTGATGGCGAACTCCGCCTTCGCGGTCACCGCGATCATCTTCGCGATCCTGGTGGCCAGCGGCGTCGTGGAGCTCTGGCACGTGTTCCTCTTCGCCTCGCTGCTCGGCGTGGCGAATGCTGTCGAGACGCCGGTCCGGCAGTCGTTCGTCTCGGAACTTGTCGAGCTGCCGCTGCTGCCGAACGCGCTCGCCCTCTCCGCGGCGACGTTCAACACGGCGCGGATCGGCGGCCCGGCGCTGGCCGGTGTGGCGCTCGCGCTGTTCCAGACCGGTCCGGTGTTCCTGATCGCCACCGTGCTCTCGATCGCGCCGATCTTCAGCTACCTCAGCATGCGGCCGCTCGACCTGCACCGCTCCCTGGCCCGGCCATCCGCCGGCGACACCCGGATCGTCGACGGCCTGAGGTACGTCTGGAAGCGGCACGACCTGCTGCTGCCACTCACGCTGATGGCCGCGATCGGCATGATCGGCTTCAACTTCCCGGTCACCCTGGCCGCGCTGGCAAAGATCAACTTCCACGCCGGCCCATCGTCCTTCGGCCTGCTCACCACGGCCCTGGCGGCGGGCGCGCTGTGCGGCGCGCTGGCGGGCAGCGGCCGCAGGAGCCGGCCCAGCGTGTACGTGGTCCTCGGCGCGGCGCTGGCCTTCGGCGTCTTCGAGGTGGCGGTCGGCTTCGCGCCGAACTTCGTGGTGGCGATGATCCTGCTGGTGCCGACGGGGTTCTTCTCGATCTACCTCGCGCAGGCGGCGAACCACCGGGTCCAGATGGGCCTGCACTCCGCGTACCGGGGCCGGGTGATGGCCCTGTACGTCCTGGTCTTCCTCGGCACGACACCGATCGGGGCGTCGCTGGCGGGCTGGTGGGGCGAGCACTTCGGGGTGCCGTCGAGCATCTGGACGGCCGGGGTGTTCTGCCTTTTCGCCGCGGCCGCGGCGGTGGTGTGGCAGCTGCGCACCAGCGGCGACCGGCTGTCGCTGCGGGGCGGCTCCCGGCCGGGCCTGACCCTGGTCCGGACCGCGCAGGACGAGCCCATCGTCGAGCCGGCGCTGCCGTCTCCGGTCGAGCCGGCCCGCGCCGCCTGAACCTCCGGCCGCGGCTCGCGGGCCACTGGGTCGTCGTCGCCTGCCGCACCTGGCCCGGCCGGTGCCGGCGGTCACCGCGATATGGGGATGCTGTATCGATCATCGTCGAGGTAGTCTCCCGCCGTGCAAAATCAAGATCCGCAATGGACCGAGCCGCCCGCCGACGCCCAGCAACCGGCGGTGCCTGCTCCGCAGCGCCTCTCCGTCGGGCCGCCGCCTGTTGGGCAGCCGCCTGTTGGGCCGCCGCCTGTTGAGCAGCCGGATTGGGCCGCGGCGCAGGGCTTCGCCGCTCCGGCGTCGGTGCGGACCAACGGTTTTGCCATAGCGTCGCTGGTCCTCGGCAGCCTGGGTGGCGTCCTGCTGAGCGTGATCTTCGGCCTGATCGCGCTGCGCCAGATCGACCAGCGCGATGAGAAGGGGCGTGGGCTGGCTATCGCCGGGCTCGCCCTTTCGGGATTCTGGGTGCTGGTCGTTGTCGCCGTATTCGTCTTCGTCCCGTCGGGCTTCGAACCGGAGCAGGACCCTCACGTGGACCGGGCGCACAGCAAGGTTCTGGCTCCGGGCGATTGCCTCGACGCCGACCTCGACGAGGTGCTGCCGTGCACCGAGCCGCACGCCGGCGAGGTGTACACCGTTTTCACCCTCCCGGACGGCCCGTACCCCGGTGATGCCGAGGTTGAGGCCGAGGTTGAGAAGCGCTGCGTCCGGTCGTTCGAGCCTTACGTGGAGGCGGCGTCCGAGGACATGGAGCTGCGCTATCTGGGGCCGTCGCGGCTGTCCTGGCCGCTCAGCCGGACGGTCACCTGCATCGCCGCCGACCCGGCGGGCACCCTGACCGGCTCCCTGGTCAAGAAGCCGGTCACTGGGCGGTAGAGCCGACTGGCGCGGGCGGAATCTCGCGAACCCGTCGGGTAACCGCCTGGCCTCGCACCGATCAGCGGGCGACGTCGCAGCTCGCGGTGTGTGCCATCGCCTCGGCGGTGGCCGCGGCCGGGTCGCCGGCGCGGATGGCCTCCAGGAGCCGGGCGTGGTCCATGTGGTTCTCGGGGCGCAGCTCGGCGCCGACGTGTTCGCGCAGCGAGTCGCGGATGACCTGGCCGAGGTCCGCGTAGAGCTCGACCAGGACCCCGTTGTGCGAGGCCGCGACGACCGCCAGGTGGAAGGCCGAGTCGGCGTCGACGAACGCGTCGCGATCGCCGGACGTCCAGGCCCGCTCGCGGCGCGCCAGCAGCCGGTCGAGCAGCCGCAGGTCCTCGTCGGTGCGGCGGCGGGCCGCGTAGCCGGACGCGGCGGCCTCCAGCGTGCCGCGCAGTTCGGTGACGTGCCCGGGGTCCGCCGTGGCGAAGCGGCGCTGCATGACCCCGGCCAGCTCGCTGGTCGCGACCACCCAGGTGCCCGAGCCCTGGCGGATGTCCAGCAGGCCGTTGTGCGCGAGCGCCCGGACCGCCTCCCGGACCGTGTTGCGGGCGACCCCGAGCTGGGTGACCAGCTCGGGCTCCGTGGGGATCCGGGAGCCGACCGGCCACGCGCCCGAGGTGATCTGCTGGCGCAGGCGGGCGATCACCTGGTCGGAGAGGGAGGCGCCACGGGCGACTCGGGCCAAATTCATCCCATGATTCTATGATGGGGTCATGGCGATCACCAGCAGCGACTCGCGCACCGGCGGACGGATCCGGGTTCTCGCCGTGGTCGGCCTGGTGCTGGCCGCGTTCAACCTGCGGCCGGCCGTCACCAGCCTCGGGCCGGTGCTGGAGGAGGTCCGTGCCGGGCTCGGCATGAGCGCCGCCGTCGCCGGCCTGCTCACGTCGGTGCCGGCGGTGTGCTTCGCGCTGGTCGGCTTCGCGGCACCGCGGCTCGCCCGGCGCTGGGGCACCGGCGGTGCGATCGCCCTCGGGACCGCGGCGCTGGTGGCGGGCCTCGCCGTGCGGCCGTTCGCCGGGGGAACGGCCTCGTTCATCGCGCTGACCGCGCTGGCGCTCGCGGGGATCGCGCTGGCGAACGTCCTGCTCCCGGTCGTGGTGAAGCAGCGCTTCCCGGACCGGGTCGGCGCGATGACCGGGCTGTACTCGGTGGCGCTCAACCTCGGCGCCTCGACGGCGGCGGCGGTGACGGTGCCGCTGACCGGCGCCCTCGGCGGCGACTGGCGGCTCGGGATCGGCGTGTGGGCGCTGGTCGCGGCCGCCGCCCTGCCCGCCTGGGCGCTGCTGGCCCGCGACCGCGGCCCGTCGGAGGCGGCGGCCGGCCGGGCGTGGTCCGCGGGCGCCGGGCAACCCGGTCCGCGGCTGACCCGGAGCCCGATCGCCTGGGCGCTGGCCGTCTACTTCGGGCTCCAGTCGACCGCCGCGTACGTGATCATGGGCTGGCTGCCGCAGGTCTTCCGCGACGCCGGGCTGCCGGCGGAGACCGCGGGCCTGCTCTTCTCCGTGACCGCCCTGCTCGGCGTCCCGCTCTCCTTCGTGCTCTCCGCGGCGGCCGGGCGCATCCGCAGCCAGAGCTGGATCGCCGTCGTGATCGGACTCTTCGGCTTCGCCGGCTACGCCGGCCTCCTCGCCGATCCCGCCGCCGCGCCCTGGCTGTTCGCGGTGCTGCTCGGCGTCGCCAACTGCTCGTTCCCGTTGGTGCTCACCATGATCGCGTTGCGTGGCCGCAACGCGGCGACGGTGGTCCGGCTCTCGGCCTTCGCGCAGGGCACCGGATACCTGCTCGCCATACCCGGGCCGATCCTGGTCGGCGTGCTCTACGAGCACAACGGCACCTGGGAGCTGCCGCTCGCCCTCATGGCGCTGCTGATGGTGCCGCAGATGATCGCGGGCTTCCTCGCCGGGCGGGACCGCCAGATCGGCTGACGGCGAATTGCGAAAATCTCTGGCAGGCGAGCTCCTCCGAACGGCCCTCTCCGATCACCGGGGCGAGGCCTTAGCGTCAAGTGGTGGCAATTACCCACATAGTCGCGCTGGTTGCGGCACTGCTGGCGCTGCTGTGTCTGCCCTGCGCCGTGGCGATCGTCGTCTGTGCCGACGAACTGGTCGCCCGCCGCACCTGGACCCGGTACGGCCGGCAGGAGGTCCGTGCCCTGCGCAGCCTCGAGCGTGAGCTGGCCGCCGTCGACCCGCGGGACCGGCCGCGCGACCGCGAGCAGAGCATCGACGAGCTGGTCGCCGAGCTGCGCCGGCTGGACCGGCAGCGGTGCAGCGCACCGACCACCGACTCCTCGGCCTGGCTGGCCGCCGTCATGCGCGCATACGACGAACGTCTCGCGCTGGCCAGCCGTTGCCTTGGCCTGGCGGAGTACCTCGACCAGCTCGAGGGGATGGATCGCGACATCGAACGAGTCCGCGTCGAGGGGCTGCTGCACGCGGCCGGCCTGCGGTTACGCGCCGGCTGACGGCCGACGCCCCGGCGAAGGACCCTCCACGGTGGATGCGAAATCTCGCGTCCACCTCTAAAGTTCCCGCGTGCGACTCTTTGTGGCGGTCTTCCCGCCGGACGATGTGCGCAGAGATCTACACCGGAGACTGACCGCGCCGGCGGGCGGTGGTCGTCGTCCGCCCGATGTGATGAACGGCTACGACGACCCGTCGCACTCGTCCGGCCTGCCGCGCCGCCACAAGGGCAGGGTGCGGCTGACCGCCATCGACAAGTGGCACGTGACCCTGGCCTTCCTCGGCGAGGTTCCCGCCGAGCGGCTTCCCGACGTCGAACGCGCCCTCGACGGGGTCACCGTGCCGCGGGGCGTCGAGCTGCGCCTGAGCGGCGGCGGTCAGTTCGGCCGGGACAGGTCGACGGTGCTGTGGGCCGCCGTCGACGGTGACCTCGGCCCGCTGCACGCCGAGGTGCACGCGAAGCTGGAGGCCGCCGGGCTGCCGCACGACGACCGTGACTTCACGCCGCATCTCACGGTCGCCTACGCGCAGGACGACGCGGTCCGCCGGGCACTCGGCGGCTATCGCGGCCCGTCCTGGACGCTGCACGAGATAGCCCTCGTCCGCAGCGATCCGAACGAGGGCTACACGCAGCTGAGGACCTGGTAGTTACGAGCTTTCGCGGGCCGCCGGTCCGCCGCCGAACAGGACGTCGTCCCAGCTCGGGAGGCGCTTGCGCGGCTTCGCCGTCTCCTCGGACTCGGAGGCGTCGCCGCCGGTGGCCTGGCCGACCGTGCGCCGCGGCCGCAGCACCGCGAGGCTCGGCACCGCCGGAACCTCCTTCGGCAGGTCGGCGTCGTCGTCGAAGGCGGAACCCGGGCCGCCGCTGAGCAGCGCGGCCGCGCCGCCGCCCACCGGCCGGCGGGGCTCGTGCGCCGCCGGCTCAAGGCCCCGGCCCGAACTCTGGCCGAGCGGGCGGTCCAGCGACGCCAGCAGCGCGTCCCGACCGGCCCGGATCGGGTCGCGGCCCGGCCGCGGCGAGTCCGCCGCGGGCAGGGACCGGCCACCCCGGCCGCCCTCGGTGATGCGCGACGGGCCCGGCAGGCCGTGGCCGCCCCGCTCGTGCGGGGTGCGCTCGGGGACCGGCTCCTGGCCGAGGATCTGCGTCGGGCGCTCGGCGCAGAGGTACTGCGCCATGTCGTCGTGCGGCGACACGACCTGGCGGCCCTTGTCGAGGTCCCACATCGCCTGGGCGGTCGCCTTGCCCGACGGCCAGGTGGCGACGATGCGCCAGGTGCCGTCCTCGCGGCGGAACGCGTCCCAGGAGATCTTTTCCGTGTCGATGCCGTGCTGGGCGAGCCGGCTGTCGACGACCTCGGACAGCGGCGCGCCCGAGTCGGAGGTCTTGAGGCGGGTGCGGCGCGCGTGCTGGGCCAGCATGGCCCGCTCCTGCAGCACCGGGCCCGCATAGCGCAGCACGCGGTCGACCGGGACGCCGGCGACGCGGGCGACGTCCTCGGCGGACTCGCCGGAGCGGATCCTCGCCTGGATGTCGCGCGGGGACAGCGACGCCATCACCTCGGCGTTGGCCACCGCGACGGCCGTGCCGATCGTGTGAGGCGTGCCGTCGGTATGCAGCGCGCCGCTGATCCGGTCGTCGATCGGGAGCGCCAGGAGCCTGCCGACCTCGTCGGCGAGCACCAGGGCCTGACCGTCCTCGGAGAGGGCCACGAAGCGTACCGGCCGCATGCGTTGCCTCCGTCCCGTCGCTGGCCTGTGCTCCCGAGAGTCAGCCACCCGGGCGCGTTTCGGAACACGGTACGCGCCTCGGTCACCCGATGGTGGTAAGCCACGCCGTCAAAGTCATTGACCTGCGAAGATGATCTTCGCGTCGGAAGTCACCGCGGTAAACGCGTTGCACGCCGGGTGCCGCCGTCCTAGAAAGGCGGCATGACCGTCGAGCTGCGCCCGATCACCGGCGAGAACTTCCAGGCCGTCATCAAGCTGGAGGTGCTGCCCGAGCAGAGCGGGTTCGTCGCGCCCAACGTGCGGAGCATCGCCGAGACCTACATCTATCCCGACGCCGAGCCGCGCGCCGTCTACGCCGACGACGAGCCGGTCGGCTTCGTGCTCTTCCACCCGGTGGACAAGGACCGGCCCGCCGAGGGCCACTGCATCGTGCGCCTGATGATCGGCCACCGGTTCCAGGGCCGAGGGCTCGGGCGCCGGGCGCTCGAGGCCGCCGTCGAGTGGATCGTCCGGGAACGTCAGGTCGGCCGGGTCCGGCTCAGCGTGGTGCCGTCGAACTCGACGGCCCGCGGCCTGTACCGGTCCGCGGGCTTCGTCGAGACGGGCGAACTGGATCACGATGAGATAGTCATGGTCCGGGAGGTTTTGGGCCCTTAGCCGTTCACGGCCCGGCGCGCGGTGTACTCGGTGGTGCGGTGGGACGGGTACTGGATCAGGTTGTCCGGCTCCTCGTCCACCGTGCTGGCCCAGCGCCGGCCGACCTCCACCGGCTCGTCGTCGTAGGCCGAGCGCGAGCGGAACTGGCGGCCGTAGTCCATCATGCCGTCGATGAGCCGGTCCACGTCGCGCGCGGGCCGCACGACGAGGCGCATGAACTGACTGGTCATGCCGAGCTTGTTGCCGCACTCGCGGGTGTAGACGCCGTGGTTGGCGACCAGGTAGTCGCGCAGGGCCACGCCGGACCACTCGGTCGGCAGCTTGACCAGGATGAAGTTGCCCTGCGACGGGAAGATGGTCAGGCCGGGGATGCGACCCAGCTCGCCGGCCATGGTGCGGCGGTCCCGGCTGAGCAGGCGCAGGCTGTCCTCGTACTCCTCGTCGTGCTCCTGGATCATGTAGACGACCTTCTCGGCGAGCGAGTTGAGGTTCCACTTCGGCAGCGCCTTGGCGATCTTGCCGGCGATCGCCGGGTTGGCCATCAGGTAGCCGAAGCGGATCCCGTGCAGGCCGAAGTTCTTGCCCAGGCTCTTGAGGACGACCGTGTTCGGCCGGATCACCGCGTCGGGGCCGACGGACGGGTACTGCTCCGCGTCGGAGAAGTCGATGAACGACTCGTCGATGACCACCAGGTCGAGGTCGCCCAGCGCGTCCATGAAGCGGATGACGTCCCGGCGGGCCAGGTAGCCGCCGTCCGGGTTGTTGACGTTGCAGACGACGGCGACCCGGGAGCCGCGGTCGCGGATGAACCGGACGTAGTCGTCCAGGTTGAGCCGGAAGCCGTCGCGCTCCTGCAGCGGGAACATGTCGACCCGCTTGCCGGTCTCCAGCGGCTGGTCGGTCCAGCGGCCGAACGTCGGGATCGGGATCGCCAGGCTCTCCTTGATCATGAGGTGGTCGATCCAGGTGATCAGCTCGGTCGACCCGTTCGCCATCGCCACGGTCTGCGGGTGCAGGCCCAGCACGCTGGCGAGCTTGTTGGTGATGCTGTGCGAGTCGCTCGGGTAGTACTTCAGGATGTTCTTGAGGTCCCGCGACAGCTCGTCGAACATCTCCGGGGTGGGGAAGTACGGGTTGCACGGGATGCAGAAGTCGACGATCTCCGCGCCGTCGGCCGAGGCTCGCGAGAGATCGAAGTAAGAGGCACTGTGTGCCCCCTTGTGCAGGATCGAGGTGTCGATACCCGTCCGCGCCATCGTGCCCTCCCGAGACCTACGACAATGCCGCCCGCTTGTACGGGCGGCGTCGCGGGATCGTTCAGAACTTATGGATGACGTAATCAATGCACTGAGTCAGCGCCTCGACGTCGGCCGGGTCGACGGTCGGGTAGAGCGCGATCCGCAGCTGGTTGCGCCCCAGCTTGCGGTAGGGCTCGGTGTCCACGATGCCGTTGGCGCGGAGCACCTTGGCGAGCGCCGCCGCGTCCACGCTCTCGGCGAAGTCGATCGTCGCCACCGCGTTGGAACGCAGTGCCGGGTCGGTCACGAAGGGTGAGGCGAACGCCGAGCGGTCCGCCCAGCCGTAGATCGCCTCGGCGCTCTCCCGGCTGCGCTTCGCCGCCCAGCCCAGGCCGCCCTGCGCGTTCATCCAGTCGACCTGCTCGGCCGCGAGGAAGACCGTCGCCAGGGCCGGGGTGTTGTAGGTCTGCTCCAGGCGGGACTGCTCGATCGCCGTGACGAGGTCCAGGAACTGCGGGATGTATCGGCCCGAGCCCTTGATCTCGTGCGCGCGCTCGATGGCGGCCGGCGACATCAGCGCGATCCACAGGCCGCCGTCGGAGCCGAACGCCTTCTGCGGGGCGAGGTAGTAGACGTCGGTCTCGGTCAGGTCGACCTCGAGGCTGCCGCCGCCCGAGGTCGCGTCGGTCAGCAGCAGCGCGCCCGGGTCGGCGCCCGCGACCCGCCGCACCGGCACCGCGACGCCGGTCGACGTCTCGTTGTGCACGCTCGCGTACGCGTCGACGCCCGGCTCGGCGGTCAGGTAGGCGGCGCCGCCGCCGGGTGCCTGGTGGACGGTCGGCTCGGCCAGGAACGGCGCGTCCCGGACCGCCTTGACGAACTTGGCCCCGAACTCGCCGAACTCGGCGAACTGCGCCTTGTCGCGGATCAGCCCGAAGGCCGCCGTCTCCCAGAACGCGCTGGTGCCACCGTTGGAGATGATCACCTCGTAGCCGTCCGGCGCCGAGAAGAACTCGGCGATGCCGGCGCGCAGTCGGGCCACCTGGTCCTTGACCGTCTTCTGCCGGTGCGAGGTGCCCAGCAGGGTCCGGGACACCCGGGCGAGCGCGTCGACGCCCTCAGGGCGGACCTTGCTCGGGCCGGAGCCGAACCTCCCGTCGACGGGCTTGAGGTCGTCGGGAATCCGGATCGGGTCAGCCACGGGGGGTCCTTCCAACGGGTGGATCAGCCGTTACAGATTATGCGGGACCGCGTCCCAGCCCTCCACTTCCTGCGGCTTGCGCGGTTCCGGTCCCACGTAGAGGGCGCTCGGGCGCACGATGCGGCCGAGCCGCTTCTGCTCCAGGATGTGCGCGCTCCAGCCCGCCACCCTGGCGCAGGTGAACATCGAGGTGAACATGTGCGCGGGCACCTCGGCGAAGTCGAGCACGACGGCGGACCAGAACTCGACGTTGGTCATCAGCACCCGGTCGGGCTTGCGCGCCTGCAGCTCGGCGAGCGCGGCCCGCTCCAGCGCCTCGGCCACCTCGAAGCGCGGCGCGCCGAGCTCCTTGGCCGTGCGCCGCAGCACGCGGGCGCGCGGGTCTTCCGCGCGGTAGACGCGGTGGCCGAAGCCCATCAGCCGCTCGCCGCGGTCGAGCACGCCCTTGACGTAGCCCTCCGCGTCGCCGCTGCGCTCGACGCCCTCGATCATGTGCAGCACCCGGGACGGCGCGCCGCCGTGCAGCGGGCCGGAGAGCGCGCCGATGCCGGAGGAGATGCAGGCCGCGGCGTCCGCGCCGGTGGAGGCGACGATGCGGGCGGTGAACGTGGACGCGTTCAGCCCGTGCTCGGCCGCCGAGATGAAGTAGGCGTCGACCGCCTTGACGTGCCGGGGGTCGGGCTCGCCGCGCCAGCGCTTCATGAACCGCTCGACGATCGTCTGCGCCTTGTCGATGTCCCGCTGCGGCACGGCCGGCAGGCCCAGCCCGCGAGCCGCCTGCGCCACGAACGACAGCGCGGTCACCGAGACCCGGGCCAGGTCGGCGCGGGTCTGCTCCTCGTCGATGTCGAGCAGCTGGCTGAGCCCCCAGTACGGCGCCAGCATGGCGACGGCCGACTGCACGTCGACGCGGATGTCGCCGGAGTGCACCGGCACCGGGAACGGCTCGGCGGGCGGCAGCCCGGGCCCGAACCGGCCGTCGACGAGCAGCGCCCAGACGTTGCCGAAGGACACGTGGCCGATCAGGTCCTCGATGTCGACGCCTCGGTAGCGCAGCGAACCGCCGGCCTTGTCCGGCTCGGCGATCTCGGTCTCGAAGGCGATGACGCCCTCGAGGCCCGGCTTGAAATCGGACACGTCACGCCTCCAGAGGACCCGGCCGGACGAAAGCCGTGGGTGTTTCATCTTGCCCGTTGGGTGACCGGCGGTCGACCCGGGGAGATGTGCTGTCTGCGACACCCATCCTCGCTGACCTGACGCGCCGCCGTCCGGGACTTTAGGTTCACTGGGTCAATCTTTGCGGAGGAGAGCGTGTGACCCCCGAATCGTCCTCGCCGGCCGGCATGCGGCGCGACTACACCGAGCGTGGCGCGCTGCTCGAGAGCGACCTGGCCGCGGACTGGACCGGCCAGTTCACCCGCTGGTTCGCCGACGCGCAGGCCGCGGGCCTGCCCGAGCCCAACGCGATGATCGTCGCGACCGCGGACGCCGACGCCCGGCCGAGCGCCCGCACGGTCCTGCTCAAGGGTTACGACGAGCGCGGCTTCGTCTTCTTCACCAACTACCGCTCGCGCAAGGGCGTCGAGGCGCTGTCGAACCCCGTCGCCAGCCTGGTCTTTCCCTGGTTCGCGATGCAACGGCAGGTGCTGGTCGCCGGCGCCGTCGTGCCGGTGGACCGGGTCGAGACCGAGGCGTACTTCGCCACCCGGCCGCGCGGCTCGCAGCTCGGCGCGTGGGCCAGCCCGCAGAGCCAGGTGCTGCCGGACCGGGCCGCGGTCGAGGCCGGGCTGGCCGCGGCGATCGAGCGCTTCGGCACCGAGGGCGAGGTGCCCGCGCCGCCGCACTGGGGCGGGCTGCGGGTGGTGCCGGAGACGGTCGAGTTCTGGCAGGGCCGCGGCAGCCGGCTGCACGACCGGCTGCGCTTTCGGCGTACGGGCGAGGGTTTCGTGGTGGAACGGCTCGCGCCGTGAGTCAGGAGCCGGTCGAGGCGGCCGCGAAGGTCGCCGAGGAGGCGGCCGACGGCCGGCGCCGGAGCTGGGTCATCGACGTCCGGCCGCTGCGCGGCGCCGCCTACCGGCGGATGTGGATCGGCAACGGCGTCGGGTTCTTCGGCTTCCAGTTCACCGCCGTCGCCGTGCCGGTGGAGATGTACGCGATCACGGACTCGTCGGCCTGGGTCGGCCTGCTCGGCGTCGCGAGCCTGGTCCCCCTGTTGATCTTCGGGTTGTGGGGTGGCGCCGCGGCCGACGTCGTCGACCGGCGCCGGCTGCTGCTGGCCAGCTCGATGCTGGCCTGGCTGTCGACCGTCGGTCTGCTGGCGCAGGCCGTCCTCGGGCTGAACAGCCCGGCGGTGCTGCTCGCGCTCACCGCCGTGCAGTCGGCGGGCTTCGCGATGAGCTCGCCGGCCCGGCAGGCGATCATCCCGCGGATCGTGCCGGGCGACCTGGTGCCGGCGGCGAACACGCTCGCGTACACCACGACGACGGCGGGCGGCGTCCTCGGGCCGCTGGCCGCGGGCCTGATCTTCGGCGCCTGGTCGACAGGGGCCGGCGTCACGGTCGCGTACGCGGTGGACGTCCTGCTCTTCACCGTCTCGTTCTGGGCGACCTACCGGCTGCCGCCGATCCCGCCCGTGCACGACGACGGCACCGCGCCGCGGCCGACGGCCGGCCTGCGCGGCATCGCCGACGGGCTGCGCTTCCTGGTCACCCAGCCGGTCCTGCTGCTGTCGTTCGCGGTGGACATCGTGGCGATGGTGCTGGCCATGCCCCGGGCGCTGTTCCCGGAGATCGCGCAGGACCGCTTCGGCGGCGGCTCGGCGGTCGGCTGGCTCTTCTCCGCGATCGCGATCGGCTCGCTGGTCGGCGGGCTGACGTCGGGCTGGATCGGCCGGGTCCGGCGCCAGGGCGCCGCCCTGGTGGTCGCGGTCGTCGGCTGGGGCATCGCGGTCGGCCTGGCCGGCCTCGCGCACTCGCTGTGGCTGATGGTGCTGCTGCTCGCGGTCGGCGGCGCCGCGGACCTGGTCAGCGCGGTGTACCGGCAGTCGATCCTGCAGACCTTCGCGCCGGACCGGATGCGCGGCCGGCTGCAGGGCGTCTTCACCGTCGTGGTGGCCGGCGGCCCCCGCCTCGGCGACCTGCGGGCCGGCGCGACCGCCGACATCGCCGGCCCGACCTTCTCGTGGGCGGGCGGTGGGTTCGCGGCCGCGGGTGTCGCGGTCGTGCTGGCCGCCGCGTTCCCCGCCCTGCTTCGATACCGTCCTCCCGTCGACGCGGAGGTCACCCGATAATGTCAGGGGGATGACCGACGGTATTCCCGAGCGCCGCGGCGCCGGGAAGCAGAGCGAGGCGGTGGCGTGATAGACGTCGTGGCGGCGAAGTCCGGTTTGCAGTGGACCATCGAGGCCGATGGGCACCGTGCGGTGATCGCGGAGGTCGGCGGCGTGCTGCGCGGCTATTCCGCCGGCGAGCGGGAGGTCGTGGACGGCTTCGGGCCGGACGAGATCTCGCCCGCCTCGGCCGGCCAGATCCTGGCGCCGTGGCCCAACCGGATCCGCGACGGGCACTACACATTCGAGGGAACGGCGCACCAGCTGGCGCTGACCGAGCCGGCTCGGAACAACGCGATCCACGGGCTGGCGAACTGGGCCCGCTGGCGGCTGGTCGACCAGGCCGACGACGCGGTGACGGTGGAGCTCGACCTGCCGCCGCAGATGGGCTACCCCTGGTCGCTGACGCTGCGTACGCGGTGGAGCGTCTCCGCGGACGGGCTGCGCTCCGATCAGGAGGCCGTCAACACCAGCGACGGCAACGCGCCGTGGGGCTTCTCCGTGCACCCGTACCTGCGGCTGCCGGGTGTCGCGGTGGAGGACATCCTGCTGCAGGTGCCCGGCCGCCTCCGGGTGCTGACCGACGCCCGGCTGCTGCCCATCGGCGCGGTCAAGGTCGCCGGCAGCGACTACGACTACACCGAGCCGCGGCGCATCGGCGAGGCCGTGCTCGACACGACGTTCGGCGACCTGACCTACGCGGCCGACGGCGGCTCCGCGGTGCGGATCGCCGCGCCGGCGGGCGGGCCGTCCGTGACGGTCTGGGGCGACGAGAACTTCCGCTGGTGGCAGATCTTCACGGGCGACACCCTGCACGGCGAGCGGTTCCGCCGGTCGGTGGCGATCGAGCCGATGACGTGCCCGCCGGACGCGTACCGTTCGGGCCGGGACCTGATCGTGCTGGAGCCGGGGCAGACCTGGCGCGCCTCCTGGGGCGTCCGGCCGGCGGTCGACTGATCATGGAGTTCGACGAGGTTCTGCGGCGGCGCCGGATGATCCGCACCTACGACCCGGACCGGCCGGTGCCGCCCGAGATCGTGGACAAGCTGATCAAGCACGCCCTGCGCGCGCCCTCGGCGGGCTTCTCGCAGGGCTGGGGCTTCCTGGTGCTGCGGGACCAGGCCGACCGGGACCTCTACTGGTCGGTGACGGCCGAGCAGGACGACTCGGCCGCCGGCTCGTGGCTGGACCGGATGCGCACCGCGCCGCTGATCATCGTGGCGCTCTCCAACAAGTCGGCATACCTGGACCGGTACGCCCAGGCGGACAAGGGCTGGACCGACCGGGACGAGAAGCGCTGGCCGGTGCCCTACTGGGACATCGACACCGGCTTCGCCGCCCTGCTCATCCACCTGACCGCGGTGAACGAGGAGCTGGGCTCGCTGTTCTTCGGGGTACCGGCCGCGCGGGTCGGTGCATTCCGGGAGGCTTTCGGCGTTCCGGAGGAATTCACTCCGGTCGGGGTCCTCACGGTCGGCTATCCCGCCGCAGATAAGAGGTCACCATCACTGCGCCGCGGGCATCGCCCGGTAGACGAGGTGGTGCATCATGGCCGATGGGCCGCGACCGAGCGGCCCCGCGCGAGTGACATCTGACGGCGGCTGCCGGCCGGCGGCTCGCTAGGCTGGCAGGCGAGTCGGCCTGCCCGGCGGGCATGACGTGCGTGAGGACCGAGGGGAGCGTGCCGTAGTGATCTTCAAGGCGGTACGAGACGGAGCACCGTACCCCGACCATCACACGACGCTCAAGAAGTGGGCGGAGATCCCTCCGCGCCCCATCCGGCTCGCCGATCTGATCACCACCAAACGCGAGCTCGCGCTGGACAAGCTGCTCGCCGAGGACTCGACGTTCTACGGCGACCTCTTCCCGCATGTGGTGGAGTGGCACGGTGGCCTCTACCTGGAGGACGGGCTGCACCGCGCGCTGCGCGCCGCGCTGCAACAGCGCAACCAGATCCACGCCCGGGTCCTGGTCATCGACTAGGAGCTAGGGTCGTTGGCATGGCCGCCGTCTCTGCCCTTGACCTGCTGGACCTCGACGACCTGCTGAGCGAGGAGGAGCGCGAGGTCCGCGCGCTGGCCCGCCGCGTCGTCGACGACCGGGTACGCCCTTACATCGCCGAGTGGTACGAGCGCGGCGAGGTACCCGTCCGCGAGCTGGCCCTCGAGTTCGGCAAGCTCGGGCTGCTCGGCATGCACCTGACCGGCTACGGCTGCGCCGGCGCGTCCGCTGTCGCGTACGGGCTGGCCTGCCTCGAGCTGGAGGCCGCCGACTCCGGCGTGCGCTCGTTGGTCTCCGTGCAGGGCTCCCTGGCGATGTACGCCATCTGGAAGTACGGCAGCGAGGAGCAGAAGCAGCGCTGGCTGCCCGGCATGGCCGCGGGCGAGCTGATCGGCTGCTTCGGGCTGACCGAGCCCGACCACGGCTCCGACCCCGGGAACATGGCGACCCGGGCCCGCCGCGACGGAGACGACTGGATCCTCAACGGCGGCAAGATGTGGATCACGAACGCCCCGGTCGCCGACGTCGCCGTGATCTGGGCCCGCGCCGAGGAGGGCGTGGTCGGCTTCGCCGTGCCGACCGCGACCGCGGGCTTCACCGCCCGCGAGGTGCGGCTCAAGCTCTCGCTGCGCGCCTCGGCGACCGGCGAGATCACCCTCGACGACGTCCGGGTGCCCGAATCGGCCCGGCTGCCCGAGGCGCGCGGCCTGCGCGCGCCGCTCTCGTGCCTGACCGAGGCCCGGTTCGGCATCGTCTGGGGCGCGCTCGGCGCGGCCCGCGACTGCCTGGACACCGCCATCGCGTACGCGACCAGCCGCGAGCAGTTCGGCCGCCCGATCGCCGGCTTCCAGCTGACCCAGGCCAAGCTCGCGGACATGGCGCTGGAGCTGCAGAAGGGCTACCTGCTGGCGGTGCACCTCGGGCGCCGGGCGGACTCGGCGGGGCTACGCCCGGAGCAGGTCAGCGTCGGCAAGCTCAACAACGTGCGCGAGGCCATCAAGATCGCCCGGGAGTGCCGGACGATCCTCGGCGCGAACGGCATCAGCGGCGAGTACCCGGTGCTCCGGCACGCCAACAACCTCGAAAGTGTGCTCACGTACGAGGGAACCTCGGAGATTCATCAGCTGGTGATTGGCCAGGGATTGACCGGGCTCAACGCCTTCGGCGGCTGACCGCGCTGCGGTTGTCGCACCCCTTCCGTACCGTGGACGGTAGAAGGAGGGGGTGAGCCCCGATGGCCAAACCGAGCGAGATCGACGAACCCACCCGGGAGTATCCCGAGGTCGAGGACCAGCCCACGCCGGAACCACAGCCCCGGACCGGCATGGGCGGATTCGCCCGCGTTCTGATCTTCACCGGCGTGGTCTTCGCGCTGATCGTGGCGATGTGCCTCGGCCTGCGCGCGGTCAACGTCCTGCCCGGCTTCGACAACCCGTTCTCCGACAAGACCACCGACCGCAGCCAGCCGGTGCTGCTGCAGTCGATGCGCGACCTGAGCCGCTACGTGGCGGCCGACGGCACCTTCCAGGTCATCGTCGACCTGCAGGAGAACAAGGAGAACATCCCGGACTTCCTGCTCAACAAGCGCACGCTCTTCGTCGGCTCCGGCACGGTCGAGGAGTATGTCGACTTCGGCGCGCTCGCCGATGGCGCGGTCAAGGTTGACAACAACGACAAGTCGGTCACGATCGAGCTGCCCCCGCCGCAGCAGGGCCAGGCCGCCCTCGACATGGAGCGCAGCTACGTCGTCGCCGAGGAGCGCGGCCTGCTCAACCGCATCGGGGACGCGTTCCGCAGCGATCCCGGCCAGCAGCAGCGGGTCTATCAGCTGGCGCAGCAGCGCATCACGGAGGCGGCCCGGGCCAGCGGGCTGGACCAGCGTGCCCGGGACAACACCACCAAGATGCTGGAGGGCCTGCTCAAGAGCCTGGGCTACACCTCGGTGACCGTCACCTTCGCCAGCCCCTGACCGCAGCGACAAGGCGCCCCGGCCCGTCAGGCCGGGGCGCCGCGCCGTGTGTCACTCGTTGGGCATCATGATCCAGAGGATCAGGTAGATCAGGAACTGCGGGCCGGGCAGCAGGCAGGACAGGACGAAGATCAGTCGCACGACGCCGGAGGACAGGCCGAACCGGCGTGCCAGGCCGGAACACACGCCGGCGATCCATCGGTCGTCGCGGGGCCGGGACAGTCGGCGGGTCACGTCAACCACTCCATTCTGTGGCGGCTGCGACCGTGCGTCGCAACCACGTTCAACGGTATGGGCGCCGCGCCGGGCCGCCCTCGGTCCCGAGGCGGAGAAGCGCCCTCGCGTTCCCGTAAGGGCTACCCGTACCCCGTGTGAAACCACTGTTAGCATCGGGGCGATCCCGCCCCGGACACGCCGTCGCCATGGGCGGCGTGTGGGAGGGATGTCTCGGTGACGCTCGCCGTGCTGTGCGGAAGCACCGGCAACGACCTCGACCCGGGTGCGGCCCGTCGGCTCGCCGACGAGCTCACCGCGGCCCTGGCCGCGGCCGGGGCCACCGCGGTCGTGCCGGTGGAGGGACTCGACGTCGCGGTGCAGCTGCGCGAGATCGCCAGGATCGCCGCGGACGCGGCGGAACCGTTGCTGCTGTGCGCCGACAATCTCGTCGCCCACCCGAGCCTGCTCTGGACCCTGGCCACCGAGCCGGCCGGCCGCAGCACCGCCCTGGTGATCCCGGAGGACGGCGGCGACCTGCGCGAGGAGCGCGGCCGGCTGGTCGCGGCCGCGGACGGCACCACCCGCTTCCTCGGCGCGATCAGCATCGCCCCGGCCGACCTGCCGATCCTGGCCGCGGCCGCGGCCCGCGCCGCCGATCACGTGCCGGCCGCGCCGGGCCAGGTCGGCGTCGTCCGGCGGGACGCGGTCGACCTGCTGCTGCCGGAGCTGATCGAGGGCGGCCTCGTGCCCATCGCCACCCGGGTGCGGCTGCTGCACGCCGAGCGGGTGCACGCCCCCGCCGAGCTGACCGCCGCCCGCGCCGCGGTCGCCGCCGTCGACGAGGACTCCGCGCTGCTGCGGCTCGCGGTCAAGGAGAAGGACGACTTCTTCACCACCTACGCCGTCAGCACCTGGTCGCCGCTGGTCACCAAGGGGTGTGCCCGGCTCGGCCTGAGCCCGAGCGGCGTGACCGCGCTGTCCGTCCTGTTCGCGGTGGCGGCCGCGCTCGCCTTCTGGCAGGCCTCGCGGCCCGCGATGATCGCCGGCGGGATCCTGCTCTACCTGGGCTTCGTGCTCGACTGCGTGGACGGTCAGCTGGCCCGCTACACCCGCAGCTTCTCCGCGTTCGGCGGCTGGCTCGACACGATGGCCGACCGGGCCAAGGAGTACGCGGTCTACGCCGGCCTGGCCGCCGGCGCCGAGCGGGCCGGCCTGCCCTACGCCTGGCCGCTGGCGATCACCGCGATCCTGCTGCAGACCGTCCGGCACATGACCGACACCTGGTACGGGGCGCTGCACGACGAGGCCGCCGCCCGGCAGTCCGTCGGCACCGCGGGCAACGCCGACGCCGGTGGCGGGGTGGGTGCACGGCTCAGCCGGGCGTCCAACCGGGTGCAGGCGGACACCGGCTCGGCGGCGTACTGGCTGAAGCGGATCGTGGTCTTCCCGATCGGCGAGCGGTGGGCGCTCATCGCCGTGCTCGCGGCGTTCGGCAACGGCCGGATCGCCCTGGCGGCGGTGGTGATCTGGGGGCTGCTCGCCGCCGCGTACACGTTGGGGCTGCGCTCGCTGCGCTCACTCTCGATGCGCGTCGGGGTGCTCGACACCGTCGACACCTCGCGGCACCGCGACGACGGCCTGCTGGTCCGCAACGTCCTGAGCGCGGCCCGGGCAGGTGCGCCGCTGGCCGCGACGGTGGTGGCCGCGCTCGCCGCGCTGGTGCTGGTGGTGGGCCTGCTGGCGGGCTGGGTGCCGACCGGCGCCGTGGTCGGCCGGTGGGTGGACGGCGGGCTCCAGGTGGAGTTCGTCCGGGCCGCCGAGGCCGCCGCACTCTGGCTCGTGGCGGCCGCGGCGCTGGTGCTCGGCGCCGGGCTGCCCGCTCGCGCCCGGCACGACGGGCCGCTCGACTGGCTGATTCCCGCCGGCCTGCGGGCGGCCGAGTACCTGGTCGTGGTCGCGGTCGGGTTGTTCGGCTCGGTGCCACCACCGGTTGTTTACCTGTTGTTGTTCGTCCTGGCACTTCGCCACTACGACCTGACCGCCCGGATGGAGAAGGGTGCACCCGGCGCCACCGCGGCGAGGGCATGGCTCGGCTGGGACGGCCGGGTCGCACTGCTTGTGTTGTGCGCGCTGGGCGGGGGCGCCACGATTGGTGAGTCGCTGCTCGCCGTCGTGGTGGGCGCTTCCTTCCTGGCGGGGGCGGTCGGAGACTGGAGATCCGGAGGTTCGTAGTGCCCCTGCTCAGTGTGGTGCTGCCGGTGTACAACGTGCGGGGTTACCTGCGCCAGTGCCTGGACTCACTGCTCGAGCAGGCCTTCACGGACTTCGAGGTGGTCGCCGTCGACGACTGCTCACCGGACGGCAGCGGCGCCATCCTCGCCGAGTACGCGGCGCGTGACCCACGGGTCCGGGTCGTCTCGCTGGAGACGAACGCGGGGCTGGGCGGGGCGCGCAACGCCGGCCTCGATCAGGCGGTCGGCGACTACGTCTGGTTCGTCGACAGCGACGACTGGCTGGCGCAGGGCGCGCTCTCCGCGGTCGCCGGCCGGCTCGCCGACACCGACGCGGACGTGCTGGTCGTCGGCTTCGACCGGGTGTACTGGGACGGCCGGGTTCGGGTCGCCGGCGCCGGCGCGCTGCTCGCCACCGCGCCGCGGACGTTCACGCTCGTGCAGTGGCCGACGCTGCTCGACGTGCTGCACGTGGCCTGGAACAAGATCGTGCGCCGGGACCTGCTGATCAAACTCGGCTTCCGCTTCGAGTCGGGCTGGTACGAGGACGTCTCCTACACGTTCCCGGTCCTGGCGGCGGCCGGCCGGATCAGCGCGCTGGGCCGCACCTGCGTGCACTACCGGCAGCGCAGGACCGGGGCGATCACGCGTACGGTCGGTGACCGGCACTTCGACATCTTCACGCACTGGGAGCGCGCGCTCGAGCTGGTGGAGGAGTACGCGGAGCAGCCCGAGCAGCTGCGGCTGGCGCTCTTCCAGCGGATGATGTGGCACTACGTGATCGTGCTGCGCAATCCCGAGCGGATACCTCCGGAGTCACGCCGGGCCTTCTTCGACCGGATCGCCGCGGACTTCCACCGGTACCGGCCGGCACAGGGCTATCGCTTCCCACCGGGGGCCGCGGGCCTGCGGCTGCGGCTCGTCGAGCGGGGATCCTTCCTGCCGTTCCGGGCGCTGAACCGGGTCGTCAACGCGGTCAAGGCGCTGAACCGGCGGCGGCGGGTGCCGCTGCGGAAGGCGCGCGGGTTCGCCAAGCGGGCGCGGCAGGCCGCCTACCGCGGCTACTACCGGCTCCACCTGCACCTGCCGGTGGACGACCGGCTCGCGCTGTACGCCGCGTACTGGTACCGCGGGGTGACCTGCAACCCGGCGGCGATCTCGCGCAAGGCCGCCGAGCTGGCCCCGGACGTGCGCAACGTCTGGGTCGTCGGCCGGGCCCGCGCCGGTTCCGTCCCGCCGGGAACCGACTACGTGGTCGCCGGTTCGCTGCGGTACTACCGGGCGCTGGCCCGCGCCCGCTGGCTGGTCAACAACGTGAACTGGCCGAATTGGGTGGTCAAGCGGCCCGGCGCGACGCATCTGATGACCCACCACGGCACGCCGCTGAAGATGATGGGCCTCGACCAGGTGGACCACCCGGCCGCGGTCAAGGACTCGGACTTCCGCGCGCAGATGCGCCGCGCGGACCGCTGGGACTTCAGCATCTCGGCGAACACGCACACCACGGTCGCCTGGGAGCGGGCCTACCCCTGCCGGTACGAGACGCTCGAGGTCGGCTATCCGCGCAACGACCGGCTGGCGACCGCGTCCCCGGCCGACACGGCGGAGGTGCGGGCGAGGCTCGGCATCGCACCGTCCGAAAGGGTGGTCCTCTACACGCCGACGCACCGCGAGTGGCTGCGCCTGGGCGAGCGGGTGCTGGACGTGGAGGCGTTCGCCGAGGCGCTGGGGCCGGGGAGCGTGCTGCTGGTCCGCGCGCACTACTTCCACGTCGCGCCAAACGAGGTGACCCGGTCGCGGCGGGGGCGGATCGTGGACGTGTCGGGGTACCCGGTGGTCGAGGACCTCTATCTGGCCGCCGACGTGATGGTCACCGACTACTCGTCGGCGATGTTCGACTTCGCCGTGCTGGACCGGCCGCTGGTGATCTTCGCGCCCGACTGGGAGGCGTACCGGGAGCTGCGCGGCACCTACTTCGACCTGATGGAACAGCCGCCGGGAGCCGTCGCGACGACCTTCGCGGAGCTGGTCGCCGTCTTCGCCGACGGCGGGTACGCGAGCGGCGAGGCAACCGGCCGGCGGGCCCGCTTCCGGGAGCGGTTCTGCTACCTCGACGACGGCCGGGCCGCCGAGCGGGTGGTTCGCCGGGTGCTGCTGGGTGAGACCGCGCCGTAATTCTTCGCGACTGCGAATCCGGGCCCGCTCGCGGCCCGCGAATGCCCGTTCGGGTCTCCACCTGCATAGACTGTGCAGTTAGTTGATCTTGTGACGTCGGTAAATGGGTAATCGGCCGGTGACTGTGGGCAAATGGCCTTTTCACCCGATGGCAGACATTGATGCGTGTAGTCACGCTAAGCCATCGTCGCAGCTCAAACGCAGGAGGTTGGCGGTGTCCACCGTCGCGCTCAAGGACGTCACCAAGGTGTGGCCGCACGGCAGCGTCGCGGTCGACCGGGTCAGTCTCGACGTCCAGGACGGTGAGTTCCTGGTCCTGCTCGGTCCCTCCGGGTGCGGCAAGTCGACCATTTTGCGCATGATCGCCGGGCTGGAGGACCCCACCTCCGGCGCGATTCTGCTCAACGGCGAACCGGTTATGGACCTGGCGCCGCGCGATCGCCGGATCGCCATGGTCTTCCAGGACTTCGCCCTTTATCCGCACATGACGGTCGGCGAGAACATCGGCTTCCCGCTGAAGCTCTCCGGCGTCGAGCCCCTGCCGCGCGGCGAGCGGATCGGCGACGTGGCGAGCGCGCTCGGCATCGGCGACGTGCTCGGCCGGCGGCCCGGGCAGCTCTCCGGCGGTCAGCGTCAGCGGGTCGCGATGGGCCGGGCCATCGTGCGCCGCCCGGGGCTGTTCCTGATGGATGAGCCCCTGTCGAACCTCGACAGCGGCCTGCGCGCCGAGCTGCGTTCGGAGATCACCGGGCTCACCCGCGAACTCGGCGTCACCACCATGTACGTCACCCACGACCAGGCCGAGGCGCTGACCATGGCCGACCGGGTGGCGATCATGCGCAAGGGTGTGCTCCAGGACATCGGCACCCCGACCGAGGTGTACGGCAGGCCGGCCACCCTCTACGTCGCCGCGTTCCTCGGCGCGCCCCGGATGAACCTGCTCGAGGCCTCGGTGTACGTGCACCTCGATCGATACATCGCGCTCCACCTCGGCGAGCAGGCGCTCTACCTGCCCTGGAACGACATCCGGTCGCGGGTGATCGCGCACTACCACGGCGAGCGCATCGTGGTCGGCATGCGGGCCGAGGCGCTGGCGCCGGTCTCCCCGGACACCCCGGGCGACGTGCTGCACGGGCGCATCCGTCACCTCGAGCACCACGGCCACGAGTCCCTCGCCTTCCTGGACATCGGCGCGACCGCCATCGTGGTCGACGAGATCGCCGGGATGACCGCCGACTCCGTCGCCGATTCCGGCGCCTTCCGGCGGATCGGGGGAGCGCTGCAGCGGCTCGCCGGCCGCGGTGGCAAGGCGGTCCTCGAGCGCGACGACCCGGAGAAGACCTCGGTGCTCACCGACCCCGGCCGGCACCAGCGCCGCCCGGCCGAGCTGGCCGTGCGGCTGGCGCCGTACCCGGCGGTGTCGCCGGGGCATCCGCTCGCGATCAGCGTACGGATGGACGCCCTGCACTTCTTCGACGATCGCGGCGATCGCATCGACGTCGGCTGGCGCTGACGCCGGCAACCTCTTCTGAAGTTCCCGGGATCTCTCGGCTGCCACGGAGGCGGTACAGAGCGTAGGCTGCTCGGCGGTGGAGGAAACTGTCGACCACGATGTGCTGCGTCCGGCTCCGGGCAGGGAGTCGCCGGACGGTGCGCCGGTGCGTAAAGATCCCGATCGATCCGGCCTGGGTCTCACCCTGCTGGACCGCACGTTCGGCCGCGACGAGATCACCGTGGTGCGCCACGAGGTCACGGCGCGGCTCGATCGGGGAGCGCTCGGCGATCGACTGCACGGCTTCGTGCTGGCGATCAACGAGATCATCACCAATGCCGTGCTGCACGCCGGCGGTCACGGCCGGATCGTGCTGTGGGGCACCGCGGGGTCGTTGTGGTGCACGGTGACCGACTCCGGGCCGGGGATACCGGAGCGGCTCCGGCATCCGCCGGAGGCGCCGGAGGCATTCGAGGTGGGTGGCCGGGGCATCTGGCTGGCGCACCAATTGTGCGACGAGGTAACGATGGCCACCGGTCCGATTGGGACTACTATCGGACTGCGCATAGACCTGCCCAGGCGTATCACCCTGTCTGACCTGGTCAACGGCGCCTAGGCCGGCGATTGAACACGGCATGAAACGCCGTGGAAATATCGTCACGCACATGGAGCGGTGTTGGCCACTCTGTGCGACTACATTGGTCCAGTGCTCGGACTACCTCCCCAAGTGACGGCCTGCCTTTTCGACCTCGACGGTGTGCTCACGCAGACCGCGCTGGTGCACAACGCGGCATGGAAACAGACCTTCGACGCGTTCCTCCAGGCGTGGTCGGAGCGGCATGAGCAGCCGTTCGTGCCGTTCGACTCCGGCGCCGACTACCACAAGTACGTCGACGGCCGGCCGCGCGCCGACGGGGTTCGCACCTTCCTAGCCTCGCGGGGCATCACCCTGCCCGAAGGCACGCCCGACGACGGTCCCGACGAGGAGACCGTCAACGGCATCGGCAACCGCAAGAACGAGCTCGTCCTGCAGAAGATCGCGGAAGGCGCGGTACAGGTGTACGCCGGATCGGTGGACTACCTGCACGCCGTCCGGGACGCGGGCCTGCGCCGCGCCGTCGTCTCGGCCAGCGCCAACTGCGCGGACGTGCTGAAGGCGGCCGGCATCGCGGACCTGCTCGAGGTTCGCGTCGACGGCGTCACCGCCCGCGCGGAGAACCTGCCGGGCAAGCCGGCACCGGACACCTTCCTGTACGGCGCCAAGCTGCTCGGCGTTGACCCGGCGAACTGCGCGGTGTTCGAGGACGCCCTGGCCGGCGTGGCCGCGGGCAAGGCCGGCGGTTTCGGCATCGTGATCGGCGTCGACCGGGTCGGCCAGGCCGACGCGCTGCGCGAGCACGGCGCCGACATCGTCGTGCAGGACCTCGCCGAACTCCTGAAGTAACCCCCACAGACTGTTCTCCTTTCAGTGCGAAAGGCACCACCGTGATCCGTGAACGGGCCTACCCCGTCGATCCCTGGCATATCCGGGAGACCCGCCTGGACCTGGACCTGATGGCTCAGTCCGAGTCCGTCTTCGCCCTGTCCAACGGCCACATCGGCATCCGCGGGAACCTGGATGAGGGCGAGCCGCACGGCCTGCCCGGCACCTATCTGAACTCGTTCTACGAGCTGCGGCCGCTGCCGTACGCCGAGGCGGGCTACGGGTTCCCCGAGTCGGGCCAGACGATGGTCAACGTCACCAACGCCAAGCTGATGCGGCTCCTCGTCGACGACGAGCCGTTCGACGTGCGGTACGGCGAGCTGCGCTCACACGAGCGCACCCTTGACCTGCGCGCGGGCACGCTCGAGCGGATCGTGGAGTGGGTATCCCCCTCCGGCCAGGCGATCCGGGTGCGCACGGTGCGGCTGGTGTCGTTCACCCAGCGGGCCGTCGTCGCGTTCCTCTACGAGGTCGAGGCGGTCGACTCGCCCGCCCGGCTGATCCTGCAGTCCGAGCTGGTGGCGAACGAGCAGCTCCCGCCGACCAGCAAGGACCCCCGCGTCGCCGCGGTGCTGGACCACCCGCTGCAGGCCGAGGAGCTGCTGGAGCAGCGCACCGGCGGCCTGCTCGTGCACCGGACCAAGGCCAGCGACCTGCGGATGGCCGCGGCGATGGAGCACCTGGTCGAGGCGCCGGGCAAGCACGCCGTCACCACCGAGGGGCACCCGGACTGGCTGCGCACCACGGTGGCCTGCAAGCTCGAGCCGGGGCAGAAGCTGCGGGTCGTCAAGCTGGCCGCGTACGGCTGGTCGAGCAACCGCTCGCTGCCCGCGGTGCGCGACCAGGTCGGCGCCGCCCTCGCCAGCGCCCGGCTGGACGGCTGGGAGGGCCTGGTCGAGGCGCAGCGCGACTACCTCGACGCGTTCTGGGACCACTCCGACGTCAAGGTCGAGGGCGACCCGGAGGTGCAGCAGGCGGTGCGCTTCGGCCTCTTCCACATGCTGCAGTCCGGCGCCCGCGCCGAGCAGCGGCCGATCGGCTCCAAGGGCCTCACCGGCCCGGGCTACGACGGCCACACGTTCTGGGACGCCGAGACGTTCGTGCTGCCGGCCCTGACCTACACCCAGCCGTCCGCGGCCGCGGACGTGCTGCGCTGGCGGCACTCCACGCTGGATCTCGCCCGGGAGCGCGCGCAGACCCTCGGCCTGCAGGGCGCGGCCTTCCCGTGGCGCACCATCCGCGGGCAGGAGTGCTCGGCGTACTGGCCGGCCGGTACGGCCGGCTTCCACATCGGCGCGGACATCGCCGACGCCGTGCGCCGCTACGTCTCGGCGACCGGGGACTTCGACTTCGAGCGCGAGGTCGGCCTCGAGCTGCTGGTGGAGACCGCCCGGCTGTGGCGTTCGCTGGGCCACCACGACCGGCACGGTCGCTTCCACATCGACGGCGTCACCGGCCCGGACGAGTACACGGCCGTGGTCAACGACAACATCTACACCAACCTGATGGCGCAGCAGAACCTGTTCGCCGCGGCGGACGCGGTGAAGCGCCATCCCGACCTGGCCCGCAGGCTGGGCGTCGACGGCGAGGAGTCGGCCTCCTGGCGGGACGCGGCGGCGTCCGTGCACATCCCGTACGACCGGGAGCTCGGGGTGCACCAGCAGTCGGAGGGCTTCACCCGGCTGCAGGAGTGGGACTTCGAGAACACCCCGCCGGAGGCGTACCCGCTGCTGCTGAACTACCCGTACTTCGACCTGTACCGCAAGCAGGTGGTCAAGCAGGCCGACCTGGTCATGGCGATGTACGTGCGGGGTGACGCCTTCACGCCGGAGGAGAAGGCCCGCAACTTCGCCTACTACGACTCGCGTACCGTGCGGGACTCGTCGCTGTCGGCGTGCATCCAGGCCGTCATGGCCGCGGAGGTGGGCCACCTCGAGCTGGCACACGACTACCTGGGCGAGGCCGCCCTGATGGACCTGCACGACCTGCACCAGAACGCCCGCGACGGCGTGCACGTGGCGTCGCTCGCCGGCTCCTGGATCGCACTGGTGGCGGGACTGGGCGGCATGCGGGACTCGGGCGGGCAGCTGTCGTTCGCGCCGCGCCTGCCGAGCCGGATCAACGCGCTGGAGTTCTCGCTGCTCTGGCGCGGCCTGCGGCTGCGGGTGGCGGTGACGGCCGATGAGGTCACCTACTCGCTGCGCAACGGCGGCGGCTCGGCCCGGCTGGACCTCCTGCACCACGGCAAGGAGGTCACCATCACCCAGGTGAAGCCGGTCGTGCTGACCATCCCGCCGGCGCCGCCGACCGGCCCGCAGCCGAACCAGCCGTTCGGTCGTGCCCCGGTCCGGCGGGCCACCGGCGGCAGCAACTGACCGACGGCCTCGGCAGAAGAGAAAGCCCCCGTCCGAAAGGACGGGGGCTTTCTTCCGCGCGGGGATCAGAGCATCGACACGTGCACGTGGTCCGTGTGATCGCTCGGTCCGGAGTATGACTTCCAGCCCGTCGCCGGGAACCAGATCTGCCTGTTCCAGATGACGTACAGAATGCCTAGCTTGTCGGCGTTGCGCACCAGGAACGCCATCAGGTTGTTGCCGTACTCCCGGGTGTCCTGGTTGTGCCAGGGCGAGAAGCCGCTCTTCTGCAGCGACCAGTCGCAGGCCCGGCCCTTCGGGTGCTCGAACGGGCCGCCGTTACGGTGGCAGCCGACGAACCGCTTGAAGTTCGCCTTCTTTACTTCCTTGTACATGTGGAAGGTCCGCGGGGTGATGCAGCCGCTGGTCGTCGGGTCGTTCACGCTGCACGACTCGGGGCTGAACTCGCCGTCGGAGTTACGCGGCGCCGCGGCGGCCACCGGCGAATTGGCGAGCACGAAACCGCCGGTCACGGTGTTGCCGCCGACCTTGGCCAGGGCCTTCTCCGCCGCCTGCTTCTGCTTGGTCATCGCGGCGAGGTTCTGCTGCTGGGCCTTGACCTCCTGGTCGAGGCGGGCCTTGGCCGTGTTGACGGCGTCGATGGCCTGGTAGAGCGCGTGCAGCTTGCCGTCGTTGAGTGCGCTGATCTCCTCGAGGGAGACCGCCTTCTTGAGGAAGCCCTCCGGGCCGTCCGTGTTCAGCAGGAAGCCCATGGTGGAGATGCCACCGGTGCGGTACTGCTGTGCCGCGACGGCGCCGACCTCGGGAAGCATGGCGTCCCGGCGGGCCTCGGCTTCCTTGACCCGCAGCGCCAGGCCGAGCTGCGTCTTGGTCGACTTCTTGACCGCGGACTTCGCCGCTACGAACCGGCGTCCGGTGGAGTCGAGCACTTCGTTGAGGAGTGGGTCGTCGTCGCCGTCGTCGGCGGTCGTCGTCTTCTTCTTGTCGTCCGGGTCGGCGCTTGCCGGAGCGGCGGGCACGAGAAGCATCGTGACCGCGACGAGCGGTGCCAGGGCGAGTACCAGCCACCGGCGGGGTCTTGCCGTCATTCAGAATCCTTCCGCGTGGCCGCCGACCGGGTTAGCTGACGGGTTCGGGACGGAAGCAATCCCTACCACGGTTAAGTGGATTCACCCCACTACTGCGTGTGGTTCCCCGGTTCGCCTCGCGGCGATTAGGCGGTGGACTGCCGGCACCTTGGGGGCGGTGCCTTCCTTGGCAGTAACCGGCGGCCAGCTTACCCGACAACGGGCCGTCTGCCAGTGTCCACGACGGCCATAAAAGCGTTACCCCGCAACGACTTTCCGTTACATTTCGATGTAATGACGCTGGTCGTTAACGACGGGTCGGCCATCGGTGTGAGTCACTGCATTGTTCTCGCGGAAAAATTACCCCGAGTGGCGGCATTGTTGCCCTAAGTGCGACACCTGTCGATTCTTAGCATCGATGGGTAGTGTTCGTCACGGTCTCCGCGGAGACCGCCGCCTAATCGTCGCAAGACGAGCCGGGGAACCAACCGAGTAATGGGGTGAATCGGGTCCGCGTCACAGGCACGGACCGGTAGGGATCGCTTCCGTCCCGAACCCGTCAGCTAACCCGGTCGGCGGCCGACGGAAGGAAAGCACTTGAGGCTCAAACCTGCCCGCCGACGATTAGCGGCCGTGCTGACGGCGCTCGTCGCCACCTCGGGGCTGGCGCTGGCCGCCCCGTCCCCCGCCTCCGCCGTGCCCCGGCCGCTAGCCGCGCCGGGCGACTCTGGCGACGACGGCGAGGGTGGCTCCAAGTCCCTGATCCAGCAGCTCGAGGCGGCGTCCAAGGGCTTCGTCGAGGCCAAGGAGGCCCTGGCCCGCTCCAAGGCGCGCCAGCAGCAGTTGATCGCCAAGCTCAAGGAGATCGACACCGAGCTCGGCCCCCGGCAGGCGGCGCTGGACGACATAGTCCAGCAGTCGTACCGGGTCGGGCGCCTCGGGCCGATGACCGCCCTGCTCAGCGCCGACTCCACCGGCAGCATGCTGGACCGCGCGGAGATCCTCGAGACGGTCGCCGTCAAGCAGGACCGCGCGGTGCGTGATCTCAAGGACGCCAGGGTCCGGCAGCAGCGGGCGAAGACCGCGATCGACGCCGAGATCCGCGATCAGCAGCGCCAGGTCGAGATCATGGCCAAGCGCAAGGCGCAGGCGGAGGGCGCTCTCAAGGCGGCCAACGCGGCGAACGGCGTCGACGAGTCGTCCGGCGGCGCCGAATCCAGCGGCGGGAGCAGCAGCGGCGGGAGCAGTAGCGGCGGCGGCAGCAACCTGCGGGCCGCGGCCGCGCCGCGCAACTCCGACGGGTCGCTGCCGAACCAGTCCTGCAGCGTCAACGACCCGACCACCTCCGGCTGCATCACGGCGCGCACCCTGCACGCGATGAAGGAGGCGAAGAAGGACGGCTTCACCCGCTTCGTCGCCTGCTTCCGCCAGCAGAACAGCGGCGAGCATCCGAAGGGCCGGGCCTGCGACTACGCCGCCGACAAGAACGGCTTCGGCGGCGTCGCCACGGGCAGCAGCAGGACGTACGGCAACCGGCTGGCGGACTACTTCATCGACAACGCCAGCGGGCTGGGCGTGCTCTACGTGATCTGGTTCAAGCGGATCTGGCTGCCCAGCAGCGGCTGGAAGGCGTACTCGAGGGGCAACGGCGACCCCTCGAGCGATCACACCAACCACGTGCATCTCTCGATGCGCTAGCCGGCCGCAGGGGTGCGGGGCCTACCGCTTGACGTAGGCCTCGTACTCCTTCAGCACGTCCTCGGTCGGGCCGTCCGCCCGGATCAGCCCCGACTCGAGCCAGATGCTGCGCTCGCAGGTGTCCCGGATCGACTGCTCGCTGTGGCTGACCAGGAAGACCGTGCCGGCCTCGGCCCGCAGGTCGCGGACCCGCTGCTCGCTGCGCCGGCGGAACTTCGCGTCACCGGTGGCCAGCGCCTCGTCGATCAGCAGCACGTCGTGCTTCTTCGCCGCCGCGATCGAGAACCGCAGCCGCGCCGACATGCCAGACGAGTAGGTGCGCATCGGCAGCGAGCTGAAGTCGCCGCGCTCGTTGATCCCGGAGAACTCGATGATGTCCTTCACCTGGGACTTCACGTCCGCCGGTGACATGCCCATCGCCAGGCAGCCGAGCACGACGTTGCGCTCGCCGGGCAGGTCGTTCATCAGGGCCGCGTTGACGCCGAGCAGCGACGGCTGCCCGGCCGCGTAGATCGCGCCGCGCTCGACCGGGAGCAGCCCGGCGATCGCGCGCAGCAGGGTCGACTTGCCGGAGCCGTTGGTGCCGATCAGGCCGATGGCCTCGCCCTTGTACGCGACGAAGCTGACGCCCTTGATCGCGTGCACCTCGCGCAGCGTGGCCGGCTTGGTGCCGGTGACGATCCGCTTGAAGCTCGCCAGCGGGCTGCCGGTGCCGGCCGTCGCGGCCTGGTGCACCCGGTAGACCACGTGTGCGTCGTCGACGATGACCGTCGGTTCGCGCCGGTCGGTGCCGGAGTCGTCAGCCACGGCCGTAACCCTTCTCTCCGCGCCAGAAGTAGATGTAGCCGCCGAGTCCGACCAGCACGGTCCAGCCGATCGCCTGGAGCCAGAGCACCGGGGCCGGGGCCGCCAGCGTGACGTCCTCCATCAGCGCGTGCCGCATGAGCTCGATGAAGATCAGCAGCGGGTTCGCCTGGACCAGGGCCAGCTTCCAGCCGCTCAGGTGATCGGTGAACTGCTGCACCGGGTAGAGCACGGCCGAGCCGTACAGCCAGATCCGCATGAGGAACGGCACCAGCTGCTTGAAGTCGGCGACCTTGGAGCCCAGCCGGGCCGTAAACATGGCCAGGCCCGCGTTGAAGATCGACTGAAGCAGGAAGGCCGGGACGATCAGCAGCCACTCCCAGGTGATCGGCTCGCCGAAGCCCAGCACGATGACCAGGAGCACGGCCATCGAGGCCACCATGTTGCGAATCTCGACCATGGTGATGGCCAGCGGAAGGCTCGCCCGGGGGAAGTGCAGCGCCCGGATCAGGCCCATGTTGGAGCTGATCGACTGGATGCCGGCCTGCACCACGGACTGGGTGAACCCGAACATGAAGACACCGATGCAGAGGTACGCGACGAAGTTGTCGACGCCTCGCTGGGTGTCCAGGAGCACACCGAAGATCACGTAGTAGACGGCCGCGTTGATCAGCGGCGTCAGTACCTGCCAGATGGCGCCGAGCTTGGTGCGGCCCAGGGTCGAGGAGACCTTGGCGTTCGCGTACGACGCGATGAAGTGCCGGTATGACCAGAGCTGCCGTGAGTAGTCGGGCAGGCCTGGCAGCTTGCCGGCGGCGCCAAGGCCGTGCCTGTGGGCCAGCTCCTTGAGCGTGAGGCCGGTGTCGGAATCGGCGACCGCCGTAGGGGGCATGGGGTGGCGCTCCGATCTGGTTGATCCGGTGGGGGCCGAGGGCCTGGCTGAATCGTCCGGGGACACAGGTACAAGTGTGCGCGATGGAACGGGAACGTATCGACGCTGGCCCGAAACTATCCGACCAAGCGCCGGAACGCAACCGTTGCGTCCTGGCGTATAGTGAGACCGTGGCAACAGCGAAACGTGCACCCGCCGGAGCGGCGGTGCTCCGCGGGGACATCACCGCGGCCATTCGGAATGCCGTCATGAACGAGCTGGCCGAGGTCGGCTACGGGCGGCTCTCCATCGAGGCGGTCGCCCGCCGCGCGGGTGTCGGCAAGACGGCAATCTACCGCCGATGGAGCAACAAGCTCGAGATGGTTCTCGAGATCGTCTCCGCGGTAGCGGAGCGTAGCGTACCGATGCCCGACACCGGAAGCTTCGCGGGCGATCTGCAACTGCTGATGTTCATCGTCAGCAAGGCGCTCGGGCACCGCATCGCGTCGCAGATCATCCCCGACCTGATGGCCGAGGCGGCCCGCAACCCGAAGATCGCCGAGACGCTGCAGGGTGCGCTGCGCACCCACCAGCAGGCCGTCGGCGAGAAGATCGTCGGCCAGGCCGTCGCCCGCGGCGAACTGCCCGCGGGCACCGACACCGACCTGGCCGTCGACCTGATGCTCGGGCCGCTGTACTGGCGGCTCGCGGTCGCCCGGACCCCCATCGACGACGACTACCTGGAGAAGCTCGGCGTCGCCGTCCTGGCCGCCCTGCGCGGCTAAGGCGCCGCGTTCAGCAGATCCAGCGCGCTGTGCTGGCAGGAGTGGTTCGTGCTGACGTACGGGCCGGCCCAGTGGCTGCCGTACGCGTCGAAGCCGGTCCGGTCCCTGGCGTACGCGGAATCGGCCTGGCGCCGCAGGTAGGCGTCGTACGGGCGGCCGACCGCGGCGTTGAGCACGCCGAGCCCGCGGACGAACGCGCCCTTGAACGAGACGCCGTCCCCGGCGCACTGGTCGGGCTCGTTGGGTTCGCGCAGGATGCCGCCGCTGTTGAGGTAGGTGCTCGTGGTGGCCGCGTCGCCGACCCGGCGGGCGACGGCCAGCGCGTCCGCGTCCCCGGTCAGCCGGTTGAGCTGGACCAGCGCGTTGATCAGCACGCCCTGGTTGTAGGTCCAGGTGACGTCGCCGTTGTTGCGGCAGGTGCTGAGGTTGACGCCGTCGTTGACCAGGTTCGAGCTGTTGATCATCCCGGTGGTCTGGAACCAGGCCCAGCCGGCCTGGGCGCGCCCGCGGTAGACGGCGTCGCCGGCGATCCGCTGGGACAGGGCCGCGTTGAGCTGGATGTAGAGGCTGTTCGAGATGGCGTTCTTGACGGTCCGGTCGGTGCGCCAGTAGACGCCGCCACCGCAGCGGGTGTCCCAGTAGCCGAACATGTGGTCCGCGTCGGCCCGGGCGGTGTTCAGGTAGCGGCTGTCGCCGGTCCGGTCGTACGCGGCCACCCAGGCCAGCCCCCACCAGCCGGTGTCGTCGAGGTACTCGTTGCGGAACTGCCCCTGCCGCGCGTTGATCTGCTTGTCGTAGGTCGCGGCGATCGCGTAGTCGTAGCTGTGCATGCCGCTGATCCGGCTGTTGTCGATCAGGGCGGTGAGCGCGTTGGCCCCGGTCCACCAGCCGTTGGTGTCGAACAGGGCTGTGCCCCGGTCGAAGCGCATCATCAGGGCGGTGGCCGCGGCGGTGCGCCGGTCCCAGGCGTTCCAGGTGCTCCGCGCCCAGCCGGTGCAGGTGAGCTCGGGGCGGTCGCCGGCCTTGCCGCAGGCGCGCAGCACGCCGACGCCGCGGGTGCCCCAGTCGTCGACGTTGAACATGCCGGTGCGCCACCCGCCGGCGCCGGCGGGAACGGTCGAGAAGCCGATCCGGCTGTCGCCCTGCCAGGTGCGGCCGCCGTCGAAGGAGCGGTCCAGCCACACCTCGTCGCCGGGTTGGCCGTTCTCGACGGTCGCCCAGATCATCGCGTCGGTGTCGTTGACGTGGACCTTGAACGAGCGGCCGTACAGGATGCTGCTGGTCGCGACGCGGTCGCCGGGGGAGAGGGCGGGGTCGCGGCCGTCGCAGTACCGGTTGCAGACGGTGGCCGCGCGGGCCGGCGCCGCGGCCTGGGCCTGGAGCAGTGCGGTGGCGGCGACCGTGGCGGCCGCGATCCATTTCGTGCGCATGGGGGATACCTCCGTGCCGGGGATGCACTCGGTATCTGTTAATAAAGTACACATATTCTTAACAGTCAATGGCTGGCGCGCCATCTGTCAGACACCTAAGGCGCGCCCGATCCGGGCCGAAGGTGGGTGCATGCGGTACAAGAAGGCCCTGCTCCCGCTGCTGTCACTGCCGATCGCGCTCGGCGGGTGCGGCCTGCTCGGCCTGGGCTCGGCCGGTACGCAGGCGGTGTCCGCGACGCCGACGCCCGGCGAGACCTGGATGGTCGTCGCCGAGGGCAGCGCGACGCCGAGCCCGAAGCCGTCGTTCACCGGAACGCGGCCGCCCGCGCTGCCGCCCGTGTCGTTCCTGCCGGTCGACACGCAGTGCCCCAAGGACTACCGGATGGTCCGGGAGGGCCAGGCGCTGATCCCGCTCGAGGTGGTGCCCGGGCCCGGCCGCCTGACCGTGAGCTGGCCGCGGCAGTACGCGTCCGATTACCGGATCACCGCCGTCAAGCAGCCGCTGATCGGCGGCAACCAGCCGGACTACACCTGGCAGAGCGTCCCGCCCGCCACCAGCTGCAAGGTCACCGCCACGATCACCGGGCTCAAGAAGGGCACGCCGTACGTCGTGTGGCTGGACGCACCGAACACCGGCTACCTGCGCGACGGCACGCGGCACCCGTACAGCGGTAGTTCGGGCGTGGTCTTCCCGGGCTGAGCGGTCAGGCCGCGGTGGTGTTGCGGCCGCTCCACTTGGCCGCGTACAGGCGGCCGTCGGCGGCCCGGAACAGGGCGTCGCCGGTCATGCCGGGCGACCAGGCGGCCACCCCGACGCTCACCGTCAGCCGGGCCTCCGGCAGGACGTTCGCCACCGCGACCGCGGAGCGGATGCGCTCGGCCACGTCGCGCCCCGCCGCCCGGTCGCCGCGGAGGAAGATCACGAACTCGTCGCCCGCGTAGCGGACCGCCTCGTCGCCCGCGCGGCAGTGTGCCCGCAGTATCGCCGCCACCGCGCGCAGGGCGCGGTCGCCCGCGCTGTGCGAGTGCGCGTCGTTCACCGCCTTGAAGTGGTCCAGGTCGATCAGGAGCAGGGTCAGCGGCCCGCGGTCAGCGCGGCGGTCCACCTCGCCGATCAGCAGGTCGAACTTGCGGCGATTGCCCAGGCCGGTCAGCGGGTCCAGCAGTACCTCGCGCTCGGCCCGGGCGTGTGCCGCCTCGATCTCCTCGCGCTGTGCCGCCTGGCGCAGCATCGCCAGTCGCTGCAGCCGCAGCCGCCACAGCTCGCGCACCTGCCCCTCGACCGTCTCGAACAGGTCCCGGCTGGGCTGGCCGTCGTCGAGTTCGAGTGCCGTCAGCGCGAGCTCGAAGCGGATGATCGGCCGCTCGTCCGGGCGGCAGCCGTGCTCGCTCAGCTCGCGGGCGGCGATGAACTCGCGGCGCGACTCGTGCGGCAACCCGTGCGCGCGCAGGCTGATGCCCAGCGCCAGGTGCGCCATCCGGGCGTACTGGTAGGTCTCGCCGCGGCGGAGCGGCATGATCGCCTCCCGGGCGAGCTTCTCCGCCACCGTGGTCTCGCCGAGCTTGGCCAGCGCCAGCGCGTGCGCGGCCGTGGCGTTGGCGTCCGGCCGCTGATCCAGCCGGCGGCCGGTGATCTCCGCGCTGCGGCGCAGCCGGCTGCGTGCCTCCTCGGTCCGGCCGACGTGCGCCAGGCGCAGTCCCCAGTAGAGCAGCGTCACCGCGTGTACCAGGTCGAACGACGACGCCGTGCGGTTCGGCGCGGCGACCTCGGACAGCTGGTCGTAGGCGGTCGCGGCGATCTCGTACATCTCCGCGGCGGTCGCGGCCTCGGCGAACGAGCACATCGCCGAGCGGTACCGGTCACCGCCGGCCGGGCCCGAGCTCAGCATGACCCCGGCCCGGGCGAGGTTGCGCATGCAGTCCACGTAGTGCCCGCGCAGCAGGTGCAGCTGGGCCAGGTCGCAGAGGGTCTTGGCCTCGTTCAGCAGGGTTCCCGCGGTGTGCAGGAGCTCCTCGCCGAGGATCGTGGCCTCGCCGATCCGGCCCATCGCGAGCAGGGCGTACATCTTGGACTGGGTGAGGAAGCGGACCGACCTGAGGTCGCCGACGGCGCGGGCGATGACCAGGTACGCGTCGGCCGCCGCGATCGCCTGCTGTGGCCGGCCGTCCTCCGCCATCCCGTGTACCCGCTGGACCAGCAGGTGCAGCGGGCCGAACGCGGTGACCGGCACCGGTAGCCGGTCGTGCGCCGAGATCCAGTCCGCCATGACCCAAGTATCGGCCGTTTACCACGCAAGTAAATGTGCACGGCCAACCAGCCTGCACTGTTGTCCAGTTGAGATACACAGTGCAATGCCCTGAGTGCGTATGGTTACTTATGGCTTACGTCGGGTCGGGTCGGCGCAGGGCCGCCTCGCTGGCCCTCGCGGTCGAGGTCCTGCTCGCCGGCCTGGCCCTCGGCGCCGGACTGGCACGCCGCGACTCGCTCGGGCCCGACTACGTCCGCATCGAGGACGTCGCCGCGACCCGGTCGGCCGACGTCGGCGCGGGCTCGTACACCTGGGACTGCGGGCGCAACGAGGTCGGGCATCGCAACACCGCCAACGTCGTCGTGACGCCCGGCCGGGCCGGGCCGGCGCACCACGTGCACGACTACATCGGGAACCTGTCCGTCGACGTCGGCTCTACCGTCAGGTCGCTGGCCGGAGGCGGCACCACCTGCGGAAACGGCGACGAGTCCAGCTACTACTGGCCGGTGCTGCGCACCGCCCGCGCCGGCGACGGGCCGCACGGGGGCGCGGTGCAGGTGCCCGTCTCGCTCACCCTGACGTACTACGGCAACGCGCGCGGTCCGGTGGTGGAGATGCCGCGGCTGCTCCGCGGTGCCGTCGGCGACGCGTACGCCTTCACCAACGGCGGCGCCCGGGCCGCACCGGTCTGGAGCTGTTCCGGTAGCCCGGACCGGTGGTCGGCGCGGTACGTGATCTGCCCGGACGCCGAGCGGGTGCTGCGGGTCTTCGACTTCCCCAGCTGCTGGGACGGCCGCCGGGCCGACAGCAGCGACCACCGCCGGCACCTGGTGTTCCCGGCGCCGGGCGGTGGCTGTCCGATCTCGACCTTCGCGGTGCCCCGGCTGCGGATCGTCGCCGCGTACGACATCGCGAAGGGCACCCGGTACCGGATCGACTCGTTCGAGGGGCAGCGGCACAGTCCGCTCACCGATCACGCGTTCCTCGTCAATCTGATGCCGAGTGCCCTGATGCGCGAGATTGTGCGCTGCTTGAACGCCGGGCGGGTCTGTCAGTAGCCGTTGCCGGCCGGGGCCTCGTCGGCGGGTGCCTCGTCGGCCGGGGCGTCGTCGCTGCCGCCCGTGCCGCCGGCGGACTCGGGCAGGTTCCCGGTCTTTCCGCCCTTCGGGTTGATCGCGAACCAGGTGCCGCCGACGCCTTGGCCCAGGATGTCGCCGGGCTTGGCGTCCTTGGCGAAGAAGTAGACCGGCCAGCCGTTGATCGTGACCTGGCAGGTGCCGTCGGCGCGCTCGACGTACCCGATGATCTTGGGGTTGATGCCCTTGGGGAAGATCTTGCCGGGCGACTTGATCAGGAGCGGCGGCCAGGCCTTGGCGCAGTCGCCGTTGCAGGTCGCCTTCGGTGGATCCGCGGAGTCCTCGTCGAAGCGGTAGAGCGTGCGGCCGGCGCCGTCGGCGACGTAGGTGCCGATCACCGCGTTCTCGGCGGTCTGCAGCTCGACGGTCTTGCTGCCCTTGCGGATGCTGGACGGCGGCGTGATGTCCTTGTCCGACTCGCCGCTGAAGATCTTCACCCACTTCTGGGTCTTCGCGACCGTCGGCTCGGGGATCGGCTGCGCCGGCGCGTCGGGGGCCTCCTCGGCCGCGAGCTGCTCGGTCTCGACGGCCGGCGCGGGCGGCGCGCTCGGGTCGGCGGTGGGGTCGGCGGGCGCGTCATCCTCCGCGGCCACGTAGCTGACCGCGGTCCGTACCCCCGTGCCCCCGCACGCGGTGAGGCCAAGTGCGCTGGTCAGGGCCACTGCGGCTAGTGCGATTCGGCTGCGCTTCATGATTCCCCCTGAATGTGAGCGCGTACGCCACCCACACGGGTATCGATCCGATCCGGTTCAGCGGAGAAAATGTTTGAACCGTTTTCGCCGCGACCACGTGTGAGTGGAGTCAGACCGACGAAACGGGGGTCGAGGGTGGCCGGGCAAGCGCTCCGTCCGGCCAGCCTCGGCATGAAATCCGCCGTCACCGGGGGGTAAGAGATGCCGGGGTTAAGGCTCCAACGTCGCCGGGAGGTGGCCGATGAGGCGCTGGTCAGGTCCTTGTTCTACGAACACGGGGCGGCGATGCTCGCCTATGCGACGCAGCTGACCCGGGACCGGGCCGCCGCCGAGGACGTGGTCCAGGAGGCGCTGGTACGTGCCTGGCGACATCCGGACAGCCTGGTGAACGGCAAGGGTTCGGTGCGTGGCTGGCTGCTCACGGTGGTCCGCAACATCGTCACCGACCAGGTCCGGGCCCGTAAGGCCCGGGCGACCGAGGTCCGGGAGAGCCCGATCGAGGCCGCGGTCGAGGGTGACCACGCCGAGCAGGTGGTCAACTCGATGGTGGTGGTCGACGCGCTCAGCCGGCTCTCCGCCGAGCACCGTGAGGTCCTCGAGCAGGTCTACCTGCTCGGCAGCACGGTCGCGGAAGCGGCCAAGACGCTGGGCATCTCGCCCGGGACGGTCAAGTCGCGCTCCTTCTACGCCCTACGGGCATTACGCGAGCTCCGGTCGCTGAGCGCAGCCGGAACGGAACGGTCTGCCTCATGAAGACTAATCACGAGGACCTCGCCGGCTACCTGACGAAGTCACTGGACGCGGAGCAGTTGCGGCGGTTCGAGGAGCACCTCGCCGGCTGCGCCGAGTGCCGGGCCGAGGCGGAATCTTTGCAGGAGTGGACCATGGCGCTCGAGGCAGTGCCCGAGGCGATGCTGCTTGACGGGCCGCCCGAGGGCGGTGACCTGCTGTTGCAGCGCACGCTGCGGCAGATCCGGGACGAGTCCGCCGGGAGGCGGCATCGGCAATCCGCGCTCGTAGGCGCGGCCGCGGCCGTCGTGGTCGCCGCCGCGATCGCCTCGGGTGTCGTGCTCGGCCGCTCGACGGCCGATCCGGCGAACCCGATCCCGCAGCCGCCGGTCGCGATGGAGCCGACGACGATTCCCGGCACGAAGACCGCGACCGCCCTCGACCCGGACACCGGGGCGCGAATCACCGTTGCGGTGGCGCCGGCGCCCGGCTGGGTGCGGATCAAGGCCGCGGTCGTCGGCATCCCGGCCGGCGAGCGGTGCCGGCTCGAGGTCGTCGCCGCGGACGGCAAGTCGGTCCTGGCGGGCAGCTGGGTGGTCTCCGAGAAGGGCGCGGACGAGGGCACCACCCTGGACGGCAGCGCGCTCGTGCCGCCGGACCAGGTCGCGTCGGTCCGGGTCGTCACCGAGACCGGCAAGCAGTACACCAGCGTCAACGTCTGAGCTGAGCCCGGTGCCTCTCCGTTACGGCAGGTACCGGGCCAGGCCGTCGACCAGCATGTCCAGGCCGAACTCGAAGCGCTGGTCGCCGTCGCCCGAGGTCAGGGTCGTGGCGTGCGCGCGGATGTTCGGGAAGCGGTCCGCCGGCAGGTCGCCGTAGAAGTCCCGGAGCTGGGTGACGAAGCCCTCGAAGTACTCCCGGGTCTCCAGGCCCGGCCGCATGTTCTCCATGTGCAGCGAGTTCTCGTAGGCGTCCGCGACGATGTACAGGAACAGCCGGTCCAGCGACCAGGCCGCCACCTGCGGCGGCATGCCGGCGGACAGCATGATCGCCAGCATCGCCTCGGAGACCCGCAGCGCGTTCGGCCCGGTCGGCACGGTGGCCAGCGCGGCGCGGGCGAGGTTGTTGTACCTGCTCATCACCGCGTGGCTGTCGCGGGCCATCTCCTTGATCTGCTCCTGCCAGCGGGCCGGCTCCGGCTCGGGCGTGTGCACCTCGCCGCAGATCCGGTCGAACATCAGCTGGAGCAGCTCCTCCTTGTTGGCCACGTGCGCGTAGAGGCTGGACGCGCCGGTGTCGAAGGCGGCGGCGACCCGGCGCATGCTCACCGCGTCGATGCCCTCCGCCATGACGATCCGCAGGCCCGCGTCGACGATCTGGTCCTGTGACAGCGGGGCCTTGGCGGCGCGGGGGCGCTTGGCGACGGCGCGGCGCCAGGGGGGAAGTGGGATTTCGCTCATCGGCGTACAGCGTACTTGACTCGAACGGTGTTCGTCGGTAGAACAGTGTTCGACGTTATGAACATTGTTCCGGGGGAGATCTGATGCAAGCCGTGCTGGAGAAGCCGTCCGAGACCGCGTACCGGTGGCGGTGGGTCGCGCTCTTCGTGATCCTCGCCGTCGAGGTCATGGACCTGCTCGACTCGCTGGTCACCACGATCGCCGGGCCGGTGATCCGCGCGGAGCTGGGCGGCTCGCTGAGCCTGATCCAGTGGCTCGGCGCGGTCTACACCCTGTCGATGGCGATCGGCCTGCTGACCGGCGGGCGGCTCGGCGACATCTACGGCCGGCGCCGGATGTTCATCATCGGCGCCGCCGGCTTCACCGTTGCCTCGCTGCTCTGCGCCCTGGCCTGGTCGCCGGGCGTGCTGATCGGCGCCCGCGCGGTGCAGGGCCTGTTCGGCGCGCTGATGCTTCCGCAGGGCCTCGGCATGATCAAGCAGATGTTCTCGCCGTCGGAGCAGGCGAAGGCGTTCGGCGCGTTCGGCCCGGTGATGGGCCTCGGCGCGGTCGGCGGCCCGATCCTGGCCGGCTGGCTGGTCGACGCCGACTACTTCGGCACCGGCTGGCGCATGATCTTCCTCATCAACCTGCCGCTCGGCATCTTCGCCGTGATCGGCGCGGTCAAGTTCCTGCCCGAGTTCCGCAGCGAGCGCACGCCCCGGCTCGACCTGGTCGGCGTGGCGCTGGCGGCCGTCGGCGCGTTCCTGCTGCTCTTCCCGCTCGTGCAGGGTCGCGAGCTGGACTGGCCGGCCTGGGTCTTCGTGATGCTGGCGCTGGGCGTGATGCTCTTCGGGATCTTCGGGGTCTACGAGTCGCGCCGCGAGCGCCGCGGCCTCGACCCGCTGGTGACGCCCAGCCTGTTCCGCAAGCGGGCCTTCACCGGCGGGCTGCTGCTCGGCCTGTTCTTCTTCGCCGCGCTGATCGGCACCGGCCTGATCTTCACGCTCTACCTGCAGGTCGGCCTCGGCTACTCACCGCTCAAGGCGGGCCTCACCACGCTGCCGCAGGCCCTCGGCACGGTGGCCGGCTTCATCGCGGCCGGCGCCGGGCTCAGCGAGCGGCTCGGCCGCCGGCTGCTGCTGATCGGCACGGTCATCATGGGCCTCGGCACGGTCGGGGTCGCCGTGACCATCCGGGCGGCGGGCGGCGACATGACGCCGTGGCACCTGATCCCCGCGCTCGTCGCGCTCGGCGTCGGCATGGGCCTGGCGATGGCGCCGTTCTTCAACATCGTGCTGGCCGGCGTCGACGACGAGGAGACCGGCTCGGCGTCCGGGGCGCTCACCTCGGTGCAGCAGCTCGGCGGCGCGTTCGGCATCGCCGTGCTGGGCACGATCTTCTTCGCGCTGCTGCCCGGCGCGGTCGGCGACCACGTGGACGCGGCGGGCCTGCGGCCGGCCCTGACCGCGGCCTCGGTCCCGGCGCAGGCGCAGCCGGCGGTGGTCAGCGGGATCCGCACCTGCCTGGAGGACCGCGCGGCGCAGGACGACCCGGCCGCCCAGCCGGCGTCGTGCCGCGGCGTCGAGCAGGGCGGCGGATCCTCGCCGGCCGTCGGTGCCTACGTGCAGGAGGCGGTGCACGCCGGCTTCCGGGACGCGACGGTGGGTGGTCTCGCCGTCGCGCTGCTGCTGCTGGTGGCCGCGTTCGGGCTGGCCTTCCTGCTGCCGCGGCACGGGCGCCCGGAGGGCGAGGGCCACTGACGCGACGGACGGGCGGCGGCGCGCCGCCGCCCCGCCGGTCCGGTTCAGACGGTCGGCAGGCCCGCCGCCTGCCAGGCCTTGAAGCCGCCCTCGAGGTCCGTCGCCCGCAGCAGGCCGAGATCCTGCAGCGCCGCCGCGGCCAGGCTGCTCGTGTACCCCTCCTGGCAGGTCACGACCATCTCTAGGTCGTAGCGGGTGAACGACAGCCGCGCGTCGCTGCGCGGGTCGAGCCGCCACTCGAGGACGTTGCGCTCGATGACGATGGCGCCGGGGATCTCGCCGTGCTCCGCCCGCTGGGCCGCCGGGCGGATGTCCACCAGCACCGCGCCGCGGCCGACGGCCCGGTACGTCTCGTGCGGCCCGAGCCGCACGATCCGGGCTCGGGCGCCGGCCAGCAGCTCCTCGATGCCCCGCGAACCCCGCGGCGGTGCGGCGAAGACCGGCGCGGCGCGCAGCGGCGCCGGGTTCACCACTGGGCACCCGCCCGCTCGACGGCGATGACGTCCAGGCCGGCGGCGCCGATCCGGTAACGGGTCATGCTGCTCAGCGCGGGTCCGTACGCGTGGATGCTGATCGCCGGCCGGTTCGAGCAGTTGGTGATCCGGTGGATGTGCCGGGTGCCGAAGCGGCGGCCGGCGCCCTCGCCCAGCTCCCGGGCGGTGATCCGGGGCGGTTCGCCGGGGCCGGTCTCGACCGTGTCCTCGGTCAGCGTGCCGGAGTAGACGTGGAACGCCCCGGCCGAGCCGCCGTGGTCGTGCAGGTCGGTGCCCTGCCCGGGCAGCCAGGTCAGCAGCCAGACCTCGTGGTCGTGCTCTTGCGCGAGCCGGTGGTACCAGCGCTCGACCGCGTTGAAGTGGGGCGTGGCCGACCAGCTGGCCGGGTCGGCGGCGTATCGGATGGCGGTGGCGAGATGGTCGAGGCGGGTGTCGACGGCGGTCACTACTGCTCCTCGCTTTGTATATATTGCCTATCAGTCCTATAGGTTTACCCCCACAGTACGGCCCAGGCCGGGCGACGCGCGGAGGGAACCTCGAAACCGGCGCTCAGGCCGGCGGAACTACCCGAAGGGTGTGCGGAAAGCGCAGATCAGCGCGGACAGCGCGCGCTGGCGCAGCGCGCCAGGTCGATCGCCCGGCGGGCCGTGAGGGGGATCCGCTGCCGCTGCATGGGCCCATCGTCGTCGGGGTTCGTGGGCAAATCAAACCTGTACCAACATGCGGGAATGAAGATCCTGTGGTCACCACCAGCCGCGGCGCTTTGCCCACGTGAGCAGCAAAGTGGACATGATCGCCATTACCGTCAGCACCGCCAGCAATTGGGGCAATCGCGTGTGTTCGTTGACGATGATGTTCATGCCGTAAACGGAGGAGAGTGCGGTGATCGGCAGCGTCACGACCGCGATCACCGCGAGGCGTTCCGCGGCAATGGTCATTTTCGTCTCCGCCCGGGCGCGATAGAACTCGATCACGCCTTGCAGATATTCGCGCTCGCCGTCGGCCAGGGCGCGGATCCGGGTGAATTGATCAACAACATCGGTCACCAGTGGAAGATCATTTATCGGCACCCCTTTGCCGAGGGCCGCGATCCGGCCGTATACCTCGGCGCCGAGCGCGCCCATCGTGCGGACGGCGAGCAGTCCGTGCCGCGCCTGGAACAGTTCCTCAAGGAACTCCTCCGGGTTGCCCATGTGGCCGCCGGTCACCCGCTGCTCCAACTGCCAGACCTCGCGGGTCAGCTCCTCGATGTGCGTCTCGAGGGTGTGCGCCAGGGCCGTGGTGATCGCGTAGGGCAGCTCGTGCGGCGTGCTCGGCCGCAGCCGCCCGGCCTCGAGGCGGCGCCGCACCGCCTCGGTCTCCCGGAGCGCGACCCCGGGGTCGACCGAGGGGTTGAGCGGCCCGTGCACGGTCACGACGTATTTGTCGCCGATTATCTGATCGAGCTCGATGTAGTGGACATGGCCGGATGGTCCGCGTTCCGGCCCGTGCAGTATCACCAGTTGCTGATGCGGGTAGACGCGCACGCGCGGCACCCGGTTGCGTTGCAGGCAGTCGCGCACGGCCAGCGGGTGGCAGTCGAGGACGTCGGTGAGGAGCGTGACGGCCTCGTCGCCGCACTCCGGAATGTCCACCCAGATCAGTGCCGCGTCGCGCGCCAGCAAGTCCTCGACGGCGGACATCGGGTGTGTTTCGACGCCCTTGTCCGTCAGCAGCAGAACCCGGATGGCGCCCATGTGAGTCACGCTAGACCCGAAAGAGCCTCACGGTGGTTAGCCTCTTTCTTAACTATGGGAAAAATTACTCCCCACAGCTACTGTCTGAACACGCACGGTCGACCACTTTGGTCAATGAACCACCGGATCGGCCGGGGGACTCAGCCGATCAGGCGGAAAGGCCGCTCGACCCGCGCGGACGGTATTCAGAACGTTATATGGTCCCTTCTGCCGCTGAGAGCCGGCGTCGGGGCGTTCCCGCGCCCACCGCCGTCGAGCCCCCGATGAACGAGGACGGACACGTGTCGAACTCAAGCCGCGGTTTGCTCGCCGCCGGTCTAGTCGCAGCCGTAGTTGGCTCCATGGGGATCGTCTGGACCCTGAACGCCAGCGCCGAAGAGGCGCCCGAGGTCGAGATCCCGGCCGCGGCAACGGACGTGGTCGCCGAGGAGCCGGTTTTCGTGCCGCCACCGCTGCTGCCCTGGGGCGAGCGCCCCCGCAAGAACAAGCGTGGCAAGACCGGCGCGAGCGGCGCCGAGCTCGCGGCCTCCGGTGCGGACGCCGCGCCCCCGGCCGCGAGCGACCTGCTCAAGTCGAGGCCCGAGTTGGCGGCGAAGGGGGACATCCCCAACCCGAAGGTGCTCAAGACGGGGAAGACGGCGGCCGAGCCGGCCCCGCCAGCCCCGCCGACCTCGGCCAAGGCCGGCCCCAATGACCACACCTTCAACTACGCCGGCGCGTTCCAGTACGCGGATAACGACGGCTCCTGGGCGAACCTGGTCATCCCAAGGCCGCAGCGGCACAAACTCGACGACCACACGCTCGCGGAGATATCGGTGGAGGCCGGCCCCGACAACAACAAGCAGAGAGTCGAGGTGGGCTGGACCGTCGACGAACATCTCAACGGGGACGAGGACCCGCACCTCTTCGTCTACTACTGGGTTGACGGCAAGAACGGTTGTTACAACTACAAGCTCGACCCCAACAACCCCAAGAAGAACTGCATCGCCTTCCAGGAGATCCCAGGTGCTACCAAACCGGGCTACACGTTGCCGGTCGGCAAGTCGATGCGCTTCGGCATCGAGCACTTCGGCGGGGCCTGGTGGGTCGCGTACGGCTCCGAGTGGATCGGCTTCTACCCCGACTCCGTCTGGAAGGGCAACTACACCAGGAGCAACCTCGTCCAGTGGTTCGGCGAGGTCGCGTCCCCCCTCGGAAAGCCGCCCTGCTCCCAAATGGGCAACGGTGAGGTGCCCAGCAACGGCGATCCCGACAACAACGTGCCGGCCAAGGGCGGCCGCATTGGCAGCATCTCGTTCACCAACGGGCCGGCCGTCGCGTTCTCATTCCTGGATGACGAAAAGACGACGCGCCTCTACAGTGTAGTGCGCTCGACTGACAGGGCGTTCCGCTACGGTGGCCCGCAGCCGGAGGACTCGGAGTGCTAGCCAGCGGCCTGAGCATGCCTTGATCGCATACCGAAAAGACGCCCGGCCCGGTCGCGGGTCCGGGCGTCTTTTCGCGCCCTGCCGATTCGAACCAGCCGTCCGTCTCCGGGGTACAACGAGGCGGTGGGGCCGACGAGGGGGCAGCGGATGAGGCGACGCGGGAGTCCCGACGAGGAGCAGATGACCGCGCTCTACACCGAGCACTACGCGGTGCTGCTCAGCTTCATCTCGCGCTACGTGCGGGACCGGCACAAAGCCGAGGACCTGGTGCAGGAGACGCTGCTGCGCGCCTGGCGGCACATCGACCACCTCGAGCCGGATCCCGTACGCACCCGCTCCTACCTGCTGACCATCGCCCGCAACGTGGTCACCAACACCTGGCGCGCCGAGCAGCGCCGGCCGCACCTGGTGGCCGACGAGGCGGCGGTCCAGGCGGTGCCGTCGGCCGACAACGTAGATCAGCTGGTCGAGGGCTGGCTGGTCGCCGAGGCGCTGGAGCGGCTCTCCGCCGACCACCGGGCCGTGGTGCAGGCGATGTACTACGAGGGCCAGACCGTGGCGGACGCGGCGCGCAAACTGTCGGTGCCCGAGGGCACGGTCAAGTCGCGCGCGTACTACGCGGTCCGGGCGCTGCGGCAGGCGTTCGAGGAGATGGGGGTGCTGCGATGAGCGCCGACCACGACGAGACGCGCCGGCTGCTCGGCGGCTACCTGCTCGGCGCGCTGGACGACGCCGACACCGATCGCCTCGACGCGCACCTGCTGCGCTGCGACGACTGCCGCGCCGAGCTGGACCGGCTCGCGCCCGTACCGGAGCTGCTGCGGTCCCTGGAGAACGACGCGTCGTTCGCGGTGCCGGTCGGCACCCGGCCCAGCCCCGCACGGATCGAGGGCCTGCTCGCGAAGTTTCGCGCGCAGCGGGCGGGTACGCGCCGCCGCGCCCTCGGCCGCCGGCTGACCGCGGCCGCGGCGGCGGTCGCGCTGGTCGCGGCCGCCGCGGTCGGCGTCATCGTCAGCCGGGACCCGGAGCGTAAGCCGACACCGCCGCCGACGGCGGCCTCGAGCCCGCCGCTGGTCACCGCCGTCTTCGAGCAGGAGGGCGGTAGCGGGCTGACCGGCCAGGCCGTGCTGACCGGCAAGACCTGGGGGGTTTCCATCGACCTGAGCGTGTCCCGGCTGCCGGGCCGAGGCCCGTTCGTCTGCCGGGTCAGCGGCGCCGACGGCCTGGTCGAGCAGGCCGCGATCTGGGGGCCGACGCCGAGCGGGAACGCGCGCGTCACCGGCGCGAGCTCGATCCAGCTGCGCAACGTCCACGCCGTCGCCGTGGCCGACCGCGACGGCCACCTGCTGGGCACCGCGCGGCTTGACTAGCGCCTAGGGCCGGCCGGTGGGGCCGTAGAGCTTCTCGCGCTGTGCCTGCGGCAGCGAGCAGGCCGCGGTCCCGCCCGGCATCATGTGCCGGTGCCGCGACACCCAGCGGTACGCCGGCCAGGCGAGCGCGCCGACCGGCCGCAGCTGCAGTGCCCGGCCCGGCACCTCCCACAGCCGGCCCGCGTCGCGCAGCAGCAGCGCGATCGCGTCCGGCCCGGAGGCGACCGAGCCGTCGGTGCCCACCCACTGCACCGCCTCCTCGACCTGCTCCAGGCTCAGGCCGAGGTGGTCGAGGTCGGCGAACTGCCACGGCACGACGGTGGCGCGGGACGGTACCCGGCGCTCGATGAAGTTCGCGCACGTCGTGCAGAACGCGCAGTCACCGTCGTACACGAAGGTCGCCTTGTCCATGCACCCATCCTGTCAGGTCACGCGCCGTAGCTTGACCAGGTAGGTCTGCGCGACGACCACGACGGCGAGGAAGGCGCCGCTGATCACCTGCTGGTAGCTGCTCGGCACGTTGCCGACCTGGTTGATCATGTTTTGGATCACGCCGAGCAGCAGCACGCCGGCGATGGTGCCGGCGATGGTGCCGGCGCCGCCGGTCAGCAGCGTGCCGCCGATGACTACCGCCGCGATCGCGTCGAGCTCCATGCCTGTGCCGAGCACCGTGACGCCGGAGCCGAGCTTCGCCGCGTTGATCGCGCCGGCCAGGCCGGCGAGCAGCCCGGACATCACGTAGACCCAGACCTTGGTGCGGCGCACCGCGACGCCCATCAGGCTGGCCGCGTCCTCGCTGCCGCCGACCGCGTAGACGGCGTGGCCGAACCGGGTGCGCGACAGCAGCACCATGCCGAGCGCGAAGACGGCCGCGACCAGCCAGACCGGGTAGCCGATGCCGAGGAACGAGCCGGTGCCGAAGGCGCGGAACGCGTCGTTCTCGACCAGGTAGGTGGTCGAGCCCTCGTCGCTGATCGCCCGCATCAGGCCGCGGGCGCCGAGCAGCGCCGCCAGCGTCACGATGAACGGCGCCATCCGCGAGTACGCGATCAGCGCACCGTTGAGCACCCCGATGAGCCCGCACACCGCGAGCGGCGCGAGGAACGCGGGCAGCAGGCCCCACTGCGACGCGTACGCGGAGACGACCCCGCCGAGCACGTAGAGCGAGCCGACCGACAGGTCGATGCCGCCGGTGATGATCACGAAGGTCATGCCCAGCGCGATCAGCGCGGGCGGCGCGGCCGCGATCAGGATGGTGGCCGCGTTGTCGAAGCTGCGGAAGTTCGGGAACGCCACCGAACCGATGACGACGACCACGACGAGCACCGCGAGCGCGCCCTGGCGCTGGATCAGGCCGACGATCCGGTCGATGCGTTCCGCCCGGCGTTCGTCGGCGGCGACGACGGCGGCGACCTCGTGATCCGAGACGGTCTGGGTCACCGGGTCTTCCTCTCTCGGGCGACGTAGACGGCGACGAGGATGATGACGGCCTGCACCATCTCGGTCGTCGACGGCTGCAGGTTGTGTTTGATCATGGTGGCGACGACGAGCTGCATGAGCAGGGCGCCCGCGACCGTGCCGAGCACGCGCACCCGGCCGCCGGTCAGCGGGGTGCCGCCGACCACGACCGCGGTGATCGCGGAGAGCTCGATGAGCAGGCCGACCGCGGAGGCGTCGCTGGACTGGATGCGGGCGACGGCGAGCAGGCCGGCGATCGAGGCGAGCACCGAGCAGACCACGTAGACGGTGATCAGCACCCGCTTCACCGGGACGCCGGCGAGCTCCGTCGCGGGCCGGTTGCCGCCGATCGCCAGCAGGCGGCGGCCGAAGACGGTGCGCCGGACCACGAACCCGACGATCAGCACCATGAGGGCGGCGATCCAGACCAGCACCGGAATCCCGAGGAGGTCGCCCGAGCCGAGGTAGATGAGGTCCTCGTTGCGGACGTCCTTGAGCTGGCCGCCGGAGATGACCAGGGCGAGGCCGCGGCCGCCGACGAAGAGCGCGAGGGTCGCGACGATGGGTTGCAGCCCGACCTTGGCGACCAGGGTTCCGTTGATCAGGCCGACCAGCACGCCGGCGATGAGCGAGACGATGATCGCCGCGATGACGCCGTAGCCGAGGTAGAGCGGGATCAGCGCGGCGGCCAGCGCCATCACCGCGCCGACCGAGAGGTCGATGCCCTCGGTGCCGATCACCAGGGCCATGCCGAGCGCCACGATCACGATCGGCGCCATCTGGATCAGCTGGATCCGCAGGTTGCTCCAGGCCAGGAAGTTCGGCGTGAACAGCACGTTGAAGAGCATCAGCAGCGCGATCGCCACGTAGACGCCGTACGCGGGCAGCCAGGCCCGGATCCGGGCCGGGGAGATGGCCGGCCGGGTGGCCACGGCCGTCGCCTCACTCATTTGTCTCCTCCAGCTCCGCCGCGGCGGCGATCGTCTCGAGCAGGGCCTCGGTGGTCACCCGGTCGCCGGTCAGCTCGCCGACGACCGCGCCGTCGCGCAGCACCACCACCCGGTCGGCGCCCTCGACCAGCTCCTCCGCGTCGGAGGAGACCAGCACCACGCCGAGCCCCTCGGCCGCCAGCTCGTCGATGAGCGACTGCACCTCGGCCTTGGCGCCGACGTCGATGCCGCGGGTCGGCTCGTCGAGCAGCAGCACCTTGGGCCGGGTGGCGAGCAGGCGGGCGAGCAGCACCTTCTGCTGGTTGCCGCCGGAGAGGTCGCCGACGCGCTGGTCCGGGCCGGACGCCTTGATCCGCAGCCGGTCCATGTAGCTGCGGACGATCTCGTCGATCCGGCGATCGGAGACCAGGCCGAAGCGGGACAGCCGGGGCAGGACGGCGAGCGCGATGTTCTCGCGCACCGACAGGCCGGCGACCAGGCCCTCGGCCTTGCGGTCCTCGGGCTGCACCGCGATGCCGGCCTTGACCGCCTGCACCGTGGTGGGCCGCTTCAGGTCCCGGCCGTCGACCTCGACGGTGCCGCCGTCGATCGGGTACGCGCCACCGATCGCCTTGATGGTCTCGCTGCGGCCGGCGCCGAGCAGGCCGCCCAGGCCGACGACCTCGCCGGGGCGCACCGAGAAGCTGATGTCGTGCAGCCTGCGCCGGCTGTTCAGGTCGGTGACCTTGAGGACCGGCTCGGCGTCCGCCGCGGTGGCGTGCCCGCCCGCGAAGCCGGTGAAGCCCTCCCGGCGCACCGCGGACATCTCGCGGCCGAGCATCAGCGAGACCAGCCGGATGCGTTCCAGGTCGGCGAGCTTGCCGGTGTGCACGACCTTGCCGTCGCGCAGGATCGTGACGGCGTCGCAGATCTGGTACAGCTCGTCGAGGCGGTGGCTGACGTAGACGATGCCGATGCCCTGCGCGTGCAGGTCGCGGATGACGCCGAAGAGGGTCGACACCTCGCGCGGCTCAAGCGAGGAGGTCGGCTCGTCCATGATGACGACCTTGGCGTCGATCATCACGGCCCGGGCCAGGGCGACCATCTGCTGCGCGCCGAGCGCGAGGGTGCCGAGCTGTCGCCGGACGTCGGTGGTGACGCCGTACCGCAGGAGGATCTCGCTCGCCTCGCGGTGCATCCGGCCCTCGTCGAGCAGGCCGAGCGCGTTGCGGGGTTCGCGGCCGAGGAAGAGGTTGTGCGCCACGCTCATCAGCGGGATGAGGTTGACCTCCTGGTAGATCGTGGAGATCCCGGCCCGCTGCGCGTCCATCGGGGTGTCGAAGCGGGCGGCCTCGTCGCGGTAGCGCAGCGAACCCGCGTCCGGCTGGTACACCCCGGTCAGGACTTTGATCAACGTGGACTTACCGGCGCCGTTCTCACCGACCAGCGCGTGCACCTCGCCCGCCTGGAGAGTGAAGGAGACGTCGTCCAGGGCGCGGACGCCCGGGAACACTTTGGAGACATCGACGACTTCTAGGAGCGCCATGAACGCATTCACTCACTTCTCAACATAATCCGTCAAGACTTCGAACATTGAACGGGCCGGGCGGCTTGTGGCCGCCCGGCCCGTCAACCGCTGGCGTCAGCCCAGCGGGGCCGCGTTGTTCCAGGTCGCGTCGGCGTTGAAGCTGCCCGGGTTGTCCCAGGTGTTGCCGCCGCCGTTGGTGGCGATGTAGACGGCCTCCGCGTAGTGCCGCCAGTAGTAGCCGGGATAGTTGATGGACTCGAGCGACACGTTGCCGCTGCCGCCGTTCAGCGCCGGCTGCGCGCAGAACGTGGCGTCCTGCTGGAACGTCGTGGTGCCGTCGTTCGTGGCGGTCTGCAGGCGGTAGCCCGCGTGCCGCAGGTAGCGGCCCGGGAAGTTGACCGACTCGAGCGTGTAGCAGGTGCTGTCGGCCAGGCCGGTCCGCACGGTGAAGCTGGCGTCCTGCCGGTCGGCGAGCGAGCTGGCCGAGTTGATCACGTCGGTCCGTGCGAGGGAGTCGCGATGCCGCAGGTAGCGGGTGTCGTAGCCGGCCGTGGTGACCCGGAACGACCGCTTCTGCCCGACGGCCAGGTCGGCGCCGCTGCGCCACAGCGGGTTGACCACGGCCCAGGTCGCGTCGTCGTTGAACGACCCGCCGGTGTTCTGGTCCATCCAGACCTCGGCGCTGCGGTGCCGCAGGTAGTAACCGGCCAGGTTGGACGCCTCCAGCGACGTGCCGCCGCCGGACAGGCCCGGCCGGGCGCAGAACGTGGCGTCGGCGTTGAACGTCCCGCCGTTGTTCGCCTCCCGGTAGACCCGGTACGCCCGGTGCCGCAGGTACTGGCCCGGGAAGTTGCGGGACTCGAAGGAGTAGCAGGCGGCGTTGGACAGGCCCAGCCGTACCCAGAAGGTCCCGTCCTGCTTGTCGCCGGTCGGGCTGGCCGCGTTGATCACCGAGGTGACCCCGGCGCCGCCCGAGTGCCGCAGGTAGCGGTCGGTGTAGCCCGGCGTGGTGACCCGCAGCGAGGCGAGCCGGCCGGTCGGCAGCGTCGTGCCGGTCGCCGCGCCGAGCACCCGCAGGTTGACCGCCCGGGCGGTGGCGAAGTTCATCTTCTGGATCTGCCGGTCGTAGGTGTAGAAGCCGTTCAGCTCCTCCTCCACGTCCGTCGGCTCGGTGTAGACGGAACCGGAGAGCCCGTTCGCCGCGATCAGGTCGACCAGCTTGCTGGTGATCTGCACGTAGCGGTTGGTCAGCGCGTTGCTGTCCGGCAGCCACTCGTACGCGAACTTGCCGCTGGTCGGCCACTCGTGCCCGGGTACCCGCAGGCCCAGGCCGCCGTACTCGCCGTTGACCGCGATCCGGGTCGCCGTCGGTGCGCGGGTTATGCCCGGGCCGACGTACATGTGGTCGTCGATCACGTCGCCGTTGCCGGGGTCCGGATCGGAGTCACAGCAGTTGGAGCCCGAGTTGTGGTTGACCAGCCGGGTCGAGTCCCAGCTCTTCACCAGGTCGGCGATGCGGCCGGCGTCGTACTCGCCCCAGCCCTCGTTGAACGGCACCCACTGGACGATCGACGTGATCCCCTTGTGCTCGTCGATCATCTCCTTGAGTTCCTTCTCGAACCGGGTGCGCCCGGCGGTCGACGGCTCCCGGCCGCTGGCCAGCGCCGGCATGTCCTGCCAGACCATCAGGCCGAGCCGGTCCGCCCAGTAGAACCAGCGGTCGTTCTCCACCTTGATGTGCTTGCGGACCATGTTGAAGCCGAGCGCCTTCTGCTGCTCGAGGTCGAAGCGCAGGGCGGCGTCGGTCGGGGCCGTGTAGATCCCGTCGGGCCAGTAGCCCTGGTCGAGGGTTCCGAGCTGGAAGACGAACTTGCCGTTCAGCGTCGGGCGCAGCGTGCCGCCGAGCAGGGCCTTGCCGAGCGAGCGCATGCCGAAGTAGCCGCCGACGGCGTCGCCGCCGCCGGTGCCGGTGAGGCTGACGCGCAGGTCGTAGAGGAACGGGTCGTCCGGGCTCCAGAGCCGCGCGTTCGGCACCGGCACGCGGATGGACGCGCCGACGCTGCCCGAGGCGGTGCCGACCACGGCGCCGCCGGAGAGCACCTGGGCGGTGACGCCCTGTCCGCTGATGCCGGCGCCCTGCACCACCAGGTCGAGCGCGCCGGCGGCGACGTTCGGGGTGGTGTCGAGCCGGGTGATCCGGGCCGGGTTGGTCGGCTCGAGCCAGACCGTCTGCCAGATGCCGGACGACGTGGTGTACCAGATGCCGCCGCGGTTGGTGCGCTGCTTGCCGACCGGGATGTCCTGGCCGTTGGACGGGTCCCAGACGCCGACGATGACCTCGTTGGAGCCCGCGCGCAGCGCGCTGGTCACGTCGTAGGAGAACTTGTCGTAGCCGCCCTCGTGCGTGCCGAGCAGCGTGCCGTTGACCCAGACCTTCGACTGCCAGTCGACGGCGCCGAAGTTGAGCTGCACGTTGCGGCCGCTCCAGCCGGCCGGGACCGTGAACGTTTTGCGGTAATACATGTAGTCCTGGTGCCGCATGATGCCGGAGAGAGCGCTCTCGATCGGGTACGGAACGAGCACCTCCTCGGCCAGCGTCTGGTTCACCGGCGGGGTGTTGATGTTGGCCGCGCCGGCGAACTGCCAGATCCCGTTGAGGCTCTGCCAGTCGGTGCGGGTGAGCTGGGGCCGGGGGTACTCGGGGAGCGGGTTGGTCGTGGAGACCTGGTTGCTCCACGGGGTGGCCAGCGGGGGAGTCTTCGGCACGAAGGCCGCCGCGGGGGCGGCGGTGACGATCAAGGTGCCGGCGGACGCGGTGAGGGCCGCTGCGGTCACGGCGAGGAAGCGTCGCCATGACCTGGGTTGATGTTCAGTCACGTGCTCTCTCCTTCGAGGGAGTGTGCTGCTCGGGGATGAAATGCCGGTGGCGGTGGTTACCAGCTTGGAACACATATTGACGCAACTGAACACGCGGAACAATGGAGGTTTGTCTATGTCCGCAGATGCCGCGCGGCGGCGCCGGACGAGGTCCGACGCCGCCGCGCGGGCCACGCTGGTGTGATCAGTAGGCGCTGTTCAGGTCCGTCTTGGCGTTGCTCTCGTCGTACTCGCGGTCGGAGATGATGATGTCCTCGGGGATCGGCTCACCGTTGAAGAACTTGGTGGCCGTCTCGAAGGCGAGCGGGCCGAAGCGCGGGTTGGACTCGATGACGGCGTAGATCCAGCCGTCCACGATGGCCTGCACCGCGCCCTTGGTGCCGTCGATCGAGACGATCTTGACCTCGCCGGGCTTCTTGCCGGCGCCCTTGAGCGCCACCTCGGCGCCGAGGGCCATCTCGTCGTTCTCCGCGTAGATGCCGTTGATGTCCGGGTTGGACTGCAGCAGCTGCTCGGAGACCTTCTGGCCCTCCTCGCGGGAGAACTGGCCGGTCTGCTCGAACACGACCTTGACGTCCGGCGCGACCTTGGCGATCTGGTCCTTGAAGCCCTTGGTACGCAGCGTGGTGACGTTGTTGCCCGGCGCGCCGAGCAGGATCGCGACCTCGCCCTTGTTGCCGAGCGCCGCCGCCATCTTGTCGGCCGCGCGCTTGCCCTGCTCCTCGAAGTCGGAGCCGATGAAGGTCAGGTAGTCGGTGCAGGACGACGCGTTGATCTTGCGGTCGATGGTGACGATCGGGATCTTCTTCGCCGCGGCCTTGGCGAAGACCGAGTCCCAGCCGTCGGAGTTCAGCGGGGCGATGATGAGCAGCTGCACGCCCGAGTCGATCATCTGCTCGACGTCGCTGATCTGCTTGTTGAACTGCGAGGCGGCGTTCGTGGTCTGCAGGTTGCCGCTCGGGATGCCCAGCTTCGCCGCCTCGTCCTTGATGGACTGCGTCTCGGCGATGCGGAACGGGTTCGCCTCCTTCTCCGACTGGGAGAAGCCGACCTTGGCGGTCTTGAGGTCGACCTTCGTGCCGCCGAACTGCTCCAGGGTGCAGGTTTTCGCACCCGGGTCGGCCGACTGGACGACCTGGGCGCCGGCGGACGCGGGCGAACCGCCGCTCGGCGTGTCGCCGTCCTCGGACTTCGCGCACGCGCTCGCGCCCGCGAGAAGGAGGGCCGCGCCGAGGGTAAGAACCGCCGGCCTCCAGTGGCCGGACATAGCGCTCATGACATTGGCTCCTTAGTGGTGACTGCGGCGTCGTCCGGTGAGGCATCGACGCTTTACCATCCCGAAACACATTCACGCACTATCAAACTTTTCCTGTCAAGGTCACGGTCATAACCAATCAGAAACGCACGCCACGCTCTGTCGTGAGTCGACTCCGGGCCCGGAGAGCAGCAGGTCAGCGGCCTAAAGGGGGCGAGACCTGCGGTTTCTGTCCATCGACGGGCGCCTACGGGAAAGTTTGTTACCGATCACAATTGAACGTTCGCTCCGATCTCGAGCGTGCGATTCCGTGATCAACCACTGCGGACGGAGGTGTGCGCCGCCACCCGGACACCCTCGATTCCGAACTCGGCCAGCCGGCGGCGCAGCCGGCGCAGGTCCCATCGGGCACCGAGCACGGTGTAGACCTCGGCCGCCTCGCCGCCGCAGAGCGCCGCCTCGTGCGGGCGCCGCCGGGCGGCCAGCAGGACGGCCGCGTCCTCGCAGGCGGCGGCCAGCTCCGGCACCCGCCCCACCGCCCGGTAGTGCGCGACGACCTCCAGCACCGGCTCCGGGTCACCCGAGAGCAGCGCCTGGCAACGGGCCGCGGCGGCCCAGGCGCGGGCGGGCCGGACCTCCTTCGCCGCCTCGTCCGCGCAGATCTTCGCCGCCCGCCGGGCCACGTCGTCCCGGCCGATCGACAGCGCGACCCGGATCGCGTCCGGCAGCCACTGGTGGCGCAGCATCATCGGGGCGTACTCGGGGGTGAGCAGCGGGGCGAGGATGCTCAGCGCCTCGGCCGGCCGGTCGCGCTGCTCGGCGCCGAGCGCGCGGGCGACCAGCAGGAAGTCGCAGCTCTCCCGCTCGGCGTCGCTGGCCGGCACCGCGTCCGCCGCGTCCAGGTGCGCGGCGGCCAGGTCGGCATCGTCGCGATGCCCCGCGATCAGCGCCGCGACCCCGTGCAGCAGCATCGTCACCGCGCCGGGCTCCCGCATGCCCAGGAAGGTGAGCCCCGGCGCGTCGTCGGTGACCGCGCTGACCTCGGCCGTCGCGTCGTCCCACCGGCCCAGCCAGTGGTACTGCACCGCGGAGGCGACCTGCAGGCTGGCCGGCAGCCGGTGCCGGATGGCGAACAGCGCCGCCTCGCGCAGGGTCCGCTCGGCCTCCTCGAGGCGGTCCAGGTTCTGCAGCGTGAACATCCGGTTGTCCAGCAGGTCGAAGTACATCCCGGCGAAGGTCGGGTGGTCGTGCATGATGTCCAGCGCGCGGTCCACGTACTCCAGGGCGCGCTCGTGGTCGCGGCGGATCGAGTTGGTCAGCCACGTCGTCTGCAGCGCGAACGCCGCCTCGTACGGCTGGCCCGCCGCCACCGCCTCGTCGTGCACCCGCCGCGCGGCGCGGTCGGCGCGGTCCAGGTCGCTCAGGTCGCCGCGGCGGAAGTTGGCCAGCAGCACCCGGTGCCGGGTACGCCAGAGCTCCGGCACCGCCCGGTCGTCGACCGCGCCGGTCAGCAGGCCGATGGCGCCCGCCGCGTCGCCGCGCCGGAACCGCATCGCCGAGAGCACCTGGCGCATCTCCGCCCGGTCAGCCGGATCGGTGGCGCTGCCGAGCGCCTCGAGCGCCTCGTCCATCGGATAGCGGTCCTGCCGGAACTCCAGCTTGACCAGGGCGACCAGCAGGGTCTCCCGCTGTCGCGGCGTCGGCAGGGCGGTAGCCAGCGCCTGCCGCAGCAGCTGCGCGGCGATCAGGGGAGTCCGCTTCACCACCTCGGCGTGGTGCTCGACCAGCCACCGCACCACCCAGGCGTCGATGACCGGGGTCTCGGCGGCGAGTTGCTCGGCGACCCGGGTCACCGGGCTGCCGCCGCGGGCGAGCGCCTCGGCCGTGTGCCGGTGCAGCGTCGAGCGGTCCGCCGCGGGCACGCTCTCGTGCAGCGCCTGCCGCAGGAACGGATGCCGGAAGGCCAGGTCGCTGCCGGAGTCCACCAGGACGTTCGCGGCGAGCGCCTCCTCCAGGTTGACCATCAGGTCGAACGGCGGGCGCCCGGTGACGGCGACGACGTCGTCCACGGCGAACTCGGTGCCCAGCAGGGCGGCCAGCCGCAGCACCTCCTGGGTGTCCTCGGTGAGGAAGTCCAGGGTGGCCCGGACCACGGCGAGCAGCGACCTCGGCGCCTCGACCGGCACCGCCGCGGGAATCTCGGCCCGGCCGTCGCTGATCTGCACGACGCCGCGGCGCAGCAGCGCGGTGGCCATCTCCCGGGCGCAGAGCGGATTGCCGCCGGAGCGGGGCACGATGCCGCGCAGGTGCGGGCCGATCCTGGCGCCGACGAGGGCGGCGACCAGGTCCTCGATGTCGCCGGGCGGCAGCGCCCGCAGGATCAGCGCGTGCCCCTGCCGGGACCGGACCGCCCGCCGCAGCCGGGCCAGCGCGCGCCCGGGCCGGGCGGCGGCCACCAGCAGCAGCGGCAGCCGCGGCGTCGCCGCGATCAGCCGGTCCCAGAGCAGCACGCTGGCATCGTCGGCCCACTGCAGGTCGTCGACGACCAGCACCAGCGGCGCGACGGCGCAGGTCGCCCGCACGTACGCCAGCACCCGGTCCGCCGCCGGCGCGGTGCCGGCCTCCTGCTGGTCGCCGCCGTCCAGCTCCGCCGCGAGGGCGGCGCGCCGCGGATCCGCGGAATCCGGCTCGATGCCGAGCGCACGCGTGATGACCTGCAACGGGACGTGCCGGTCCAGCTCGTCCGCGACGCCCCAGGCGAGCTGGCAGCCGCCGTCGCCGACGGCCGCGAACGCCGCGGTGAGCAGCTCGGTCTTGCCGATGCCGGGCTCGCCCTCGATCCAGACCGCGGCGCCGGTGCCGCCCGCGACGTCGCGGGTCAGCTCGCGCAGCCGCGCCAGCTCGGCGTCCCGGCCGATCAGCGTCCGGCCGGCGAGACCGTCCCGGATGGCCCGGGCCACCGGGGTCGGCACGATCGGGTCGGCCGGCCGCGGGCCGAAGCCGTCGGCCGGCTCGACCGAGCCGGCCAGCACGCGCCGATGCAGGTCGCGCAGGGCCGGGCCGGGCTCGACGCCGAGCTCGGCGACCAGCGTGCGCCGGGCCGCGCGGAAGACCTCCAGCGCCTCGGCGTGCCGGCCGGCGCGGTGCAGGGCCAGCATCAGCAGCTCGTGCAGGGGTTCGTGCAACGGGTGGTCGCGGGCCAGCCCGGCCAGCTCCGCCACCAGGCCGTCGTCGCCCAGCTCCATCACGATCCGGGCCCGCCGCTCGACCGCGGCCAGCCGGCGCTCCGCCAGGTGCGCCCGCTCCACCTCGAGTAGATGGCCGGAGAGGCCGCCGTACGCCTCGCCGTGCCAGAGCGCGAGCGCCTCGTCGAGCCGCGACGCCGCGCCGGCCAGGTCGCCGGCGCCGTGCAGCTCCGCGGCCCGGGCGCAGAGGGTGGCGAACCGGTCGCTGTCCAGCGCGCCGGCGTGGAGCCGGAGCAGGTAGCCGGACGACCCGGAGACCAGCAGCTCGCCGGCGCCGCGGTTGGCGCGGTCCGGGTCGAGGCTGCGGCGCAGCCCGGAGATGTAGGTGTACACGCTGCCGGTCGCGGTGGCCGGCGCCGAGGCGCCCCACACCGCCTCGATCAGCTCGTCGCGGCTCACCATCCGGTTGGCGTTCGCCGCCAGCGCGGCGAACAGCGCGCGCTGCCGCCCGGGCCCCAGGTCGAGCTCGCGCTCGCCGATCCAGGCCCGGAGCGGCCCGAGTACCGAGATCCGGAGCCGGTCGTCGGAGGAGGCCGACACTTGTCCTCCGTTTCCGCGGTTCGGAGATTTCATGCAGGTGGAGACCGTACGGCCGTCAGCCGATAACGGAAATCGGGTCGGCGCCGGCAGTCCGGCGGGCGGCCGGCCGGCCGGGGTCCAGCCGGGTGAGCAGAGTACGGAAGCGCCCGAGCCAGGGCTCCGGTGCCCGGCGGGCGCCGAGCACGAGGCGGGCCACGTCGGCGGCGGCCGCGTGGTCGCCCCGGCGGTCGTGCGTCACGGCGACGATCCAGCGCATCTCCGCCTCGAGGGCCGGGTCGGTGGCCCGGGCGGCCACCCAGCCCGCCTCGGCCGCCGCGCCGCGCCCTTCGAGGAACAGCAGCCGGGCCAGCCACGCGGTCAGCTCGATGCGGGTGTCGTGGTCCAGGGTGTACTGCACGTGGGCCCGCTGCAACACCGCGAGCGTCGGCTTCGGCGCGCGGGCCCACAACCGCTCGACGTTACCGGCCAGCCACCGGCCGGCCCAGGTGCCCAGCGGGGCCGGCCCGGCCAGCAGCTGCGCGACCACCCGTTCCGGCGCGCCGCCCGCGGCGGCGACCCTCTCCGCGAACGAGCGGTGCAGCATGAGGCGCAGCGCCGTCGGGGTGCCCTCGTGCAGGACGCGGGCGACGATCCGGTGCCGGAACACCAGCCGAGGGCCGGCGCCGAGCACGCCCGCGGCGCGGGCGGGCGCCAGCGCCCGCTGGATCTCGTCCTCCGGCCGGCCGGTCACGGCGGCCACCTCGGGCACCGTGCACCCGACGTAACGGCCCGAGTCGGCGCCCAGGAACGCGACGGCCCGCAGGATCTGCCGGGTCTCCTCCGCGAACGGGGCGAGGTGTGCGGTGACCGCGGCCGCCAGCTCGGCGGGCGGCGGGTCGCCGGGCTCGCGCCGCACGCCGGCCGTTGCCGCGAGATGCCGCAGGTAGCAGGGGTTGCCGCCGGCGTCGGCGAGGAGCCGCCGCAGGACCCGCGGCTGCGGCGGACCGGCGGCCGTCCGCCAGACCAGCGCGGCCGCGTCGGCCGGTGCCAGTCCCGGCAGCACCACCTCGCCCGGGTGCAGGGAACGCAGCTCGTCCAGCCGCCGGTCGCCCGCGGCCGGCCGGCCGGCGCCGACGAGCAGCAGCGGCAGCTCGCCGGTGAGCGCGTGCAGCGCCGTCCAGGCCCGCAGCGTGGCGTCGTCCGCCAGCTCCAGGTCGTCGATGACCAGGGCGAGCGGGCCCTCCGCGGCGGCACGCCGGACCGCCGCGACGGCGCGGTCCACAATGTCCGGTTCGGGGCCGGCGAGCGCGCCGCCGGCCGTCGCCGACTCGACGCACTCGAGCAGCGCGCCCAGCGGCGTCCGCCGGGCCAGCTCGTCGCCGACGGCCCAGCCGATCCGGCAGCCGGGCCGCGCCGCGTCGCGCAGCGCCGCGGCCAGCAGGGCCGACTTACCCATGCCGGGCGGGCCCGTGATCCAGACGCAGCCGCCCCGGCCCGCGGCCGCCTCGGCGACCGCGTCGCGCAGCAGCCGCAGCTCGGCCGTCCGGCCGACGAACACGGCGGCCGGCGCCGGTCCGGCGCCGCCGCGGTCGCCGCCCAGCACCCGGCCGTGCACGGCGCGCAGCGCCGCGCCGGGCTCGGTGCCCGTCTCGTCCCGCAGCAGGTCCCGCAGCCGGTCGTAGACCTCGAGCGCCTCGGCCCGGCGGCCGCCCGCGTGCAGGGCGGACATCAACACGGCGTGCAGGTTCTCCTGCAACGGGTACGCCGCCACGAGCATCCGCAACGTGCTGATCGCCTCGTCGTGCCGGCCGAGCTCGACCAGGAGCGTGGCGCGCCGCTCCGCGGTGGCCAGCCGCAGCTCGGTGAGGCGCAGGCGCTGCGCCTCCGCGTACGGGCCGGGGACGCCGGTCAGTGCCTCGCCCCGCCACAGGGCCATGGCCGACTCCAGCTCGGCCAGCTCGGCGCGCTGGTCGCCGGCGGCGCGGTGCCGGCGGCTCCGCTCGCGCAGCGCCTCGAAGCGGTGCACGTCGACGGCCGGACCCGGCACGTGCAGGCGGTAGCCGCCCGCGCCGGAGGTGAGGATGCGCCCGGCGGCCCAGCGGTCGCGGTCGGGGTCCAGCGCCCGGCGCAGCGCGGAGACGTAGGTGTACACATTGCCGGTTGCGCTCGCCGGCGGATCGTCGCCCCAGACCGCGGCGACCAGCTGCTCGCGGGAGACCACCTGGTCGGCGTGCAGGGCGAGCACGCTGAACACGGCCGTGCACCGGGCCGGCCCCAGCGGGAGTTCGGCCCCGTCCCGCCAGGCGCGTACGGGACCGAGCAGGCGGAGGTCCAGGCCCTCGTGCTCTGCCGCCATCGCCGTCCCCAACGTCAGATGCCTGCGTGCTGTCGCGCCGCGCGAACCACCATAGCGCCGCATCGACACCCGTGTGCGTGGCGCTGGACAGATTCCCGCGCGGGCAGAGTCCGCCGGAGCCCGGGGCATCGCCGCGCGCACACCCTTCCGCGCCCGCCGCCTCTCTGATGGACTCGCAGCCGTGCCGGGCGCTCGCCCGGTGCGCGGAGGAGGGGTCGATGAGCGGGGACTTCGCCGGTGACCTCTTCCTGACCCTGGCGGCCGAGGGCCGCCTGGTGCTCGACCCGGGCAGCGCCGACGAGGTGGTGGCCGGGCTGGAACGCACCCTCGCCCTGGTCCGGTCCCGGCTCCGGATCAAACGGATCTGGGAGCAGCTGCCGATACAGCGCCTGGACGAGCTGCCCGCCGAGCTGAGGCAGGACGTCGTCGACGCGGTCTTCGTCGACCAGCTGACGCCGGGCCGGCTCGAGCGGGCCGCCGTCGAGTTGCCGAAGTACATCGAGGCGCTGCGCAGCGCCGGTCGGCTGCCGCCGCCCGGCTGAAGGTGGCGTGAAGATTTTCTGAAGATCGCTTACGGAGACTGGTTCGGCCGCAACGAGGCCGCAACGACAACCGGAGGCAGCCGTGGAACAGGTGCGAGTGGCCCTGCAGGCGTCGGACCCGCTCGTACAGGCGGGCCTCGCCAGCTACCTTCAGTCGCGGCCGGAACTGACGCTGCTGCGCCCCGCCGACCGCGCGCAGGCCAAGGTCATGGTCGTCTGCGCCGAGCGGCTGAGCGCCGAGGTCATCGCCCTGCTGCGCCGCTGCGCGGCCGAGGTCGGCGCGCCGGTAGTGCTCATCACCAACGAGATCACCGAGACCGAGCTGCTCACCGCCGTCGAGTGCCGGGTGGTCGCGATCCTGCCCCGGCACGCCGTGACCGCCGACCGCCTCGCGCACAGCGTGCTCGCCGCGGCGACCGGCGGCGGCGTCATGCCGCCGAACCTGGTCGGCGAGCTGCTCAAGCACATCGAGCGCCTCCAGCGCGACGTGCTCACCCCGCACGGGCTGAACACCTCGGGCCTGACGCCGCGCGAGATCGACGTGCTGCGGCTGATGGCGGACGGCCTCGACACCAGCGAGATCGCGGGAGAGCTCAGCTACTCCGAGCGCACCGTGAAGAACGTGATCTACGGCGTGACCCACCGGCTGAAGCTGCGCAATCGTTCCCACGCGGTCGCGTACGCGTTGCGCTCCGGCATGATCTGATCGCTCGCCGTTAGTGGTTCTCACCTAGCGCCAGGGTTGTAACGTTGCCGCATGACGGCAGGGGGGATCAGAGACCGGTTCCGCGCGCAGATGCGCCAGGAGGTCAAGGACGCGGCGCTGCGGCAGCTCGCGGAGGGCGGCCCGCAGGCGCTGTCCATCAACGCGATCGCCAAGGAACTGGGCGTCTCCGGACCCGCGCTCTACCGCTACTTCGCCGGCCGCGACGAGCTGCTCACCGAGCTCATCCTGGACGCGTACGCCGATCTCACCAGCGCGGTCTCGGCCGCACCGCGCCGGATGCCGGACCTGGCGGGCGCGTACCGGGCCTGGGCGATCGCCAACCCGCACCGCTACCGGCTGCTCTTCGGCGCGCCGCTGCCCGGCTGGAACGCGCACGACGAGCGCCTGGTCGCCGCGGCGCGGGAGGCGATCGACGTGCTGTTCGCCTTCGTCGGTCCCGGGCGAGAGCCGGAGCCGCCGCTCGCCGAGGCGCTGCGCGCCTGGGCCGGCGGGGTCGACCCGGCGGTGGCGCTGCACGCGGTCACGGCGTGGAGCCGGCTGCACGGCTTCGTCAGCCTGGAGATCGAGGGCAACTTCCTCTCGATGGGGCTCGACCCCGGCCCGTTCTTCGCGGCCGAGGTCGAGGCGCTCAAGTAGCGGACCTCAGTAGTGCGCGGTGATCCGCCGCGCGGGGCCGTCGACCGTGATCCGCCCGCCGTACGGCAGCACCCACTGCGGGTCGGTGTGCCCGAAGTCCACCCCGAAGACGACCATCGCGCCGGGGTTGTAGTCCGCCAGCGCCCGCAGCACGGCGGCGCGCTGCTCCTCGCGGTAGCCGACCCGCTCCGCCATCGGCTTCGGGTTGTTGAAGACGGTGCCCTTGGCGGTGCCGACCAGGATCGCCGGGAACTGCTCGAGCAGCCCGCGCTCGCCGAAGTTGCGCAGCATTCGGTACACCTCTTGGCCCGGTGGCATCTCCTCGGAGGTCTCCATCAGCAGCACGCACCCGGCGTAGTCCTCGACCGGGCGGACCCAGCGGCCGGCGGCCAGCGTCCAGTGCAGAATCTCGAGGCAGCCGCCCCAGGTCGGCGCGGAGACCACACGGTCGGCCTGGTGCCACACCCGCCCGGGGTGCTCGTACGGCGTGGCCGACCGGGTGAGCGACGCCGGGTCGGTCCACGGGACCTCCTCGTCGCTGAACCGCTCGACCGGGCGGATCTCGACGTCGCCGCCGGTGAAGAGCGCGGCGCGCAGGGACTCGGCGGCGATCGGCTGTATGCCGGCGCCGCGGGCGATGTGCATCATCGTGGACATGCCGTGATAGCCGGCGACGCCGTGTGACCAGAGCCAGTTCAGCAAGTTGGTGTTGTCGGAGAAGCCGAAGAACGGCTTGGGATCGGCGAGGAACGGCTTCGGGTCGAGGTGCCGCAGCACGGTGATCTGGTCGTCGCCGCCGATGGTGGCGAGGACGGCCCGGATCGACGGGTCGGCGTAGGCGGCCATGAGGTCCTCCGCGCGCTCCCGCGCCGACGAATGCCGCCGGGTGCTGGGGAACTCGACCGGCTCCAGCTGGAAGTCCCGCCGCAGGCGGAGCAGGGACTGCTCGTGCAGCTCGGGGAAGAGCGCGGGCGCGGCGAAGGCGGGCGACATGACGGCGATCCGGTCGCCGGGGGAGAGCTTCGGTGGGTCGGAGAACGTCGGGCGCATGGGGACATCCTGCGGTGGTGATCGCGGACGGCGCCACGCAATTGCCTAAGGCCCCTGCAGGAGGGCGTCCGCGACCCGGGCGGTGCCGCGTCCGTCGACGGCTGCCCAGGCGCGCGCGGCCAGCGCCGCTCGCTCGGCCGGGCTTACCAGGAGCTTGCGCAGTGTGTCGACGGCCGCGGCCGACTCGATCGGCGACGAGGTCAGCGCCGGCAGGTGCCCCAGGCCGGCCGCGAGGCCGCGTGCCGTCGTTCGGCCGTACCCGATGATCTGGTTTTCGACGACCCAGAGCAGGGCGGCGGGCAGGCCGAGGCAGAGCAGCTCCCAGGTCGAGGTGCCGCTGGCGCTGATCGCCAGGTGGGCGCCGGCGAGCAGCTTGGGCAGGTCGTCAGTCGGCGCGATCACCTCGATCCGCTGCCCGGGCCCCGGCTCCAGCGCGAGCAGCTCGCGGCGCAGGCCGTCGTCGGCGGCGACGATCGTCGCCGCGCAGGCGGCGCCGGTCCGGATCAGCAGCCGGGCCGCGACCGGCGCCGCCCGGTAGGCGTCGGTCGCGCCGAAGAACGCAACCACCTCGGGGGTACGCGGGGAGCCGGCGGCCGGCGCGGTGGCCGGGCGAAGATCGCGGACCGCCCGCCGCAGCAGCGCGTAGTCGAGCCCCGCCAGCCGGACCGCGCCGGGTGACAGCGGTGGATGCTGGAGCTCGGCGTCGAGGTTCTGGTCCACATAGATGTCCGCGTCCTGGCCGCGCGGATCACCGTCGACGATCGCGACCACGACCCGCCCGCTCGCCCGGACCGCGCGCGACTGCTCCGGCGGCAGCTCGTACGAGTCGACGATCAGCGCGTCCAGGCCGAGCCGTTCGGCCGCCGCGAGCAGCCCGACGGTGTCGTAGGGCGCCGGATGCCACGGCAGGCCCCGGGCGGTCAGCTGCTGTTCCGCCCACGGCAGCCCGCCCAGGTCGCTGAGGAAGTGCACGGCGGCGCCGCGCGCGGTCAGCTCCTCGGCGAGCGCGACGCAGCGCACCAGGTGGCCGGCGCCGGTGCGCGGGCCGGCGTCGCAGCGGATACCCACGGTGATCGTCACGCCTGCGCGAGCTCCTTCTGGCGTACGTGCGCGTTGAGCACTGTCAGCTCGGGGCGGCCGGCGAGCCAGCCGGCCAGGGTGCGCACCGGCACCGGGCGGTCGCCGAAGTGCGCGACGATCGCCTCGATGAGCCGCCAGTCGTCCTCGGTGTCGAGGGTGAGCCGCAGGTGGGACAGGTCCGGCTGCAGCGTCAGGCCGAGCACGTTGTACTCGTCCGGGTGCGAGTAGACGTACGAGGTCACGTGCGTGCGGTGGTGCTCGGTGGCGAGCTTGTCGATCTCGCGCAGCACCTCGGTGCGGACGATCTCGACGTCGAGCCCGCGAGGCAGCGTGCGCGCTATCGAGGTGCTCAGGTAGTCGAGCGACGGGGTGGCGGCGAAGACGCCGGTGGCCAGCATGATCAGCTCGGGGTCGAGCAGCGGGCAGTCGGCGGTGAAGCGCAGCACCGCGTCGTAGTCGTCCGGGCCGGCGTCGAGCACGCCGAGGAAGCGGCCGAGCACGTCGTCGACCGGGCCGCGGTGCACGCCGACGCCGATCGCCTCGCACTCGGCGACCACCGGGTCGTCGACCTCCTCGGTGGTGGTGGCGACGACCAGGTCGTCGAGCACGCCGCTGTCGCGGGCGGCGGCGACCACCCGGCACAGGACGGTACGGCCGCCGAGCCGGCGCAGCACCTTGCCGGGCAGCCGGGAGGAGCCCATCCGGGCCTGGACGATGCCGAGTGTTCGCATGGGATTCAGTCCTTGAAGAGGGGTGAGGTGCGGCGTACTGCCCTTACGGCCCGGCGGGCGGCCCGGGCGCCGAGCTTGGTGATGCGGTAGCCGACCTTGCCGGCGAACGCGTCGATCTGCAGGCGCGCGCGGCGCAGCTCGGCGTCGCGGTAGATCAGCTCCGTCTCGACGTAGGCGACGCGGGCGGCGGCGTCGGCGAGCTGCTCCTCCAGCCGTCGCACCTGTTCCTCGTGCTCGCGCAGCGAGTGCGGTGCGGGCGGCGCGTCGTCGGCGTCGGGCACGGTGCCGGCGAGACCGGCCGCGGCCAGCAGGATCGTGGTCAGCGACGGCACGTCGGCCGCGGCGGGCCACGGCTGCGCGTAGCCGCCGGCCAGCAGCGTGTGCGCGAACCGGCGCAGCACGCCGCCGGGCTCGCCGGTGGCGCGGGCCGGGTCGAGCACGGTGTAGGTGTCGCCGTCGACGAGCACGTTGTCGAATCCGGCCGTCGGCTCGCTCGCGACCCAGCCGGCCAGCAGCCGCCGGATCGCGGGCAGGTCGTGGCGCAGGCACGCGCCGATGAGCAGCTCCTCGAGGACCCGGCCGGCGGGCAGGTCGGCGGCCGGCCCGCCGCCGGACAGCACCGGCGGGACGAGCACGCCGAGCTCGGTGCCGCGGAATGCCAGGGCCAGCCAGCCGGGTGCGAACTCGGCGCCGACACCGGCCCGGATCGCCGCCGCGGTGAGCCGCCTCGGGTCGCTGAGCACCGGCGTGCCGGCGAAGGCCGCGGCGACCGACGCGGCGGCGGCCGCGCTGAGCGCACCGGACGGTCCGTCCCGCAGCGCCGCCGGGGTCGCGGCGAACGTGGGCGCGGCCGGCAGCGGCCAGGCGGCGCCGAGCCAGCCGACGGTCAGGCCCTCCGCGGCCAGCCGCGCCTCCAGCCGCGCCGGGCTGCCGGGCTTCGCGCCGAACTCGCCCTCGGGGCGCCAAGCGTCGGTGGTGTGCGCGAACGTGACCGTCGCCCGGTCGACGAGGCGGTGCACGCCGAGCTCGTTCTCGACCGCCAGCAGCAGCGCGCCGCCGGGGCGCAGGACGCGGTGCAGCGCCCGTACGCTCTCCGCCCAGTCGTACTGCGGGCCCTCGACCGAGCACAGCCGCTCGACGCCGTCGAGCGCCACCACCGCGTCGTACCGCTCGGCGCCGGTGAGCTTGGCGAGGCTGCCGCAGAGCACCGTCGCGCCGCAGTCGGCCAGGGCGGCGGCGTCGGGCTGGGACCGGACCAGGCAGGTGACCTCGGCGAACCCGGTCAGCGCACCGATCAGGGCGGGCGCGTGCGGCCCGGCGAGCAGGATCCGGCCGCCGAGCGGCCGCAGCAGCCCGATCAGGTACGCCGCCAGCTCGCCGCCGACCGGCTCCCGGTCCGTGAAGTCGGCCATCTCGCCGCCGATGAGCTGGTAGTTCATGCGGCGGCCCAGCCGAGGACGGCGCGCAGCTCGGCGGGCGAGGCCAGGTCGTCCGCGCCGAGCTCGGACAGCGCGGACGCGGTGGCGTCGGCCGGGTCCGGGTGCCGGCCGTGCAGCTCCGGCCACTGGCGGCGGATCCGCTCTGCGGTCAATCGCACCTCGCCGTCGAGGTGCATCGGGTCGCCGTACACGGCGGGCTCGCAGCCGACGGCGGCGCCGTAGAGGACGGCGCTGCTGAGCCTGTTCGACGCCACCCGGCGGTGTGCGCGCAGCTCCGCGAGCTGGTTGTGCAGGAACCGGGTGTCGGTGTCGAGCCAGCGCAGCCCGCGGTAGCCGTGGCAGACGACCCGGCCGGCCCGCTCGTAGCGGCGCCGGATCCGGTTGTTGTTGAACTCGTGCCAGTACAGGCAGAACGTGACCGGGCCGTCCTCGGTCTCCAGGATCTCGTCGATCAGCCGCTGGTGGTCGCCGGCGACGTGCTGGCCCTCCCAGCCGTGGAACGGGTACCAGATCGTGCCCGCGCGCGGCACACCCCGCTCAGCCGGCCGGGTAGCGAGCAGGTACAGCCAGGGCGCGCCGATCACGGTCGCGTACCGGCGGCCCATCGACCAGGCGCGCCGGCGGGTCTGCTCCGACCAGACGAAGATCGGCCGCCCGGACACGTACGGCGTGCCCGCGCCGAGCCCGTCCACCACATTCCAGCCGTGCTGCACGTACCCGTCGATCCGGGGCGGATGTTCCGGGTCGAGACCGCAGTACCCGGCGAGGACGTGCGCGTGGCCGTAGAAGTGGTTGGCATGGTGCACAGGTTCAGCTCTCCAGAATGGTGCGCAGGGTGTCGACGACCCGGTCCTGGTCCGAGTCGGTGAGGTCGAAGAAGAGCGGCAGCGACAGCTGCTCGGCGTAGAAGCGCTCGGCGACCGGGCACATGCCGCGGGCGTACCCGAGGTCCTCGAAGACCGGATGCCAGTACGCGGGCACGTAGTTGACCTGCACGCCGATCCCGGCCGCGCGCATCCGGTCGTAGACCTCGCGGCGGCGGCCGTCCTCGATCCGTACCGGATAGAGGTGGCGCATCGGGTCGGCCCACGCCCGCCGGACCGGCAGCCGCAGGCCCGGCACCCCCGCGAGCAGGGCGTCGTATCGCTCCGCGAGGGCCGTCCGGCGGGCCTTGAACGCGGCCAGCCGGCGCAGCTGGGAGCTGCCCAGCGCGCAGAGCACGTCCGGCAGCCGGTAGTTGAGGCCGAACTCCGGCACCTCCTGGTGCCAGCCGCCCTCGTCCGGGTGGCGCAGCCGGGCCGGGTCCCGGACCAGGCCGACGGTCCGGAAGGCGCGCGCCCGCTCCAGCAGCCCGGGCTCGGTGGCGGCGACCGCGCCGCCCTCGCCGGTGGTCAGGTTCTTCGTCGGGAAGAAGGAGAACGTGGTCAGGTCGGCGAGGGTGCCGACCGGCCGCCCGTGGTACGTCGACCCGATGGCGTGCGCGGCGTCGGCGATGAGCACCGCGCCGGCGTTGTCGGCCACCTTGCGCAGCTGGTCGTACTCGGCCGGGTGCCCGGCGTAGTCGACCGCGGTGACGGCCCTGGTCCGCGGCGTCACCGCGGCCTCGGCCGCCGCCGGGTCCAGGTTGGCGGTGTCCTCCTCGACGTCGGCGAAGACCACCGTCGCGCCCAGCATGGCGGCGGTCGACGCGGTCGCCACGAACGTCATCGGCGTGGTGACGACCTCGTCGCCGATCCCGATCCGCGCTGCCGCGTACGCCGTGTGCAGCGCGGCGGTGCCGTTGATGACCGCGACGCAGGGTGCCCCGGCGACGTGCTCGAGCTCGCGCTCGAAGTCGCCGACCCGCGGCCCGGTGGTGAGCCAGTCGCTGCGCAGGGCCGCCGCCACCGCCTCGACGTCGGCGTCGGTGACGCTCTGGCGCCCGTACGGCAGCATCACTTCTCCTCGAGCAGGGCGCTCATCTCGTCGACCTCGAGCCACAGGTCGTTGTTGTCCGACCGGTAGTTGAAGCCGTCCGCGACCCGCTCGCCGCCCGGCGGCGTCTGGTAGCCCCAGCTCGCGACGACCGGCTGCACCACGTAGCGGTCCGGGAAGCGCAGCGTGCGGCGGCTGTCGTCGGCGGCGATCATCTCCTCGTGCAGCTTCTCGCCCGGCCGCATGCCCATCTCGTGCGTCGGCGCGTCCGGCGCGACGGCCTCGACCAGGTCGAGGATGCGCATGCTCGGGATGCGCGGCACGAACAGCTCGCCGCCCTGCATCACGTCGAACGAGTCGACGACGAACCGCACCGCCGCGTCGAGGGTGATCCAGAAGCGGGTCATCCGCTTGTCGGTGATCGGCAGGCTGCGGCCCTCGGCGTTCAGTCGGCGGAACAGCGGCACGACCGAGCCCCGGCTGCCCATCACGTTGCCGTAGCGCACGACGGCGAACCGGGTCGGGTGGGTGGCGGCGTAGTGGTTGCCCGCGATGAACAGCTTGTCGGCGACCAGCTTGGTGGCGCCGTACAGGTTGATCGGGCTGGACGCCTTGTCGGTGGAGAGCGCGACGACCCGCTGGACGCCGGCGTTGATCGCGGCGTCGATGACGTTCTGCGAGCCGTTGATGTTCGTCGCCACGTACTCCGACGGGTTGTACTCGGCGGTGTCGACCTGCTTGAGGGCGGCGGCGTGCACGACGTGGTCGACGCCGTGCATGGCGCGCGCGAGGCGCTCGCGGTCGCGTATGTCGCCGATGAAGAAGCGCAGCCGCGGGTCGTCGCCGAACATCTGCCGGACCTCGTACTGCTTCAGCTCGTCGCGGGAGAACACGACGATGCGCTGCGGGTCCAGGTTTGCCAGCGCGTGACCCAGGAAGGCCTTGCCGAACGAACCGGTCGCACCGGTGACCAGGATCGACGATCCACTCAACACACTCATTAATTGCTCCCGGGGATGACGCGGGCATTGACTCGAGGCGGAAGCATAACTGCGCGGGAAGTCATTTCCAGGCGCTGATTCAGATGCCAGACGCAATTCACGCCGAGTTCAGCTTCGATTTGTCGCGGCGTTGCGACCGCTGAGGGAAGGTGGGTTCCTTCGCCCATCCGCCCTTGGAGTAAATCAGTGATTGAGCTGCAGAGACTGCGTGAAGCGTTCCGGACGTCGCTGGATCTGCCGCCGGGCTCGCCTGTGGACGATCTGCACTACCAGGACAATGAGAAGTGGGACTCGCTGGCGCACATGTCGCTGGTCGCGTCGATCGAAGATGAATTCTCGGTAATGATCGACACCGACGATGTGATCAATATGTCCAGCTTCGGCGAGGCAATGCGAATTCTCGGTAAATACGGGGTGGACTTCAATGAGTGAACGGGTTGCTCTCGTCACGGGAGCCTCCCGCGGTATCGGCCTGGCCGTCGCCCGCCGGCTCGCCGAACAGGGCACCGATCTCGTCGTGCACGGCCACCGGGCCGAGGCCGTCGGCGACGCCGCGGCCGAGCTCGCCGCCAAGTACGGCGTACGGGTGGTCGCCGCGCACGGCGACATCGCGGACCCGGAGACCAGCCGGGTGCTGATGCGGGTCGCGTTCGAGAACTTCCGGCGCCTCGACGCGCTGGTGATCAACGCCGGCACCCACGCGGCCGGCATGCTCGGCCTGACCGACGACGCCACCGTGCGGCGGCTGTTCGAGGTCAACGCGGTCGGCGCGGCGTACACCCTGCAGGGTGCCGTGCGGCTGCTCGGCCGCGGGAGATCCCCCGCGGTCGTGCTGGTGTCGTCGATCACCGGCACCGAGGGCGTGGCCGGTCAGGCGATCTACGCCGCGTCCAAGGCCGCGATCCTCGGCCTGGCCCGTTCCGCGGCCAAGGAGCTCGGGCCGCGCGGCATCCGGGTCAACGCCGTCGCGCCCGGCTTCATCGCCACCGACATGCTCGGCACGCTCGACGACCGCGGCCGCGAACAGCGCATCGCGAACACCGCGCTCGGCCGCCTCGGCGAGGCCGACGAGGTGGCCGACGTGATCGACTTTCTGCTCTCCGACCAGGCCCGGTTCGTCACCGGCCAAGTGCTCGGGGTCGACGGGGGACTCACGCTGTGAACCTGCTCGATCCACAGGCCCGCGTGGTCGAGGCGGCGACCGGCCGGGTCCTGGACCCGGAGCTGGTCGCCGCGGCGGCCGCCCGGTTCGCGGGCCTGCCGCCCGGCGTCGTCTTCGCGCTGACGCCGACCGACATCGACTCGGTCGCGCTCTACCTCGGCGCGTTCGCCGCCCGCCGCCCGATCGCGGTGCTCGACCCCGACCTGGCGGGCGACGTCCTGCTCGCCCTCGTCGAGCGCTTCGCGCCGGCGCTGGTCACCGGCGCGGCCGACGCCCCGCCGGACGGGTATGCGGCGCTGGACGGCTGGTGGGTCCGCGCCGAACCCGCCGTCGAACCGCACCCCGACCTGGGGCTGCTGCTCGCCACGAGCGGGTCGACGGGCAACCCGAAGCTGGTCCGGCTCTCCCGGGCGGCGGTGCTGGCCAACGCGGAGGCGATCGGGGAGAGCCTCGGCATCACCTCCGCCGACGTCGCGCCGACCACGTTGCCGCTCTTCTACACCTACGGCCTGTCGGTGCTCAACAGCCACCTGCTGCGCGGCGCGACAGTGGTCCTCGAGCGCGGCGGCATCATGCGGCGCGAGTTCTGGTCGGCCGTCGGCACCTACGGCGTCACGACCCTGGCCGCCGTGCCCTACCAGTACGAGATGCTGCGCCGGCTGCGCTTCGACCCGGCTAAGTACCCGACGCTGCGCACCCTCACCCAGGCCGGCGGCCGGCTGCGCGTCGAGCTGGTGGAGGACTTCGCGGCGCGGATGGCCGCCGTCGGCGGCCGGCTCTTCGTCATGTACGGCCAGACCGAGGCGACCGCGCGGATGGCCGTCCTGCCGCCCGACCGGCTCGCCGGCAAGCTCGGCTCCGCCGGCCTGCCGATACCCGGCGGCTCCTTCTCGATCGCGGACGGCGAGGTCGTCTACACCGGACCCAACGTCATGATGGGGTACGCGGAGAGCGCCGCCGACCTGGCCCGCGGCGACGACCTGTGCGGCGTGCTGCGCACCGGCGACCTGGGCCGGCTCGACGACGAGGGCTTCCTGTACCTCACCGGGCGGCTCAAGCGGATCGGCAAGGTCTTCGGCGTCCGGGTCAACCTCGACGACATCGAGCGGACGCTGGCCGCGCACGGGGCGGTCGCGGCCGTCGCGGGCGACGACCGGCTGCACGTGTTCGTCGAGGGTGCCGACGCCGAGGCGGCCCGCACGGTCCGCGGCGAGCTGGCGAGGTTCCTCGACACCCACTTCACCGGCCTGGACGTGCGCGGGATCTCCAGCCTGCCGCTGTTGCCCACCGGCAAGATCGACTACCGGTCCTTGGAGGCGCTGGTATGAGTACCTCCTTCACCCGTTCACAGCCGGAGCGGGATTCGCTGCTGCTCAAGGAGCTCTCCGAGCTGGTCGAGCACCACCGGGCCCGCTGCGCTCCCTACGACCGCATCCTCGCCGCCTCGGGCTATCGCGGCGCCGACGCGGTCGCGGACCTGCCCTGGCTACCGGTGCGGCTCTTCAAGAACCTCGAGCTGAAGAGCATCGCCGACGACGAGGTCTTCAAGGTGCTGACCTCGAGCGGCACCACCGGCGACGTCAGCCGCATCTACCTGGACAAGGCCGCGGCCGCGACGCAGACCCGCCAGCTCGGCGCGACGCTGCAGGCGGTGCTCGGACCCAAGCGCCTGCCGATGCTGCTCGTCGACACGCTGGCGCTGCTCCGCGACCGGCGCTCGTTCAGTGCCCGCGGCGCGGGGGTGCTCGGCATGGCCACCTTCGGCCGCGACCACGCCTGGGCCCTGGACGCCGACGGCGTGCCCGACCTGGCGGCGCTGCGCAGCTTCCTGGACGCGCACGGCGACGCGCCGTTCCTCATCTTCGGCTTCACCTACCTGGTCTGGCTGCACCTCTACGAGGTCGCCCGCGACAACGGGCTCGACCTGAGCAACGGCATCCTGATCCACTCGGGCGGCTGGAAGAAGCTGGTCGACCGGGCGGTCTCCCCGGAGGAGTTCCGCCGCCGGCTGGCCCGCGACACCGGCCTGGTGCACAGCCACAACTTCTACGGCATGGTCGAGCAGATCGGCACGATCTTCCTGGAGGGGCCGTCGGGCGGCTCGCTCTACTGCCCGGACTTCGCCGACGTGATCATCCGGGATCCGCGGACCTGGCGGGAGCAGCCGGTCGGCGAGCCCGGGCTGATCGAGGTGGTGAGCACGTTGCCCACCTCGTACCCCGGCCACGTGCTGCTCACCGAGGACCTCGGCGTCGTGCACGGCGTCGACGACGGCGACTGGCCCGGCAAGCGCTTCAGTGTGCTCGGCCGGCTGCCGCGCGCCGAGGCCCGCGGCTGCTCCGACACCTACCGGGAGGCGGCGTGAGATTTAGGTTCGGAGACCCCGGCGAGCTCACGGCGCCCTCGCCGGACCGGCTGACGGTCGGCGACCCGCGGGTCGTCGACTTCCTGTCCCGCTTCGCGCGCCGGCTGCTCGCGCCCGCCGTCGCCCGGCGCCACCCCGAGCTCGGCTCGCTCGGCTACTTCCTGCGGCCGGCCGAGCTGACCCGGGCCGCGGCCCGGCTGGAGCGGCCGGACGCGCTGGTCTTCCCGCGCGGCAACGTCTTCCACCTGCCGCCGGCCAATGTGGACACCATCTTCGTGTACTCGTGGGCGCTGTCCGCGCTGGCCGGAAACCACAACGTGGTGCGCATCTCGTCCCGCTCGGCCGGGGCCGCGGAGACCGTGCTGGAGACGCTCAACGCGACACTGGAGGACGCCGACCCGGTGATCGGCCGCACCCAGCGGATGGTCACCTACGGCCGGGACGACGCGACCACCGCGGCGCTCAGCGAGTGGTGCGACCTGCGGGTGATCTGGGGCGGCGACGAGGCCGTGCGGGCGATCCGCCGGCACCCGTTGCGCCCGTCGGCCCGCGACCTGACGTTCCCCGACCGGACCTCCTGGGCCGCGCTGTCGGTGCCCGGCTGGCGGGCGGCGGACCCGGCCGCGCGGCGGGCGGCGGCGGCGGGCTTCGCGAACGACTCGTACTGGTTCGACCAGGCCGCCTGCTCCTCGCCGCGCGCCGTGTTCCTGGTCGGCGGCGACCCGGACGGCGTCGCGGAGGAGTTCCTCGCGCTGGTCGGCGAGGTCGTCGCGCAGCGGGGCTGGAACGTCGACGCGGCCATGGCGGTCGAGAAGCGGATCAACGCGTACGGGCTGGCCGCCGCCGGCGCGGTCACGTCGATGAGCTTCCCGCGCAACGAGGTGACCGCGATGTCCCTGTCCGGCACCGACGCCGCGCCGCGCCGCTGGATCGGCGCCGGTGCGTTCCCGTTCGCGGCGGTCGCCTCGCTCGAGGACCTGCTGCCCGCGATGAACCGGCAGGACCAGACGTTCAGCCACTTCGGCTTCACGCCGGCCGAGCTGCGGGCGTTCGCCGTCGCGCTGGGTGGCCGCGGCGTCGACCGGATAGTGCCGTTCGGATCCGCGCTCACCTTCAGCGCGATCTGGGACGGCTTCGACCTTCCGCGGGAGTTCACGCGGCTGACCACGCTCGACGCATAGGGGCTGTCGTGGAGAACACCGTTCTGTCGGTGGTCGTGCCGATGTACGACGAGGAGGCGGTGATACCCGCGCTGGTCGACCGGCTCCGGCCGGTGCTCGACGGCCTCGACGTCGCCTACGAGGTGGTGGCCGTCGACGACGGCAGCGCCGACCGCACCGCCGGCCTGCTCTTCGAGCACGGCCGCACCTGGCCCGAGCTGCGCCTGATCAGGCTGCGCCGCAACAGCGGGCACCAGGCGGCGCTCACCGCCGGCCTGCAGCGGGCCCGGGGCGACTGGGTGGTCAGCATCGACGCCGACCTGCAGGATCCGCCGGAGGCCATCGCCGAGATGCTGCGGGTGGCCCGGGAGCAGGGCATCGACGTGGTCTACGGCGTCCGCGCCGACCGCAGCACCGACAGCGTGTTCAAGCGGCACACGGCCGGCGCGTACTACCGGCTCATGCGCCGGCTGGTCGGCGGCGACGTGCCCGCGCAGGCCGGCGACTTCCGGATGCTCAGCCGCGACGTCGTCGAGGTGCTCAGGAAGCTGCCCGAGCGGGCGCCCGTGTACCGGCTGCTGGTCCCGTCGCTCGGCTTCGCCTCGGCGGAGGTCGCCTACGCCCGGGAGCGCCGCGCGGCCGGCGAGACCAAGTACCCGCTGCGCAGGATGGTCGCCCTGGCCTGGGACAGCACCGCGAACTTCTCCGCCGCCCCGCTGCGGATCGCCACCTGGCTCGGCGGGCTCGCCTTCGTCGCCTGCCTCGCGCTGATGGTCTTCGGCGTCGCCGTCTGGGCCAACGGCACCGTCATTCCGGGCTGGACCTCGCTGTTCCTGGCCGTGCTGCTGCTCTCCGCCGTGCAGCTGATCTGCCTCGGCCTGCTCGGCGAGTACGTGTCCCGGATCTACCGGACCGTGCAGGACCGGCCGAGTTTCCACATCGGATTCGACTCGGCCGCCGGCGACGCCCGGGTGGACGAGGCGCGGGCCGGCGACACCCGGGCCGTCGAGATCCCGCAGCAGCGGGCCGCAGCGCTGCCGTGACGCTGCTGCTCACCCGGGCGGCCGACGCACCGGCCGCCCGGTACCGCCGTGCCCGGCGCCCGCTGCTCGCGGCCGTACCGTGGGTGCTCGTCGCCGCGGCGCTGGCGGGCGCGCTGCACCGGGCGGACGTGCCGGCCGGGGACATCGCGCTGTACGGCCTCTATCTGCTCGCCGGCGTGGTGCTGCCCGGCACGCTGGTGCACCGCGCGGTCCGGGGCAGCCGCGGCAACCTGCCCGAGGACCTCGGCTACGGCGCCGCGACCGGCCTGCTCGTGCAGCTGGCCGGCTGGGCGCTGGCCGCCGCCACCGGCCTGCAGGCGCTGCTGATCTGCTGGCCGCTGCTCGTGTCGGCGGCCTTCGTCGCCGTGCCCGGGCTGCGCCGGCACTGGCGGACCGCCGACCCCGCGCCGTTGCCGCTGCGCTGGTCGTGGTCGGTGTGCGGAGTCCTGCTCGGCGTCGTCGCCTGGGGCGCGGCCGCCTGGACCACCGCTCCGCTGCCGCCCGCCGACACGCTCTACTACCAGGACCTCATGTACCACCTCGCGCTGGTGCACGAGATGACCCGCTCGATGCCGTTCGAGGTGCCGCAGCTCGCCGGCGACGCCCTGCGCTACCACTACCTGTCCGACGCCGATATGGCCGCAGCCTCCATGATCACCGGCATTCCACCGGCGACCGTCCTGCTGCGGCTCTGGATGGTGCCGGTCGGCGCGATCGCGGTGCTCGTCCTCGCGGCGCTCGGCCGCGAGGTCAGCGGCCGGTGGTGGGCCGGGCCGCTCGCGGGCGGCGTCGCCCTGCTGGGCCTCCCGCTCGGCTTCGGCGCGCCGATCGAGGCGGCCGGCGGCGGCGCGCTCTCATTCGTCAGCCCGTCGCAGACGTACGCGATGCCGCTGCTCGGCCTGCTCGTGGCGATCGCGATCGACCTGCTGCGCGGGCGGAGCCTCGGCCCGGCCTGGCTCCTCGCGCCCCCGCTGGCGCTCGCCTGCGCGGGCGCCAAGTCCAGCGCGCTGCCGCCGCTGGTCGCCGGCCTGGCGCTGGCCGGCCTGGTCGTCTGGTGGCGCGGCCCGCGGTTCCCGCGCGCGGCGGCCGGGCTACTGGCCGTGCTGGTCGCCGCGATGCTGCTCGGCGCCCGGCTCTTCGCCGGCGGGGGAGCGGGAGCGCTGGCCGTGCAGCCGCTGAGCGTGCTGCGCTGGCTGCTGCCGTACGACCGGACGCTGGGCGCCGCCGATGGCGTCGCGCCGGACGGGCTGATCGCGCCCGGCGTGCAGGGCGCCGGGGTGGCCGGCGGCTGGTTCATCGCCTGGCTCGTCGGCTGGTGGCTGCTCGCCCAGTCGCCGCGGCTGCTCGGCGTGCTGTCCCTGCGGCGGCGCTCGGAGCCCGCGGCCTGGCTGCTCGGCGGGATGGTGGTCGCCGGGACCGGCGCGGCCTGGACGCTCTGGCACCCCTCGGGCAGCCAGCTCTACTTCTTCCTCTGCGCCGCGCCGTTCGGGGTGCTGTTGACGGTCTGGATGCTCGCCGAGCGGATCGGCCGCTGGTGGGTGCCGCTGTGTGGGCTGGTGGCGGGCGCGCTCTGGGCGCTCTTCGCGCCGGCGGTGGCCGCGCCGGCGCGCGACGCGCTGGGCGACTGGGCCTGGGTGCTCGCCGTGCCGGTGCTGCGGACGCTCGGCCTGGTGCTGGCGGCCGCGATCCCGGTGCTGGCGCTGCGCCGACGGCTCCAGGCTCTGGTGACGGCCGGCATCGCCGCCGTGCTGGGCGCGAGCCTGGCGGCCGGGCTGGCGCGGCCCATCGAGGCGTTGTCGCACGACACCGAACGCGTACAGCCGCTGACGTCGCGCCTGATCACCCAGGAGGAGATGCGGGCGGCAGTGTGGCTGGACGCGCACGCCGGGAACGACGACGTGGTGGCGACGAACGTGCACTGCGTGGCGATCCGGCAGATCCGGCCGTGCGACGCCCGGGCGTTCTGGGTCGCCGGGCTCGGCGGGCGCCGCACGCTCGTGGAAAGCTGGGGCTACTCGGACGCGGCGGTCGCGGCCAACGGCGTCGGCGGCCGGACGTACATGCTCCAGCCGCCGCCGGACCCGCTGAAGTACGCCCTGAGCCAGCGGGTGTTCACCGACGCGGACCCGGCCGACCTGGACCTGCTGCGCCGGGAGTACGGCGTGCGGTGGCTCTTCGCCGACGCCCGGGCGGGCACGGTCGCGCCCGCGCTGAGCACGCTGGCGCGACCCCGCTACACCAGCGGCCCAGTGACGATCTTCGAGTTGTACTAACCGAGGTAGGCGTCGAGGGCGGGCAGGTCGGGCACGAACCAGACGTGCCGGCCCCGGTTCGACTCGAGCACCAGGGAGCGCAGCGACGCGCTGGCCGCCACCCGCGCGGAGATGTCGCCGACGATCGCCAGCCGGATCTGGTAGTTCACGAACTTCTGCATGACCTCGCCGGCCAGCCCGGTGCGGAGCTCGAAGAAGTCGTCGCCGAGCCGCGACGCCGGCAGGGCGACCACGTCGGAGTGGGTGAACGCCGCGCCGATGAGGTCGAGGGCGTCCTGTACCCCGGTGAGCATCGGACCGTCCGCGGCGCAGACCAGCACCGGCACGCCGTTGCGCTGAAGCACCTGGTCACTCATCGTCGTCCTCCTTGTCGAGCAGGCCGTTCTCCGGGCCGAGCAGGTCATCGATCAGCCGCACGATGTCGGCGGTCTCCGCGGGGCCGCCCAGGATCACGACCTTCATCCGGGAGTGGCCCTCGTCGTGGATCGTCTGGATCCGCAGCGGCTCGGCGGAGGGCCGGGGCGCCTGGGCGCCGGCGGTCAGCAGGGTGCTGAGCCGGCTCGCCGCGGCCGCGCCGATCCCGTCGATCTGCACGATGCTGGACACCTCGACGTGCCGCCGGCCGGGCGCGGCGGCGGCCGGCTCGCCGGTCAGAGCCGCCAGATCGGCCCGGCTGATCCGGTACTGCTTGCCGATCTTTACGGCCTTGAGCCGGCCGTCGCGGACGTAGTTGCGAACCGTCCGGACGTGCAGCCCCAGCAGCTCCGCCACCTGCTCTATCGAGTAGAGCTCGCTCCTCATCACTCCCTATCCTTCCCTGTTTTGGGAAGCTTGCGGTATGAAGCTTACTCGATCCATCCGCCGCGGGTGAGGCGACCGAGGCGCCCACCCGGTGATGATCGACACGTGACAGCCGAGCCGTGGATCCGCTGGGCGCCATCGTCGCGGGCCCTGGTCCTGACGGTCGGGCTCATGATGGCGGTCGCCATCGCCGGGCACTTCGGGCCGCCCGGGAGCATGCTCGTCGCCGGGCCGCTCGGCGCCGGGCTGCTGCTGCTCCTGGCCCGCTGGGCCGGGCTCGACGCGGACGACGTCGGCCTGGGCCGCCGGACCTGGCGGCGCGGCGCGGCGTACGCGCTGGTCTGCATCGCGGCGGTGGCCGTCGTCTACCTGGTCGCGGCCGCGCTGCCCGCGACCCGGACCGCGTTCCTCGACGAGCGGTACCGCTCGGATATGGGTACGGCGCTACTGACCGCGTTCGTGGTGATCCCGCTCGGCACGATCCTCTTCGAGGAGGTCGCCTTCCGCGGGGTGCTGTGGGGGCTGCTGCGCAGGGACTGGGGCACCACCCCGGCGACGCTGGTGTCGTCCCTGTTCTTCGGGTTCTGGCACGTGCTGCCGTCGCTGCGCCTCAACCAGGTCAACCCGGCCGTCACCAAGCTGGTCGGCTCGGGCGCGGCCGGGCAGGTCCTGGCCGTCACCGGCGCCGTGCTGTTCACCGGCACGGCCGGGCTGCTCTTCTGCGAGCTGCGCCGGCGCAGCGGCAGCCTGCTGGCCCCGATCGGCCTGCACTGGGCGGTAAACGGCCTCGGCGTCCTGGTCGCCGCCGGCCTGGCGGTGTGACACCGGTGGTGAGCGATGGAGAGGACGTACCGGAGATGACGACCACGACCTCGCGGACACAGGCACCACCGGAGCCGGAGCAGCCGCCGGAGCCGCGACGCGGCCTGTGGTGGCGGCTGCTGCACCGCTGGCACTACGGCTTCGTCGGCGTGCTCGGCGCGGTGATCTTCTTCTGCCTGTCGCTGACCCCGTCGCTGCTGCCGCGCGGGCCCGGACTGCAGGCCGTGATCGGCGGCATCTGCGCGGCCATCGGCTACGGGTTCGGCGTGCTGGCGGTGTGGCTGACCAGCAAGCTCGTCAACCGCCCGATGCCCCGGCCCGGCCGGATGGCCTGGCGGATCCTGGCCGCCGTCTCCGCGGTCGCCGTGCTGGTCTTCCTGTATCTCGACGCCGCCTGGCAGCGGGAGATTCACGAGCTGATGGGCGTCGACGCGCCGGCGCGGCCGCGCTACCTCGTCGTCCTGCCGGTGGCCCTGCTGCTCGGCGCCGGGCTGATCGGCCTGATGCGGATGCTGCGCCACCTGGCCCGCGCCACCGGCCGGCTGCTCGGGCGGGTGATTCCGGCGTCGACCGCCCGGGTGATCGCCGGATTCGCGGTGATCCTGCTCGCGCTCGGCGTGCTCAACGGGGTGGTGCTCGACGGGTTCTTCGCCGTCACCGACAACGCCTTCAAGGCGATCAACGACGAGACCGAGCCCGACGCCGCCCAGCCGACCGATCCGCTGCGCTCCGGCGGCCCCGGCTCGCTGGTGTCCTGGGCCTCGCTGGGCAAGCAGGGCCGCAACTTCGTCTCCGGCGGGCCCACCACGGACCAGCTGAGCGGCTTCGGCGGCCCCCGCGTCGAGCAGCCGATTCGGGTGTACGCCGGCCTGGACTCCGCGGAAACCTCGCGGGAGCGGGCCGCGCTCGCGGTCGAGGAGTTGCAGCGCACCGGCGCGTTCGACCGCGAGGTGCTCCTCGTGATCACCACGACCGGCACGGGCTGGGTCGACTCGGGCGGCGTCGACCCGCTGGAGTACATGTACAACGGCGACACGGCGATGGTCGCCCTGCAGTACTCCTACCTGCCCAGCTGGCTGTCGTTCCTGGTCGACAAGGAACGCGCCCGGCAGGCCGGCCGGGACCTGTTCAACGCGGTGTACGGCGCCTGGTCGAAGCTGCCGCTGAGTCAGCGGCCGAAGCTGCTGCTGTTCGGCGAGAGCCTCGGCTCGTTCGGCGCGGAGTCGGCGTTCAGCGGCGCCGACGACATCCGCAACCGGGTGGACGGGATGCTGCTGGTCGGCCCCCCGAACCGCAACGAGCTGTGGCGCGAGTTCGTCGCCGACCGCGACCCGGGCACGACGGAGATCCTGCCCACCTACGAGAGCGGCGCCACGATCCGCTTCGCCCGCGACCCGGCCACCGACCTGGACCGGCCCACGCCGACGTGGGCGTCACCGCGGGTCGTGTACCTGCAGCACCCCTCGGATCCGATCGTGTGGTGGGGCCCGCGGCTGATGGTGAGCCGCCCCGACTGGCTGGAGGAGCCGCGCGGCGCCGACGTGTCACCCGACATCCGGTGGTACCCGATGGTGACGTTCTGGCAGGTGACCGCGGACATGGCGTTCTCGACCGGGGTGCCGGCCGGGCACGGCCACAGCTACGGCGCCGAGCCGGTCGCCGCCTGGGCGGACATCGCGCAGCCGGACGGCTGGACGCCCCAGAAGACCACGGACCTCGCCGCACTCATCGCCGCGGGGGGCGGCGACTGAGGTAGCCGGTTGAGTAGGGTCGGGTTAACCCTACTGTCGAATGGGCGGGCAGCGGGATCGGTTGGGAGGCCGCCGATGCCTAACGTCAATGGCATGATTACCGCACCCGCCCCGGGAGAGCTGGCCCCCAGCCTGGCCCAGCGCCTCTTCCGCCAGCTCGGGCTGGACACCCTGTACATCCTGATCGGCTTCCCGCTCGGCCTGATCACGATCGTGCTCTTCACGACCGGCTTCTCCCTGGGCATCGGCACGTTGATCATCTGGATCGGTCTGCCGGTGCTGCTGGCCACGTTCATGATGGCGCGCGGCTTCGCCATCCTCGAGCGGGCCCGACTGGGCGCGGTCTTCGGCCGCCCGGTGCAGCCCGTGCCGTACAAGCGGGCACCCGAGGGCGCGGGTCTGCCGCGCCGGATCCTCACCCCGCTCGGCGACGGCCAGTCCTGGCTCGACCTGGTGCACGGCATCTTCCGCTTCATTCCCAGCACGATCGCGTTCAGCTTCGCGCTCACCTGGTGGGTCGGCGCGCTCGCCGGCCTCACCTTCCCGCTCTGGGACTGGTCGATCCCGCGCGGCCCCGACGACCAGGACCTGCCGATGCTGCTCGGCCTCGGCGACGCGTACTCGACCCGGGTCATCTTCCACATGGCGGTCGGCTTCTTCTTCGCCGGCACGCTGTACCCGGTGGTCCGCGGCGCGGCGCTGCTCGAGGCGTACTTCGCCCGGGGCCTGCTCTGCGGCGTCAACGACCTGCGTGAACAGGTCGCCGAGGCGCAGGCGGCGCGGGACATCGCGCAGGCGCAGAAGACCGCGGCGGTGTCCGCCGAGGCGACCGCGCTGCGCCGCCTCGAGCGGGACATCCACGACGGCCCGCAGCAGCGGCTGGTGCGGCTCGCCATGGACCTGGGCCGCGCCGAGCAGCAGTTCGCCACCGACCCGGAGGCGGCCCGGGCCACCGTCGCCGAGGCGCTGAGCCAGACCCGGGAGACCCTGGACGAGCTGCGGGCGCTGTCCCGGGGCATCGCGCCGCCGATCCTGGTGGACCGGGGACTGCAGGCGGCGCTGACCGCGCTGGCCGGCCGGTGCACGGTCCCGGTCGACCTGGACGCCGCGCCGCTCTCGCGGCTCGACCCGGCCGTCGAGTCGACCGCGTACTTCGTGGTGGCCGAGGCGCTCACCAACGTCGCCAAGCACAGCCACGCCACCGAGGCGCGGGTCAGCGTCGAGGCGGCCTCGACGGGCCTGCTGATCGTCGTCGGCGACGACGGCATCGGCGGCGCGAGCCTGGCCAAGGGGCACGGCCTGGCGGGCCTGTCCGACCGGGTGCAGGCGGCCGGCGGCGTGATGAGCGTGGAGAGCCCCGCCGGCGCCGGGACGACCCTCACGGTGGCGCTTCCGTTCTAGTACGGGCCTGACCGCTACGCTCGGCGGCATGCGGGTGGTGATAGCCGACGACGCCGTGCTGTTGCGCGAGGGTCTGATCCGGCTGGTTGAGGAGAACGACTGCACCGTCGTCGCGGCCGTCGGCGACGGGCCGTCGCTCGTCGAGGCGATCACCACCTATCGCCCGGACGTGTCCATCGTGGACGTACGGATGCCGCCGACGCACACCGACGAGGGGCTGCGCGCCGCCGTCGAGGCCAGGGGCAAGGTGCCGGGCAGCCCGGTGCTGGTGCTCTCCCAGTACGTCGAGGTCGAGTACGCCGACGACCTGCTCGCCGACCGCCTGGGTGCGGTCGGCTATCTGCTCAAGGACCGGGTCGCGGAGATCGCCGAGTTCATGGACGCGCTGCGCCGGGTGTCGGCCGGCGGCACCGTGCTCGACCCCGAGGTCGTCGGCCAGCTGCTGGTCCGGCGCCGCCGCGACGACCCGCTGCGCAACCTCACCCCGCGCGAGCGCGAGGTGCTCGGCCTGATGGCGGAGGGCCGCTCCAACACCGCGATCGCCCGCAAGATCGTGGTGACCGAGGGCGCGGTGGAGAAGCACGTCCGCAACATCTTCACCAAGCTCGACCTCGCCCCCGACACCGAGCAGCACCGCCGGGTGCTGGCCGTGCTGGCCTACCTGCAGACGTAGGGTTAGCCCTACCACCGAAGCGCCAGGTCACCGGATCGATCGCGTGCTGCTTTCTCCCTAGCGTCAGTTGACATGAAGCAAAGGGAGAACGTCACCGGATTCGCGGCGCGGGCCGCACTGTGGAGTGCGCGGCATCGCACCGTCGCGATACTCGGATGGATCGCCTTCGTCGTCGGCATCACCATCGCAAGTGGACAGATCGGCGCCCGCGAGGCGACGCACGCCGACCAGGGGCACGGGGAGTCGGGCCGGGGCGACAGGATCGTCGAGCAGGCCGGCTTCCCGGTCCGGCCGGCCGGCGAGATGGTCCTGATCCAGGGCGCGGACCGGGACCGGGCCGTCGCCGACGTCACCAAGACCCTGACCGGGCGGGACGGCGTCGCCGCCGTCGCCGACCCGCTGGTCTCGCCGGACGGCCGGTCGACGCTCGTGCCGTTCACCATGAGCGGCGACCCGGAGACCGCCAAGGACCGGGTCCTGCCCCTGCTCGACGCCGTCGCCGAGGTGCAGCAGCGGCACCCCGGCCTGCTCGTCGCGCAGGCGGGCGACGCCAGCGGGGACAAGCTCATCGGCGACACGCTCGACGAGGGGCTGACCCGGCTGTCGATGCTCTCCATCCCGGTCTCGCTCGGCATCCTGCTGGTCGCGTTCGGGGCGGTCGTCGCCGCGGTGCTGCCGGTCGGCCTCGCCGTCACCGCCGTGGTCGCCGCGTTCGGCCTGCTCGCGGGGGCGAGCCGGTTCGCGCCGACCGTCGACGAGACGATGCACGTGATGTTGCTGGTCGGCCTCGCGGTCGGCGTCGACTACTGCCTGTTCTACATCCGCCGCGAGCGCGACGAGCGGCGCAACGGCGCCGATCCGCATCGGGCGCTGGTCATCGCCGCGCAGACGTCCGGCCGGTCGATCTGGATCTCCGGGCTGACCGTCATCGTGGCCATGTCCGGCATGTTCTTCACCCAGGACGCCACCTTCACCAGCTTCGCGGTCGGCACGATCCTGGTGGTGGCCACCGCGGTGCTCGGCTCGCTGACCGTGCTGCCGGCGCTGCTGTCGGCGCTGGGCGACCGGGTCGACGCACTCAAGATCCCGGGCCTGTACCGCCGACGCAACGAGGGCCGGGTCTGGGGCGCGGTGCTGCGGGTCGTGCTGGCCCGGCCGCTGATCTCCACCGTGCTGGCCGTCGGCGTGCTGGCCGTGCTCGCCGCGCCGATGCTCGACATGCGGACCAAGGGCGAGAGCATCGAGGACGTCTCGCCGAACTCGTCGATCGTGCAGACCTACGTGAAGATCAACGAGGCGTTCCCGAGCGAGACCGTGCCGGCCGAGGTGGTCGTCAAGGCGCCGACCGTGCGCGGCGCGCAGTTCGATGCGGCGCTCGCGGACTTCCGCCGGGCCGCGGCGGCGACCGGCCAGCTGCGCGAGCCGATCGATGTGCGGATCAACCCGGCGGGCACGGTCGCGGTCGTCACGGTCGGCCTGGCCGGCAACGGCAGCGACCGCACCTCGGAACGCGCCGTCGAGCTGCTGCGCGGCGGCGTGGCGACGGACGCCTTCGGCAAGGTGCCGGGCGCGACGGTCGCCGTCGCCGGTGACACCGCCGGGAGCATGGACTTCAACAAGCGGCTGGACGAGTCCCTGCCGTGGGTGTTCGGCTTCGTGCTGGGGCTGGCGTTCCTGCTCCTGCTGGTCTCGTTCCGCTCGGTCGTGGTCGCGCTCACCGGCGTGGTGCTCAACCTGCTGTCGGTCGCGGCGGCCTACGGAATGCTGGTCTTCATCTTCCAGTACGGCCACTTCGAGTCGTTGCTCGACTACAAGTCCGGCGGCGGCATCACCAACTGGATGCCACTGTTCCTCTTCATCATCCTGTTCGGACTCTCGATGGACTACCACGTCTTCGTGCTGAGCCGGATCCGCGAGGGCCACGACCGCGGCCTGCCGACCAAGCAGGCGGTGTCACACGGCATCGGCGGCACGGCAGGCGTGATCACCAGCGCCGCGGTGGTCATGGTCGCGGTCTTCGCCCTCTTCGCCACCCTCCCGCTGACCGCGACAAAGGAACTCGGCGTGGGCCTGGCCGCAGCGGTCCTACTCGACGCCACCATCATCCGAGCGGTCCTCCTGCCGGCGGTAATGGCCCTGCTCGGCGAGAAGAACTGGTGGCTTCCCCGCTGGCTCGGCTGGCTCCCGGAAATCGCCCACGAACCGCCCCCGGCCGTCGAGCCGGAGCCGAGCGACCACGAACTGGTCCCGACAGCCTGACGCAAGAACAAAGAGGGGCGGCCGAACCGGCCGCCCCTCTTCCAGCGCAACCGAACCGGCCGCCCCTCTTCCAGCGCAACCGAACCGGCCGCCCCTCTTCCAGCGCAACCGAACCGGTCGCCCCTCTTTCAGCGCGGCTGAACCAGCCGCCACTCTTCAAATACGGCCGAACCGGCCGCCACCTTCAATGCGGCCAATCTGGCCGCCACTCTTTCGACGCGGCCGCATCGGCCGCCCGTCCTTCAGCCCGGCGGTCCCGGCCACGGCCTCGCGTTGCAGCAAGGCCGGGCGGTGTGCCACAGAACTTCGCTGTGTCCGTACGGAATCAGCTCTTGAACGCGTCCTTGATGTTTTCGCCGGCCTGCTTGAGCTTCGAGCTGCTCTGGTCGGCCTTGCCTTCGGCTTCGAGGCGCTCGTCATCGGTCGCCCGGCCGACGCCCTCCTTGACCTTGCCGCCCAGCTCTTCGGCCTTGTTGTCGATCTTGTCATCGGCACCCATCGGGGACCTCCAGGTCTAGTGGCTTACGCCTGGACTGTTCCCCGCCGTGCCGATCGTCAACCCTTGGTGGGCGGCAATATTTGCCCGCTAACAATTATGCGGCCTGCCATGCCGGCGCCGGCATCAGCGATCCCGACTCCCGCAGCAGCTCGCCGAACCGGTCCGCCGGCATCGGCGGAGCGAAGTAATACCCCTGCGCCGCGATATAACCCAGCGCCAGCAGCTGCTCCGCCTGCTCGGCCGTCTCGACACCCTCCGCGACCGGATGCAAGCCAAGCACCTGGGCTAGGTGGATCACCGCGGCGGAGACCGGCGGGCGGCCGTCGACCTGCGCCTGGGTGAACGAGCGGTCCAGCTTGATCTCGTCGATGGGGCACTCGTGCAGCAGCGTCAGGGTCGAGTGGCCGGTGCCGAAGTCGTCCAGCGACACCCGAACGCCCAGATCCCGCAGCCCGTGCAGGTTGACGATCGACTGCCCCGGTTCCAGGGCCATCGTCTCGGTCACCTCGACGACGATGCGGTCCGGCGCCAGGCCGAACTCCTTGAGCAGGGCCGCCATGCCGTCCACGAACTCGGGCTCGCGCAGGTCGCGGGCCGACACGTTGACGTTCATCACGCCCGGCGCCTCGTCGCCGTGCTCGCTGATCCAGCTGGCGAGCTGGGCGAACGCCGTGCGCATCACCCACCGGCCGAGCGGGACGATCAGGCCGGTGCGCTCGGCGACCGGGATGAAGCTGTCCGGCCCGCAGGTGCCGCGGGTCGGGTGCGCCCAGCGGATCAGCGCCTCGGAGCCCATGATCCGGCCGTCGTCCAGCGAGACGATCGGCTGGTAGAGCAGGAAGAGCTGTTCGTTCTCGAGCGCCTCGCGCAGTTCCGCGCCGAGGTGGGCGTGCTCGGTGCCGTTCGCCGCCATGCTCGCGTCGTAGTGCAGGCTGGCCGTGCCGGGCAGCTTCTTCGCCGCGTACATCGCGATGTCGGCGTGCCGCAGCAGCAGCGAGGCCTCGTCGCCGGAGCGGCCGTCGGCGATGCCGATGCTGGCCCGGATCGGCAGCTCGTGGCCGTCGGCGTAGACGGGCTGGCGGAGCGAGTTCATCATCCGTCCGGCGGCCAGGTCCGCGGCGGCCGGGTCGGCGCCGTCCAGGACCACGACGAACTCGTCGCCGCCGAGGCGGGCGACGGTGTCCTCGGCGCGGACGCAGTCGGCGAGGCGCCGCGCGACGGCGACCAGCAGCAGGTCGCCGACCTCGTGCCCGAGGGTGTCGTTGACCTCCTTGAAGTCGTCCAGGTCGATCAGCGCCACCGCGACCGGCCGGTCGCCCGGCGCGGTCAGGGCCTGCTGCAGCCGGGAGTTGAACAGCACCCGGTTCGGCAGCTGGGTCAGGGCGTCGTGCTTGGCGCCGTGGTCGAGGCGCTCGAGCAGCCGGCCGTTGTCGTGGAAGGCGGTGAGCTGGCGCAGCACCACGAGCGCGGTGATCAGCACGGCGGCGGCGACCACGAGGGTCTCCTCCGTGCTGCGGCCCATCGTCACGGTGATCAGCAGGCCGTCCACGGCGGCGACGGCCGCGTACGGCAGCAGGCTGAACGAGCGCCGACGCGGGGTGACGACCCCGCGGCGCGGCCCGAGGCCCAGGCCGTCGGTGCCGCGCTGGCACGCCGCGGCGAAGGTGGCCAGGAGGTAGACGATCGGCGTCGTGGCCAGGTCGGGGAACAGGTGCGGATCGACCGCCTCGAACGGCCCGCGGAACAGCGGGCCGACCGCGCCGACGAGCATGGCGAACGCGATCAGCCGCAGGGCGCGGTTGTCGACCAGGAGATGGCTGGAGACCACGAACCTGGCCAGCGCGAAGACGGCGAACAGCGCGATGATGGTGACGAAGAGGGACACGTAGACGTCGCCGCGGTCGCCGCTGTACAGCGCGCCCCGGGTCGCGTAGTGCCAGACGAAGACGGCCGCGGCCAGCATGAGGGTGCTGGCGTCGAGCACCACCCGGAGCACCTCGCCCGAGGAGCGCCGGCCCAGCGGGAGCCGGTACAGGGCGTATACGACGCAGAGCACGCCGGCGCCGCAGAGGCCCAGCATGATCAATCCGGTGTGCCTGCCGCGCGGGTCGTCCGCGGTCAGCACGTTGACGGCCTTGACCGTGGTGCCGGCGCCGACGAAGGCGATCGCGTAGGTCAGGTGGCGCCAGAAGCGCCGCGTCGGCTCGGGCAGCGTCGCGGTGCGGGAGGTGCGCAGGAAGGCCAGGAAGACGATGATCACGCCAGCCGAGGACGGCAGCCAGAGGAGCAGCTTCGGCCCGAACGGGTGCAGGTAGTCGGCGATCACCAGCAGCAGCGACACCAGCGCGATGGCGCCCGATGCGTGCAGAAGCCGGTCATGGCGCGCGCGAGGCAGCTCAGACGCGCCCATCAACCAGCTCCTTCGGTCGGTTCCGTACCGCCCTGATCGGTCGCCGCGCGCCCGGCGTGAGTATTTGCGCACCACCTCCTCACCCGGCGACCCCGAGCCGTCACCTCCGGTTCGCCCCCGCCTCGCCTTGCCGCCACGACCGGCTCAGGCTGTCCCCATACGGTGACGCCTCCGTTGGAGGAACGTGGGAGGTATCCGAAGCAGTGCTGCGCGCCGCCGTCGACGCTGATCGTGACATCGTGCTCACCTGGCGTAACCATCCGGAAGTGCGGGCGGTCAGCCTGACCCGGCACGTCATCGCGCCGGAGGAGCACGCGCGCTGGTGGGCGGGGGTCGCCGCGGATCCGGACCGGCACCTGCTCATCCACGACGACACCGGCGTCGTCATCTTCGACACCCGCGCGGACCCGCCCGCCTGGAGCTTCTACCTCGACGTGGCGGGCCTCGGCCCGAACCTGCTCAAGGCCTGGATGCGGCTGGAGCGGGAGGCGGTGGACTACGCCTTCGGCGACCTGGGGCTGACCCGGCTCGGCGGGGAGACCCTGGCGACCAACGCGCCGGTGCTCGCGCTGCACCGGCGCTTCGGCTTCACCGAGCGGCGCCGGTACGAGCGACTGGTCGACGGCACGCCGCAGACCGTGGTGTGGACCGAGAGAGGGAAAACGCAGTGATCGTCAACGACGTGGAGATCGATGCCGGCCGGCGGCCGTACATCGTCGCCGAGATGTCCGGCAACCACAACGGCTCGCTGGACCGGGCGCTGGCCCTGGTCGACGCCGCCGCCGAGGCCGGCGCGCACGCCATCAAGATCCAGACCTACACGGCCGACACCATGACCGTCGACGTCCGGCACCCGCGCTTCCGGATCTCCCAGGATCACCAGCTGTGGGGCGACCAGTACCTCTACCAGCTCTATGAGCGGGCGCACACGCCGTGGGAGTGGCACGAGGCGATCTTCGAGCACGCCCGGGGTCGGGGCCTGACGCCCTTCTCCAGCCCGTTCGACCGGACCGCCGTCGACCTGCTGGAGAAGCTGGATGCGCCGATGTACAAGATCGCGTCGTCGGAGATCACCGACCTGCCGCTGATCCGGCTCTGCGCGAGTACCGGCAAGCCGCTGATCATCTCGACCGGCATGGCCGACGTGCGGGAGATCGCCGCGGCGGTCGAGGCGGCCCGCGGCGCCGGCGCCCGGGACCTGGTCGTGCTCTCCTGCACCGCCTCGTACCCGGCGCCGCCCGAGCACACCAACCTGCGACGCATCCCGGTGCTGGCCGAGGCGTTCCAGGTGCCGATCGGGCTGAGCGACCACACGCTCGGCATCGGCGTGCCGATCGCCTCGGTGTCCTTCGGCGCCTGCCTGATCGAGAAGCACGTGACGCTGGACCGCGGCGACGGCGGCGTCGACTCGGCCTTCTCCCTCGAGCCGGCCGAGCTGGGCAGCCTGGTGACCGAGTCGGAGCGGGCCTGGCGGGCGCTGGGCACCACCGCCATCGGGCCGACCGAGGCGGAGAAGGAGGGCCTGCGGTTCCGCCGCTCCCTCTACGTGGTCGCCGACGTCCGCGCCGGCGACGTCGTCACCGAGGACAACGTCCGCTCCATCCGGCCGACCGGCGGACTGGCGCCGGACGCCATCGGCCTGGTGCTCGGCCGCACCTTCACCCGGGACGCGGCGAAGGGCACGCCGCTCACCTGGGACCTGATCTGAGAGGCACGGACAACAACGGTGTGGCTCAACGCGAACGGCAGGGAACTGCAGTGGTTCCTGGAGTCGGCATCGGTCTACTGGGAGAAGAACCTCCCGCGGCCGACTGACGACTCCGTCATCCTGGTGGAGGCGTTCCATCAGGACATCCGCGTGAACCTGCGCAACCTGGCGTTCGCGAACGCCGTCCGCCGGCTGCGGCCGGCCCGGATGGTGGTGCTGACCGGGGTCGAGGAGCAGTGGCGGCGCACGCTCTGGAGCGGCTTCGACGTCGCCAAGGTCCGCGACGTCGCGGAGGCGTTCGGCGCGACCGAGGTGATCGACGTCTGGGACCGGGTCCGCGCGATGACCACGGCCGGCGCCGAGGATCCGACCCTGCTCGCCTACACCGACGCCACCTACTGCCGCCTGGCCAAGGTGCCGCGGCTGCCCGCCGGCCACCGCGACCGCCCGGACTACCGGCTGCGGCACGCGTACGCCACCCGGCTCTTCGAGCTCTACCAGGGCCTGTTCGCGGCCGGGAACGTCGTGGCGCTGGTCACCAGCCACGTCGACTACGACCAGTGGGGGCTGGCCGTCGAGTCCGCCCGGCGGGCCCGGGTGCCGATCATCCACACCCAGCAGACCGGCTGCCTGAAGGCGTACGGGCTGTTCCCGGAGGCCGACACCGGCACCGGCACGTTCCGCGAGGAGCTGACCCGCCAGATCGGCGACGTCTTCGAGACGCGGGTGTGGCCGCGCCGCGAACAGCTGCGGCCGATCGCGGAGCTCGTCGCCTGGCGCGCCAAGGTCAACCTGGGCCGGCCGAGCTGGTGGCGCGGCGGGGTGACCGCCTCGGTGGACCTGAACAATCCGGCGGAGCGGGCGCGGCTGCGCAGCCACGTCGTCGGCCGGCTGGGCTTCGTACCGGACAAACCGGTCGTCACCGTCTTCAACCACGCGGTCTCCGACGCGCTGGGCACCAACCGCGAGCTCTTCGCCAGCCTCGCCGACTGGTTCGCCGACACCGCGGCGTACGCGGCCGAGCACCCCGAGGCGCAGTGGCTGTTCCTGGACCACCCGAGCCAGGCCCTCTACGACTCGACCGGCTTCTTCGACTCGGTCGCGGCGGCACACCGCCGGTCCCGGCACCTGGCGTTCCGGCCCAGCGCCACGCTGAGCAAGAACGCGCTCTGGAGCCTCACCGACCTCGGCGTCACCGTGCGGGGCAGCGTGAGCAACGAGCTGCCCGCGTACGGCATCCCGGTGATCCAGGCCGGCTGGTCGGAGTGGAGCTCGTGCGGGCTGTCCACGGTGGTCGACGACAAGGACGCGTACTTCAAGACCCTCGAGCAGGGCATCACCGCGATCCGCGACGGCGCGGACCTGGTCACCGAGGAGCAGGTCCGGCGCGCCCGGCTCTGGCTCTGGCTGTACCGCAGCGGCACCGACGTGGTCACCCCGCTCGTGCCGCAGTGGGAGGTCTGGCCGGCCGACGTGCTGCTCAAGACGATGCGCGCGACGTTCCGGCACATCGAGGCCGACGCCGACCCGCTCTTCGCCGCGGTCGAGCGGATGTGGACCCGCCGGGAGCCGATGCTGACCCGGACGGACCTCGCCTCATGATCGGCGCCTGGTTCGCCACCGACTACGACGCCGCGCCGACGGTCCTCGAGCTGCCGGCGGAGGTCGCCGGCGGCCGGGAGGACGGCGTCTGCGTCGTCGACCAGGTGGTCCGCGGCACCGGCATCGTCGGCCGCATCTCCGGCGACCACGGCGCGGTCGGGCTCAAGCTGCGCGGCACCGGCGTCGCCACCCGGGTCACCGTCGTGGTCCACCTCGACGAGCTGGCGACCCGCTGGTGGTCCGACCGCGTGCGCCCACCGCGCTTCGCGCCCGAACAGCCGCGGCTGGTGCTGATCCGCGCGCAGGGCGAGCTGCGCGGCGCCGCGCTGCTCTGCCGGCCGCAGGGCCTGCGGCGGGCGGGCGGCGCGAAGGCCGAGGTCGCCTTCGACCTGACGGCCGGCGAGCTGGACGACGACGGCCTGCTGATGATCGAGCTCGCCGAGCCGCCGCGGCCGCCGTGGGTGGCCGGCCGGCTTGCCGCGCGCTCCGCCCTCGGCGTCCGGATAGACCATATTTCCGTACGCGCACAGCCGCACACACCCGCAGGCCACGGCGCACCGGATCCGACGGGCTGCGACCTGGCGCTGCTGGCGCCGAACCCGCCGGAGCGCTTCCGGCTCGAGGTGACGGCCGTGCCGCCGGCGCCGCCGCTGCCGCGCTCCCCGTCGAACAGGTGGACCCGCCGCCGGCCGGCCCGCGCCGGATTCAAGGTGCTCCGAGCCGCCCGCCGCGCCGGCGCCCGGGTGGTCGCCGAGGTCAACCGGTCCCGGCCCGGCACCGTGCGCGCCGTGCACGCGGTCGACCTGCTGACCGGCGAGCCGGTGGCGGTCGAGGTGGTGGCGAACGGACCCGGCGGCACCGACCTGCGGCTGGCCGGCGGAGTCGAGGGCCCGGTCCTGCTCGGCCTCGAACGCCCCGACCGCGGCCTGTCCTGCCGGATCGTGCCGACGCCATGATCCATCGCCCGGCGCTCGGCGCCGACCCGGTGGCCAACCGGCGGGTGCTCCAGCAGGTGCTGGACTCGGTCGACGCCGGAAAGCTGGAGCTGCCGCCCGGCGTGCACCTCATCGCCGACGGGCTGCGGGTGCCCGCCGCCTGGACCATCCGCGGCGCGGAGGTGGCCGGCGCGAACGGCGGCCGGCCCGGGACCTGGCTCGAGTCGATCGGCGTGACCGGCCGCCCGGTCCTGCACATCGTCGGCTCGGACGTCGCGGTGAGCGATCTCGGGCTGCGGCCCCCGCCGGCCGACCCGGGCGAGCACGGCGGCGACCGCGGCACGGCGGTGACGGTCGGCGACTACCTCTACGCGGACGCTCCGGAGTGGATCGCCCGGGTCGACCTGCGCCGCGTGCACGTGGAGCGGTCCGGCGGCCGGCACGCCAACTGCATCGCGCTGATGGGCGCGATCCGCGACATCACCCTGCGCGACGTCACGATCCGCGGCGGCTACACGGGCGTGGCCGTGCACTGGGGCGCGGTGGGCGACGACGTGTCCACGATCGTCGGCCCCACCTACCACCCGCACCGGCTCACCATCACCGACCTGCGGGTGCGCGACGCGATCGAGGGCTTCTACCTCAGCTCCGTGCACGACGTCCGGGTCGAGGGCGCCTGCCTGCGCGACGTGGAGATGGGCTTCCGGCTGCTGCCGGGCGACAACACCGACCGGTTCGTCGGCTCGCCGGTGGTCGGTTCCGCGATCACCATCGCCGACATCTGCGTCCGCTGGCGCGGCCCGCGGTACGCGGTCCGGGTCGCCGGCTGGGGGCGCAGCGAGATCGACGGGGTGGTCAGCGTGCTGCGCTACCGCGACGCCGAGATCCGCGACTGCACCCTGCGCGGTACGGGCACCGGCGAGGCGTGGTCGCCGATGGTGATCGAGCGGGCCGAGGGCGTCCGGCTGCACAACAACGTGTTCGAGAGCGCCTCGCCAGACGACTCCGAGGCGTGCTGCGTCCGCTAGCGTTGACCCGTGGCCGAGGTTCGGGAACCGATGGATCCGGACGTCGACCTCGGCACCCCTGCCGGCCGCGCCGAGCTGGGGCCGCACGCGCTGCCGGTGCTGGCGGCGATCTCCGCCGGTGGCGTGCTCGGCGCGCTGGCCCGCTTCGGCATCGGCGCGGCCTGGCCACACGACCCGCGCGCCTTCGCCTGGTCGACCTGGACCATCAACATGACCGGCTGCCTGCTGATCGGCGTCCTGATGGTGCTCGTCACCCGGGTGTGGCCCCGGCGGCGGCTGATCCGCCCGTTCTGGGGCGTCGGCGTGCTCGGCGGCTACACCACGTTCTCGGCCGCGTCCGTCGACGCACTGCGGGCCGCGCCGGTCACGGGCCTGGCCTACCTGGCGGCGACCCTGGTCGGCGCGCTGCTCGCGGTCTGGGCCGGCACCGCGGCCGCCGAGGCGCTGGTCCGGCGATGACGACCCTGCTGCTGGTGGCACTCGGCGCGGCGGTCGGCGCCCCGCTGCGCTACCTGACCGACCGGGCGGTGCAGTCGCGGTTCGGCTCGGCGTTTCCCTGGGGCACGTTCGCGGTCAACGTCACGGGCTCGCTGCTGCTCGGCCTGCTCGTCGGGCTCCCCGCCGCGCCGTGGCTCGCGAGCCTGCTGGGCACCGGCTTCTGCGGCGCCCTGACGACGTACTCGACGTTCAGCTACGAGGTGCTGCACCTGGGGCGGGCCGGCGGCCGGCTGCCCGCCGTGGCGTACGCGATCGGCAGCGTCCTGGCCGGGCTCGCCGCCGCCGGCACGGGCCTGCTCGTCGCCGCGGCGATCGCCTGAGTCAGCTGCCCGGAAAGAGCAGCTCGCCGAGGGCCTTGTCGTTGAGGGGCTCCGCGAAGTAGTAGCCCTGCCCCAGCTCGCAGTTGCCGTCGGTCAGCTCGCTCAGCTGTCCGGCGTCCTCGATCCCCTCGGCGATCGTCGACAGGTTCAGCGCCTGGCCGAGCTGGATGATGCCCAGCGTCAGCGCCGCGGCCGCCGGCACGTCACCGACGTCGTCGACGAAGGACTTGTCGATCTTGATGATGTCGACCGGGAAGCGGCGCAGGTACGCCAGGCTCGAGTAGCCGGTGCCGAAGTCGTCGATCGCCAGCCGGACGCCCAGGTCCTTGATCTCTTCGAGCTGCTGAAGGGTCGAGACCCGGTGGTGCACCAGCATGGACTCGGTCAGCTCGATCACCAGGCAGGCCGCCGGCAGGCCGCTGTTCGCCAGCGCCGCCGCCACCACCCGGGGCAGGTCCGTCTGGTCCAGCTGGACCGCCGAGATGTTGACGCTCACGGTCAGCGGCTGCTTGCCGTCCCGCAGGGTGTTCCACCGCGCCGCCTGGCGGCAGGCCTCGCGCAGCACCCACTCGCCGATCGGGACGATCATGCTGGTTTCCTCGGCCATCGGGATGAAGTCCAGCGGCGGGATGATGCCCCGGTCCGGGTGCTGCCAGCGGACCAGCGCCTCCAGGCCGGTGATCTCGCCCGTCTTCAGCTGCACGATCGGCTGGTAGCGCAGCTCGAACTCGTGCCGGATCACGGCCCGGCGCAGGTCGGCCTCCATCTGCAGGCTGGCCTGGAAGGCGACCTGCAGCGCCGGCTCGAAGACCTCGAGGCGGTCCTTGCCCTGCTTCTTGGCCTGGTACATCGCCAGGTCCGCGGCGACCATCAGCTGCTGGGCCTCCTGGGCGCCGGCCGCCGTGTGCGCGACGCCGATGCTGCAGCTGACGAACGTCTCCTTGCCGCCGAGGTCGAACGGCTCGCGGGTCGCCTCGAGGATCCGGCCCGCCAGCGCGACGGACTCCTCCGTGCCGGTCGAGGGTGCCAGCAGCACCGCGAACTCGTCGCCGCCCAGGCGCGCCGCCGTGTCGTCGGGGCCGAGGCAGGCCTTGATGCGCTCGGCGACCTCGATCAGCAACTGGTCGCCCGCCGCGTGGCCGAGCGAGTCGTTGACCACCTTGAAGCGGTCCAGGTCGACGAAGAGCATCGAGACGCCGAGGTCATCGTGCTCCGCCGCGACGAACGCGCGCTCCAGCCGGGTCTGGAACAGGGCGCGGCTGGCCAGGCCGGTCAGCGAGTCGTGGAACGCCAGGTTCATCGCCTCGAGGGTCCGCGCGTCGGTCAGCGCCAGGCTGACATGCTCGGCGAACGCGCGCAGCACGTCCTGCGCGGCCTTGTCCCACGAGCGCGGTGCGACGTGCGTCCCGACCGTCAGACAGCCGACGACCTCGCCGTTCTCGTGCACGGGTACGGCCATCACGGCCCGCATGCCGGAGCCGACCACCGCCGGGATGGCGATCGGCGAGGCCGCGTAGTCCTCCACCATGACCAGCTCGTCGCTCAGCACCGCGAGGCCCGCCACGCCGGCCGACCGCAGCGGCACGCGCTTCATCTTCGGCAGGATGTCGGGGGCGAAGCCCACATTGGAGACCATGCTGCCGACCGACGGGTCGTCGCGCTCCAGCAGGTTCAGCGACGCCGTCTCCAGGCCGAGCAGCTCGGCGGCGCTGCCGGTGATGGCGTCCAGGATCTCCTGCAGCGGTGCGCGGCGGGCGATCAGCCGCTGGATCCGGGTGAGGTGCTCGAAGAGCCGCTGCCGCTCCTCCAGCGAGTCGACCAGGCGGTCGTTCTCCTGGGCGTGGCGGCGCTCGCTCTCGATGACGTTCAGGGCGCGCAGGCTCAGCTCGAGCACGCGGGCCATCGCGCGCAGCAGGCAGACGTCCTCGTCGGTGAACTCCCGGCCGGCGCGGCCGAGCACCAGCACGCCGGGCGTCTCGCCGCCGATCGGGGCGCCGATGGCCTCGTACCCGGTGCCGCCCAGCGTGAGCGTGCCGCGGCGGCCGGCGCCGACCTCCGCCAGCGCGGCCGGCCGGACCTGGTCGGCGAGCACGCCGATGGTGGCGACCACGCGGCCGTCGATGACCAGCGCGGCGGTCTCGGCGTCGAGAGCGCGCGCGGCGCATTCCACTGCCGCGAACTGCGCGGCCGGCCCGTCCGGCCGGTCAGCGACCGCGGAGAGGAACTCCGTCAATCGCTGGGTTGCGAGCATGCCCATGACCAGGTCTGTCGGCCCGGCGGCGCCGGAGCTGAGGCCTTTGCCTCGATCATCGCTGTGAGCCCGCTTTGTTACGCGGGCCACTGTCCGGGGGAGATCGGCCGCGCGCACCAAAAGAGGATGTCGATGGCCGTTCGTGCCATTCTTTGCACGTTCAGTTAGTGACTGATCACTGGTGGTTGTCAAAGACCCGCCGGATGGGCGTCAATGAAGCGTGCCCCCGCCTCATACCCTGGCCGCCGGGCGCCTCGGCGGCATGTCCATCGCGTTCCTCGCCATCGCCGCCGCTACCCCACTCTCCGTCGTCGCGATCGTCGTGCCGCTGGCCTTCGCGGGCGGCGACCTGCTCGCGCTGCCGCTGCTCTTCCTCGGCCTGGGTCTGCTCCTGCTGGTCTTCGCGACCGGCTACGTCGCGATGTCCCGGCGGATGCCGCACGCCGGCGCGCTGTACTGCTTCATCGCCCGGGGGCTGGGCCGCCCGCTCGGCATCGGCGCCGCCTGGCTCGCCCTGCTCGCGTACACCGCACTGCAGGTCGGCCTGTACGCGCTGGCCGGCGCGGCCGTCGAGGCGCAGGCCGCGGTGCCGTGGTGGGCGGTGGCGCTCGGCTGCTGGGCCGTCGTCGCGCTGTGCGGCCTGCTGCCGGTGGCGGCGACCGCCCGCCTGCTCCTCGTGCTGGTGGCGGCGCAGGCCGCGGTGATCCTCGGCTACGGCGTCGCCGACGTGGCGGAACCCGCCGACGGGCGGCTGACCTGGGCGGCCTGGACGCCCGGTGACCTGTCCGGGCTGCCGCGCCCCGCGCTCGGTCTCCTGCTGGTCCTGGTCGCGCTCGCCTTCGCCGGCTTCGAGACCACCGCCGCGTACGCGGAGGAGGCGCGCGCGCCGCGCCGGGCGATCGCCCGGGCGACCTACCTCTCCATCGTGGCGCTCGCGGTCCTCTTCGCGGTGGCGAGCTGGGCGATCAGCGTTGCCGCCGGGCCGGGCCGGATCGGCGCCGAGGCCGGCGCGCGCGGGCCGGATCTGATCTTCGACCTGGCGGCGGCCCGGCTCGCCCCCTGGGCGGTGACGCTCGGCCGGGTCGTGCTGGTGGCCGGCCTGCTCGCGGCGATGATCGCCCTGCATCAGACGATCGCCCGCTACCTGTTCGCCCTCGGCCGCGAGCGGGTGCTGCCGCCCGGGCTGGGCCGCACCGGCCTGCGCACCTCGGCGCCGGGTGCCGCCTCGCTGACGCAGACGGTCGTCGTCGGCCTGGTGATCGGCGGGGGCGCGCTCGCGGACGCCGACCCGGTCACCGCGGCCCGCCTGCTCAGCGTCGGCGGCGGCCTGTGCGTCCTGCTGCTGTTGCTCGGCGCCGCGCTGGCGGCGCTGCTGTATCTGAACCGCCATCCGAACGGCGAGGGGGTGGCGACCCGGCTGCTGGCGCCGGGCCTGTCGACCGTGGCGCTCGGCGCGCTCGCGTATCTCGCCTTCGACGACCTCCCGGCGCTGCTCGGCGTGCCGGACCGGGTGGTGCTGCCCGCGGTTGCCGCCGGCGTGGTCCTGCTCGGCGTCGTCTACGGCCTGGTGCTGCGCGGCGCGGCGCCGGTGACCTACGCGAGCATCGGGCTGGGTGGCGCCGCGGTCGTGGTGACGCCGTCGGTCGCGGTGGTGCGGTCGGTGCCCCGCCAGCGTCAGCCCGGTGCGCACCGCCCCGAGCGGGTCAACCGCGAGCTCACCGGATAGGCGGCGCCTCGTCGCCGAAGAACTCCTCGATCTGGATGAGGGTCAGGTAGCCCTGCGGCTCCACCGTGCCGGCCTCCACCGCCGGCGCCTTGCGGGTCACCGCGAACTCGCGGGCCTGGTCCGGCAGGTCGGGCAGGTGCGGCATCGGCGGCAGCGCGCCCAGGCCGATCGCCTCGCGGATCACCTCGAACATGCCGTTCACCTCGTGCGCCGCGAGGGGGAACAACTCCGCCGGGCGGCGGCCGCAGGCCTCCGGAGAGGCACAGGTGAAGTTCGCCCGGACCTTGCCGCCGGCCTTGCGGATGTCGGCGCTCGGCCGCAGGTGGTCCACGTACCCCTCGGCCACTATCCCGAGCTCGCACTCCGCCATCCCGGACCGGTGCCACCAGCGCCGCCAGGCCGGGTCGTCGTCCAGGGCCAGCACGACGTGCTGCAGGGCGACCATGTACGCCTGCGGCGAGCGGTCGTCGACGGTGGTCCCCATGAGCGGGTGCAGCCAGCATGGCTCTCGACCCCGGAAGTCCATCACCGCATCGTTACATTTCGGGCGGGCGTCGCCCGCGCATTGCCGTACCGCGCGTACGGGTGGTCGTGCGCCGCCCCGGACCGGCCTTACACCTGGTCGCGGCGGTGCGGGGCCCGACCCGCCTCCTCTTTCGTGGTAACCCCCGGGCGTCACGGGCTGTTGAACAGCAGTCTGCACCGGAGCATATGGGGCGAATACCGACGAAGGGCTGTGCATGAGAACACTTCTGGCGACTGCCGCCACGATCGTGCTGGCGGGGTGCGGCGCGACCGCCGCGTACGGAGCCGAGGCCGTGCCGCCGCGCGGTAAGCCGGGATACCCCACCATCGCCTGGGACAAATGCGGGGACGCCGGCCTCCAGTCCCGCATGGCCGAGTGCGGCTACCTGACCGTGCCGATGGACTACGCGGACCCGGCCGGCCGGACCATCAAGCTGGCGGTCTCGCGCATCAAGCACTCCGTGCCGGCCGACAAGTACCAGGGCGTCATGCTGATCAACCCCGGCGGCCCTGGCGCGAGCGGGGTGAACCTGTCGGCGCTCGGCGAGAACGTGCCGAAGGGTGCCGGCGCCGCATACGACTGGATCGGCTTCGATCCCCGCGGGGTCGGCGCCAGCCAGCCGAAGCTCAGCTGCGACAGCAAGTACCAGGGCTATAACCGGCCGGCCTACGTGCCGAGCACGCCGGAGCTGGAGCAGACCTGGCTCAAGCGGGCGCGCGACTACGCCGCGGCCTGCGCCCGCCGCGGCGGCGAGCTCCTCGATCACCTGCGCACCGCCGACACCGTGCGGGACATGGAGAGCCTGCGCGCCGCGCTCGGCGCGGAGCAGATCAACTTCTACGGCTACTCGTACGGGACCTACATCGGCCAGGTGTACGCGACCCGGTACCCCGAGCGGGTCCGCCGCATGGTCCTCGACGGCGTCGTGAACCCGGACCGGATCTGGTACGACTCCAACCTCGACCAGGACGTCGCGTTCGACCGCAACATCAAGATCTACTTCAAGTGGCTCGCCGAGCACGACGCGGCGTACCACCTCGGCAAGACCGGCGCGAAGGTGGAGAAGCTCTTCTACGCCGAGCAGGCACGGCTGGCGAAGAAGCCGGCCGGCGGGTTCATCGGCCCGGACGAGTTGACGGACGTGTTCCTGCAGGCGGGCTACTACGTCTTCGGCTGGGACTCGGTGGGCTCGGCGTTCTCGAGCTGGGTCAACCGGAAGGATCCGGCGCCGCTGCGTGCGCTCTTCGACGCGACCAACCCGCAGGCGGAGGGCTCCGACAACGGGTACGCGATCTACCTCGGCGTGCAGTGCACCGACAAGCAGTGGCCGAGGTCGTGGGACAAGTGGCGCACGGACAACTGGCGGGTGCACAAGGCCGCGCCGTTCGAGACGTGGGGCAACGCCTGGTACAACGCGCCCTGCCTGACCTGGGCGGGTAAGGCCGGCAAGCCGGTGCGGGTCGACGGCCGGAAGGTGCCGCCGATCCTGCTGGTCAGCGAGACCCTGGACGCCGCGACCCCGTTCTCGGGCAGCCTCGAGGTCCGCAAGCGCTTCCCCCGCGCGGCCCTGATCGAGGGCGTCGGCGGCACGACGCACGCCGGCTCGCTCTTCGGCAACGCCTGCATCGACAACTCGGTCGCCGACTACCTGGCGACGGGCGAGCTGCCGAGGCGGGTCAAGGCGAACCGTGCGGACAAGCGCTGCGCCGCCATGCGGCCGGCGGAGCCGGCGGCGACCCAGCCGGAGCGCGCGGCGGCGGACGCGACCCTGAGCCGCCGCATGGAGCTGCAGAGGCAGATCGGCGCGCACTGAGGCGACGGGCCGGCGCACCCCGGGGTGCGCCGGCCCGCTGTTCGCAGGCTCACATCCCCGCGCCGGCCGCCCGGGGCATCCGGCCCGGTAGGCTGCACGGTGCGAAGGGGAGTAGCTCCCAATGTCGTGGTCGACACACTGGCCCTGCGGTTCGGGGCCCGGCCACGCGGCCTCGATTCCGGGGCGAGCGAGACCTTCGACTTGGCCACATCTCTGGCCGGGTCGAGGTCGCCCTGCGCCCAAACTCCCGGCCTGACCTGCACCGGGAGACACCATGGAAGCTTTCCTCGCCGCCACCGCGCTCAGTTTCGCGGTCATCTTCGTGGCGGAGCTGGGCGACAAGTCCCAGCTCATGGCGCTGACGTTCGCCACCCGCTTCAAGCCGGTACCGGTCCTGATCGGCATCACGCTCGCCACCGCGGTCGTGCACGCCGTCTCCGTCGGCATCGGCTACGGCCTCGGCGCCGCGCTGCCCACCGGCTGGATCTCGCTCGCGGCCGGCCTCGCCTTCCTGGCCTTCGGCGCCTGGACGCTGCGCGGCGACCGGCTCACCGAGGAGGAGAAGACCAAGGCGGAGCGCTCGACCGGCTCCGCGATCCTCGCGGTGGGCGGCGCGTTCTTCCTGGCCGAGCTCGGCGACAAGACCATGCTGGCGACGATCACGCTGGCCACCCAGCACGGCTGGTTCGGCACCTGGCTCGGCTCGACGCTCGGCATGGTCGCCGCCGACGCCCTCGCCATCGTCGCCGGCCGCCTGCTCGGGCGGCACCTGCCGGAGCGGGTAATCAAGTACGGCGCCGCGGCGCTCTTCGTTATCTTCGGCGTCTGGCTGCTCGCGGAAGCCGTCATGGAGCTCAACTGACAGGGAGTGACCGTGCTGCAATACCGGGCCGAGTTCGACGCCACCGTGACGTTCAGCAACGGGGGCGGGCTGCAGGCGCAGGGCTTCCGGGTGGACGTGCCGAGTGCGGAGGCGACCGAGGCGGAGATCTCCGCGCTGTTCCTGGCGGCCTGCCGTCTGCTCATGGTCGACACCGTGCGGCTGAGCGACGTGCGGATCTTCGCCGATCCGCACCTGGGCACCCCGGGCGGGCCGTCCGAGCCCGGCCGGCGCTGGATCGAGCTCAGCCACGTCATCTCCGCGGGCCTGACCACCTACCCCGGGCTGCCCGCACCCGAGATCACGCCGCACCTGACCCGCGAGGCATCGCGCGAGCTCTACGCGGCCGGCACCGAGTTCTCGATCGACCGGATCACCATGGTCGGTAACACCGGCACCTATCTGGACAGCCCGTTCCACCGCTACGGCGACGGCACCGACCTGGCCGGACTGCCGCTGGAGAAGCTCGTCGACCTGCCCGCGGTCGTCGTCCGCACGGTCGGCGGCGGCGTACGCGGCGTCGGCGTCGACGAGCTGTCGGGCCACAGCGTCGCCGGCCGCGCGGTCCTGCTGCACACCGGCGGCGACGCGCACTGGGCCACGCCCGGGTACGCGGTCGACGCGCCCTACCTGACCGGCGCGGGCGCCCAGTGGCTGATCGACAACGGCGCCGCGCTGGTCGGCATCGACGCGGTCAACATCGACGACATCAGCCCGGCCGCGGCCGGCGCCCGGCCCGCGCACACGCTGCTGCTCGGCGCCGGGATCCCGATCGTCGAGCACCTGACGGGCCTCGCCGGCCTGCCGCCGACCGGCGCCCGGTTCACCGCCGCGCCGCCGCGGCTCGCCGCGTTCGGGACGTTCCCGGTCCGGGCGTACGCGTCGGTCCCCGCGACCGAGCCGCACGGCCCGCTGCCCGGGCGGCTGCCGGCCTCAGGCGCCTGACGCGGGGGTCGGTGGCGGGGCTCCTCCGCGCGGGTGGGATTCGGGAAAACCGCTCATGAGGGGTGCGAACGTGCCGATGATGACCGTGTGAGCTTCAATCCCGCAGGACGTCGATGAACGGCCTGGAGCCGGGACCGCTGAGGGTGCAGAGGCCCGGTGCCCCCGGGCTGACCACGCCGACCGAGATCGGGGTCGCGCGGGCCGCCGCGCTGTTCGAACGGGTCGACCCCGCGGCCGCCGCGGCGCACCTGGAGCCGGTCCTCGCCACCGACCCGGACTCCCCGGCCGGCTGGATCCTGCTGGCCCGCATCCGGCTCGTCCTCGACGAGGTGGACAAGGCGCTGGACGCGGCCAACCGGGCCATCGTCCTCGCGCCGGAGGACGCCCGCCCGCTCGCGATCGCCAGCCGCGCGCTCACCCTGCTCGGCCGGCACGAGGAGGCCATCACGATGGCCTACCGGGCGGTCATCGTCGAGCCGAAGAACCCGCTCTGGCACGACCGCGTCGCCTGGTCGCTGCTCGCCGCCGACCGCCAGTACGCGGACGCCGAGCAGGCCGCCCGCACGGCCGTCGGGCTCGAGCCGAACGAGGCGCACTTCTACTTCACCCACGGCGTCACGCTGGACGCGCTCGGCCACGCCGATCAGGCCCGCCAGGCGTTCCTGCTCTCGCTGCGGCTGGAGCCGGAGAACCCGGTCGCGCAGCACCGGCTCGCCGTCCTGAACGGGGAGGCCGTGCGCCCGCCGGAGAAGCGCAAGCGCGGCTGGAAGCTGTTCGGCAAGCGCGGCGCCGAGGCGAACACGCCGGCCCGCCCGGAGGAGTACCTGCCTTAGCGGGTGTAGGCGAGCAAGTCGAGACCCTTGAGCTTCGACGGCTCCCGGGCCTGCACCAGCAGCGTGAAGTCCGGGGAGAACAGCCAGAGCCGGGTCTTGCCGTTCTTCTTCGAGCGGACCAGCAGGTTGCCGTCCGGGTCGAAGACCGCACCGATGATCTTGCCGGTGACCGGCAGGTCGACGATGTCACCGGTGACCGTGTCCACGATCGCGTCGGCGGGCGCCTCGTCCGGCTGCGCCGCCGCGGTCGGCCCGAGCTGCACGGCGACCAGGTCGCCGGTCGCGTCGACGCTGACCGGGCGGCACGCGGCCCGGCCGTCCGTCCCGCTCTGATCCGGCACCGGCGTGCCGGACTGCGCATCGGTGCCGGCGGCCACCTCGAGGCCGCAGCCCGGCGTCGCGTAGACCAGCGTGGTGCCGTCGCCCGACCAGCGGAAGTGCCGGCCCTCGAGGCCCTCGGCGAGCGGGTCCAGCCGGCCGGTCGCCACGTCGAGCACGCCCGGGTCGGCCGCGTCGATGAGCAGCCGCCCGCCGTCCGGGGACCACGCGGGCGCCTGCTCGGCGGAGGCGGTGCCCGCGTAGACCTGCCGGGTGGCCTGGCCGCCGGTCTCCGCCACCATCAGCGTCCCGTCGGTCACGTAGGCGATCCGGGAGCCGTCCGGGGATACCCCGGCCGCGGAGTTCGACGCCGACAGCACGGTCGACGGGTTACCCGCGCCGGTCAGCCGGACCAGGCGCCCGTCGTCCTCGGCGTCGGCGTAGAAGATCTGACCGGGCACGTCGACGAGCGAGGTGGACCGCGGGCTGGAGGTGGAGCTGCGCGGGCGTGGCCGGTCCGGCGCGGACGTGCCGCCGATGACCTCTCCCGGCCCGGCGGTCTGGGGAGCCGGCGGTATCACCGGCGCCGACGCCGAGGGGCCGGCCGGGGCGGCCGCGACCGGCGGCGCCGGCTCTGGGCCCTTCGGCAGTCGCCACAGTCCGCTGCCGAGCAGGGCCAGCGCGACGACGGCCGCGGTGGTGCCGATCGCGGCCTCCCGCCGGCCGATCCTGCGCGACCGGGCCAGCGAACGCTCGTACAGGTCGGCGGGGACCACCACGTCGGCCAGGTCGCGCAGCTCATCGCGCAACGGATCGGGCGCGGTCATCGGCCGGCCTCCTGCGCGTCGGCGAGCGCCCGCAGGTCGGGCACGAGCAGCCGCAGCCGGTCCAGGGCGCGGCCGCACTGCGTCTTGACGGTGCTAACCGAGACGCCGAGCATCTGCGCGGCCTCCACCTCGGTGTGGTCCTCGAAGTAGCGCAGCACGATCACCGCGCGCTGCTTCGGGCTCAGCGCGAGCAGGGCGCGCTGCAGGGTGATCCGGCGCACCGTGGCCTCGGCGGGGTCGTCGATGCTGCCGCCGTGCCGCTCCAGGCCGTCTCCGGGCAGCGCCTCGGCGACCTTCGGCCGCCGCCAGATGGAGACCTGGGCGTGATACATGACTTTTCTGGCGTACGCCTCGGCGTTGCTCGGCCGTTCGAGCCGGGACCAGGCCCGGTGCGTGCGCGCCAGCGCCTCCTGCACCAGGTCCTCAGCGAGGTGCTGGTCGCCGGTCAGCAGGTAGGCCGAGCGCAGCAGGGCGTGGGAACGCTCACGAACGAAATCCGCATAGGCGTAGTCGCGAGCTTCATCCATTCCCGGCTGTCCGATCGGCGTACGGAAAGAGCCGTGAGCGTACATGTCGCGGTCAATCACCGCCGCTGTGGCCACGGGCTGCTCGTCTCCGCCGATCACTGATTGGGGCGACAGGCGGTGCCCCCCGTAATTATTGGCACCGCCTGCCGCCGTACTCAGTCATTGACGCGAATATCCCGAGGATCGGGTGACGGTCCTTTCGGCTGATTCGCTCATGGTCCGAACGGCCGCCATGACCCGGAACGCGTCCGGCCCCGCGTCGCGCGTTCGGGCGGTCCGGCGCGACTGCGTGCCCAGGCGTTGACAGTAGGTGATCTCGTCGGTACAACGATTCCACTGTGTACACTGACCTGCTGCGCGGCCTCGGCGTGAGCGCGGGCACGGCAACCGGGCCCGCGTACCGGTTGCCCGGCCCGCCCCGGCTGCCCGCGCCGCGTCCGGTGACCGACCCGGACCGCGAGCGGGACCGCGCCCTCGCCGCCATCGCCGCCGTCGGCGCGGACCTCGCCCGGCGCGCGGCGGCCGCCGCCGACGCGACCTCCGGTGAGATCCTGCGGGCGCAGGCCGCGTTGGCCGACGACCGCGCCCTGCGCGAGGGCGTGGAGCGGGCGGTGCGCGCCGGACGCGAGGCGCCGCACGCGGTCGCCGCGGTGCTCGCCGAGCGCCGCTCCGCCCTGCTCGCGGCCGGCGGGCGGCTGGCCGCGCGCGCCGCCGACCTGGACGACCTGCGCGACCGGGTCGTCGCGCGCTGCCTCGGCCTGCCGATGCCGGCGCTGCCCCGGCCGGGCTGCCCGTTCGTGCTGATCGCGGTCGAGCTGGCGCCGGCCGACGCGGCGCTGCTCGACCCGGCGCAGGTGCTCGCCGTGGTCACCTCGGCGGGCAGCTTCGTCAGCCACACCTCGATCCTGGCCCGGGTCCGCGGGCTGCCGGCGGTGGTCGCCTGCGGCGGTGCGCTGGAGATCCCGGACGGCACGGTCGTCACCGTCGACGGCACCGCCGGCCGGGTCAGCCTCGGCGCGGCCGGCGCCGGCGCGAGGGCGGCGGCGCCCGGCGCGGCGCCCGCCGGTGAGCACATCGGGCGGACCTCCGACGGGCACCGGGTGGCGCTGCTGGCCAACATCGGCCGCGCCGCCGAGCTCAGCGGCGCCGCCGTCGAGGGCATCGGGCTGTTCCGCACCGAGCTGCTGTTCCAGCACCACGTCGACCCGCCGACGATGGCCGAGCAGGTCGGCGCGTACGCGGAGGTCTTCGCCGCGATGCCGGACCGCCAGGTCATCGTCCGCACCCTCGATGCCGGCTCGGACAAGCCGCTGCCGTTCCTGCGCGAGCGCGACGAGCCGAACCCGGCGCTGGGCATCCGCGGGCTGCGAGTGGCCCGCCGCCGCGGGGACATCCTCCGTACCCAGATCGCGGCGATCGCCGAGGCCGCCCGGCGGCACACGGCCCGGGTGGCCGTCATGGCGCCGATGGTCACGACCGTCGCGGAGGCCGCCGAGTTCACCGCGCTGTGCCGCGACGCCGGACTGTCGACGGTCGGCGTGATGATCGAGGTGCCGGCCGCCGCCGTCCGCGCCGCGGAGATCCTGCAGGCGGTCGACTTCCTCAGCGTCGGCACCAACGACCTGAGCCAGTACGCGTTCGCGGCCGACCGGCGCAGCGGCGAGCTGGCGGACCTGCTGGACCCGTGGCAGCCGGCGCTGCTGTCGCTGATCGCCCTCTGCGCGGCGGCGGGCGCGGCCGTCGGCCGCCCGGTCGGGGTCTGCGGCGAGGCGGCGGCGGATCCGGCCTTCGCGGTGGTGCTGACCGGCCTCGGCGTGACCAGCCTGTCGATGTCTCCCGGCGCGATACCGGCGGTGCGGGCCGCGCTGGCGGCGCACACGGTCGACGAGTGCCGGGCCGCGGCTCAGCGGGCGCTCGCCGCCGGCGACCCGGCGGCGGCCCGGGCCGCGGTCACCCGCGTCTGAGTCGTCGCTCACAGCAAGCATTCAGTGTGACTTGTTAGCTTCTGCCCGAACTGACTGTCCTGCTAGGGGGATCTCGTGGGCTTCAAGAAGATGCTTGGCGCGTTCGGCGTTGGCGGCCCGAGCGTCGACACCGTGCTGTCCGACTCGAACACGCGGCCCGGCGCGCCGCTCGCCGGGCAGGTGAACCTGGTCGGCGGCAGCCACGATGTCGACATCGAACACATCGCGCTCGGCCTGGTCACGCGCGTCGAGGTCGAGGGCGGCGAGGGCGAGTACGGCGCCACCGGCGAGTTCCACCGGGTGCAGGTCGCCGGGTCCATGCGGCTGAGGGAGAAGCAGGAGATCTCCCTGCCGTTCCAGCTCGTCATGCCGTGGGAGACGCCGATCACCGCCGTGCACGGCCGGCACCTGCGCGGCATGACCATGGGCGTGCGTACCGAGGTGGCCATCGCCCGGGCCATCGACAAGGGCGACCTGGACCCGGTCGCCGTGCACCCGCTGCCGATCCAGGAGCGGATCCTCGAGGCCTTCGCCCGGCTCGGCTTCGGCTTCAAGAACGCCGACCTGGAGTACGGCCGGCTCGCCGGCGTGCACCAGACGCTGCCGTTCTACCAGGAGATCGAGTACTTCCCGCCGGCGCAGTACGCGCACGCCTTCAACGAGGTCGAGCTGACCTTCGTCGCGAACCCGGCGACGGTCGAGGTCGTGCTGGAGTTCGACAAGCGCGGCGGCATGTTCGGCCGCGGCCACGACTCGTTCGGCCGCTACACGATCCCGCACGCCGACGCGGACAGCGCCGACTGGGCGCAGGTCGTGGACGGCTGGGTCCGCGAGGCCCTCGCCCACCGGCAGAGCTACGGCCCGCCGGTGCACGGCGGCCACGGCCACGGCCGGGGACACGGCTCGGGCATGGGCGGGCTCGTCGCCGGCGTCGCGGGTGGAATGGCCGCCGGCTACGTGGCCGGCGAGGTCATGGAGGAGGCCTTCGAGGACTTCGGCGGCGACGAGTAGCACGCGGTCGTTACGCCCGGCCGAGGGGCCGGGCGTATTCACGCCAACGAAGGATTAGTCCGAACGGGCGACCATGATCATCCGACCCTCGTAGTCGATTGTGGGCACCTCGAAAACGTTCACAAGTGATAATTCGGACATGTCTTTTCGTCACCTAACCGTCTCCGTTATCCTCGCCGGGACGTTCATATGCGCTGTTCACGGCCCCGCCTTTGGCCACGCGCAGGCCGAGATCCGGCCCGCCGTCGCCGGCGCGGGGAAGATCGTCGCGTGGTACGCCTTCGACGGCGGACGGTCCAGTTTGATCGCCGACGACTCCGGCAACGGTCACACGCTGAGGCTGGTCGCCGGCAACGGCGGCCGGGTGCTCGCCGTGCAGCACGGCAGCGGCGGGGCCGTGCGCTTCCCGGCCAAATGCACGACCGGCGCGTGCCCGCACGCCGCGCTGCAGAGCCCGAGCGCCGCCAACCTCAACCCCGGCACCCGGCCGATCTCGTACGGCGCCATGGTCCTGCTCTCCCGCGGCCAGACCACCAAGGGCCAGAACGTCATCCAGAAGGGTTACTCGGCGACCAGCAGCCAATACAAGCTGCAGGTCGACGGCGCCGCCGGGCGGGCCAGCTGCGTCCTGGTCGGCACGCGCCCGGGAATCCGGATGGTCACCAGCTCGATACCGGTAGCCGACGGCAGCTGGCACACCGTCGAGTGCCGCCGCCAACGCGGATCCCTGAGCGTGCTGGTCGACGGGGCGGTCCGCGGCAACCGGGCGATCTCCGAGCGGCTCTCGGTCAGCAACAACGAGCCGCTCAGCCTCGGCGGCAAGGGCGCCTACTCGGACAACGACCAGTTCCAGGGCATCCTCGACAACGTCTGGGTGCGCATCGGCTAACCGTCCAGTCCGGCCCGCATCGCGGCGACCAGTTGCGCGTCCGCGGTGTCGCCCGACAGCTCCCACGCGAAGGCGCCGCCGAGGGATTTGCTCCGGGCGTACGCCATCTTGGTCCTGATGGTTTCGGGGGTGTCGTAGCCCCACCACTGGCCGCCGCAGTGCGCGATGGCCGTGCCCCCGGCGGTCCCGGTGGGCGGGCAGGTCCGGCGCAGCACGGCGTAGTCCTCGATGCCCTTGTCGAAGCTGCCCGGCGCCGGACCGCTCGCCGTGCCGCCCGGGCCGGCCGCGCTGACCCCGCTCCAGCCGCGGCCGTAGAAGCCCACCCCGAGCAGCACCTTCTCCGCCGGGATGCCGAGACCGAGCAGCGCGGTGATTGCGGCGTCGGTCGTCGCGGCGGCGCGCGGGATGCCCGGGTACGCGGTCAGCGGCGAGTGCGGCGCCGTCGGCCCGGTGCCGGCGCCGGTGCCGAAGAAGTCGTAGGTCATCGCGTTGAGCCAGTTCGCGCTGCGCGCGGCCGCCGCGTAGTCGGTGGCACTCAGCTTGCCGAGGTCGCCGGGCACGGCGGCGGTGATCAGCGCGTCCGGCCCGAACGCGGCGCGCAGCGCGGCGAGCAGGGCCGGCAGGGCGCCGGGCCCGCTGGTGTCGCAGACCTCGCCGCAGGCGTTCGGGTACTCCCAGTCGATGTCGATGCCGTCGAAGACGCCGGCCCAGCGGGAGTCGGTGAGCAGCCGGCGGCAGGAGGCGGCGAAACCGTCCGGGTCCCGCGCGGCCTCGGTGAAACCCTTCGAGCCGCTCCAGCCGCCGAACGACCAGATCACCCTGAGGCCCGGATGCGCGGCCTTGAGCTTGCGGAGCTGGCCGAAGTTGCCGCGCAGCCCGGTGCCGGCGGTGTCGGCGACCCCGTCCGTGCTGTCCGCGGCGGCGATCGGCTTCTGATGGTCGGCCCAGCCGTCCCTTGTGGCGCACCGGCCGCCGTCGACCTTGCCGAACGCGTACACCAGGTGGGTGAGCTCGCCGGCGGCGCCGCTGGCGGCGACGTTGCGGACCTGGAAGTTGCGCCCGTACACGCCCCAGTCGGTGAAGTAGCCGACCACGCGCTTCGCACTGGCCGGCGCGACCACGTCCCGTGGGGGTTCGGCCGACGACGAGTCGCAGGCGCCGGCCAGCAGCAGCACGGCCGACAGAACGACGGGTACGACCCGCATGCGGGCCTCCCCGGTCCGATCGCCGAGCCACGAACCTATCGCGACGGGGACGGCGAGGGTGCCTGCGTTAGCCCGATCGTGTAGTCCTCGATCGTGTAGCACGACTCGTCGTCGATCGCGTTCGCCGACTCGTCGATGACGATCTTCGTGGGGTGTGCGTCGAAGGGGTCCCGCTCGACCTCGACCACGGCCGCGCCCTCGCGGCGGGCGGTCTCGGCCTCCTCCTCGAGCTGCTTGAGGGTGGGCACCAGATCGGCGAGGCGCAGCATCAGCGCGCGGCGGGCGGAGTCGTCCAGGCCGACGGCGTGCACCACCTTGTCGTCCACGACGGTGACCTGGAAGCGGCCGATCAGCGCGCGCTCGCCGCAGTCGGAGGCGAGGGTGAAGCCGTACTTGGCCGGCACCGTCCAGGTGGCCGGCCCCTCGTTCATCACGCTGGGCTCCTCCGCGGCGCAGGCGCCGGAGAGGGCGAGCAGCAGAATGCCGGGCAGAACGGTCCTGGATCGCACGGTGCCCTCCACGGAGTCGACGGTATCCGGTGGTCCGACGCGGCCCGCCCGGTGCCGGTTCCGCCGCCGCGGCGCGGCGTCGGCCGCCTCTCCGCGCGCGGGCGTGCCGGGCTGTGCGATCGTTTTCCAGTGGCCTTAAGCAGTGGGGGCAGCCAGCGGGATCCCGTGCCGGTCCCGGCCGTCCGGGATCGCTGGGGCGCGCTGCGCGTGGTCTTCGCCTGGCCTCGGGTCGTCGACCGGGCCCGCGCGGTCATCCGCAGCGCGGCGACCACGTTCTTCGTCCTGAGTTTCACGCTGTGGCTGATGCCCGGCGTACGCAGCACGGACGTGCTGGACACGCTGGGCCTGGTGGTGCTCGTCGCCGCCGTCGGCGCGGTGCTGCGTCCCCTGCTGCTGGCCGGCGTCGTCGCGCTGGGCGGCTGGGGCGCGATGCTGCTCGGCGTGGTGGCCCAGGTCATCGTGATGGTGGTCGCGCTGGAGCTGGATCCGTCGAAACGGCTCAGCGGCTGGCCGACCGTCGGCTTCGCGGCGCTGCTGGCCGTGGTCTGCGCGGCGATCCTGGACTGGATGTTCGACAGCGGCACCGAGGACACGTTCGTGAAGGAGGCGCGGCGGCTGATGCGCGGCATCCGCCGGCGCCACGCCCGGCAGGCGGGCGGTCGCCTGATCACGCTGCGCCGGCCGCCGCCAGGCCAGGAGCCGGGCCTGCTGATGGTGCAGCTCGACGGGGTCAGCGAGCCGGTGCTGCGCTGGGCGGTGCGGGCCGGCAACCTGCCGACCATCGGGCGCTGGCTGCGCGCGGGCACGCACACGATGCGCGGCTGGCACACCGGCCTGCCGTCGACGACGCCCGCAGCGCAGGCCGGCATCCTGCACGGCGCGTCCCAGCAGGTTCCCGGCTTCCGCTGGTACGAGAAGGAGTCCGGCCGGCTGATCGTGTCCAACCGGCCCCGCGACGCGGCGATGATCGAGCGGCGGTTCTCCGACGGCGCCGGACTGCTGCGCGACGGCGGCGTCAGCATCGGCAACGCGTTCTCCGGTGACGCGGTCACCCGCCTGCTCACGGTCAGCCACGCGGCCCTGCCCGGCCGCTCGGCCCGGGGCTGGGCGGCGTTCATGGCCAGCCCGTTCGGCTTCACCCGGGCGCTGGTCCTCGGCGTCGGCGAGGTCTTCACCGAGCTGCACCAGGCCCGGCTGCAGCGGCGCCGCAACCTGCAGCCCCGGGTCAGCCGGTCCGGCGCGTTCCTGGCGCTGCGGCCCGCCTCGATGCTGCTGCGCGACGTGAACATCTCGCTGATCGCCGAGCAGATGGCCCGCGGCGCCCCGGCCGTCTACTGCGACCTGGTCGACTACGACGAGGTGGCGCACCACGCCGGCCCGGCCCGGCCCGAGTCGATGCGGCAGCTGGAGAGCCTGGACCGGATGCTCGGGGTGCTCGAGCGCCTGGCGCCCGAGGCCGGCCGCCGCTACCGCATCGTGATCCTCTCCGACCACGGCCAGAGCCAGGGCGCCACCTTCCGGCAGCGGCACGGCGAGACCCTCGACGAGGTGGTCCAGCGCTTCTCGGTGCCCGACCGGGCGGACGCGCCGGCGGTGCCCGCCGAGCGGGAGGCCGCCGTCGAGCCGGACTTCCCGGCCACGCCGGTTGCCCCGCTGCTCGTCGTCTCGTCGGGCAACCTGGCGCTGATCTACCTGACCCGCTTCCCGGAGCGGCTCGACCGGGCCCGGATCGACCGGGAGTACCCGCAGCTCGTCTCCGGCCTGGCGAAACACCCCGGCGTCGGCCTGGTGGTCGTGGACGACGACGGGCCGGTGGCCGTCGGCGCGGCGGGCAGCCACCGGCTCGCCGACGGCACGGTCGAGGGGGTCGATCCGCTGCTGCCGTACGGGCCGCACGCCCGCGCCGATCTGTTGCGGCACCAGCGGGCCGCGCACGTCGGCGACCTGGTGCTGATCAGCTCGGTCGACCCGGTGACCGACGAGGTGGCGGCGTTCGAGGAGCTGGTCGGCTCGCACGGCGGACTCGGCGGCTGGCAGACCGACGCGATGCTGGTGCACCCGGCCGAGTGGCAGATCACCCACGGCGACCTCGACGGCCCGGACGCCGTGCACCGCCAGCTGATCGAATGGCTCGAACTCCTCGGCGTGCGCAAGCGCCCACCCGTCGACCTGATGGCCGCGCCGTCGTGACCAGCGTTGTCACGTTGGGGGTCTTGGCGGTCGACGGGCGACCGGTGCGGGGTGAGCGGCTGGGCGCGCTGGTCCGGGAGCTGGTCGGTGCGCGGGGGCGGGCCGTCTCCACGGTGGCGCTGGCCGAGGCGGTCTGGCGCGGCGATCCGCCGGACGACTCCGCGGGCGCGCTGCAGGCCCTGGTGTCCCGGGTGCGGCGGCTCGGCCTCGCGGTGGAGGCGGTTCCCGGCGGGTACCGGATCCCCGCCGACCTCGTGGACGTCGACGCGGTGGCCGTCGGCGGCCTGATCGAGCGGGCGCGCACCGCGCTGCGGGCCGGCGACGCCGCGGCCGCGCGCGAGGCCGCCGACGCAGCCCGGGCCCGGTTTCCGGAGGTACCCGACCTCGCCGACGGCGCGCGGCTCTTCGCCGATGTCGCCGCGCTGCGGGCCGAGGCCGCGCTGGCCGGTGCCGGTGCCGGTGCGAACGACGAGACCGATCTGCGCAGGCTCGCCGCCCACACGCCACCGGACGAGCCGGCCGCCGCGCTACTCGTGCGGCTGCTCGCGGCGCAGGGTCGCGACGCCGAGGCCCTGGACCTGTTCGAGCGGCTGCGGGCCGAGCTGGCCGACCGCTACGGCGCGGACCCGTCCCCGGCGCTGGCCGAGGCGCATCTCGCCCTGCTGCGCGGAGAGCTTCGGGCCGGGCCCGCGCCGCGCCCGGTGCTGCCGCGCGGCTGGCGGCGACCCGCGGGCGCGCTGGTCGGGCGGGAGGACGACGTCGCGGCCGTGACCGCGGCGCTCGCCGAGGCGCCCCTGGTGACGATCGTCGCGTCCGGCGGCGCGGGCAAGACCCGGCTCGCCGCCGAGGTCGCGCGGCGCGCGGACGGCCCGGTGCGGGTCATCGAGCTGGCCGGCGTGCGCTCCCCGGCGGGGGTGCTGCCCGCGGTCCTCGCCGCGTTCGGCGGCGCGGAGACGGAGGCCGCCGCCGGGCTGGGCCTCGAGCGGCGCGTGCTGAGCCCGCGGGAGCGGCTGCAAGCGATCGCGCCGGAGCTCGACGGGCTCGTGGTGCTGGACAACTGCGAGCACGTCCTGGCCGCCGCCGCGGAGGTGGTCGCCGAGCTGCTCGCCGCGGCCGCGCCCGAGGTCGCCGTCCTCGCCACCAGCCGGGCGCCGCTCGGGCTGGCCGGCGAGGCGGTGCACCGGCTGACGGCGCTGCCCGATCACGAGGCGCTCGCCCTGCTGGAGGCCCGTGCCCGGTCCGGCGGCGCGGTGCCGACCTGGGACGCCGGGCGTGCCCTCGCGCTCTGCCACCGGCTGGACAACCTGCCGCTGGCCCTGGAGCTGGCCGCGGCGCGGCTGCGGTACATGCCGATCGACGACGTCCTTGCCGGGCTCAGCGACCGGTTCGCGCTGCTCGACGACGCCCTGCGCGGCCTGCCCGAGCGGCACGCGAGCCTGTGGGCGATGGTCGACTGGAGCAGCCGACTGCTCGAGGCCGGCGACCGGGAGCTGCTGCACCGCCTCGCGGTCATTCCGGCGCCGTTCACCGCTGACCTCGCCGCCGCGGTCGCGGGTGCGCCGGACGTCCGGCGCGGGCTGGCCGCCCTGGTCGAGCAGTCGCTGCTGAGCATCGAAGGCGACGGCGGTGCGCCGCGCTACCGGATGCTCGAGACCGTCCGGGAGTTCGGCGAGGCCCGGCTGGACGCGGCAGGTGGCCGGGCGCCGGCCTCGGACGGCCTGGTGGGCTGGGCCCGGGCGGAGGCGGTTGGGCTCGCCGGGCGGTTCCTCGGCGACGACCAGCTCGGCGCGTTCGCCCGCTGCACCGCCGAGCAGGAGAACCTGCTGGCCGGCCTGCGCTGGGCGATCGCCGGCGACGACGAGGCCGCGGGGGTCGACATCACCGCGGCGCTGTTCCACCTGTGGACCGTCCGCGGGCTGCACGTCGAGGTGACCACCTGGGCCGCCGCCCAGCTGCACGCCGACGACCCGCGGGCCCGGCTCCGCTCCGCGATCGCGGCCGGCGCCGCCGCCGGGCGCACCCTGCCCGACGCCGACCGGCTCGCCTGGTGGTGCCTGCTGGTCGGGGTGAACGCCGGCATCACCGGGCCGCTGCGGGTCGCGGCCCTCGCGCGCCGGGCGCTGGTCCGAGTCCTGTCGGAGCGCTCCGGCGAGGTCTCCGCGCGGGTGAAGGTGCTGGCCCGGGCCGTGCCCGCGTTCGACCGGATCCGGCCGGGCACCAGCCTGGCGGGCGCCGAGGAGCTGATCGCGTACCCGGACCCGTACGTGCAGGGTTTCGGGCTGTTCCTGCGGGCGGCGCTGCGGGAGAGCGGTGGGCTGCCCGGCGACTCCGTCGAGGACGCCGAGCTGGCGTACCGGCGCTTCGAACAGGCGGGTGACCACTGGGGGATGGCGATGGCCGCCCAGGTCGTCGGGCACGCCGTCGGCTCCCGCGGCGACGCCCGGGCCACCGAGTGGCTGACCCGCAGCGTGCGGCACATGGAGCTGGTCGGCGCCAAGCAGGACGCACACTCGATCGGGGTGCTGCTCGACGTGCGGCGGACGCTCGACGGCGATCCGGACGCCGAGCGGCGGCTGCGCGAGCTGGTGGCGTCCGCCCCGGTCGGCGACGACGACGCCGTGCACGCCTGCCTGGGCCTGGCGCACCTGGCCTGGCGGCGCGGGCGCCACGACGAGGCGCTCGGCTACGCCGACACGGTGGACCGGACCGTCGGCCTGTTCGAGGATCACCTGCCGCGGCGGCGGGTCGCGTTCCGGGTCGCGGTCGCGATCCTGCGCCTGTGGGTGGGCGAGGCCCGGCCGGAGACCCGGGCGTCGGCGTCGGCCCGGGCCGTCGCCTCGCTGACCCTCGCGCGCAACGAGGCCGTCTCCGCGTACGGCGAGAGCCCGCCGCTGGGCGCGTGGGCGCTCGGCGGTGCCGAGTTCGCGGCGTTCAACGGCGACGACGAGACGGCCCGTGAACTGTGGACGCTGGGCATCCGGGCGGGCGCCGACGCCGGCATGGTCTTCCCGTACGGCGAGGGCGCCCGGCTGGCCGCCGCCCTCGGCCCGGAGGCGCGGCGCCGGGACCTGCTCGGCGCCGGCCAGGACCGGACGCCGGCGGCCATCAGCTCCCGCATCCGGGAGCTGATGGCCGACCTGCTCAGACCTTCTTCCGGTACGCCCGCAGCGCCAGAGGCATGAACACCACGACGAAGATCGCGCACCAGGCCAGCGTCCACCACACGTGGTTGTCGAGGGGCGTGCCGAGGAACAGGCCACGCATCGCGCCGACGAGGTGCGTCAGCGGGTTCACGTTGACGAAGCCCTGCATCCAGCCGGGCAGCGTGTCGGTGTTGACGAAGACGTTGGAGGCGAAGCTCAGCGGCATGATCGCGGCGAACATGATGCCCTGCACCGCGCCCGGCGTGCGCACCTTCATCGAGACGAAGACCGGCAGCCAGCTCAGGCAGAGCGCGAACAGCACCGCCAGGCCACAGCCCGCGAGCGCGCTCAGCGGATCGGTGGTGATCCGGAAGCCCATCACGTAGCCGATCGCCAGCGTGGAGACGGTGACGATCACGTACCGCACGATGTCGCCGAGCACCGCGCCGAGCAGCGGCGCCGAGCGCGGCACCGGCAGCGACCGGAACCGGTCGAAGATGCCCTTCGCGATGTCGGTGTTGAGGTTGACGCCGATCGCGATGCAGCCCGTCGCGATGGTCTGCGCGAGGATGCCCGGCAGCAGGAACTGCAGGTACTCCTCGGTGGATCCGGCGACCGCGCCGCCGAAGATGTAGACGAAGATGACCAGGAACAGCACGGGCTGAAGCGTCACGTCGATGAGCGCCTCGGGCGTACGCGCGGTCTTGATCAGGCTGCGCTTGGCGAGCGCGAGCGAGTGCCGCACGAGCCGAAACGGCCGCGGGCTCGGTACCGCCCGCGTCGGCAGGACCGGGTTGCCGGTCCGGGGAGCGATCGTCGTGGTCACGCCGCCACCTCTTCCTTGGTCGTGTCGTCCTCGGCGGCGGTCCGCCCGGTGAGCGTGAAGAAGACCTCGTCGAGGCTCGGCAGGTGCAGGGCGAGCTCGGTGACGGCGACGCCGGCCGCGGCCAGCCGGGCGACGGCCTCGGTCATGGCGCGGTCGTCGGCGACCGGCACGGCGAGCATGCCCTTGCGGATCTCGTCGGCCTGCGCACCCGAGGAGACCTCGGAGAGGATCGACGCGGTGAGCCGCAGCTGCTCCGGGTCGGACGGGCGGACCTCGAGGGTCTGGCCGCCGACGACCCGCTTGAGCCCTTCGGGGGTGTCGTGCGCGATGACCCGGCCGTGGTCGATCACGGTGATCTCGTCGGCGAGCGCGTCCGCCTCCTCCAGGTACTGCGTGGTCAGCAGCACTGTCGAGCCGGCCTTGACGAGGGTGCGGACGACCTCCCACATGTCCTCGCGCTTGGCGGGGTCGAGGCCGGTCGTGGGCTCGTCCAGGAAGATCACGTCGGGGGAGCCGACCAGGCTCGCGGCCAGGTCGAGGCGCCGGCGCATGCCGCCGGAGTAGGTCTTGGCCTGCCGGCCCGCCGCGTCGGTGAGGTCGAACCACTCGAGCAGCTCGGCGGCCCGCCGGCGGGCGCCGGCCCGGCCCAAGTCAAGCAGGGTGCCAAAGAGCTCCAGGTTCTGTCGGCCGGTCAGGTCTTCATCCACGGAGGCGTACTGGCCGGTGAGGCCGATCACCTGGCGGACCTTCTCGGCCTCGCGGACCACGTCGAAGCCGCTGATCCGCGCGCTGCCCGCGTCCGGGTTCAGCAGCGTGGAGAGGATGCGGACGGCGGTGGTCTTGCCGGCGCCGTTGGGGCCGAGCACGCCGAGCACGGTCCCCCGGGGCACGGCGAGATCGACGCCCTGCAGGGCCTTCGTCGACCCGAAGTGCTTGACGAGGCCCTCGGCCTCGATCACCAGATCAGCTGTCATGCGTGCCAGCGTGCCCGGGCCCGCTGACACGGCGCCGACACGGCGCCTACATGGTCCTCTTCGCGGCCTGACGCTGGAGGATATTCCAGTACCTACCGGGCGCGATCCGGGCCAGCACGTCGGCCAGCCGGGCCGCCCAGGTGATCACCAGCCGGGGCTTGCGGGCCCGCACCGCCGCGATGATCAGCTTCGCCGCCTCCTCGGGCGGCATGGTCAGCGCGGTGCGAGTGAACTCGGCGGCCCGGGCGGCCTGGCTGCCGTCGGTGTCGGGGCCGGACAGCCGGGCGCTGGTGGCGATGTTGGTCCGGATGCCGCCGGGGTGCACCACCGTCACGCCGACCGTCCCGGCCAGTTCGTGGCGCAGCGCCTCGGAGAAGCCGCGGACGCCGTACTTGCTGGTGACGTAGGCGACCTGGGTGGGCGGCGCGATCAGGCCGAACAGGCTGGAGATGTTGACGACGTGCGAACCCGGGCGGCTCATCAGCTGCGGCAGGAACGCCTTCGTGGTCCGGATCACCGCGTGCAGGTTGATCTCCAGCAGCCAGTCGAAGTCGGCCATGCTGACCTCGTCGAAGGTTCCGCTCAGCGCCACGCCGGCGTTGTTGATCAGTAGATCGGCGCCGCCGTGCAGGCGGGCGACCTCGGCGGCCAGGTCCAGCCGGTCCCCGCCGTCGGAGAGATCGACGACGTGGGTGCTGACCTGCTTCGCGCCGGACTCGCGGGCTTGCCCGGCGATCCGGGCGAGGCCCTCGGCGTCCCGGTCGACCAGGGCCAGGACGGCGCCGCGCCGGGCCAGGTCGAGCGTGAGGGCGGCGCCGATGCCGCTGGCCGCGCCCGTGACGACACAGGTGCGCCCGGCGAATGCGAAACGATTCACGATGATGCTCCAGTCCTGAACCCGCGCGATCTCCGGGACGCTACCGGCCGGCCCGCGCGCCGTGAACCGTCAGGCCCGGACCTCCTGGCGATCGAGGGCGGCGGCCGCGCGGGCGCGGCGCCGGCGGATGTGGCGGATGTGCAGCCAGGCGTAGCCGCCGATGGCGATCACCACCGCGGCTATCGCCCAGTACCGGTACTCGTGCGCCCGGTCGATGATCTCCACCAGGTGGGTGCCCAGCAGGTACGCGACGGTCGTCCACCAGCCGACCCAGAGCGCGGCGCCGATCGTGTTGTAGATCAGGAAGGTCCGCCAGGGCATCGCGGTTATGCCGGCGATCACGCCGTTGAGCTGCCGCAACCCGTCGATGAAGCGGGCGACCACGACGATCCGGTTGCCGCGCCGGGCGAAGAACCGCTCGGCGCGTTCCAGGCGTGCCGGGGTGATGAAGATGTACTTGCCGAAGCGGTGCACCGCCCGGCGGCCGCCGCGCACGCCGATCCAGTAGCCGATGTTGTCGCCGAGCACGGCCGCGACGAAGGCGACCGCGGCGACGGCGAAGATGTCCAGCCGTCCCCAGCTCGAGTAGATCGCCGCGGCGATCATGAGCGTCTGGCCCGGCGCGGGCACGCCGAAGCTCTCGACCCCGATGACACCCGCGATGGCGAGGTAACCCCATCGGTCCAGGATGGGTGCCACGCTGTGCAGGAAGCTGGGTAGATCGTCCGCGGGGGGCATGGGCTGAGCGGTCTCCCGTCATCGGTGTCGGGACTCGCGCCCCCGACGTCACACGGTAACCACCTATCGGCAACTGCGACACGGGGGTGAGCCCGGCGAGGGATCGCCGAGCTCACCCCGCAACCCGCCGCGCGGGCACGCCGGTCAATTCTGCGGAGGCGCGTCCCCCGGACCGTTTCCCCAGGTCAGGCTCGGTGTGGTCGCCAACGTGAAGCGCAGGCTGCCGCCCCTGGTGAGCACGCTCGCGGGCAGCCAGGCCCGGGTGGTCTTTTTCCCGTTAAGAGTGAGTTTCCGAACGTAGACAGCCTTACCGTCCGTGCGCGGCGCGGCGATGGTCAGGTCCCGGCCGCTCGCCAGGTGCACGACCGCGCGGGGGAAGAGCGGCGAGGTGAGTGCCAGCTCCGCGCGGGTCGGCACGGTCGGGTAGAGCCCCAGCGCGGAGAAGACGTACCAGGCGCTCATCGTGCCCGCGTCGTCGTTGCCGGGTATGCCGCCGGTCCCGTTGCTCCACTTGCCGTCGATGATCGCCCGGACGGTCTCCTGGGTCCGGTGCGCGGCGCCGAGGTAGTTGTAGAGGTATGGCGTCTGGATGTCGGGCTCGTTGGTCGCGTCGAACCTCGTGCTCTTGGTGGCGCTGAGGTCGAACGTGCCGTCCGGGTTGCGGAAGAACGCGTCGAGGCGCTCGATCGCGATCGCGTTCCCGCCCATCGCCGCGGCCAGCCCGACCACGTCGGAGTAGACCATCCAGGTGTACTGCGCGCTGCTGCCCTCGACGAAGCCCGCGCCGGTCGACGGGCTGAAGCCCTCGGCCCAGTGCCCGTCGGCGTACCGGTCGCGCATCCAGCCGACGTGTGCGCCGTCGGCCGGCGCGGGGGTCGGCACGGCCGGGTCGGCGAGCTCCAGCTCGGCGAGCTGCACGATCGGCGCGCCGCCGTTCGCGGTGACCTCCAGCCGGTACTCGCGGTACGGCCGCGGCTCGGCGACCGTGTACAGCCGGGTCTGTCCGCGGGCCTCGAACGTCTGCCCGGTCCGGGTGTCGAGGTCCGTCCAGGTGGTGCCGTCGTCCGAGCCCTGCAGCCGCCAGTCCCGCGGGTCCCGCGCCGGCACGTCGTTCGCGGAGGTCAGCGCGTACCTCTCGACAGTGAGCGGCGCGGACAGGCCGGCGCGCACCCAGCCGGTGGCGGCGAACGTGAGCCACTTGGTGCCCTTGTCGCCGTCGAAGGCCTGCGCCTTGCCCTCGCCGGGCGGGTTCTCCCCGCTCGCGGTGATCGCGGTGATCCGCTCGCGGATGTTGTGCTCCAGGCCCGGGTCGGCCCGGGCGGCGGGGTCGAAGACGTTGCGCCAGTTGTGCGAGCGGCGCAGGAACTCCGCGTGCGTCTCGTCCTCGCCGAGCGCCTTGGCCAGCTCGGCGATGCCGTAGTCGGCCGCCGCGTCCTCCAGCGTCTCGGCCGCGCCGCCCCAGCAGTGGCAGTCGTCGGCCGGCACGTAGCCCAGCGTCAGGTACTTGTCGAGGGAGGGCCGCTGGCCGACGCACTCGACGTTGCAGCCGGCGTCGCTGGAGTCGTTCGCGGTCGGCACGGTCGCCGCGCGCACCAGCGAGTCGAAGGCGCCCCGGACGTCGAAGTCGCGGGCGCCGAAGGCGTACATGCCGGCCACCGCGGCCGCCGACGGGTCGCCGGACATGACCGCGGTCTTGCCGTGCTGCAGCAGCCAGCGGTCCCACTCGCCGTCGCGCTGGGTCGCGTAGTTGTACAGCGACTGCGCGAAGTCCGACGCCATCTTCGGGTCGAGCAGGGCGAGCAGCTGCACCTGGGCGCGGTAGACGTCCCAGCCGGAGAACGTGCCGTACTGGGCCCTCTGCCGGGTGGACAGGCGGTGTATCTCGTCGTCGGCGCCGTAGTAGCGGCCGTCGACGTCGCTGGTCAGGGTGGGCTCCAGCATGGCGTGGTACAGCGCGGTGTAGAACGTCGTGGTCTGGTCCTCGGTGCCGCCGCCGATCCGGATCCGCTTGAGCCGGTGCGACCAGGCCCGGCGGGCGTCGGCCTTGATCGACTCGAAGGTCCGCCGCTCGGGCGACTCGCGCTCCAGGTTGGCCCGCGCGCCGTCCAGGCTCACGTACGAGATGGCGACGCGCATCCCGACGGCGGTGGTGCCGGGCGCGAACGACACGTAGCCGCCGGAGCCCCGGCCCGGGTTGGGCCGCCCGGTCGCGCTGTAGCCGCTGCCGCCCTCGGCGTCGGTGCCGCCCGGTGTCAGCGTCGCGTCCTTCCAGGTGCCGGTCGCGGCGAACGGCTGGTCGAGCTTCGCGACGAAGTGCAGCGTGTAGTAGGCGTGCGAGTTGTTGGTGCTCTGCGGTCCGCAGAAGTTGCCGGCGCTCACCGAGCCGCTGACCGTCTGCGTCGCCGGGTCGAGGTGCACCGTCGCGGCCTCGCTGCCGGTCTCCGACATCGACGTGCGGAACAGCAGGGCGGCCGGCTTGTCGGCGGGGAAGGTGAACCTGCCGTAGCCGGTGCGCGGCGTCACGGTCAGCTCGGCGCCGGCGCCGCTGTCCAGTCCGACGGAGTACCAGCCGGGCGCGGCGGCCTCGTTGGCGTGCGAGAACGTGCTGGCGTAGACGGCGTCGACGGCGTCCGCGGTCGGGGACGTCGCGACGTCGCCGACGTGCGGCATGATCGGGATGTCGCCGTTCGCGCCCGAGCAGCCCACCCCGCTGAGGTGGGTCAGGCTGAGCCCGCGGATCCGGGTCGCCGTGTACTGGTAGCCGCCCGGCGCGGGCGTCGAGAGCTGGTTGCCGCGCGAGGTCTGCGGGCTCCAGGCCAGCATCCCGAACGGCGTCACCGCGCCCGGGTAGGTGTTGCCCAGGTTCGTGGTGCCGATGAACGGGTTCACGTATGCCGCGGGGTCCGCGACCAGCGCGGGCGGCGGCGCGGCCCGGGCGGCCGAGCCGATCGGCACGGCCAGGGCGAGACCCAAGAGCGCGGCAACGGTACGGAATCCGAGCATGCACTTCCCCCTGATGACATCGATGTCATGACCCGTCAAGGGGAAGCCTTTATCGACAAGCTCCGATGTGTCAACCCTCCTGGGCCCGTTCTTCCCGTTCGTACGGATCGGGCCGTGACCGCCGATTGAACTACCGGCCGCCGAGATCCGTTCCTCTGATGGGAATGTCCCGGAGGAGGGCCACGTCTTGTCTGGTTCGGTACGCGAAGCACTCGTCGCACGGTTCCGCCGCGCCGAAAAAGCGGAGGCTGCGGTCGAGGCCGAGCCGAAACCGCAGGCGGACACCGCGGTGGCCGAGGCGGAGGCCGCGCCCACGCGGGGCCGGATCCGGCGGATCGCCGGGCATGTACTCACCGTTTCGGCGATCGTGCTGGTCTTCGCCGCGCTGATCATGCCCAACGTGATCAGCCGGCTGGAGCGCCCGGGCACCTACCTGCGGCTGCCCATCGAGGGCTTCGTCGCCGTCGGCCTGATCATCCTGCTGCCCGGCCGGTGGAAGCGGATCGCCGCGGGCGTGCTCGGCGCCGGGCTGGGCCTGCTGACCGTCCTGAAGATGATCGACATGGGCTTCAACGAGACCCTGAACCGGCCGTTCGACCTGGTGCTCGACTGGGAGCTGCTGGACGACGCGCAGTCCTTCCTCAAGGACACGGTCGGCGACGCCGGCGCCAAGGGCGCGCTGGTCGGGGTCGTCCTGCTGGTCGTCGCCATCCTGGCGCTGACCAGCCTGGCGGCGATGCGGATCACCAGGGTCGCCGCCGCGCACCGCCGGGCCACCGCGGGCACGGCCATCACCGGCACCGCGGTCTGGCTGGTCATGCTGCTGCTCGGCGTGCAGGTCTTCAACATCCCGGTGGCCGCCCGCAGCTCGGCGCTCTACGTCTACAACCGGGCGGGCGCCGTCGTCTCGGGCCTGCAGGACGAGAAGAACTTCGCCCGGGAGGCCGCGAACGACGCCTTCGCGGACACCCCGGGCGACCAGCTGCTGACCGGGCTGCGCGGCAAGGACGTCTTCTTCACCTTCGTCGAGAGCTACGGCCGCTCCGCGATCGAGGACCCGAAGCTGGCCCCCGGCACCCTCGAGGTGCTCGCCGAGGGCACCGAGAGCCTCAAGAAGGCCGGCTTCGCGGCCAAGAGCGGCTTCCTCGCCTCGTCGACGTACGGCGGCAACAGCTGGCTGGCGCACTCCACCTTCCTGTCCGGCGTGTGGATCGATAACCAGCAGCGGTACCGCAACCTGATGGCCAGCGACCGGCTGACCATGACGATGGCGTTCAAGAAGGCCGGGTTCGACACCGTGAGCGTGATGCCGGGCGCCACCAAGGCGTTCCCGGAGGGCAGCTTCTACGGCTACAACCGGGTGTACGACTCGCGCAACACCGGCTACGTCGGCCCCAAGTTCAGCTGGGCGCCGCAACCGGATCAGTACACCATGTCCTGGTTCGAGAAGAACGTGCACGGGCCCGCGCACGCGCCGATGATGGTCGAGATGCCGCTGGTGTCGAGCCACACGCCGTGGGCGCCGATCCCGCAGTTCATCGACTGGAACGACGTCGGCGACGGCTCGATCTACAAGCAGATCCAGAAGGAAGGCAAGCGGCCGAAGGCGATCTGGAAGGACCCGGCCAAGGTGCAGCGGGAGTACTCGCGGTCCATCCAGTACACGCTCACCACGATCACCACTTGGCTGGAGCTGTACGGCGACGAGAACACCGTCATGGTCTTCCTCGGCGACCACCAGGCCTCGAAGATCGTGACGGGCGAGGGCGCCAGCCACGACGTGCCGATCACCATCGTCGCCAAGGACAAGACCGTGCTCGACAAGATCGCCGACTGGGGCTGGACCGACGGGCTCAAGCCGGCCCCGGCGGCGCCGGTCTGGCGGATGAACGAGTTCCGGGACAGGTTCCTGACCGCGTACGGGCCGTCGGACGACGTCAGCCGGGCGCTCTCGCCGCCTCAGCGCTGAGCACCGCCCAGCCGGCGGCGGGCAGCGCCACCGTCGCGGCGGCCGAGCCGGGCGCGCTCAGCTTCGCCTCGCCGTGCAGGACGCTCGTCGCGTGCGCCACGGGAAGCTCGGCGGGGTCGGCGCCGGCGTTCAGGGCCACCAGCAGTCGATGGCCGCCCGCCGCGGCCTCGTAGGCGAACTGCTCGTTGGTCAGGTGCACCGTGCTCGTCCGGGCGCGGTGCAGCCACGGGTGCCGCCGGCGTAGCCCGATCAACTCCTGGTGCAGGTGAAAGAGCGGCCGGCCGTACGGCGCGAGGTCGTCCGGGCGTTCGGGGAACGGCGGCCGGACCGCGTCGTCGCCGTGCTCGCGGTCCTGCTTGACGCCGGTGAAGCCCTGCTCGTCGCCCGAGTACACCGACGGCGTGCCGCCGACCGTGAGCAGCAGCGCGAGGGCGTGCGGCAGGTGCCGCGGGTCGGTGATCCGGCTGGCCAGCCGCGTCACGTCGTGGTTGCCGACGAACGTCTGCGGCACGAAGGTGTCCAGGAACGTGTTGTGCCGGTCCAGCGCCCAGGCGAGCTCGAAGAAGTTTCCCTCGTTGAGCGCGCTCCACACGGCCTTCCAGAGCTCGTACTGCGTCACGGAGTCCACCGTGGAGCGCGCCACGAAGTCGGCGTAGTCGCCGTGGATGACCTCGCCCAGCAGGTACGCGCCGGGGAATTCGGCGCGGACCCGCGGCAGCACGCCGGCCCAGAACTCGGCCGGGACCGCGTACGCGGCGTCCAGCCGCCAGCCGTCCGCGCCGCGCCGCAGCCAGTGCGTCATCACGCCGGCGACGTAGTCGGCGACGGCCGGCTCGGAGTGGTTGAGCGCGACCAGCGCGTCGTGCCCCTCGAACGTCTCGTACCGCGGCGCGCCGCCGCCGTCGGGGCGGGCGGCCCGGAACCAGCCCGCGGTCGGCGCGTCGCCACCCTGCGCGAGCACCGCCTGGAAGGCGGCGTGCCCCCGGCCGACGTGGTTGAAGACGCCGTCGAGCAGCACCCGCAGCCCGCGGTCGTGCGCCGCGGCGATCAGCGCGTCGAAGTCGGCGTCGTCGCCGAGCCGGGGGTCGATCCGGAGGTGGTCGACCGTGTCGTAGCCGTGCGTCTCGGACGCGAAGACCGGGCCGAGCAGGAGCCCCGAGGCGCCCAGCTCGATCGCGTAGTCCAGCCAGTCGGTGATCCGAGCGAGCCCGCCGCCCGCGCCGCCGTCCGGGTACGCGCCGGTGAAGCCGAGCGGGTAGACCTGCCACCACACGGCGTGCTCCACCCAGCCGGGCTCGCTCACGGCATCAACTCGCTTTCTCGCACGCGTGAGCATACGCAGAACGCCGGCCCGAACCGGGCCGGCGATCTGCGTGTCTGGGTGTCCGGGTGCGGGTCAGAGCAGCTCGCTGGCCAGCTGGCCGCGCAGCTTGGTCAGTGCCTTGGTGAGCAGGCGGCTGACGTGCATCTGGGAGATGCCGATCTGGTCGGCGATCTGGGACTGGGTCAGGTTGCCGTAGAAGCGCAGGGTGAGGATCTTCTGCTCGCGTTCGTCGAGGGTGGCCAGGGCCGGTCCGAGGGCGACGCGGGTTTCGGCGACCTCGAACTCGTGGTCGGTGTCGCCGAGGGTGTCGCCGAGTTCGGTGGTGCCGTCGGCGCTGATCGGGGTGGAGAGGCTGGTGGCGTTGTAGGCGCGGGCGCCTTCGAGGCCTTCCAGGACGTCTTCCTCGGTGACGCCGAGGTGGACGGCGATGTCGGCGACGGTGGGTGAGCGGCCGAGGGTGTGGGTGAGGGTGCTGTTGGCCTCGGTGATGGCCAGGCGCAGTTCCTGTAGGCGGCGGGGTACGCGTACGGACCAGGTGCGGTCGCGGAAGTGGCGCTTGATCTCGCCGATGATGGTGGGGATGGCGTAGCCGGCGAAGTCGACGCCGCGGTCGGGGTCGAACTTGTCGACGGCTTTGATGAGGCCGACGGTGGCGGTCTGGACGAGGTCGTCGGTGGGTTCGCCGCGGCCGGAGTAGCGGTGTGCGAGGTGGCGGGCGAGCGGCAGCCAGGCCTCGATCGCCCGGTCCCGAAGCGACGCGCGGGAGGGGTGACCGGCCGGCATCGCCGCCATCGCGTTCAGCAGATCGGCGGCGCTCTCCGCCGGTGCCGTGCTGATCGCCGGCTTGGTCCTCGTCCCGGTGGACTGCATGACAGTCATCTCGTGTCCTCCTTGTCACCTGTCCGGAGAGCCGGCCCGGCGTTTCGCCGGGCCCGGGTCGGGCAAGGTATCGCTTTCGGCTCGGGGCCGACGGCGATCGATGGATCACCGCCGTCCGGGCACGTATGGCCGTTCGGTTATGCAGAGGTTAGCCGAGTGGGCCATAGATGACTAGCCGAAAGTATGAGTCACGTTAAGTAACCATGCGATCACAGTGGACGGGCTCAGGGGCGGCGGCGCCGGAGCAGGGCGACGCCGACCGCCCCCACCAGGGCGATTACGCCGATCACCGCGGCGATGGGCAGCCAGCCGGCCCCGCCCTTTTCCTCCTCCTGGGCGACCGGAACCGGAGCCGCGACCGTGGTTGGCGCGGCCGGCGGCGACGCCGGGGACGCGGGCGAGGTCGATGGCGCGGCCGCGTTCACGGTGAACGAGTACTTGCCCTGTACCGGGTGACCGTCCTGCGAGACCACCCCGTAGGTCACGGTGTACGCCCCGTTCGGCAGCGGCTCCGTGAACGTGATCGAGCCCGTCTTGCCGTCGGCCTTCGGCGCGGAGGCCGGCACCTCGCGTCCCCCGGCGTCGGTCACCACGATGGTCGTACGGTCGGCGTCCAGCTTCTGCAGGAACCTCAGCCGGACCTCCTCCGGCGCCGTCTTCAGCTTCGCGGACTTGCCGGGCGTCGCCTCCACCAACGCGTTGTGCGCCCACGCGGGGGCGGCGGTCAGGGCGGCGAGCAGGGCCGCGGTCAGGGCGGCGGCGACGATACGAAGGAGACGCATCCGTACTTCCTAGCCGAGCGGGTACCCGGCCAGCCACCCGCCCGCCCCGGATACGGCCGTGGCGCCGGCCTCGGGTGGGGCCGGCGCCACGGCGCGGGGGAACGTGCTGCTGGGGACGGTGAAGTCATTTTCATCGATGCATTAGTTAACAAGCAAGCAATCTAAGTTCCGGAACTAGCGCCGCCGCGAACCGCAGTGACCTGGCTCTCGCCGTGGGCGGTCGGCGTGCCCGGTCCGGCATGCTGGACCACGGTCTCCGGCGGATCGAAATCCGTCGCGGCCACGATGGAACGGGGATCGTGCCCAAATGGTGATTTGACAGTCTTTGGGGCAGGCGCGAAGGCTGTCATCGGCATTCTGATCTGCCCGGGAGGTTCCTTGCTCGCCCTGTCCCGCCGCCAGCTGCTCGCGCTGGCGGGCGTCGGCGGTATCAGTGGTGCCCTCACCCTGCCCGGACGCGCCCTTGCCGCCACGCCGGACCCGGTCGCCGAACGCTACCGCGAGGCGCTGCACGCGCACACCCGCTGGGTGGAGGAGCAGTGGGACACCGGGATCGGCGCCTACCGCGCCGCCGACTTCTGCTTCGTCTCCGTCCTCGGCAACGCGGTACTGCTCCGCATGGACGACTACGACCCGCGGCTCGCCGACGTCGACGCGCCGACCCTCAAGGCGAAGACGCTCGCCACCATCGCGCGGTACGCCGCCACCAACCGGCTGGCCGGCGGCACCGAGTGGGGCCGGCGGCTCTTCTGGGACTCCACCTTCGAGCTGTACTTCGTCCTCGCCGCCCGGCTGCTCTGGGACGACCTGGACGAGCAGACCCGCGCGAACATCGACCGGATCGCGGCGGGTCAGGCGGCGTACGCGTACGGCCTGGGCTCCGACGACGACCCGCTCAGCGGCGGCTGGTCGCCGCGCGGCACGACCGGCGGCTGGGCCGGCGACACCCGGCTGGAGGAGATGGGCGTATACGCGCAGGCCCTCGCGCCCGGCCTCGCCTGGGCCGGGGCCTCGGACGAGGCGGCCGAGGGGTGGCAGGAGCGCTTCCTGCTGTGGGCGACGAACGCGAGCGGCCTGCCGGTCGCCGACCTCGCCAACCCCGCCGTCGTCGACGGCGAGCGGATCGACCTGCGGACCACCGCGCACAACCTGCACGACACCTTCATCGTGGAGAACCACGGGTCGGTCAACCCGCACTACCAGGCCGAGCTCTGGCGGATGGCGGGCCGCGCCGCGATCCACTTCCTGCTCGCCGGCCGCCCGCTGCCGCAGGTGCTCACCGCCGCGCCGAACGGCGAGCAGCTGTGGGCCACGCTGCGGCTGCTGGCCAGCGACGCCGGCGAGCCGGTGATGCCGATGGTCGCCGACCGCTACCACCTGTACGGCCGGGACGTCCTCCCGCTCGCGTTCCTCGCGCAGGTGCAGGGCGACCGCGACGCCGCCCGCGCCGAGGCCGACCTGGCCGAGCGCCTGATGCCCTACCTGCGGTACGAGCCGAAGTACCGGCTCACGAAGTTCAGCGGCGAGGAGAAGTACGAGCCCGAGGCCCGCGCCGAGCTGGCCATCTCCTACCTGTTCCACCGCCTGCGCACCCGCCCGGTCCAGCCGGTCGGCCGGGCCGAGTTCTTCCGCCGGGCCGGCGGCACCCGGGACTTCGGCAAGGAGGTCGGGCTGACCGCGCACCAGTCCGAGCACGCGTTCGCCGGCGCGGTCACCAAGGCCGGCTTCGTGAACTTCCTGTGGCAGCCCAAGCACGACAACTGGCTGATCGACACCCGGGAGCCGGCCTTCCTGCCCGCCGGCAGTCGACCGACCGGCAGCTGGACCCGGGCGTACCAGCGCAACCGCGACGGTCTCGACGCGACCGCGACCGTGCTCGCCTTCGACGGCGACCGCGCCGCGGGCTTCGCCACCCTGCCCACCGGCGCGGTCGTCTATGCGAGCACCGGCCTGTCCGGCGAGGGCCGCCTGACCCTCTTCACCCTCGACATGCCCGGGATGCCCGGCCTGTCCGGCAAGCGGCGCTTCACCACGCCGGACGGCGGCGCGGTGCTCGGCGACCAGGGCAAGGCGGGCGTCACCTTCAGCCCGCGCGACGCCCGCTGGGTGCGGATGCTCGGCCGCGAGCCCGGCACCGAGTTCGGCTACTCGATCTTCACCTTCGCGGTCCTCGACACCAAGGGCGCCGACCTGGCGCAGGGCGCGATGCCGACGGCCTCCTCCGAGGACATCTGGAACCCGGCGCGCAACGCCACCGACGGCAATCCGGAGACCCGCTGGGCGGTCGCCCGCGAGGAGCGCGGCCGGGCCGACAGCTGGCTCGCGGTCGACCTCGGCTCCGCCGTGAAGGTGGCCGGCGTGCGGATCGACTGGGAGGCCGCGTACGGCAAGGGTTTTGTGATCCAGACCTCGACCGACGGCCTGACCTGGACCGACGCGGCCGCCGTCCCGGAGACCCGGTCCGCGTCCGGCTGGGTCGGCGTCGACGGCCGGTTCGGCATCGTCACGCACGGCACGTCCCGCAAGATCGTGGTGAGCGCGGGCGCGGTCTCCGCGCCGGCGCCCGTCATCGAGGGCTACCCGGGCACCACGACGAACCTGGCCGCGGCCGCCGCCCGCACCCTGCCCACCGCCGAGGGCCTGCTGATCAGCGACGCCGACGGCTACCTCAGCGTCTTCAACCTCACCCCCGCCCGGGTGGACGCCGCCGTGCGCCTCCCGTCCGGCCGGCGCATCTATCGCGGCAAGCAGACCGCCCGCGGCAAGGGCCTCGAGTGGGCGACGAGCCTGGCGGGCGGCACGGCCGTCGTCGAGCCGCCGCGCTTCCTGCTCGACGAGCCGGCCCCGGACGGCACCCGGTTCGAGGCCCGGGACTCGAACCACCTCCAGATCACCGCGCCCGCCCGGCGCCGGGTCGACCTCACGGTCCGGGCCGGCTCCTGGTCCGCCCGGGTGCGGCTGCGGGCCGGCCGGTCCCGCACCCTGGTCGTACCGGGGCATCCGGTGACGCCGACCGCCGACCTGGCCCGCGGCCGCACCACGTTCCCGACCTCGCCGCTGCCCGCCGGCATGAACCCGCCCGCGCGCGCGGTCGACGGCGACCCCCGCACGGCCTGGCGGCCGGGGGAGTCCGGCCGGATGGTGGTGGACCTCGGCGCGGTCGTCGCGGTCGACGACGTCCGCCTGACCTGGTCGAGGGGGCGCCACCGGAAGTGGCGCATCGAGGCCTCCGCCGACGGCCTGACCTACTCGGCGCTCGGCGATCGGGCCCGCTATGTCGCCGTGGCGGTCGAGGGGTGGCGCCCCGGCGACGCGGAGCTGATCGAGCTCGCGGTGTTGTGACCGGTCGGCCGCGCCCGAAATGTGCGTGGCGTGGACGACGCCGGTATGCTGTTCGGCGGGCCGTGACTGGCGCGTTCGGATGGGCCAACCATCGTGGAGCGGCCCCGTCTCGTGGAGACCGGTCCGCTGGACGACCTGCCGTGCGCCTGGGCCTCTTCACCTGTGATAGGGAGGTCCGATGTCCGCACTGAATGCCGAGTCGACCGCTTTCCGTTCCGCCCTCGAGGCGGTACGCGCCGTCGAGCCCCGCATCGCCGACGCGATCGCCAAGGAGCTCACGGACCAGCGCGAGTCCCTCAAGCTGATCGCGTCCGAGAACTACGCCTCTCCCGCCGTGCTGCTCGCCATGGGCAACTGGCTCAGCGACAAGTACGCGGAGGGCACCATCGGCCGCCGCTTCTACGCCGGCTGCCAGAACGTCGACACCGTCGAGGCGGTCGCGGTCGAGCACGCCAAGGCCCTGTTCAACGCGCCGTACGCGTACGTGCAGCCGCACTCCGGCATCGACGCCAACCTGGTCGCGTACTGGGCGATCCTCGCCGACCGGGTCGAGGCGCCGGCGCTGGCCAAGGCGCAGAAGCGCAACGTCAACGACATGACCGACGCCGAGTGGGCCGAGCTGCGGTCCGCGTTCGGCAACCAGCGCATGCTCGGCATGTCGCTCGACGCCGGCGGGCACCTCACCCACGGCTTCCGGCCCAACATCTCCGGCAAGATGTTCGACCAGCGCAGCTACGGCGTCGACCCGGCGACCGGCCAGATCGACTACGCGGCGCTGCGTGCCTCGGCGAAGGAGTTCCGGCCGCTGGTCATCGTCGGCGGCTACTCGGCGTACCCCCGCAAGGTGAACTTCCGCATCATGCGGGAGATCGCCGACGAGGTCGGCGCGACCTTCATGGTCGACATGGCGCACTTCGCGGGCCTGGTCGCCGGCAAGGTCTTCACCGGCGACTTCGACCCGATCCCGAACGCGCACATCGTCACCACGACGACGCACAAGAGCCTGCGCGGCCCCCGCGGCGGCGCGGTCTTCTGCCAGCCGGAGCTCTCCGACCAGGTCGACCGCGGCTGCCCGATGGTGCTCGGCGGCCCGCTCTCGCACGTGATGGCGGCCAAGGCGATCGCGTTCGCCGAGGCCCGCCGCCCCGAGTTCGCCGACTACGCGCAGCGCATCGTCGACAACTCCCAGGCGCTCGCGGCCGGCCTGACCAGCCGCGGCGCCACGGTCGTCAGCGGCGGCACCGACAACCACCTGGTGCTGATCGACGTCGACAAGTACGGCCTGACCGGTCGTCAGGCGGAGCAGGCGCTGCTCGACTCGGGCATCGTCACGAACCGCAACTCGATCCCGCAGGACCCGAACGGCGCCTGGTACACCTCCGGCATCCGCATCGGCACGCCGGCGCTGACCACCCGCGGCCTCGGCGCGGCGGAGATGGATCAGATCGCCGAGCTCATGCACACGGTGCTGAGCAGCACCAAGCCCGGCGCCTCCAAGGCGAAGTTCGACCTGGACGCCGCGGTGTCCGACCGCATCTCGAAGCAGGCCACCGAGCTGCTCGCGGACTTCCCGCTCTACCCGAGCGTCGACCTCGGCTGATCCCCGACCGTGAAGGGCCGCGTCCGCCGGGCGCGGCCCTTCGTCGTCTGACGGGCGGGTCGGGGAAGCGCTTCCCCATATTCTGTCGCAGCGTCCTATTTGCATAGCATGTCGGTAATGATCGTCTTGCAAGTCCAAGCTCATTCGGGCGCGTCGATCCCTGGGCGGACAATCGTTATCGAGGCCCGGGTGGGCCCGTCGTGGCCGCCCGGAGGATCGCTCGGGTGCAAACCCCATCGGTCGCTGCGTCAGTCCTAATTGCAGCTCAAGGCCGATGAGGCGGAGTGTCGGTCACACAAAGTGAGGCGGTCGTCGCGGCCGGGCGGGCGCGATCCATCGACGCTTAACTTTTGGACTCACCTTTGACACATGAGCGTTACGAACCTAGCGTCCAGGAATCGGGGGAGCGCTCTCTCTGAGAGCGCCTCCCGCTATCCCCATCGGGAGCTTTCCCCGGCTCCCACCCGGACGCGCATCCCCCGCGCCCGTACCGCCGTGTCTAGGAGACGCAATGGTCATCCCCGATCCCTCCGCGGTCCTGGAGAGACGAACTCGCACCGGATGGCGCCTCGCCGCCACCGGAGCCCTGGTCGCCGCAGTCGTCGCGGGCTTCGGCGCGGTCACCGCGCTGAGTGCCTCGGCCGCCGAGACCCTGCTGTCGCAGGGCAAGCCGGCCACCGCCTCGTCGTCGGAGAACCCCGGGGTGTTCCCGGCCACCGCCGCCGTGGACGGCGACGCCGGCACCCGCTGGTCCTCGGCGTTCGCCGACCCGCAGTGGCTGCAGGTCGACCTCGGCGCCAGCTCGGCGATCACCCGGGTCGAGCTGAACTGGGAGGCGGCGTTCGCCAGGACCTTCCGGATTCAGACCTCCGCGAACGGCAGCACCTGGACCGACGCGACCGCGGCCACCGCGGGCGTCGCCGGCGTGCAGAGCCTCGCGGTCTCGGCCACCGCCCGCTACGTGCGGATGTACGGCACTGAGCGGGCCACCCAGTACGGCTACTCACTCTGGGAGTTCAAGATCTTCGGCGGCACCACCACCCCGACGACGCCGCCGACCGGCCCGACCGTGCCCGGCGGCGGCAGCCTCGGCGCGAACGTGATCGTCTTCGACCCGTCCATGTCGAGCGCCTCGATCCAGAGCCAGGCCGACACGATCTTCCGGCAGCAGGAGTCGAACCAGTTCGGCCTGCAGCGCTACGTGCTCGCGTTCAAGCCGGGCACCTACAACGGCCTGAACATCCAGGTCGGCTTCTACACCTCGGTGCTGGGCCTGGGCCAGAACCCGCAGGACACCCGGATCAACGGTGACATCACCGTCGACGCGGGCTGGTTCCAGGGCAACGCCACCCAGAACTTCTGGCGCTCGGTGGAGAACCTGTCGGTCTACCCGGTCTCCGGCGCCAACCGCTGGGCCGTCTCGCAGGCCGCGCCGTTCCGCCGGATGGACATTCACGGCGACCTCAACCTCGCGCCGGCCGGCTACGGCTGGGCGTCCGGCGGCTACATCGCCGACTCGCGGATCAGCGGCTCCGAGCAGCAGTACTCGCAGCAGCAGTGGTTCACCCGCAACAGCACCATCGGCTCGAGCCTGAACGCGGTGTGGAACCAGACGTTCGTCGGGGTGCAGGGCGCGCCGGCGTCGAGCTTCCCGAACCCGCCGTACACCACGATCGGCACCACGCCGGTCATCCGGGAGAAGCCGTACCTGTACCAGGCCGGCGGCGCGTACCAGGTGTTCGTACCGAACCTGCAGACCAACGCGGCCGGCGTGACCTGGGCCAACGGCAACACCCCGGGCACGGCGATCCCGCTGACGCAGTTCTACGTGGCCAAGCCCGGTGACAGCGCCGCGACCATCAACAACGCCCTCGCGCAGGGCCTCAACCTGCTCTTCCAGCCGGGCATCTACCACGTCAACCAGACGATCAACGTGACCCGGGCGAACACCGTCGTGCTCGGCCTCGGCTACGCCACGATCATCCCGGACGGCGGCGTCACGCCGATGCAGGTGGCCGACGTGGACGGCGTGAAGATCGCCGGCCTGCTCTTCGACGCGGGCACGACCAACTCGGCGAACCTGCTGGTGATCGGCCCGAACGGCTCCTCGGCCGGGCACGCCGCGAACCCGACCACGGTCCAGGACGTCTTCTTCCGGATCGGCGGCTCGATCGCGGGCAAGGCGACCAACAGCCTGCTGATCAACAGCAACAACACGATCATCGACCACATCTGGGCCTGGCGCGCCGACCACGGCAACGCCGGCACCTACGGCTGGACGGTCAACACGGCGGACAGCGGCCTGATCGTCAACGGCCAGAACGTCACCGGGTACGGCCTCTTCGTCGAGCACTACCAGAAGTACGAGGTGATCTGGAACGGCAACGGCGGCCGCACCTACTTCCTGCAGAACGAGCAGCCGTACGACCCGCCGAACAACGCCACCTGGCGCTCCGGCGCCAACGGGTACGCGGCGTACAAGGTCGCCGACAGCGTGACCAGCCACGAGGCCTGGGCGATGGGCAGCTACTGCTACTTCAACGTCAACCCGCAGGTGCACTCGGACCGCGGCTTCGAGGTCCCGGTCAACTCCGGGGTGCGGCTGCACAACATCTTCACCGTGTCGCTGGGCGGCAACGGGGTCATCGACCACGTCGTCAACAACACCGGCGGCCCCGCGCAGGGGACGGCGACGGTGCCGGTCAACATCGTCAACTTCCCGTAGGAGGCACCTCTCCGGAGCCGCGCGGGATCAGCGTCGTCGCCACGCTGATCTCGCGCGGCTCCTCCGCGTACCCGTCGATGCGCTCGAAGAGCGCCCGGGCCGCCGCTTCGCCCATCGCGGCCGGGTCCTGTGCGACCACCGTGATCGCGGGTTCGAGCAGATCGGCCAGGAGGAAGTCGTCGAAGCCGACGAGGGCCGCGTCGAGGTGCCGGCCGAGCCCGCGCAGCGCCCGCACGGCGCCGATGGTGATCAGATTCCGGCCGGTGAACAGGGCGGTCGGCGGCCGCGGGCGCCCGAGCAGGCTCCGGGTGGCCGCCTCGGCGGCCGGTGAACCGCGCAGTCCGTCGACCATGACCGGGCGCAGCCCGAGGGCTCCGAGCGCGGCGAGGTAGCCCTGGCGGCGCTCGCGGGTCGCCGGGTCTCCGAGGTATGCGATGTGGCGATGCCCGTACCCGATCAGGTGCCGGACGGCCCGCAGCGCACCGGCGGCGTCGCCGGTAAGCACCGCGTCGGCCGCGAATCCGGTGGCCGGCCGCTCCAGGAAGACGACCGGGACGTCCGGCGGCAGTTCCGCGGCGAGATAGCCCTGGTCCGGGCCGGCCGGCGCGAGGATCAGGCCGTCGGCGTGCCGCCGGGCGAAGGCCCGGACCAGCTCGCGCTCGCGGTCGGGATCCCCGTCGAGGCTGCCGGCCAGCACGTGTACGCCGCGCGCGCGGGCCGCGTCCTCGACCGCCCGGAGCAGGGCGGCGGAGAACGGGTTTCCGACGTCGTCGATCAGCAGCCCGATGGTTCCGGTCCGCCGGTCCATTCGGCGCAGCATGCTCGCGCCGAGGTGCCGGCGGTAGTTCAGCGCGGCGACCGCGGCGCGGACCCGCGCGGCAAGGGTGGGGTCCACGGTGGTCTCGCCGTTCACGACCCGGGAGACGGTCTTGAGGCTGACCCCGGCGGTGCGGGCGACGTCGTTCATCGTCGGCCTCCCCTCCGTCATGGTCCCCCCTGAGTAGATCGACATCTAATGATGATCACGCAATGCAACGATACGGAAACTAATTGTTGACACTCGATGCGGCGAGACGTCTACTGCAAGACAACGTTGTCTCGCTATTTCGGCTAAATCGATTTGGAGGGGGACATGCGCCAATCAATGCTGATCAAGCGCGGGCGCCTCGGGCCCGCGCTGGTCGCGGTCGCCGTGGTGATCGGAACCGCGGCCTGCGGCGGCGATGACTCCGGCGGCGAGGAGATCGTCGGTCTGATCACCAAGACGGACACGAACCCCTTCTTCGTCAAGATGAAGGAGGGCGCCCAGCAGGCCGCGGACTCGGCCGGCCTGTCGCTGCAGACCTTCGCCGGCAAGCAGGACGGCGACAACGAGGCGCAGGTGCAGGCGATCGAGAGCCTGATCTCCGCCGGTGCCCGGGGCTTCCTGATCACCCCGAGCGACTCGAAGGCGATCGTCCCGGCGATCGACAAGGCCAAGCAGCAGGGCATGCTCGTCATCGCCCTGGACACCCCGACCGACCCACCCGACGCGGCCGACGCGACCTTCGCCACCGACAACTACCAGGCCGGCAAGCTCATCGGGCAGTGGGCGAAGGCGAAGTTCGAGGCCGACGGCAAACAGGCGAAGATCGCCATGCTCGACCTCAACGCCAACCAGGTCTCCGTCGACGTCAAGCGCGACCAGGGCTTCCTGGACGGCTTCGGCATCCCGGTCGGCGACCCGAACAAGATCGGCGACGAGAACGACCCGCGGATCTCCGGGCACGACGTGACCGACGGCGCCGAGGACGGCGGCCGAACCGCGATGGAGAACCTGCTCCAGAAGGACCCGTCGATCAATCTCGTCTACACGATCAACGAGCCCGCGGCGGCCGGCGCCTACCAGGCGATCAAGGCGGCCGGTAAGGACAAGGCCGTCACCATCGTCTCGATCGACGGCGGCTGCCCCGGCGTCGACAACGTCAAGGCCGGCGTCATCGGCGCGACCTCCATGCAGTTCCCGCTCAAGATGGCCTCGCTCGGCATCGAGGCGCTCGACAAGTTCATCGAGGACGGCACCAAGCCGCAGGCGACCGAGGGCAAGGACTTCGTCGACACCGGCGTCACGCTGATCACCGACCAGCCGCAGACCGGACTCGACGCCGAGGACTCGGCCTGGGGCAAACAGAACTGCTGGGGCTGACGATGACGACCGTCACGAAGGAACCACCACCGCCGCAGGACTTCGAGGTCCGGCACAACGACTCGCTCGGGCTGCGCCTGCAGCACCTGCTGCACGGCAACCCGACGCTCGGCCCCCTGGCCGTGCTGGTCATGGCGATCATCGCGTTCTCGATCGCCAACCAGCGGTTCTTCTCGGCACCGAACCTGTCCCTGGTGCTGGCGCAGGTCACCGTCATCGCGGTGCTCGCGCTCGGGCAGACCCTGATCATCCTGACCGCCGGCATCGACCTGTCGGTCGGCGCGATCGCCGTCTTCTCGTCGATCCTGATGGCCAACTTCGCCACCAAGCTCGGCATGCCGGGCGTCCTGGCGCTGCTGCTCGGCCTCGCCTGCGGCACGGCGATGGGCGCGCTCAACGGCTTCCTGGTCACCAAGATCAAGCTGCCGCCGTTCATCGTCACGCTCGGCACGCTGAGCATCTTCTTCTCGCTCAACTCGGTGGTGTCCAAGAGCGAGACCGTCCGCGGCTCGGACATGCCGGACATCCTCACCTGGACCGGCACTACGATCCCGATCGGCGGCTTCCGGCTCACCTACGGCTCGATCATCATGCTGCTGCTCTTCGCGTTCTTCTTCTACGCCCTCGGCTCGACGGCCTGGGGCAAGCACGTCTACGCGACCGGCGACGATCTCGAGGCGGCCCGCCTGGCGGGCATCCGGACCAACCGCGTGCTCTTCTCGGTCTACACGGTGGCCGGCCTGCTCTACGCGGTCGGCGCGTGGATCCTCATCGGCCGGCTGGCGTCGGCCAGCCCCAACGTCGGCATCGACTACAACCTCGACTCGATCACGGCGGTCGTGCTCGGCGGCACCAGCCTCTTCGGCGGCCGCGGAGGGGTGCTCGGCACCCTGATCGGCGCGCTGATCGTCGGCGTGTTCCGCAACGGCCTGCAGCTCGCGGGCGTCGAGGTCGTCTGGCAGGGCTTCGCGATCGGCCTGCTCGTCCTGGTGGCCGTCTCGCTGGACCAGTGGATCAGGAAGGTGAAAACGTGACGACGCCGGTTCTGCAAGCGCGCGGCATCACCAAGCGGTACGGCCGCGTCACGGCCATCGAGAACAGCGATCTCGAGCTGTACCCCGGCGAGATCCTCGCCGTGATCGGCGACAACGGCGCCGGGAAATCGAGCCTGATCAAGGCGCTGTCCGGGGCGTTGATCCCGGACAGCGGCGAGATCTACCTGGACGGCGAGCAGGTCCAGTTCCGCAATCCGATGGACGCGCGCGCGGCCGGGATCGAGACGGTCTACCAGACCCTCGCGGTGGCGCCGGGCCTGGACATCGCCGACAACCTGTTCCTCGGCCGCGAGGAACGCAAGCCGGGCGTGCTCGGCTCGGTGTTCCGGCTGCTGGACAAGTCGCACATGCGCTCGGAGGCGAAACGCCACATGAGCGACCTGGGCGTGGCGACCCTGCAGAACATCGGCCAGGCGGTGGAGTCCCTCTCCGGCGGCCAGCGCCAGGCGGTCGCGGTGGCCCGCTCGGCGGCGTTCGGCAGCAAGGTGGTGATCCTGGACGAGCCGACCGCGGCGCTGGGCGTCAAGGAGGGCAACCGCGTCCTTCAGCTGATCCGCGACGTGCGCGACCGGGGCCTGCCGGTGATTCTGATCAGCCACAACATGCCGCACGTCTTCGAGGTGGCGGACCGGATCCACATCCAGCGGCTGGGCCGCCGGGCGACGGTGATCACCCCGAAGAGCCACTCGATGTCGGAGGCGGTGGCCATCATGACGGGCGCGGCCGAGCCGCCGCCGCAGGCCGCATAGACATTGCCCCGCGGGAGGCCGCCGCCTGACGAGGCGGCGGTCTTCCTATGCGCCCCAGCCGGCCTGCCGGCCGCCGACCCTGTCCCGCACGATCCGCTCCTGGTAGCCGCTGGCGCGGTAGGCCGCGACCGGGTCCGGGTCCAGGCCCGCGTCCGCGCGCACCTCGCCGAGCAGCGGCCGGACGTCGGTGTTGTACGCGTCCATCAGCACCGCGTTCGCCGCCAGCACGTCGCCGTCGTGCTGCGCCTTGGCGAGGGCGTCGCGGTCGACCAGCAGCGCCTTCGCCGTCGCCTCCTGGATGTTCATGACCGAGCGGATGATGGCCGGGATCTTCGCCTCGATGTTGTGGCACTGGTCGAGCATGAAGTTGATGCCGTACGCCGGGTCGAGGGCGTCGCCGCGCACGATCTCGTACATGATGCGGAAGAGCTGGAACGGGTCGGCCGCGCCCGCCATCAGGTCGTCGTCGGCGTAGAAGCGGCTGTTGAAGTCGAACGCGCCGAGCTTCCCCTGCCGCAGCAGGAAGGCCACGATGAACTCGATGTTCGTGCCCGGCGCGTGGTGCCCGGTGTCGATGCACACCGTCGCCTTGGCGCCCAGCTCGATGCAGTGCGCGTACGACGTGCCCCAGTCCGGGACGTCGGTCGCGTAGAAGGCCGGCTCGAAGAGCTTGTACTCCAGCAGGATGCGCTGGTCGTCGCCGAGCCGGTCGTACGCCTCGCGCAGCGCCGCCGCCAGGCGGTCCTGGCGGTTGCGCAGGTCGTCCTGCCCCGGGTAGTTGATGCCGTCGGAGAACCACAGCTTCAGGTCCCGCGACCCGGTGGCGTCCATGATGTCGACCGCCTCCAGGAGGTGGTCGGTCGCCTTGCGGCGGATGCCCGGGTCCGGGTTCGTCACCGAGCCGAGCTTGTAGTCGTCGTCCTGGAAGACGTTGGTGTTGATGGCGCCCAGCCGGACCCCGAGCCCCTCCGCGTACGCCGCCAGCGCCGCGTAGTCGTCCACCTTGTCCCACGGGATGTGCAGCGCGACCGACGGCGCCACGCCCGTGAACCGGTGCACGGCCGCGGCGTCGGCGATCTTCTCCTCGGGGGTACGGGGGACGCCGGCCTGCGCGAAGACCTTGAACCGGGTACCGGAGTTGCCGAAGGCCCACGAGGGGGTCTCGATCCGCTGCGCGGTGAGGGCCCGCTTGACGGCGGCCAGGTCAACCATGTGGATCACTTACCTTCTGTGTCTTCGTCTGCGGAGAGGTGGAAAACCTCGGTGAGCAGGGGGAATCCGTCGTCGGGCGTGGTGCCGGCGAAGAACGGGGCCATCTCCGCCTGCCAGCGGGCGTTCACGCCGGTGGCCTCCATCGCGGCCCGGGACGCCTCGAGGTCGTCGGCCTCGACGTAGCCGATCAGCAGCCCGTCGGACCGCAGGAACAGGGAGTAGTTGCGCCAGCCGGTGGCCCGCAATGCCTGAAGCATCTCGGGCCACACGGCCTGGTGCCGCTCCACGTACTCCGCCATCCGCTCGGTGCGGACCTGGAGGTTGAAGCAGTAGCGCATGCGGGTGCCGCTCAGAAGTTGAACTGGTCGATGTTCGCGGCGGTGAACTCGGTCGGCGGGCCGAGCACGATCTCGCCGTCGGCGCCGACGGTGTAGTCCTTGAGCTTGCCGGCGGTGAACTTCTCGCCCTCCTTGCCGGTGATCTGGCCGGAGGCCAGCGCGGCGCCCGCGTACCCGGCGAGGTAGCCGATGTCCGCCGGGTTCCAGAGCGCGAACTTCTTCACCGTGCCGTCCTTGACGTACTCGCGCATCTGGTTCGGCAGGCCGAGGCCGGTGATGGCCACCTTGCCCTTGTAGTTCGACCCGCTGACGTAACGCGCGGCCGCGGCGATGCCGACGGTGGTCGGCGAGACGATCACCTTCAGGTTCGGGTACGACTGCAGCAGGCCCTGGGCCTCCTGGAAGGACTTCTGGTCGTCGTCGTTGCCGTACACGGTCTTGACCAGCTTGAGCTTGGCGTTCTCCGGCTTGGCCAGCTCGGTCTTCATGACCTCGATCCAGGCGTTCTGGTTGGTGGCGTTGGGCGTCGCGGAGAGGATCGCGATCTCGCCCTCCCCGCCGGCCAGCTCGCTGGCCATCTTGACCAGGCTCTCGCCGATGCCCTGGGTGGTGGCCTGGTTGATGAAGACGTCGCGGCACTCCTTGGCGGCGTCGGAGTCGAACGCGACGACGTTGATGCCGGCCTGGCGCGCCTGGTTCAGCGAGGGGCAGACCGCGTTCGGGTCGTTCGCGGCGATGACGATCACGTCCTGTTGCTGCTGGATCAGCGTGTTGATGTAGCTGACCTGCGAGGAGGCGCTGGCGTCGTTCGGGCCGACCAGCTTGTACTCGCCCTTGAGCTCCCCGACGGCCTCCTTGCCGCCGCTGACCTCGACGTCGGAGTAGGGGTTGTTCAGCTGCTTCGGCAGGTAGGCGATCTTCAGGCCTTCCTTGAGCTTCGCGTTGGGGTCGGCGCTGGCTCCGGCCTGTGCGGCCGTACCGGAATCGGAGGAGTTGTCCTTGGTGGTGCCGCCGCAGGCGGCGATGCCGAGGACGAGTAGTGAGGCGGCGCTTGCGCAGAGTAGGCGTCGGTGGGAACGAAGCATGGCGAACTCCTATGAGGGGGAGGTTAAACAGCGGCGGCGCGACGGAGCTTCCGTCTTTGCCAGTTGGTGCGGATCGAGGAGGCGATGTTGGGCAGGAGCACCGAGAGCACGAGCAGGGCGCCGGTGACGATGTTCAGCGCCTGGCCCGAGACGTCCTGCAGGCGCAGCGCGTTCTGGAGCGCGGCGAGCAGGACCACGCCGGCCAGGACGCCGGGGAGGCTGCCCTTGCCGCCGAAGATGGAGACGCCGCCGAGCAGGACCGCGGCGACCACGGCCAGCTCGAGACCGGCGCCGTTGTCCGCGCGGGCGCTGGAGTAGCGCAGCGTCCACAGCACACCGACGAGCCCGGCGACCGCGCCGCTGACCACGTACAGCCAGAACTTGGTGCGGGCGACCCGGATGCCGGAGAAGTGTGCGGCCTGTGCGTTCGCGCCGATCGCGTACAGGGAGCGGCCGAACGGGGTCGCGTGCAGGATCACCCCGAAGATCACCGCGAGCGGGACGATCAGGAGCAGGACGTTGGGGACGACGCCGTCACCAATGGTCCCGGTCACCCAGCCGGTGTAGCTGAACGGGAAGTCCGCGACGGCGCTGTCGCCGAGCACCACGAAGGCGAGCCCGCGGTAGAGGGCGAGCGTGCCGATCGTGACCGCCAGCGACGGCAGTCCGAGCCCGGTGACCAGGAAGCCGTTCAGGGCGCCGAGCAGCGCGCCGGCGACGATGCAGATCGGGATGATCGACTCGATCGACAGGCCCTGGTTCCACAGGTAACCCATGATCGAGCTGGCCAGGCCGAGCGTGCTCGCCACCGACAGGTCGATCTCACCGGTCACGATGATGAAGGTCATCGGCAGCGCGACCAGCATGATCGGCATCAGGTCCAGGACCAGGAACGTGAAGTTGCGGCCGGTGCCGAAGTTGCTGATCGACAGCGATGCGGCAACCAGCACCGCGCCCGTCAGCAGGATGATGATGCTGTCCCATCTGGCCAGCCGGCCCGCGAGCTCAGACATGCGAGTCCCTCTTCCGCAGCGCGCGGGCGATGCGGACCGCGACCAGGCGGTCCGCGCAGATGGCCAGGATGATCAGGGCGCCGACGATGGCCTGCTGCCAGAACTGGTTGATGTCCAGGACCGCGAGGGCGCTGCCGATGACGGTCAGCAGCAGCGCGCCGAGGCCGGCACCCCAGACCGTGCCGCTGCCGCCGAAGACGGCCACCCCGCCGACCACGACGGCGGCGACGACGTTGAGCTCGAGGCCGGTGCCGGCGGCGGCGTCGACAGTGCCGAACCGGGCGGCGAAGAGCACGCCGGCCAGTCCGGCCAGCGCGCCGCTGAGGATGAACACGCCCAGCAGGTTGCGGGCCACCCGGATGCCCGCCAGCTCGGCGGCTTCCGGGCTCGAGCCCATCGCGTACAGCTCGCGGCCGACCCGGTAGTTGCGCATCACCAGCGAGACGCCGCCGACCACGATCAGCGCGATCAGCACCAGCCACGGCAGGAGGCCGAGGAACGAGTCGTTGGCGAAGGTCAGGAAGTGCCGGGGCAGCTCGTCGGCGTTGACCTGCTGGCCGCCCGCCCAGGAGTAGGTGATGCCGCGGAAGATGTAGAGCGTGCCGAGCGTCACGACCAGGGCCGGCACCCGGCCGAAGCGGACCAGGACACCGTTGATCAGCCCGGCCACGCCGCCGATGGCGAGCCCGGCGAGGATCGCCACGATCATCGGCAGGCCCGGGTTGGCGCTCATCATGGTGGCGACCGCGAACGCGCTCAGCCCCAGCACCGAACCGACGGACAGGTCGATGTTGCGGGTGATGACCACCACGGCCTGCCCGGCCGCCATCACCGCGAGGATCGCCGTGTTCAGCAGGATGTCGCGGATGCTCTGCCCGGAGAGGAAGCGCGGGTTGCCGGCGGCGGTGTAGCCGACCAGCGCGGCCAGCGCCAGGATGATGCCGAGCTCGCGCGTCCGTACCAGCCCACCGATGATCCTCCGGGCCGGTGACGGCGTCGCGGTCGCCAGCGCCGCGCTCATGCCGCCACCTGCTGTCCCATGGCGGCGTACATGACGGATTCCTCCGTGGCTTCTGCTCGGGTGAGCTCGGCGACGATGTGGCCCTCGCGCAGGACGAAGATCCGGTCGGCCATGCCCAGCACCTCGGGCAGCTCGGACGAGACCATCACGACGGCGAGGCCGCGGGCCGCGAGCGACGACATCAGCCGGTGCACCTCGGCCTTGGTGCCGACGTCGATGCCGCGGGTCGGCTCGTCGACGATCAGCAGCTTCGGGTCGGTGGCCAGCCACTTGGCCAGCACGACCTTCTGCTGGTTACCGCCCGACAGCGTGCCGACCGGGTCGGAGAGCCGGCCCAGCTTGGTCTGCAGCTGCCGCGTCCAGCTGCGCGCCTCGCGCCGCTCGGACCCGCCGAGCAGCAGGCCCAGCCGGGCGAGCGCGCGGCTGCGCGGCAGCGTCACGTTGCGCTCGACGGAGAGGTCCATGATCAGCCCCTGCTGGCGGCGGTCCTCGGGCACCAGCGCCATGCCGGCCGCCATGGCCGCCCGGGGCGAGCCGGCCCGCAGCGGCTTGCCGAGGAAGCGGACCGAGCCGGTGTCGTACCTGTCCACACCGAACACCGCCTGCATGACCTCGGAGCGGCCCGCGCCGACCAGGCCGGCCAGGGCGACGATCTCGCCGGCCCGGACCGTGAAGCTGATGTCGCGGAAGACGCCCTCGCGGCCCAGGCCCTCGACCTCGAGCACGGTCTCGCCGACGACGGCGTCCTGCTTGGGGAAGAGCGCGCTCAGGTCGCGGCCGACCATCCGGCGGATCATGTCGTCGACGCTGAGGTCCGCGACGAGTTCGGTGCAGACGTGCCGGCCGTCGCGCATGATCGTGACCCGCTCGCAGAGCGCGGTGATCTCCTCGAAGCGGTGCGAGATGAACATGATCGCGGCGCCCTCGTCGCGCAGCGCCCGGGTGACCGAGAAGAGCCGTTCGACCTCGACCGCGCTGAGCGCGGCGGTCGGCTCGTCCATGATCAGGATGCGGGCGTCGCTGGAGAGGGCCTTCGCGATCTCGACGAGCTGCTGGTCGGCGATCGACAGGCCGCGGGCCGGCCGGTCGGGGTCGATGTGCACGCCGAGCCGGGCGAAGAGGCGGGTCGCGTTGGCGTGCATCGCCCGGCGGTCGATCTGCCGCAGCCGGGTCAGCGGCTGGTTGCCCATCGAGATGTTCTCGGCGACCGACAGGTCGGGGAAGAGCGTCGGCTCCTGGTAGATGACGGCGATGCCGGCGGACTTGGCGTCGGCCGGGCCGCCGAAGTCGGCCGGTGCGCCGCCGACGGCGAGGGCGCCGGTGTCGGGCCGGTACACCCCGGCGAGCATCTTCACGATGGTGGACTTGCCCGCGCCGTTCTCGCCGACCAGCGCGTGTGCCTCGCCGCCGTACAGGCTGAAGCTGACACCCTGCACCGCCGCGACGGCGCCGAACGACTTCGTCACCTCGCGCACCTCGAGCGCCGGGCTGGGCGATGTCACGGCCACCTCCACAAGGGTGTTTGAAATGTTTCATACGCCGTGTCACGAACGTAGGTGGCGCCGATCACACGTGTCAAGGTTCTGGTGGAAACGAAGATGTAACAGGGTCCGGGCGGGGCCGGCCGGTACCGTAGGATGTCGCTTCAACGTTTCAAAGGGGGAGTCTTGGTCAACGGCAGGACACCGTCCGTCAAGGACGTCGCCCGCTCGGCCGGCGTCTCCCTCGGCACGGTCTCGAACGTGATGAACCGGCCCGAGGTGGTCAGCCCGGCGACCCGCGAGCGCGTCGAGCGGGCCATGGCCGAGCTCGGCTTCGTGCGCAACGAGTCGGCCCGGCAGCTGCGCGCCGGCACCAGCCGCACGCTGGCGTACGTGATGCTCGACGGCACCAACCCGTTCTTCCACGACGTCGCGCAGGGCATCGAGCTCGCCGCCGAGGACGCCGACCTGTCGCTGTTCATCTGCAACAGCAACAGCCGCGCCGAGCGCGAGGAGGTGCACGTCGACCGCCTCATGCAGCAGCGGGTGCAGGGCATCCTGATCACCCCGGTCAACCCGGAGGCCGCCTACCTCACCGAGATCGCCCGCCGGGGCATTCCGGTGGTCATAGTGGACCGGGTCGGCGCCGGCGGGGTGTTCTGCTCGGTGGCCGTCGACGACGTGCTGGGCGGCCGGATCGCGGTCGAGCACCTGGCCGAGCAGGGACACACCCGGGTCGCGGTGGTCGGCGGGCCGGAGTCGATCGGCCAGGTCCGCGAGCGGGTGCAGGGCGCCCGGGAGGTCTGGGCCGAGCTGGGCCTGCCGCCCGACGACCTGATCCACCTGCCCACCGCCGCGCTGACGGTCGCCGAGGGGCGTTCCGCGGGCGAGCGGCTCGCCGGCATCCCGGCCCGGCGCCGGCCGACCGCCGCCTTCTGCGCCAACGACCTGCTCGCGCTCGGCCTGCTGCAGCAGAGCATCGGCGCCGGCCTGCGGGTGCCGGAGGAGCTGGCCATCGTCGGCTTCGACGACATCGAGTTCGCCGCCGCGGCGGCGGTGCCGCTGACCTCGGTGCGCCAGCCGCGCCAGGAGCTGGGCCGCGCCGCCGCCCAGCTGGTGCTGGACGAGGCGACCAACCCCGACCACGAGCACCAGCAGCTCACCTTCGTGCCGGAGCTGGTCGCGCGGGCCTCGACGGTGGTGCGCCCGCGGGCCTACTGACGGCCGCCGGGTATTGACCGGGCGCGTTGCCGGGCCGTAATCTCAGGTCAATCGATGAAACGTTTCAGGCCATTCGGCGGAGGACGCGACATGCCTAACCCCGAGGTCAGCGACCTGCTGTCCCGCAGCAACCGGCTCGGCGCCGACCCGCGCAACACCAACTACGCCGGCGGCAACACCTCGGCGAAGGGGACCGGGACCGACCCCGTCACCGGCGCACCCGCCGAGCTGTTGTGGGTCAAGGGCTCCGGCGGCGACCTCGGCACCCTGACCGAGGCCGGCCTCGCCGTCCTGCGCCTCGACCGGCTGCGCGCCCTGGTCGACGTCTTCCCCGGCGTCGAGCGCGAGGACGAGATGGTCGCGGCGTTCGACTACTGCCTGCACGGCCGCGGCGGCGCCGCCCCGTCGATCGACACCGCCATGCACGGCCTGGTGGACGCTCCGCACGTCGACCACCTGCACCCGGACGCGGGCATCGCGCTGGCCACCGCCGCCGACGGCCCGGCGCTGACGAAGGAGATCTTCGGCGACCGGGTGCTCTGGGTGCCCTGGCGCCGGCCCGGCTTCCAGCTCGGCCTCGACATCGCCGCGGTGCGGCGGGCCAATCCGCAGGCCGTCGGCGTCATCCTCGGCGGGCACGGCATCACCGCGTGGGGCGCCACCAGCGCCGAGTGCGAGGCCAACTCGCGGGAGATCATCGAAACCGCCGCGGCCTGGATCGCCGCGCACGGCCGCGAGGCGCCGTTCGGCGCCCGCACCCACGAGCCCTTACCCGATTCCGTACGCAGAGAGCGCGCCGCCGCCCTGTTCCCGATCGTCCGTGGCCTCGTCTCGACGGACCGCGCGCAGGTCGGCCACTACACCGACAGCGAGGTCGTCCTCGACTTCGTGTGCCGCGAGCGGATGCCCGAGCTGGCGGCGCTCGGCACCTCCTGCCCCGACCACTTCCTGCGCACCAAGGTGAAGCCGCTGGTGCTGGACACCGCGCCGGACGCGCCGCCGGCCGAGGTCGAGGCCCGCCTGAAAGAGCTGCACGCGGCCTACCGCGAGGACTACCAGGCCTATTACGAGCGGCACGCCCTGCCGGACAGCCCGGCCATGCGCGGCGCCGACCCGGCGATCGTGCTCGTGCCCGGCGTCGGCATGTTCAGCTTCGGCGCCGACAAGCAGACCGCCCGGGTCGCCGGCGAGTTCTACGTCAACGCCATCAACGTCATGCGCGGCGCCGAGTCCGTCTCGGCGTACGCGCCGATCGACGAGGCGGAGAAGTTCCGGATCGAGTACTGGGCCCTCGAGGAGGCCAAGCTGCGGCGGATGCCCAGGCCGAAGCCGCTGGCCACCCGGGTCGCGTTCGTGACCGGCGGCGGCTCCGGCATCGGCCGGGCGATCGCGCTGCGGCTCGCCGCCGAGGGCGCCTGCGTCGTGGTCGCGGACCGCTCGTTCGAATCGGCCGCGGCGGTCGCCGCCGAGATCGGCGGCCCGGACGCGGGCCTGGCCGTCGACGCCGACGTGACCTCGCCGGTCGCCGTCGACGCCGCGCTGCGGGAGGCGGTGCTCGCGTTCGGCGGGGTCGACCTGATCGTCAACAACGCCGGGCTGTCGGTCTCCAAGCCGCTGCTGGAGACCACCGAGGCCGACTGGGACCTGCAGCACGACGTCATGGCGAAGGGCTCGTTCCTGGTCTCGAAGGCCGCGGCGGCCGTGCTGATCGCGCAGGGCCTCGGCGGCGACATCGTCTACATCTCCAGCAAGAACTCGCTCTTCGCGGGCCCCAACAACGTCGCGTACGGCGCGGCCAAGGCCGACCAGGCGCACCAGGTCCGGCTGCTCGCCGCCGAGCTGGGCGGCCACGGCATCCGGGTGAACGGCATCAACCCCGACGGCGTGGTGCGCGGCTCCGGCATCTTCGCCGGCGGCTGGGGCGCCCAGCGCGCCGCGGTGTACGGCGTACCCGAATCGGAGCTCGGCGCCTACTACGCCCAGCGCACGCTGCTCAAGCGCGAGGTGCTCCCGGAGCACGTGGCCAACGCGGTGTTCGTGCTGACCGGCGGCGAGCTGTCGCACACGACGGGCCTGCACATTCCGGTGGACGCCGGGGTGGCCGCGGCGTTCCTGCGGTGAACACGTTCGCGGCGGTCGACCTCGGCGCGTCCAGCGGGCGCGTCATGGTCGGCCGCGTCGAGGCCGGCGCCGTGTCGCTCACGGAGGTCAACCGCTTCGCCAACGAGCCGGTGCGGGTCGGCGGGACGCTGCACTGGGACATCCTCGCGCTGTACCGCGGCGTCCTTCACGGACTCCGGCAGGCCGGGCCGGTCGACGGGATCGGCATCGACTCGTGGGCGGTGGACTACGGGTTGCTCGACGCGGCCGGAGCGCTGCTCGGCAACCCGGTGCACTACCGCGACGCCCGCACCGACGGCGTGCCGGAGCGGGTCGGCGCCCTGCTCGGCGAGGACAAGCTGTACGCGCTGACCGGCCTGCAGCGGCAACCGTTCAACACGATCTATCAGCTGGTGGCGGCGGCGGGAACACCGCAGCTGGCGGCGGCGCGGCGGCTGCTGCTGATTCCGGACCTGCTCGCGTACTGGCTGACCGGCGAGGCCGGCGCCGAGTTCACCAACGCCTCGACGACGCAGCTGCTGGACCTGCGCGCGGGCGCCTGGTCCGGCGAGCTGATGGCCTCGCTCGGCATCCCGCCCGCCCTTTTCCCGCCGCTGCGCTCGCCGGGAACCGTGATCGGCCCCGTCCTGCCGGAGATCGGCATCGGCACGCCCGACGTCATCGCCGTCGGCTCGCACGACACGGCCTCGGCGGTGGTCGGCGTGCCCGCCGCCGGCCCGGACTTCGCCTACATCTCCTGCGGCACCTGGTCGCTGGTCGGCGTCGAGCTGCCCGCGCCGGTGCTGACCGAGGCGTCCCGGCTGGCCAACTTCACCAACGAGGGCGGCGTCGACGGGACCGTGCGCCACCTGCGCAACGTCATGGGGCTCTGGCCCCTGCAGGAGTGCCTGCGGGAGTGGGGCTCGCCGGACCTGCCGGGACTGCTCCGCGCGGCCGCCGCGGTGCCCGCCTTCGGCGCCGTCGTCGACCTCGACGACCCGGTGTTCCTGGCGCCGGGCGACATGGTCGGCCGGCTCACCGCGGCGAGCGGCCGGGCCGCGTTCTCGTCGCCGGCCGAGGTCGTCCGGTGCATCCTGGACAGCCTGGCGCTCGCACATCGGCGTGCGGTGCGCCAGGCGCAGGAGCTCTCCGGCCGGCACGTGGACGCCGTGCACATCGTCGGCGGCGGCGCCCGCAACGAGCTGCTCTGCCGGCTCACCGCCGACGCCTGCGGGCTGCCCGTGCTGGCCGGCCCGGTCGAGGCGACCGCGCTGGGCAACGTGCTCGTGCAGGCCCGGGCGGCCGGCGCGATCGGCGGCGGCCTACCGGCATTGCGGGCCGTCCTGCGGGAGACTCAGCAGATCGTGCGCTACGAGCCGGGCGGCGACGCGGCGGCGTGGCGGTCGGCCGAGCGGCGGTTGGAGGCCTGACATGCGCATCGCGTTGTTCGTGACCTGCCTGGCGGACACGATGTTCCCGGCCGCGGCCAAGGCGACGGTGCGGCTGCTGGAGCGCCTCGGCCACGAGGTGGTCTTCCCCGCCGGGCAGACGTGCTGCGGGCAGATGCACATCAACACCGGCTACTCCCGCGACGCGCTGCCGCTGGTCCGGCGGCACGTGCGGACCTTCGCGCCGTACGACGTGGTGGTCGCGCCGTCCGGGTCGTGCGTCGGCTCGGTGCGCCACCAGCACGCGGCGCTGGCCCGGTCCGCGGGCGACGGCGGGCTGGCGGCCCGCGCCGAGGACGTCGCGGCGCGGACCTACGAGCTGTCCGAGCTGCTCGTCGACGTGCTCGGGGTCACCGACGTCGGCGCGTACTACCCGCACCGGGTCACCTACCACCCGACCTGTCACTCGCTGCGGATGCTCCGGGTCGGCGACCGCCCGCTGCGGTTGCTGCGCAACGTGCGCGGGCTGAAGCTGCTGGAGCTGCCCGCGGCCGAGCAGTGCTGCGGCTTCGGCGGCACGTTCGCGCTGAAGAACGCGGACACCTCGGCCGCCATGCTCGCCGACAAGATGCGGCACGTGCTCGACACCGGCGCGGAGGTCTGCGCGGCCGGCGACTCGTCCTGCCTGATGCACATCGGCGGCGGGCTGTCCCGGCTCGGCGCCGAGGTCCGCACGGTGCACCTCGCGGAGATCCTTGCGGCGACGGAGGAACCATGAGCACCTTCCTGGGCATGCCGGCAACCGCCCCGCGCGGCGTCGGCAACCTGCGCGGCGAGGAGCCGTTCCCGGCGGCCGCCCGCAAGGCGCTCGGCGACGAGCAACTGCGCCGCAACCTCGGGCACGCCACCACCACGATCCGCGCCAAGTCCGGCGCGGTGATCGCCGAGCTGCCCGACTGGCAGGAGCTGCGCGCGGCCGGCTCGGCCCTGAAGGCGGACACCATGGCCCGGCTGCCGGAGCTGCTGCTCCAGCTGGAGGAGAACGTCACCCGGGCCGGCGGGGTCGTGCACTGGGCCGCGGACGCCAACGAGGCCAACCGGATCGTCACCGAGCTGGTCCGGGCCACCGGCCACGACCGGGTCATCAAGGTCAAGTCGATGGCGACCCAGGAGATCGGGCTCAACGAGGCGCTCGAGGCGGCCGGGATCGAGGCGGTCGAGACGGACCTGGCCGAGCTGATCGTCCAGCTCGGACACGACCGGCCCAGCCACATCCTGGTGCCGGCGATCCACCGCAACCGCGCCGAGATCCGCGAGATCTTCCTGCGCGAGATGCCCGGCGTCGACCCGGCGCTGACCGACGAGCCGGCGGTCCTGGCCGGCGCCGCCCGGCGCTACCTGCGCGAGACGTTCCTGCGCACCCGGGTCGCGGTCTCCGGCGCGAACTTCGCGATCGCCGAGACCGGGACCCTCGCGGTGCTGGAGTCCGAGGGCAACGGGCGGATGTGCCTGACCCTGCCGGAGACCCTGATCACCGTGATGGGCGTCGAGAAGCTCGTGCCGACCTGGCGGGACCTCGAGGTCTTCCTGCAGCTGCTGCCGCGGGCGTCGACCGGGGAGCGGATGAACCCGTACACGTCGATGTGGACCGGGGTGACGCCCGGCGACGGTCCGCAGAACTTCCACCTCGTGCTGCTCGACAACGGGCGCAGCGCGGTGCTCGCCGACGAGATCGGGCGGCAGGCGCTGCACTGCATCCGGTGCTCGGCCTGCCTGAACGTCTGCCCGGTGTACGAGCGGACCGGCGGGCACGCGTACGGGTCGGTGTATCCGGGCCCGATCGGCGCGGTGCTGTCGCCGCAGCTCACCGGGGTAGAGGACAACGCCTCCCTGCCGTACGCGTCGTCGCTCTGCGGTGCCTGCTTCGACGCCTGCCCCGTGAAGATCGACATCCCGTCGATCCTGGTGCACCTGCGAGGCGAGCACGTGCGGGCGCAGCGGCGGCCGACGCCGGAGTCGATCGCGATGGCCGCCGCGGCGTACACGATGGACCACCCGCGGCTGTTCGCGGCCGCGCAGCGCGCCGCGCGGCTCAGCAGATTCGCCGGCCGGCGCCTGCCGCGGCCGTTCAACGGCTGGACCAGAAGCCGGGACCTGCCGAAGCCGCCGCCGGAGACCTTCCGCGAATGGTGGGCGAAGCGATGAGCGGACGGGACGTGGTACTTGGACGGATCCGGGCCGCGCTCGGCGGCGGCGCGGCACCGGCGGCGGCCGCCGAGATACCGCGCGGGTACTCCCGCGGCGGCGGCCCGGCCGATCTCGACCTGCTCGTGCGCCGGCTGGAGGACTACAAGGCCGTCGTGCACCGCGGCGTCGCGATCGCCGACACCGTGGCCGGCCTGGTGGCAGGGCCGCTGGTCGTGCCGCCCGGCATCGACCCTGCCTGGCTGCCCGCCTCGGTCGAGGTGCTGCCCGACGACGGCCTGGGCGCGGACACGCTGGCGGTCGCCGGCGGGGTGCTCACCGCCGCGACCGTCGCCGTCGCCGAGACCGGCACGATCGTCCTGGACGGCTCGCCCGACCAGGGCCGCCGGATCATCTCGCTCCTGCCCGACCTGCACATCTGCGTGGTCCGCGCGGACCAGGTGGTGGCCGGCGTGCCGGACGCGATAGCCCGGCTCGACCCGCGCCGGCCGCTCACCTGGATCAGCGGCCCGTCCGCGACCAGCGACATCGAACTCAACCGCGTCGAGGGCGTGCACGGCCCGCGGCGGCTGCACGTCATCCTCCTGGAGGCCGGCACATGAACGAACCGACACCCGAGCGGCGGCGCCGCCCGACCCGCATCGGCCTGGTCGCCGGCGGGCTCGGCACGTACTGGCCGCAGTTCCCCGGCCTACTGCCGCAGCTGCAGGAGTCCGCCCGGTACGTCTCGCAGCGGCTGAAGGACCTGGACGCCGAGGTGACCGACGTCGGCTTCATCTCGGATGCGCAGGAGGGCGCCGCCGCGGCGGAGCGGCTGCGGCGGGCCGACTGCGACCTCATCGTGCTGTTCCTGACGACGTACCTGACCGCGTCGATGGTGCTGCCGATCGCCAAGCGGGCGAACACGCCGGTGCTGGTCATCGACCTTCAGCCGACCGAGAAGATGGATCACGCGTCGTTCGACACCGGCGCCTGGCTGGCGTACTGCGGGCAGTGCCCGGTGCCCGAGATGGGCAACACGTTCCGCCGGGCCGGCATCGACTTCCGGTCGGTCTCCGGCTGGCTGCGGCAGGAGTCGGCCTGGCGCCGGATCGGGCAGTGGATCCGCGCCGCGCACGTCCGCGCGGCGCTGCGGCACGCGCGGCACGGACTCATGGGTCACCTGTACCCGGGCATGCTCGACGTCTCCACCGACCTGACGCTGCTGCCGTCGACGTTCGGCTCGCACGTCGAGGTGCTCGAGTTCGACGACCTGCGGCAGCGGGTCGAGAAGGTCACCGAGCCGGAGCTCAGGGCGCGGATGGACCTGGCCCGGGAGGTCTTCACCCTCGACGAGACGGTGCGGGAGGAGGACTTCGCCTGGGGCGCGACGGTCTCGGTGGCGCTGGACCGGCTGGTGGAGGACTTCGAGCTGGACAGCCTCGCCTACTACCACCGCGGGCTCGACGGCGAGCAGCACGAGCGGCTCGGCGCGGGAATGATCCTCGGTGCGTCGCTGCTCACCGCCCGCGGCATACCGACCACCGGCGAGTACGAGCTGCGCACTACGGTGGCTCAGCTCGCCTCGCAGGCCGTCGGTGCCGGTGGCACGTTCTGCGAACTGCAGGCGCTGAACTTCGAGGACAACGTGGTGGAGATGGGCCACGACGGCCCGGCGCACCTGGCGCTCGGCGCCCGCGACCCGCTGCTGCGCGGCCTCGGCGTCTACCACGGCAAGCGCGGCTGGGGCGTCAGCGTCGAGGTCGACGTGCGGCCCGGCCCGGTCACGCTGCTGGGGCTCGGCCAGGATCGGGACGGCTCGCTGTCGTTCATCGCCGCCGAGGGCACCGTCGTGCCGGGGCCGCTGCTGGCGATCGGCAACACGACGAGCCGGGTCGACTTCGGCCGCGACCCGGGCGAGTGGGTGGACGACTGGAGCGCCTCCGGCGTCGGCCACCACTGGTCGCTGTCGCTGGACCACCGCGCGGCCGACTACCGGGCGGCCGCGAGCCTGCTGGGCATCGAGTTCCGCCAGGTATGACGCGGTGCGGCATGCTTGCGGCGTGACCACCATCGGGTTCCTGCACACCGCCGACGCGCACGTGCCCACGTTCCGCGGCCTGGTCGCGGAGCTGGCGCCGGGCGTGCGCGACCTGCATGTCGTCGACGAGCGGCTGCTGGCCGACGCCGCGGCGCCCGGCGTCGATTCCCGGCTCGCCGAGCGGCTGCGCTCGCTGGCCGACTCCGGGGCGGATCTGGTCGTCTGCACGTGCTCGACGCTCGGCGGGCGCGCGGAGCGGGTCGGCGCCGGGGTGCCGGTGCTGCGCCTGGACCGCCCGATGGCCGAGGCGGCCGTCGCTGTCGGCGGGCGGATCGCCGTGGTCGCCACTGTGGAATCGACGCTCGCGCCGACCCGCTCGCTCCTGCTGGAGTGCGCGGACGGCCCGGTCGAGATCGTGGACGCGCCCTGCCTGGACGCGTGGGCGCTCTTCGCGGCCGGCGACCTGGCGGGCTACGCGCGGCGGGTGGCGGCGCACTGCCGCGGCCTTACCGCCGACGTGATCGTGCTGGCGCAGGCCAGCATGGCACCCGCGGCCGATCTCCTTGCAGACCTGCCGACACCGGTCCTGACCAGCCCGCGGACGGCCGTCCTGCGCGCGGCGGCGGCACTGAAAGACCCAGGCCACCCGGGTTCCGGGTGACCTGGGCCGCGGTGGATCAGTAGCGGTAGTGGTCCGGCTTGTACGGGCCCTCGACCGCGACGCCGAGGTACTCGGCCTGCCGCTTGGTCAGCTCGGTCAGCCGCACGCCCAGCGCGTCGAGGTGCAGGCGGGCCACCTTCTCGTCCAGGTGCTTCGGGAGCACGTAGACCTGCTTCTCGTACTCGCCCGGCTTGACCCAGAGCTCGATCTGCGCGATGACCTGGTTGCTGAACGAGTTGGACATCACGAAGCTCGGGTGCCCGGTGGCGTTGCCCAGGTTCATCAGGCGGCCCTCGGAGAGCACGAGGATCGCGTGCCCGTCCGGGAAGTGCCACTCGTGCACCTGCGGCTTGACCTCGACCTTCTTGATGCCGTCGACCTTGGCCAGCCCGGCCATGTCGATCTCGTCGTCGAAGTGGCCGACGTTGCCGACGATGGCGTTGTGCTTCATCTTCGCCATGTGGTCGACGGTGATGATGTCCGTGCCGCCGGTGGTGGTGATGAAGATGTCGGCCTCGGAGACCACGTCCTCGAGCCGGACGACCTGCATGCCGTCCATCGCCGCCTGCAGCGCGCAGATCGGGTCGATCTCGGTCACCACGACGCGGGCGCCCTGGCCGCGCAGCGTCTCGGCCGAGCCCTTGCCGACGTCGCCGTAGCCGCAGACAACGGCGAGCTTGCCGCCCAGCATGACGTCGGTGGCGCGGTTGAGGCCGTCGACCAGCGAGTGGCGGATGCCGTACTTGTTGTCGAACTTGCTCTTGGTGACCGCGTCGTTGACGTTGATCGCCGGGAAGAGCAGCTCGCCGGTCTTGGCGAACTTGTAGAGCCGGGCCACGCCGGTGGTGGTCTCCTCGGTGACGCCGCGGATCTCGGCGGCGATCTTGGTGAACCGCCCGCCGTCCGAGGCGAGGCTGCGGCGCAGCGTGTCGAGGATGATCGTGTACTCGTGGTTGTCCTCGCTGGTCGTCGCGGGAACCGCGCCGGCCTTCTCGAACTCGACGCCCTTGTGCACCAGCAGGGTGGCGTCGCCGCCGTCGTCCAGGATCATGTTCGGGCCGAGGCCGTCACCGAAGTCGAACAGCTGCTCGGTGCACCACCAGTACTCCTCGAGCGTCTCGCCCTTCCAGGCGAAGACCGGGGTGCCGGTGGGCGCCTCGACCGTGCCCTCGGGGCCGACGACGATCGCCGCGGCGGCCTCGTCCTGCGTCGAGAAGATGTTGCAGGAGACCCAGCGCACCTGTGCGCCGAGCGCGACCAGCGTCTCGATGAGCACGGCGGTCTGGATCGTCATGTGCAGCGAGCCGGCGATGCGGGCGCCACGCAGCGGCTGCGCCTGCGCGTACTCGGCGCGGATGGCCATGAGGCCCGGCATCTCGTGCTCGGCGAGGCGCATCTGGTGCCGGCCGAAGCCGGCCAGGGACAGGTCGGCGACGGCGAAGTCGAGACCGTTGATCCGCTGAAGTCGATCGGACATAAAGAAGGGCACCCCCTCTTAAGGAGGCGCCCTTACGTCTTTTGGCCCACGGCCGAGCGTGGCGGACCTGGGTCCGTCGCAGCGCCTCTCGACCGGGTCCGGCCATCATAACGTCGCCGTCTCATGATCGCCTCTTCCCGCCGGCCGTCGGGGAGGATGGTGAGCCGCGACACATCGAAGCCTGTCCGGTACGGCGTCGCCCGTTCGTCACTGTGCTGAGATCACGAAACGAGGAGCGCTGAGATGAAGTACATGATGTTCGTCTGCACCGACACCGAGCCGGAGACCGACGAGTCCCAGGTGCCCGACATCCACGGGTGGGTGGCCGACAACGACGCGGCGGGGCGCCGGCTGCAGGGCAACGAGCTGGCGTCGCCGGCCGCGGCCACCACGGTCCGGGTCCGCGGCGGTGAACTGCTCCTCTCCGACGGGCCGTTCGCCGAGACCAAGGAGGTGATCGTGGGCTTCGACATCCTCGAGTGCGCCGACCTGGACGAGGCCATCGAGGTCGCCCGGGCACACCCGATGGCCTGGAGCGGCCGCGTCGAGCTGCGCCCGTTCGCGTGACGCGATGAACGCCGGCCAGGCGGTCGCCGAGGCGGGTGCCGAGTCGCGCCCGCGGATCGTCGCCGCGCTGATCCGGATCACCGGCGACTGGACCCTGGCGGAGGACTGCGCGCAGGATGCGCTGGCGCTCGCCCTGGAACGCTGGCCGCGGGACGGGGTGCCGGCGAACCCGGGCGGGTGGCTGATGACGGTCGCGCGCAACCGCGCGATCGACGTGCTGCGGCGCGCGACCGTCGAGCGCCGCAAGCGGGAGGAGCTGGCGCTCCTCCCATCCTCACCCGTAGGGGCCGAACAGGAGGGCATGGAGGACGACCGGTTGCGGCTGATCTTCACCTGCTGCCATCCCGCGCTGCCGCTCGACGCTCGGGTCGCGCTGACGCTGCGGACCATCGCCGGGGTGCCGACCGGCGACATCGCCCGAGCCTTCCTGGTCACCGAGTCCACCATGACCCGGCGGCTGACCCGGGCGAAGACGCGGATCGCCGACGCCGGCATCCCGTACCGGGTGCCGGCCGGCGCCGCGCTGGCCGAGCGGCTGCCCGGGGTGCTGGCAGTGCTCTATCTGCTCTTCACCCGGGGGTACGACGCGGACGGCGAGCCGGCCTTCGCGGACGAGGCGATCCGGCTCGCCCGGCTGCTGGACCGGCTCATGCCCGGCGAGCCGGAGATCCGGGCCCTGCTGGCGCTCTTCCTGCTCCAGCACTCGCGCCGCGCGGCGCGGCGCGACGACGCGGGCGAGCTGCTCACGCTGGACCGGCAGGACCGGTCCCGCTGGGATCACGCGGCCATCGCCGAGGCGCTCGCGCTGCTACCGGCAACCGGCGGCCAGTACGCGCTGCAGGCCCGGATCGCCGCCTGCCACGTCCGCGACCCGGCCGACTGGCCGGCGATCGCCGCGCTCTACGACGAGCTGGCGCGGCTGCTGCCCGCGCCGGTGGTCGCGCTGAACCGGGCGGTGGCGCACGGGTACGCCCACGGCCCGGAGGCCGGGCTCGTGCTGCTGGCCGCGGCCCGCTCCGGCGGCGCCCTGGACGGGTACCCGTACGCGGTGGCCGCCGAGGCCGACCTGACCGCACGCGCGGGCGACGCCGAGCGCGCCGTGCTCCTCTTCGAACGGGCGGCCGCGGCGGCACACTCCGAGCCGGAGCGGCGTGCCCTGCTCGCCCGAGCCGAGGAACTGACCGGACGGTGACGGTGACAAAACACACGGTGCCCGACTCGGCCGAAAGTCTGACCTGAAAGCGCGGAAGTCCCGCTCCGAGCCGATGTGCCTCGCCCGCTTGCGCCGGGAAGCTTTCCTTGGAGCACGAGACCGAGTCGCGGAGGGGAACCCATGACGATCGATGACGAGAATCGGCCGGCCCGGCAAAGGATCACGCTGACCGACATCAGCTCCCGGGCCTGGGAACACCCCGCCGACCGCGGCGCGCTCACCGCCCTGCGTGAGCTGCGCGGCTTCGACGACGTCGTGAAGGCGTTCTTCGGCATGTGGAACGAGCGCGGCTTCCGGCTCTCGTACCTGGCCGGATCGATCCGCGTCGACCACCGCCAGTACCCGCGGGTGCACCAGCGCTTCGTCGAGGCAGCGACGACCCTCGACGTGGCCGAGCTGCCCGAGCTCTACGTCTCGCAGTCTCCGATGATCAACGGCCAGGCGATCGGCATGGACAAGCCGTTCATCGTCATCACCACCGGCGCGGTCGAGAAGCTCGACGACGAGGAGCTGCGCGCCCTGCTCGGCCACGAGATCGGCCACGTGCGCAGCGGCCACGCCGTCTACAAGACGATCATGATCATCCTGACCAGGTGGGCGACCAGCGTCAGCTGGCTGCCGATCGGCGCCCTCGCGCTGCGGGCGATCATCGCGGCGATGTACGAGTGGTGGCGCAAGGCTGAGCTGTCGGCGGACCGCGCCGGCCTGCTCGCCGGCCAGGACCCGGGCGCCTCGACCCGCCTGCTGATGAAGCTCGCGGGCGGCGGCGACCTCTCGCAGATCGACACGACCGCGTTCCTGGAGCAGGCCGCCGAGTACCAGGGCGGCGGCGACCTCCGCGACAGCATCCACAAGATCGGCATGACGGCGTGGAGCAGCCACCCGGTGCCGGTCGCCCGCGCGGCCGAGCTGCGCCGCTGGATCGACTCGGGCGAGTACGGCCGCATCCTCGGCGGCGACTACCCACGCCGCGACTCCGACGGCAACGCGTCGGTCTCGGGCGACGTGAAGGCGGCGGCGGGCCACTACCGGGAGGTCTTCGAGAACTCGCCGGACCCGCTGGTGACGCTGCTCCGCCGGTTCGGCGGCGGCGCTGCCGACCTGGGCGGCTGGGCCGGTGCGCAGACCGGGAAGGCGTGGGCCTGGGCGAGCACGGCGGCCGAGGCCGCCGGCCGGGCGGCCCGCCGGGAGAGCCGCCCCGCCGACAGCCCCGGTGACGGCCCGGCCGACGGGTCCAACGGCGGCAACGGCTCGGCCGGGGAGAACCCGCCGGCCTGATCGACCGTCGCCCGCGCTCCCGGCCCCCATGGGAGCGCGGGCGACTTCAGGTCCGGGTACCGCGCGTCCTAAAATCGCGGGGTGCAGACCCGCGCCGGAACCCCGCGACCCATCACCCGCTACGGCAATCCCGTGCTGCACCGCCGGTGCGCCGAGGTGACCGTCTTCGACGACGACCTGGTGCAGCTCGTCGCCGACATGTTCGCCTCGATGGCCGCCGCCGAGGGCGTCGGGCTCGCGGCCAACCAGATCGGCGTCGACGCCCGGGTGTTCGTCGTCGACTGCCCCGACGCGACCGACACCCACGTCGTCGCCCATGTCGTCAACCCCGTGCTGCACCTGCCGGAGGGCCGCGACCTCGAGGTCGACAGCGAGGGCTGCCTCTCAGTGCCCGGCGTCCGCGCCGACGTCGGCCGCCCGACCACCGCGTACGTGACCGGGGTGGACATGCACGGCGAGCCGGTACGCATCGACGGCACCGGACTGCTCGCGCGCTGCCTGCAACACGAGACCGATCACCTCGACGGGCTGCTCTACGTCGACCGGCTGCCCGCGAAGAAGCGCAAGAAGATGCTCGCCGAGAGCGCGGAGGCGCCCGGAGTCGGCGTTTCCGGCGCACCCGACTAATAGACCGACGCCCGCGATGGACGTCAATGTCATTACGGTGCCACCCTCGGCCGACCGGCTCGGGTCGGCCGTCGTGATGGCGGCCTCCGGGTGCTGACCGGCGAGGTGGCATCGGAGTTTCGGCTCGGGCGTGATGATCGGCGGTACGGATGGACAACAACCGCCGTGGTCGATACTCTTGCTTACGACGCCGTTGCGAGTTCTTCCCCCGTGGAATTCGCAGCGGCGTTCTTATTTGGCCACCGCAAGCTCAGTCGGCCGAGATGGGAATGCTGGTGTAGCCGCGGATCGCGAGGCTGTCGCGCCGCCCCGGCTCCCCGGCCAGTGCCAGGCGGGGGAAGCGGGCCAGCAGCGCCGGTATCGCCAGCTGTGCCTCCAGGCGGGCCAGCGGCGCGCCCAGGCAGAAGTGGATGCCGCCGCCGAACGACAGGGGCGCGTTGTCCGGGCGGGCCAGATCGAGCCGGTCCGGATCGGCGAAACGCTCCGGGTCGCGGTTGCCCGCACCCAGGTACGCCACGATCCGCTCGCCGCCCGACATCGGCACGCCCGCGATCTCCACGTCGTCCCACGCCACCCGGCTGAGCAGCTGCACCGGGGTGTCGAAGCGCAGCAGCTCCTCGACCGCGCTGGTGGCGAGGCCGGGCTGCCGGCGCAGCGTCTCGAGCTGATCCGGGTTGCGCAGCAGTGCGACGACGCCGTTGCCGAGCAGGTTCGTCGTCGTCTCGAAGCCGGCCGCGAACAGCAGGGCCGCCATGGTGAGCAGCTCGTCCTCGGTGAGCTTGTCGCCGTCTTCCTCGGCCGCGACCAGCGCACTGATCAGGTCGTCGCCCGGGTTCTTGCGGCGCTCGGCCGTCAGCGCGGCCAGGTACTCGCGGATCGCCGCGGCCGCCGGGTCCGCCGTCTCGAGAACCTCCGGCGTGATCACCTCCAGCACCTGCGTCCAGTCCCGGACCAACGTCTGGAACTGGGCCCGGTCCGGCTCGGGGATGCCGAGCAGCTCGCCGATGACGTTGACCGGCAGCGGAAAGCCCAGCGCCTGAACGAAGTCGACCTCGCCGCTCATCCGGTCGAGCAGGTCCTCGACCATCTGGGCGATCCGAGGCCGCAGCGCCTGCACCCGACGGGCGGTGAACGAGGAGCTGACCAGGCGCCGCAGCCGGGTGTGGTCCGGCGGGTTCTTGGCAAGGACGCTGGTGAACAGCTGGTACAGCGCGGGGTGGTCGGCCCAGTCGGGGCGGACGAACTCCATCATGTGCGACGGCAGGTGCCCGAGCTTCGGGTGCCGGGTGACGGCGACGCAGTCGGCGTGCCGGGTGACCACGAGCGCGCCGTCCTCGGCGCGGACGACCGGGGAGATCTCCCGGAGCCGTCGATAGCGGGGGTACGGATCCTCGCGGCCCGGCAGCCGGGTCAGCTCATCGAGCAGCGTCGTCGCCTCAACACTCTCCACAATGTCCGTCACCTCGACGAGGCTACCGGCCTCAACGCTGATACACGTCCGGAATTCCGTCGTGGTCCGAGTCGACCGACTCCTCGGCCTCGATCGCCCGGTAGTGCCGATTGCGCACCCGGAGCACGACCGCCGCGAGCAGGGCGGACAGCAGGGAGCCCAGCAGGATGCCGATCTTCGCGTTCCCGTCCCGCACGGTTCCGTACCCGAACGCGAGCTCGCCGATCAGCAGCGACACCGTGAAGCCGATGCCGCCGAGCAGGGCGACGCCGATGACGTCCCACCAGCTCAGCCCCGGATCCAGGCTGGCCCGGGTGAAGCGCTGCACCAGCCAGGTCGCGCCGGTCACGCCGACCGACTTGCCGACGACCAGGCCGGCCATCACGCCGATGGTCACCGAGTCGCGCAGGCTGGCGCCGAGCCCGCCGGCCGCGGCGATCGAGACGCCGGCCGCGGAGAACGCGAACAAGGGCACGGCGAATCCGGCCGACAGCGGCCGGAAGCGGTGCTCGAAGTGCTCGGCCAGCCCGAACCGGCGTACCGGCACGGTGAAGGCGAGCAGGACGCCGGCCACGGTGGCGTGCACGCCGGACTCGTGCACCAGCACCCAGGTCGCCGCCGCCAGCGGCAGCAGCAGCCACCACCGGCGGACCCCGCGCTGGACCAGCAGCCCGAACAGCGCCAGCGGGATCAGCGCGAGCAGCAGCGGCAACGGGTGCAATGACGACGTGTAGAAGACCGCGATGATCACGATGGCCAGCAGGTCGTCGACCACGGCGAGGGTCAGCAGGAACGTGCGCAGGGCCGTCGGCAGGTGCGTGCCGATGACGGCGAGAACCGCGAGGGCGAAGGCGATGTCCGTCGCGGTCGGCGTCGCCCACCCGGCGAGCGCGCCGCTGTCCAGGTTGATCAGCACGTAGATCACCGCGGGCACGATCATGCCGCCGACGGCCGCCACCACCGGCAGGGCCGCCCGCCGCGGGTCACGCAGGTCGCCGGCGACGAACTCACGCTTGAGCTCGAGCCCGGCGACGAAGAAGAAGATCGCCAGCAGCCCGTCGGCCGCCCACTCCGCCAGGGTCAGCGGCCCGAGGTGGAGCTCGAGCAGGCTGCGGTAGGCGGCGCTCCACGGCGAGTTCGCCCAGCCGATGCCGATCAGCGCGGCCACCAGGAGCAGAATCCCGCCGGTGGTCTCGGTACGCAGCAGCTCACCGATGCGACGGGTCTCAGGCCAGGTACCGCGCCCGAAAAGGGACATCGTCGTCCTCCGGTCTCCCGTGCACCTGACCTGATCCGACCCTATCGGCTCGCGGGCCCGGCGTCAGGCGACGAGGTTGATCCGTACCGCCAGGTCTGCCGGACCCGGCGCTGGTGCGTCCAGCGGATGAACCTCTCAAAAAGCTCCGATGGTGGCCCGTGTGGAAGGTCGCCGACCGCCTCCTCCAGGTTCACCCACATGTAGATGGCGAGGGAGATCCGATCCATCTCGCAGCCCAGGCGTTCGCGCGCCGAATCGCAGGGCCACGCCTTGCCTCAGGACCGGCAGTCCCACGATGGCCGGTCGGCTATGTGCTCCAGTGCTTCCACGGCCGTGGTCACCGCACGTGCCTTCGTGAGCAGCATTCCTGCCCAGGGACAGCGGCCTTGTCCTTCCAGAGGGGATCGGGTCGGTAGACCGCGGTCGAGTCTGGACACGGATACCAGGGGCACCCGCAGTGACATCGCTTCTTCCAGGGTGCGAACCATGCCCGCACTGGCCTATGCCTCACGGCAACCTCCCTCGGAGTGACGAATCGGTCACCCGATCACCGTGCCTGATGGTCATGAAATCCGCAACATGCGGATTACACTATGCAGATTGGAGATTTGCGAATGTCTGTCATGTTGTCTGCAAGGGATCGAGGAAGGGAGGATGAGCCGTGACCCAACGCCAGAGCCCTACGGTCAGGAGGCGACGCCTCGCCCTCACGCTCCGACAGCTCCGAGCATCGGCAGGCTTGTCCGCTGCCGATGCCGCGAGGCGTGTGGACCATGACGCGAGCTGGCTGTCTCGGATCGAGAGCTCGGAGGTCCGGCCTCACCCGAACGACGTGCGCGCGTTGCTGTCGCTGTACGGCGTCGAAGGGGACCAGGCCGAGGCGGTCATCGCCGTAGCGCGCCAAGCCAAACAGCGCGGCTGGTGGCAGAGGTACAACGACGTCCTGCCGGACTGGTTCACCACGTTCGTCGGCATGGAGTCCGAGGCGTCAGTGATCCGCAGCTACCAGTGTCAGATGGTCCCTGGCCTACTCCAGACGGAGGAGTACGCGCGGGCGGCTTTCCAGGGCGCGCCGGTCCCGATGAGAGACGACGAAGTAGAGCGGCAGGTGGCTCTCCGACTCGAACGGCAAGAGATCCTCACCTCGGACGAGCCTCCGATCTTGCGAGTGGTCATCGACGAGGGAGCCGTTCGCCGCCTGGTCGGCGGAGTGGCGGTCATGAAGGCGCAGATCGACCGGCTCATTGAGGCGAGCCAGAAGACGAACATCCAGATCCTGGTGTTGCCGTACGCAGCCGGTGTCGGCTTCGACGGCAGCTTCGTGATCCTCAACTTTCCGCCGCTGCCGGAGCCGTACCCCGATGCGGCAGAGGATCAGATGGTCTACGTCGACACACTCACCGGCGCGCTGTACCTCGAACGTCCCGCGGAGGTCTCCATCTACTCCGCGGCGTACGAGCAGCTACAGGCACTGTCGCTAGGTCCGAAGGAATCACGGGATAGGCTGAGCAAGATCTCTGCTGACCTGGCGACATAGAAGGAGGACGGGGGCATGGACCTGTCTCGCGCGGTATGGCGCAAGAGCACCCGTTCAGGATCGTCCGGTGACTGCGTGGAGGTGGCCGACAACCTGCCCGGTGTGGTCGCCGTCCGCGACTCGAAGAACCCGACCGGTCCGGCGCTTGTCTTCACGCCCTCGGAGTGGACGGCCTTCACAGGCGGAGTAAAGGACGGCGAGTTCGACCTCTGACGGGGCGCCACGGTAGGGCCGACGCGCCTAACGGGGTGCGGCGACTGATCGTGACCACACCCCGCTACACGTGACGTCCGTTGACTGGCTACGTCAGCGGACGAAGCAGGCCGCCGCCTTGATGATGTCCGCTCGGTCTCCCGAGTCAGAGCCGCGAAGGGCGACGGTAGCTACGACAACGGCTCCGGCCACAGGTATGCCGACGACGATTAGGGCAGTCCATGGGAACGGGTTTGAGTGAATTGTGTGGTTCTGCACACGGTCTCCTAACGCTTCGGGCGCCCGAGCTGGAGACACGCAGGGCTCAGCTCGGCCACCTATGGGCCTGATAACTGAGGTCCTGCTCCGACTAGCAGAAGCCTTGTACTGCTCTGACCACGCGCGCGCTGTGTAAGTACTGCTATGTATTCGGCTCGTGTTCCGTCTGGTCTCATTTATTAGGTGGCTCGTCCGGTAGTCGGCACCGGAGTTCGCCGTGAAGCATCGCCAGACGGTCAGACGCCACCACAAGGGATGGACACTTGCCGGCAGCCTACCCACCACCGGCGACCACTCTCCGAAGGCGCTTCGGTCGGGGTCGTGGAGGCACGAAATTCGCCTGATCAGGCTGAGCTCAGCGACCACCCTGCCGGGGCACCGCACCTGACAGGCGATTCGTGCCCTGTCGGCTCGCGGGCCCCGGCGTCAGGCGACGAGTTTGATCCGTACCCGGCGGTTCTGGCGGCCCTTGCTCTCGACCTTGACCACCTGGACCCGGCCGACCTGGGCGGTCGAGGCCACGTGCGTGCCGCCGTCGGCCTGCACGTCCAGGCCGACGATGTCCACCACCCGGATCTCGGGGTTCTCCAGCGGCGGCAGGGCGTCCTGGGTGCGGACCAGGTCGGGGATGGCGAGCGCCTCCGCGCGCGACAGCACCCGCGCGACGATCTTGCGGTCGGCGGCGACCTCCGCGTTCACCGCGTCCTCGAGGGCCTGCTTGAAGCCCGGCGGGATCTCCGGCAGGTTGAAGTCCATCCGCGCCTCGCCCGGCTGCATGTTGCCGCCGGTGACCAGCGCGCCGAAGTCGCGGAACACCGTGCCGCAGAGGATGTGCAGGCCCGAGTGGGTGCGCATCAGGGTGCTGCGGCGCTCGTCGTCGACGGCGCCGCGCACGCTCGCGCCGACCGGCGGCACCGGGTCGCCCGGCGCCGGGATCAGGTAGTGCTCGTCGCCCTTGCGGGTGTCCACGATCCGGGTCTGCACGCCCTGCCAGATCAGCACGCCGTGGTCCGGCGGCTGGCCGCCGCCGCCCGGGTAGAACGCCGAGCGGTCGAGCACGATCCCCGCCTCCGGGTCGGCGGGATCGGACCAGACGACCGTGCAGTCCCATTCCCGGATCGTGGGGTCGGCCCAGTCCAGGCGATGCGTGTGTCCATGCTGATCGAACGCCATGCGCCGAGCCTAGGTCCTACCCGGGGCGAACTCGCGTACTGCGGCGGCGGTATGCCAGGTCACGTTCTTACCGCGCGGGGACGACGTCCGGTGCCCCGGTCCGCGCGTAACGTGATCGTCATGGAGATGAGCGGGCTGCGGCAGACGCGGGCCGGGCTGGCGATAGTTCGCCATCCGCTGCTCTGCGACGTCGCGCTGGGCCTGCTCCTGGCGGCCGCCGCGCTCGCCGCCGTGCGCGTCGGGCCGCACGGCCAGGAGCCGCGGGCTCCCGGCGCCGTCGAGGCCGTCGCGATCTGCGTCGCCTTTCTGGGGGTCTCGGTCCGCCGCGTGCGTACCCGGCCGGCCCTGATCGTCGTGGCCGTCACCTGGACAGCGCTCGTCGCCGTCTTCCACGAGCGGCAGCCGGTCCTGACCGTCGCCGCGGTCGTGCTGCTGTTCACGTTCGCGAGCCGCAACGACCGGCGTACGTCCTGGGGCACCGCCTGCTGCATCGGCGTCGCGCTGTACCTGGCGGGGGTGGCCTGGGGCGGCGGCGGGTGGTGGGCGCCGGAGAACCTGGGCACGCTCGCCTGGATCGGCATGGCCACCGCGGTCGGCGACGCCACCCGCAGCCGCCGGGCGTACGTGGCGGAGGTCGAGGAGCGCGCCCGGCGCGCCGAGCAGAGCCGCGACGAGGAGGCCCGGCGCCGGGTGGTCGAGGAACGGGTGCGCATCGCCCGCGAGCTGCACGACGTCGTCGCGCACCACATCGCCGTCATCAAGGTTCAGGCCACCGGCGCGAAGCACATCCTGGCGCACCGCCCGGAGCAGGTCGCGCCGGCGCTGGACCACATCAGCCGCTCGTCGGACGCGGCGCTCAAGGAGATCGCGTCCGTCGTCGGGCTGCTGCGCGGCGCCGACGGCATCGAGGCGCCGGCCACCGAGCCGACCCGCGGGCTGGCGCGGCTGCGCGGGCTGCTCGACGATCTCGCCGCCGCGGGCCTGCGGGTGGACCACCGCCAGCTCGGCGAGCCCCGGGAGCTGCCCGCGCTGGTCGACCTCGCGGCCTACCGGATCGCACAGGAGGCGCTGACCAACGCGCAGAAGTACGGCGACGGCGCGGCCCGGCTCGAGGTGTCCTACGCGGCGGACGGCGTGACGCTGGAGATCACCAACCGGGTCCGGCCCGGTGCCGCGCCGGCCGGTTCCGGGTACGGCATCGTCGGCATGCGCGAGCGCGCCGCGTCCACCGGCGGCGCGCTGACGGCGGGGCCGGGCGACGACGGCCGGTTCACGGTCCGCGCCGAGCTGCCGGCCGCGGACCTCGAGCGGGTCGCCTCGTGAGCATCCGCGTGCTGCTCGCCGACGATCAGCCGCTGATCCGGGCGGGATTTCGGATGTTCGTCGAGCCCGACCCGGATGTCGAGGTCGTCGGCGAGGCCGGCACCGGCCTCGAGGCCGTGGAGCTGGCCCGCTCCGCGCGCGCCGACGTGGTGCTGATGGACCTGCGGATGCCGGGCATGGACGGCATCGAGGCCACCCGTCGCATCGCCGAGTCCGAGGACCTGGCGGGCGTCCGGGTGCTGGTGCTGACCACGTTCGAGAACGACGACAACGTGGTGCTGGCGCTGCGCGCCGGTGCCAGCGGCTTTCTCGGCAAGCATGTCGAGCCCGCCGAACTGCTGCGTGCGATCCGTGTCGTGGCGGCGGGGGAGTCGTTGCTCTCCCCGGCCGCCACCCGCGGTCTGGTCAGCCGGTTCCTGAGCCAGCCGGTGCCGAGCGCGCTGCCGGCGGCGTTGGAGCTGGGCGCCCTGACGGAACGCGAACGCGAGGTGCTGGCGCTGGTGGCGCACGGGCTGTCCAACGACGAGATCGGCGAGCGGCTGTACGTGTCGCCGTTGACGGTGAAGACGCACATCAACCGGGCGATGACCAAGCTCGGGGTGCGGGACCGGGCGCAGCTGGTCGTCATCGCGTACCAGAGCGGTCTGGTCCGGCCCGGTGAGCAGCAGCCGTGAGCGGGCCGATCACCGCGGTCCTGCTCTGCGTCGCGTCGGCCGCGGGTTATGCGGCCGCGGCGGTCCTGCAGGAGCGGCTCGCGCAGCGGCCGATCGGCGTGCTGGTCCGGATGCCGTTGTGGTGGTTCGCGATCGCGCTGAACGGCGCCGCCGCGGCCCTGCACGTGGTCGCGCTGCGCTACGGCCCGCTCTCCCTGGTCCAGCCGTTCGGCGTGCTCACGCTGGTGTTGGCGGTCCCGCTGGCCGCGGTGATCGCCCGGCGCGCGGTAACCCGCGTCGAGGGGCGCGGCATCGTCCTGACGGTGACCGGCCTGCTCGGCATCCTGATGCTGGCGGGCACCGCGAAGGGCGTCGCGGTGCTCGGCGCCGGGCAGCTTCTCGGCCTGCTGATGGCGACCGCCGTGGTACTGACGACCCTGGGCGGCTGGGGCGCGGTGCCGGGCGCCTCGGCCCTCTGGCCGGCGGCCGCCGCGGGCGTCTCCTTCGGCGTCTCGTCGGCGCTGACCCAGACGGTGGCCGTGCACCTCACCGGCGACGGCCCGGCCGCGCTGCTGAATCCGACGGTCGCCGTCGCGGCGTGTGCGATCGTGGCGTTGTCGTCGGCCGGAACGCTGTTCACCCAGCGGTCCTACCGCGGCGGCCTCGGAGCCCCGCTGGCGGTCAGCACGCTGGCCAACCCGGTCGCCGCCGCGGCGATCGGCATCGTGCTGCTGGGCGAGCGGATCGCCGGTGGTGGGGTCGGCGCGCTGGTCGCGGTGGCCAGCGCCGGCGCCGCGGCGCTGGGCGTGAGCCTGCTGACCCGCGCACAGCTCAGGCTGAGGCTGACGGCGAAGATCGCCCCTCAACTCGGCCGCCCTCTTTCTGCTCCCTCGCAGTAAGCCCCCTGCAACTCGGGCCGAATGGGTTAGTGGACGGACCGAATCGGGTGAAGGGGCGTAACAGTGGCAGGTCTTACCGGATGGGCACGCAACCGCCGGGTGTCGACGAAGGTTCTCACGGTGGCCGGTGTCGCCATCGCGGGCATGCTCGTCACCGGCATCATGAGCCTCATCGGCATCTCCAGCCTCAAGACCACCCGCACGGACGAGCTGAGCCGCGCCGTTCCGTACATCACCGCGCTGCACGACGCCGAGCTCGCCGCCAAGGCCGGTGCGAACGACGAGCGGGGATTCCTGATCGCCGGTGACAAGTCGTTCGCGACCGAGGCCCTCGGCCGCCAGGAGACCGTCGACGAGCGCCTCGCCGCCGCGCGTGCACTTGGCACCCCCGCCGAGCAAAACACCATCGACGAGATCAAGGCGGGGACCGACGCCTGGTTCGCCGCGCTCGACGCCGAGTTCAAGAGCTACGCGGCGAACCCGCAGGCGGCCATCGACGCGTCCTTCGGCGCGAACCGCGACCTGCGCAAGGCCTACGAGGAGCAGCTCGCGGCCGAGACCGACCGGGCCGACGCGGCCCTGATCGCGGGCGAGCAGTTCGACGCGACGGTGCAGAAGACGCTGACAACGGTGATCGTGGCGATGTGCGTCGCCCTGCTGCTCTCGGTGCTGCTCGCGCTCTGGGTGGCCCGGATGATCGTCACGCCGCTGCGGCGGGTGTCGGCGGTGCTGGACGCCGTCGCCGACGGAGACCTCTCCAGGGATCCCGACGTGGATCAGAAGGACGAGCTCGGCGGCATGGCCCGCGCGCTGCGGCAGGCCATCGCGAACCTGCGGACGACCATCACCGACCTGTCCGCGCACTCGCAGAGCCTGAACACCGCGGCCGGCGCGCTGGCCGCGACCAGCCGGGACAGCGCGGCGAGCGCGGAGACCGGCGCCCGGCAGGCGAACACCGTCGCCGAGACCGCCGCGGTGATGTCGTCGAACGTGCAGACGGTTGCCGCCGGCGCCGAGGAGATGGGCGCCTCCATCCGGGAGATCAGCCAGAGCGCCACCCAGGCGGTCGGGGTCGCGGCCCGGGCCGTCGACGTCACCGCCTCGACGACCACGGTGATGTCCAAGCTCGGTGAGTCGTCCACCGAGATCGGCAACGTGATCAAGGTGATCACCGCGATCGCCGAGCAGACCAACCTGCTCGCCCTCAACGCGACCATCGAGGCGGCCCGGGCCGGCGAGATGGGCAAGGGGTTCGCCGTGGTGGCCAGCGAGGTCAAGGACCTGGCGCAGGAGACCGCCCGGGCGACCGAGGACATCGGTCAGCGGGTCGCGGCCATCCAGACCGACACCCAGGGCGCGGTCGAGGCGATCGGGGAGATCAGCGAGATCATCGGCCGGATCAGCGAGTACCAGACCACCATCGCTTCCGCGGTCGAGGAGCAGACGGTGACCACCAACGAGATGAGCCGCAGCGTCACCGAGGCCGCCGAGGCCGGCGGCCGGGTGGCCGAGACGATCACCGACGTGGCCGCCTCCGTGCAGGCGACGACGGTCGGCGTCACGGAGGCGACCCGGGCCGCCGGACAGCTCGCGGAGATGTCCGACGACCTGCGCGCGATCGTCAACCGCTTCCGGCTGGAGCCGGCGGGCGTTGCGGCCGATGCCTAGAGGTAGGCGCGGCCCGCGTTGCGCTTGAGGGCGTCCTCCCAGCCGGGTACGTCGGTCGGCTCCAGGTCGGTGCCGCCGACGTACTCGGCCGACGGGCGGATGATCTTGCCGAGGCGCTTCTGCTCCAGGATGTGACTGCTCCAGCCGGCCGTCCGGGCGCAGGTGAACATCGAGGTGAACAGCGGGGCGGGCACCTCGGCGAAGTCCAGGATGATCGCCGCCCAGAACTCGACGTTGGTCTCCAGCACCCGGTCCGGCTTGCGCTCGCGCAGCTCGGCCAGCGCCGCGTCCTCCAGCGCCTTCGCGACCTCGTAGCGCGGCGCGCCCAGCTCCTTGGCGGCCGCGCGCAGCAGCCGGGCCCGCGGGTCCTCGGCGCGGTAGATCGCGTGGCCGAAGCCCATCAGGCGCTGGCCGCTGTCGAGGAGCTGCTTCACGTACGCCCGCGCGTCGCCGGAGCGCTCGACGGCCTCGACCATGTGCAGGGCCCGCGACGGCGCGCCGCCGTGCAGCGGCCCGGACATCGCGCCGACCGCCGCCGAGACGGACGCGGGCACGTCGGCGCCGGTGCTGGCCACGACCCGCGCGGTGAACGTGGACGCGTTCATGCCGTGCTCCGCCGCCGAGATCCAGTAGCGGTCGATCGCGCTCACGTGCCGCGGGTCGGGCTCGCCGCGCCAGCGGATCATGAAGCGCTCGACGATGCTCGTCGCCTCGTCCACCCGGCTCTCCGGCACGGCCGGCAGGTCCGTGCCGCGCGCGCCCTTGGCGACCAGCCCGAGCAGCGCGGCGGAGGTGCGCGCCAGGTCGGCGCGGGCCTGCTCGTCGTCGATGTCGATCAGCGGGCCGAGGCCCCACCGCGGCGCCAGGGTGGCGACGGCGGCCTGTACGTCGGCGCGGATGTCGCCCGAGCGCACGGTCAGGGTGACGGGCTCCTCGGCCGGCAGCGGGGCGCCGAAGTCCCCGTCCACGAGCAGGCCCCAGATGTCGGCATAGGACACCCGGCCGACGAGCTTCTCGATGTCGATACCGCGATAGCGCAGGGCGCCACCGTCACGATCGGGCTCAGCGATCTCTGTGGAGAACGCGACGACGCCGGCCAGGCCAGGGGGAACGGTCAGCATGGTGACTCCCGTTAACACATCGGTGGAGGTCGAACATTACCCGCGAGTAGCCTTGGTGTGGATGGGGAAAATGTCACACCCCGTTAGCCAGCCAGACCCGATCCGTGGCGACGAGAAGTACCTGATCATCGCGGGTGGCCACCGCCGCCGGGAGCCCGGCGCCGCGCGGCGTGATGACCCTGAGCCATGACCTGCCGCCGTCGGTGGAGCGCCAGAGTCCACCCGCCGCCGCGTACAACCGTCCACCGGCGACGGCCAGCGAACGCACGCCGCCGCCGTCCGCCCGGCCGAAGCGCCCGGCGGGCGCCCACGCCGGACCGCGCCACGCGCCGAAGGTGTCGTCGCGGGTGCCGACCGCGACCAGGTCCGGGCCGAGGCGGACCACCCGCTGCAACTCCGCGACGCCGGCCCGGCCCGGCACGGCGGCGGGCGTCCACGCCGCGCCGTCGTGGGAGGTCCAGGCGGCCGGCGCGGCGCCGAGGGCGCCGACCAGGACGAATCGCCCGTCCAGTACGGCGCCGGCACGGGCGAGCGGGCGCGGCGCCCGGCCGGCCAGCCCCGGCGCGCCCTCGTACAGGCGGAAATCCCGGCCGTCCGCGGAGACCCAGGCCGCCGCCCCGCTCGTCCGGTTGCCCGCGATGAGGAATCCGGCCGGGCCGCCCGAGATCGGACCGACGTCGACGGCGGTGTCGCCGCCGTACGTCTCGAACGGCGCCGCGGCCTCGGCGAGCACCCCGGCGCCGCGCTCGTACCAGGTGCTCACCCGCGGATTGCCGTGCGCGCCGCCGCCGCGCGCGCCGACTGCGGCGATCCTCCCGTTCGCGCAGGCGACCGAGAGGAGCACGCTGCGCGGGCCGTAGTAGCTGCCCGGCAGCGGCGCGAGGGTCAGATCGCGCCAGGTCCGGCCGTCCGCGCTGTCCCAGGCGGCCGGGCTGGTCTCGCCGCCGGCGCCGGCCCGGCCGCCGACGACGTACCAGCGGCCGCCACAGGAGGTCGCGTCCCGGACCAGGTGCGGGCCGGGCCCCGGCAGCGTGGCCCGCGCCCAGGCGTTGCCCGGCGCCGCCGAACAGCCGGCGACCAGGAGAACCAGGGCGAGGCCGGCCCGCAGCACGCTCAGGCCTTGCTCAGCCAGAACGTCAGGCCGATCGCCTCCTCGTGGTGCGGCGCCGCGCCGGGCCAGTCCGGCTCGCCCGCGGCGTAATCCGTCGCCAGCACCTCGTCGGCGACCAGGCCGGCGTGCTCGCCGAGCGCGGTGGCGGTCTCGTCCTGCGTCGCGGTGTAGCGCAGCACGATCCGGTCGGAGACCTCGAGGCCGCTGGACTTGCGGGCCTCCTGGATCAGCCGGATCGCGTCCCGGGCCACGCCGGCCCGGCGCAGCACCGGCGTCAGGTGCAGGTCGAGCGCGAGCGTCGCGCCGGCCTCGGCGGCGACGGCCCAGCCCTCCCGGGGCGTCTCGGTGATGATCACCTCGTCGGGCCCCAGCGAGACGGTCTCGCCGTCCACCACCACCGAGGCGCTCGCGCCCGCGCGCAGCGACTCCTTCAGCGCGGTCGCGTCGGCCGCGGCCACCGCGGCGGCGACCTGCTGCACCCGCTTGCCGAAGCGCCGGCCGAGCGGCCGGAAGTTGGCCTTCGCCGTGGTGTCCACGAGCGAGTCGCCCGCGGAACCGACCGGGAGCACGACACCGACGTTGAGCTCGGCGGCGACCTCGGCCAGCAGCTCCTCGGACAGGTCCGCGAAGCCGTGCGCCGAGGCCAGCGCCCGCGACAGCGGCTGCCGGGTCTTCATGCCCGAGTCCGCCCGCGCCGCCCGGCCGAGCTCGACCAGCCGCCGCGCCAGCGCCATCCGCCGCGACAGCGCCGGGTCGATCAGCGACTCGTCGGCGACCGGGTACGCCGCCAGGTGCACCGACTGCGGCGCGGTCGGGGTGACCGGCAGGACCATGTCCTGCCACACCCGCTCGGTGACGAACGGCGTGATCGGTGCCATCAGCAGCGTCACCGCCGACAGCACCTCGTGCAGCGTGGCGAGCGCGGCCGGGTCGCCGCGCCAGAAGCGGCGGCGGCTGCGGCGCACGTACCAGTTGGAGAGGTCGTCGACGAACGTGGCCAGCAGCTTTCCGGCCTCGTGCGTGTCGAACCCGGCCAGCGCGGCGTCCACCTCCCGCACCAGCGTGTGCAGCTCGGACAGCACCCAGCGGTCCATGACCGGCCGGTCGGCGGGCGCCGGGTCCGCCGCCGACGGCGACCAGAGCGCGGTACGCCCGTACAGCGACTGGAACGCGGCCGTGTTCCAGTAGGTGAGCAGGGTCTTCCGCACCACCTCCTGCAGCGTGCTGTGCCCGACCCGCCGGGATGCCCAGGGCGACCCGACGGCGGCCATGAACCAGCGCACCGCGTCGGCGCCGTGCCGTTCCAGCAGCGGCAACGGCTCCAGGATGTTGCCGAGGTGCTTGGACATCTTGCGGCCGTCCTCGGCCACGATGTGCCCGAGGCAGACCACGTTCTCGTACGCGGACCGGTCGAACACCAGCGTGCCGACCGCCATCAGCGTGTAGAACCAGCCGCGGGTCTGGTCGATCGCCTCGGAGATGAACTGCGCGGGATAGCTGCGCTCGAAGACCTCGGCGTTGCGGTACGGGTAGCCGAACTGCGCGAACGGCATGGCGCCCGAGTCGTACCAGGCGTCGATGACGTCGGGCACCCGGGTGGCGGTCGCGCCGCACTCGCAGGCGAACGTGATCTCGTCGATGAACGGCCGGTGCGGGTCCAGGGCGGACAGGTCCGCGCCGGCGCGCTCGCCCAGCTCCTTGAGCGAGCCGATGCAGGTCAGGTGGTTCTCCGGGCAGCGCCAGATGGGCAGCGGCGTGCCCCAGTAGCGCTGCCGGGACAGGGCCCAGTCGACGTTGTTGGTCAGCCAGTCGCCGTAGCGGCCGTGCTTGATCGTCGACGGCTGCCAGTTCGTCCGCTCGTTCTCCGCCAGCAGCCGGTCGCGGACCGCGGTGGTGCGCACGTACCAGGACGGCTGGGCGTAGTAGATCAACGGCGTGTGGCAGCGCCAGCAGTGCGGGTAGCTGTGCTCGTAGGAGACCTCGCGGAAGAGCAGGCCGCGCGCCTTGAGGTCGGCGACCAGCGCCGCGTCGGCCGCCTTGAAGAACTGGCCGCCGACCAGCGGCACCTCCGGCGCGAACGTGCCGTCGGGCCGGACCGGATTGACCATCGGCAGCCCGTACGCCCGGCAGCTCGCCAGGTCGTCCGCGCCGAACGCGGGCGACTGGTGCACGAGCCCGGAGCCGCTCTCGGTGGTGACGTACGGCGCGAGGATCACCAGATGCGCGTTGGGCACCTCGACCAGGTCGAACGGGGCCCGGTAGGTCCACCGCTCCAGCTCCTTGCCCGGCAGCGACGCCACCGGCCGCCACCCGTCGCCGAGCACGGCCTCCAGCAGCGCCTCGGCGACGACGAGCTGCTCGTCGCCGTCGGTGGCCACCACGTAGGTGACCTCGGCGTTGACCGCGACCGCGGTGTTGGAGACCAGCGTCCAGGGCGTCGTGGTCCACACCAGCAGCGAGGCCTTCCCGGCGTACGGGCCGGAGGTCAGCGGAAAGCGCACGAAGACCGACGGGTCGACGATCTGCTCATAGCCCTGCGCCAGCTCGTGGTCGGAGAGCGCGGTCTGGTCCCGCGGGCACCAGGGCGCGACCCGGAAGTCCTCGACCAGCAGGCCCTTGTCGAAGATGCGCCGCAGCGACCACCACACGGACTCGATGTACTCCGGGTCCATGGTCCGGTACGCGTCGTCCATGTCGACCCAGTAGCCCATCCGCCGGGTGAGCTCGGCGAACGCGTCGGTGTGCCGGGTGACCGACTCGCGGCACCGGGCGTTGAACAGCTCGATGCCGTACGCCTCGATGTCCTGCTTGCCGGCGAACCCGAGCTCCTTCTCCACGGCGAGCTCGACCGGTAGCCCGTGGCAGTCCCAGCCGGCCTTGCGGGCGACGTGGAAGCCCTTCATGGTCTTGTACCGCGGGAAGACGTCCTTGAAGACGCGGCTCTCGATGTGGTGGGTGCCCGGCATGCCGTTGGCGGTCGGCGGGCCCTCGTAGAAGATCCACTCGGGCCGCCCCCGAGACTGCTCGAGGCTGCGGTGGAACACGCTGTTGGCCTGCCAGAAGTGCAGCACCTCGCGGTCCAGCTCACCCAGCTCGACCTGGGCCGGCACGGGCTTGTACATCGTCATCCTCCGTCGGAACACGCGATCCCCAACGGAGGGACGAGGCTGCGCGCCCCGCGGTACCACCCTCCTTGACCGCCCGGCAGCGGCGGCCCTCTCCTTCGGTCGCGGCCGGTTCTACTCGGCCCAGGGGCCTTTCCTCCGGCGGCTCCGGGGTGATCTTCGCGCCGCGCACGCCCCCGGGCTTCCACCGTCCCCGGGTCTCTGCTGGCTGCGTGCGGCGGTACTCGTCCCCATCAACGCCTTCGCGGTCCGAATTCTAGTGCAGCGACTCCGCCCCGGTCCTCGAAATTTCCGCGGGCCGGAACGGGTGCCCGTCAGGCGATCTGGCGTAGATCGTTGCCGTAGTCGAAGATGATCCGCATCCGAGCGCCAAGCGCTCGCGCGTACCGGCTCAGGGTCGCCACCTCGTTGGCCTCGAGGTCACCGTTCTCGATCTGGCTGACCCGCCCGGGCGAGACGCCCATCAGCTCGGCAACCTGCCGCTGCGTCATTCCCAGCCGCTTGCGTTCCTCGGCGAGATGGTACGCACTGATCCAGGCCTCGGTCCGCGCCCGCTCCGCGGCCAAGGCCTCGTCGTCCCCGTCGTGCAACTCCGCACGGAGGTCGTCCCAGTCGTGGAACTCGCTCACGAGTCGGAAGACGTCCGGATCCTCCTGCCGAAGCGTCCGCAGCCAGGTCCGTACGTCAGACGTGGTCTTGATCGACCAGCGGCGTGACGCGTCCTGCGGCATGGGGAAACTATAGCTCGAGCTAAACAATCGGGGGAAGTGCAGGGGGCTGCGGATTACTCGAAGCGGGACGGGTCGCCGGCGCCGACTCGGAGGATTTCGGGTTCGCCGCCGGACAGGTCGATGACGGTGGTCGGTACCGTGCCGCACTCGCCGGAGTCGATCACCGCGTCCACGGAGTGGTCGAGCCGGTCCTTGATCTCCCAGCCCTGGGTCATCGGCTCCTCGTCGCCGGGCAGCAGCAGCGTGCTGGAGAGCAGCGGCTCGCCCAGCTCGGCCAGGATGGCCTGGGTCACCGTGTGCTCCGGGATGCGTACCCCGACGGTCTTCTTCTTGGGGTGCAGCAGCCGGCGCGGCACCTCGCGGGTCGCCGGCAGGATGAACGTGTAGCTGCCGGGCGTCGCGGCCTTGACCGACCGGAAGACCGCGTTGTTGATCTGCACCAGCTGGCCGAGCTGCGCGAAGTCGCGGCAGACCAGGGTGAAGTGGTGGCCGTCGCCGAGGTGGCGGATCTCGCGGATCCGGTCGAGGCCCTTGGCGTTGCCGATCCGGCAGCCGAGGCCGTAACAGGAGTCGGTCGGGTACGCGATCAGCCCGTCGTCCCGCAGGATGCCGACCACCTGCGAGATCGCCCGCTGCTGCGGGTTGTCGGGATGCACGTCGAAATACTTCGCCACCACCCGAGCCTAGATCGCGAGTTGCCGAAATTGCCGGAAGTCGCGACCAAAGCCAAACAAGGTTCCACCGAGGGTGGTATCGAGTGGCAGCGTGACCACATGAGACGGAGAGTCGCGCTCGTAGCAGCGCTGATCACGGCGATGGTAGGTGCGTCCGCGGGACCGGCGGGCGCCGCACCGAAGTCCTCCTATGCCTTCCTGCACCCCGGCGGTCAGCCGCGGCTGGCCGAGAAGGTGCCGGTCAACGTGGTGTTCGTCGGCTACGAACCGAACCAGGTCGGCAAGGCCGCGTACCTGTCGGGCCTGCCCCGGTCGTACGAGCCGGTGGTCCGCTCCCGGCTGTTCTACGGCCAGACCGAGAAGCTGGGCATCAGGTACACCTACGACTACCGCGTCACCTACGCCAAACAGTCCTATGAGGATAAATTCTTCAAGAAGCTCGGCGCGCTGGCGACTCCCGCGCCGCTGACCGCCTTCCAGACCGCTTACAACGAGCAGGCGAAGAACGTCACTGACATCACGTCCAACAACTTCATCGACGCGCCGAGCGTGGAGAAGTGGCTGGCGGCCCACCCGCCCGCGGGCGTCGACACCCGGCGCAACACCGTCTTCTTCATCAACTGGTACGGCCGCGCGGACTTCAAGTTCCACGTCTACACCAAGATCGGCGAGCCGGACCCCGACACCGGGTACGACTTCGGCAAGGAGCGGGCCAGCCGCAAGATCATCGCCTGGGGCGGCACCACCGCCGACGACGAGGAGACCGGCCTGGGCAGCACCCGGCGGGTCTGGTTCCACGACCTGTCCGCCGGTCCCGAGTCGTGGACCAGCAACTTCGACGTCGACAACCCGGACCTGGACGGCGACGGGGTCGTCGACTACCGGATGCCGCCGACCTGGGAGTACACGGCGGGCGGCTTCCGGTCACCGGCGGCGCTGACCGGCGACCTCTCGCTGATCACCCGCTACGTCGCGCTGAACCTGCTGATGACCACCTCGCCGCTCTACCCGGTCGAGCTGCCGACCGCCGAGCCGCCCAAGTCGATCAACATCGACAGCAACACGTACGAGGGCTGGCCCGGCGTCGACGCGTCGCGGCAGTACGTCAAGCCCAAGCTGGTCGTGGACGAGCTGGCCGAGCTGCGCTGGCGCAACCGGCTGGACTTCGACAGCCAGGACCTGCCGTACGACGCGAAGGCGCAGGAGTGCTACCTCGGCGTGCTCACCGACGAGAGCTGCTACCCGGACTCGGGCTATCCGGCGTTCGCCAACCTCTACCTCTACAACTGGGCGAACCTGGACCGGACCCAGGACGACCAGGGCCGGGTCGACTATGAGCTGCCGGTGTTCAACTACGCCGTCGACGCCGGGGTCGGGGTGCCGGCGCTGGGCTTCGCCGACGACAACTACGTCGACGGGACCCAGACGGGCGTCTTCTGCTTCATCTCGCCCGAGGTGGTGCAGTCCGGGTACGGCCTGACCACCACCCAGATTCACGAGGTCGGCCACCACCTGGGCATGAGCCATCCGCACGACGGCTACGACAGCGAGACCGGCGTCGACTACGGGCCCGAGGGCGGGTTCTACTTCGCCAACGCCGGCGACGAGAGCAACTCGATGATGAGCTACATCGACGTGAACTGGGACTTCAGCCAGTTCGACCGGGACAACAGCGACCGGTTCCTGACCGCGGCGTACTACGAGGCCGCGAACCGGCTGGCCGCCGAGGTGCTCGGCTCGTCCGGCGCGTCGAGGGCCCGCGGCGGGTTGCGGGCGGCCGACGTGCTGCTCGGGCTGGCCGTGAAGGCCTTCGCGCGGCACGACTACCGCGCCGCGTACGCGTTCGCCGAGGGTGCGTACCGGCAGGTCGTCGCCGCGGCGAAGCGGGCCGGCGTGGACGCCGCGGGTCCGGCCAAGGCGATGGCGGCCGAGGCCGACGCCGCCCGTCGTACCGGCGCGGCGGTGCACGATCCGCACGAGTTCATCGACACGCTGGCGCCGGACAGCCCGCGCAGTCAGCCGTAGTCCTGAGTCGACGGCCTCCGCCCTTCGTGGCGGGGGCCGCCGAAAGTTCTGAAAGAACGGAACAGGAGTGCGAAAATAGTAGACAGACCCTTGTGGAGTTCGTCACAGGCGACCTAAGGTCACCTCACTCCGCGCTCCCAAGGAAAAGAGCTGCTCGATGTCTGTGAATGCGAGATGGCCGGCCCTGGCCACCGCCTGCGCTGTCGGGATCGGCCTGGCGGCCGGCGCGGGCGTCCCCGCGGGCGCCGCGCCGACGGCACCCGTGGTGACCCGCGCCGGGCTCGACCCGGCACTGGTCGCCGGGCGGGGCGCCACCGTGGACTTCGCCGAGCAGGAGGCGGAGAACGCCCGGCACAACGGCACCGTCATCGGCCCGGACCGGGCCGCGTACTCCCTCGCGGGCGAGGCCTCCGGGCGCACCGCGGTCAGGCTGAGCCCCGGCCAGTACGTCGAGTTCACGCTGCCGGCGCCCGCCAACGCCGTCAACGTGCGCTACAGCATCCCGGACGCGCCGACCGGCGGCGGCATCACCGCGCCGCTCACTGTCGCCGTCGGCGGGTCGACCCGGACGATGACGCTGACCTCGCAGTACGCGTACCTCTACAACCAGTACCCGTTCACCAACGACCCGAGCGCCGGCCTGCTGCACCCGGACTGGTGGATCACCGAGTGCGCCTGCGTGCCGTCGGCGACGACGCCCGCGCCGGAGATCGCCAAGCCGTTCCGCCCGATGCACTTCTACGACGAGCAGCGCCTGCTGCTCGGCCGGACCTACCGGGCCGGCGAGAAGATCCGGTTGACCGCCTCGTCCGGCGCCGCGTGGACGGTCATCGACCTGCTCGACACCCAGCTGGTCGGCCCGCCGCGGGTCAACCTCCGCGCGGCGAACGTGCTGCTCTTCGGCGCCGACCCGACCGGGCGCCGCGACTCCGCGGCCGCGTTCGACCGGGCGATCGCGTTCGCCCGCAAGGCGCGGCTCAAGGTGTACGTCCCGCCGGGCACCTTCCAGGTGAACCGCCACGTCATCGTCGACGACGTGACGATCGAGGGCGCCGGAAACTGGTACACGATCATCAAGGGCCGGCAGGTCGCGCTCGACGAGCCGGCGCCGGACGGCTCGGTGCACACCGGCGTCGGCTTCTACGGCCGGGACGCGGCCGCCGGCGGCAGCCGCAACGTGCACCTGAGCGGCTTCGCGATCGAGGGCGACGTCCGGGAGCGCATCGACACGGACCAGGTGAACGGCGTCGGCGGAGCGCTCAGCGACTCCACGGTGGACGGCCTGTACATCCGGCACACCAAGGTCGGCATGTGGTTCGACGGCCCGATGAGCAACCTGAGCGTCACCGACAACGTCATCGTCGACCAGATCGCCGACGCCCTGAACTTCCACACCGGCGTCACGAACTCGGTGGTGCGCAACAACTTCATCCGCAACACCGGCGACGACGGCCTGGCCATGTGGTCGGAGAAGACGGCGAACGCGGGCAACACGTTCGACCACAACACCGTGCAGACGCCGACCCTGGCCAACGGCATCGCGATCTACGGCGGCACCGACAACACCGTGTCGGGCAACCTGGTGGCCGACCCGATCCGCGAGGGCAGCGGCATCCACGCGGGCTCGCGCTTCGGCGCCGAGCCGTTCGCCGGCGGCCTGACAATCAAGAACAACACAGTGGTACGCGCGGGAACGTTCGAACTGAACTGGAAGATCGGCCTCGGCGCGATCTGGTTCTACGCGCTCGACCGCAGCATCGCCGCGAACATCCGGGTGACCGGCGACCACTACCTGGACAACACCTACAACGCGATCATGCTGGTCAGCGACTGGGGCGTCAAAGACCTCTACTCGATCGACGGCGTGCGGTTCAGCGATATCCGCGTCGACGGCACCGGAACGTCGGTGGTGTCCGCCCGGGTGGCGGGCTCGGCCTCCTTCGAGAACGTCGACGCCCGCAACGTCGGCGCGGTCGGGGTGAACAACTGTGGCTCGTTCAACTTCAGGCCGACCGGATCGGAGTTCGCCCTGACGGACCTCGGCGGCAACGACGGCGGCGGCACGACCGGCCCGTGGCTGGCGGCCTGGGAACTCCCGAACACGATCACCTGCGACGACCGCCCGCCGGTCGTCGCGCCCCCGGCGCCGACGACCTGGTAGCCGGCCGGGGCGGGCGGTCAAGGGGGCCGCCCGCCCCACCCCTGCGGTCGCCGCTACGGCGGTCCCTCATGATCGAGGCCACCGTCGTAGCGGTCGGGGCTCTCCTGCTCCCCGCCGTTCCCGTCGCCCTTGTCGTCAGCTCCTTCGACGACGAACTGTTCGTGTTCTTCGGCGAAGTCGCCGCCCTGATCCTCGGGGTCGCCGAGCGGCTCTAGGCCGGCGCCCGTGGCAGTTTCACGCCCGGAAGTTCGCATGTCACGGGACGTTCCCGCGTCGGACACCCCCAAACGCCCCGAGAAAAAGTCAGGGCAAAGGTGTCAAATCACAGAATCGGTCTTCCGCCGGTGACCGGGAAGACGACGGCCCGGCCGATGCCGCCGTCGCCGCCGGTGATCGGTCAGGCGGTCGCCGGCGCGCGGCGACCGGAGCGGGCCGGCCGGGCCTGCTGCGGCAGGGCGGCGCGGGCCGCCTCCGCCCGCGCCTCGGCGGCGAGGACCTCGCGCCGCAGAGTGCGGACCGCGGCGGTGGCGACGCCGGCGGCCTGCCAGGCGGCGTCCTCGGCGTTCAGGCACTCCTGGTAGGCCGCGAACCGGTGCGCGACGGCGGCCCGGGCGAGGGCGAGCTCCTGCCTGACGGGGTGCAGCGTCGGGTCCCAGCCGTTGCGGTGGGTCAGCGCGTCCAGCAGCTGCGAGTCCGACAGGTCGCCCCGCCGGTACGCGGCCTGCGCGGACCGGCGCAGCGCCCGGGCCCGCTCGGCCTGCTCGTCCCGGTCCGCCTCGCCCGCCGGCGTCGCGTAGGCGGCCGCGCCGCGGGCCCGGCTCAGCGCGGCGTCCGCGTCCTGGTAGGCCTGCCACGCCTGCTGCGTGCCGGCCTGCGCCTCCTGGCACTCCTCGCGCCGGCGCTCGGCCGTGTTCGCCGCGCCCCGCGCCGCCACCGCGATCTCCTCGGCGTACCGGATCGACTCCGCGTCCGCCTCGGCCCGGCGCTGCGCCTCGGCGTGCTTGCGCGCCGCCGAGTCGGCGAGCCAGGCGGAGATCTGGCGCGGGCTGAGGACGCCGCTCGGCAGGGCCAGGCCGGCGAGGGCGAGGAGGGCGAGCAGGATCAGGGTCGCCCAGATGGCGGCGGCCGCGCGGCCACCGTCCCCGGCGAGGAGCGCGAGAGCGAATTCCATGACTTCTTCCTTGTCCACCGGTCGTGCCACTTATGCGATGTCGGGCGTGACGAGACGACCCGCCGCACACCGGGGGAGAACGGGCCGGGCGTGGCGGGGCGGGTCAGGCGGAGAGTGGCGGTGCGCGCGGCCCGGTGGCCGCGGTGCCGGACTGGTCGGCGAGGGCACGGACGCCGGGCGATGCGGCGGCCGGGGTGCCGGCGGCCGGCGCGACCGGCGACGGGGGAGCGGTCGGCTCGGCCGCGAGCGGCTCGGTGGCCTTGGTGACCGCGACGGATGCCGCGGAGGCGGCGGAGGCGGCGGCGATGGGCACCGGACGCGGGTCGACGGTCAGAGCTGCCGTGTTCGGGGCGCCGAGCAGCGCCGCGAGCAGCAGAGACGCGACGAACGGCACATCGACAATCTATCGGGCCGGGCGGGGACCACGCATCTCCACGGCTCGATACGTGATCCAGCCAACGATTACTAGAGCTGCTCCATCCGGCGGATCTCGCTGCCCTGCTCCACCGCCATCTCGTTGGCCAGCTCGTAGAGCGTCTGGTCCGTGCCGCCGGCCAGGACGTCGCCGGCCATCTGGATCGCGCCCTTGTGGTGCGCGGTCATCATCGCGATGAACCTGCGGTCGAACTCGGCGCCGCGGGCGCCGGCCAGCGCCGCCAGATCGGCGGGCGTCTGCATGCCGGGCATCGTGCTGTGGTCATGCGCCGCGCCGGCCTCGGCCAGCTTGCGGTCCGCGAGCCAGCGCCTCAGCCAGACGATCTCCGGGCCCTGCGCGGCGCTGATCCGCGCCGCCAGGTTGCGCAGCCCGGTGTCGCCGGCGCGCTCCGGCGCCAGCGCCGCCATCTCGAGCGCCTGCTCGTGGTGCACGATCATCATCTGCACGAACGTGACGTCGATGGTGTTGTAGGTCGAGCCGCCGAGCGAGCCGACCTGACCCGAGTCGGTCACCCGCGCGGATTCGCCGGGCCTGCCGGGCAGGATCACCCGGACCGGCGGCGTGCTCGCGCTCGCGCTCGGCCGCGGCGCCGCGGCCCTCGAATCGTCGCCCGAGCGGGCGGCGACCACCGCCGCGCCGGCGGCCAGAACCGCTGCCGTGGCCGCGATCAGCGTAAATGTCCTATGCCGACTCATCGAATCCCTTCGTGCCGGTAACAAATACCCCCGCGCCCAGGCTCGGGCAACTACTGTAACGACCATGGTGAATGCGCACCGTAAGTGCCACCATCCTGCCCGCGGTGCGCCTCTGTCGGAAGGAGCTTCATGAAGCACTCTGCCCCACGAGGGCGGCAGCTCAAGCGCCTGGCCTGTCTCAGCGTTGCGACAGTTCTGCTCGGACTGTTGACGGCGCCCTCGAGCGGTATGGCGCAGGCACCTGCCGACCCCGGCACCCCGCCAGGCGTCGACGAGATAGCTAGCACGCCGAACCTCAAACAGGTCGCTTTTCTGCCGAAGGCGGGCCCGTTCGCGAACTCTTTCAACACGGACTGGGCCTTCAAGGGCAAGTACGCATACGGCGGCAATTACAACGGCTTCACGGTCTATGACATCAGAAACCCGAAGGCGCCGGCCGTCGCGGCCCAGGTGGTCTGCCCCGGCTCGCAGAACGACGTCTCGGTCCACGGCAACCTGCTGTTCCTGGGCACCGACTCGCAGCGGACGAACGACTCCTGCGACAACGCCGGCTCGACGGCCGCCGTACCCGGCGACCGCTGGGAAGGCATCAAGATCTTCGACATCAGCAACCCGCTGACGCCGGTCTACGTCAAGTCGGTCAAGACAGTCTGCGGCTCGCACACCCAGACGCTGGTGCCGGGCAAGCGCGGCGACAGGTCGGTCTACCTGTACGTGTCGTCGTACAACCTGGCGGCGGCGGACCTGCCGAACTGCGCACTGCCGCACGACAAGATCTCGATCGTCCGGGTGCCGCTGCGCAACCCCGCGGACGCCGCCGTGGTGGCGACGCCCGTGCTGTTCCCGGACGGCGGCTACGGCGGCGGTGGCGAGGGCCAGTCCCCGACGACGGGCTGCCACGACATCACCGCGTACCCGGAGAAGAACATCGCCGCCGGCGCCTGCATGGGTGACGGCGTGCTCTTCGACATCTCCGACCGGACCGCGCCGAAGGTGATCACCACGGTGCGCGACACCGTGAACTTCGCCTTCTGGCACTCGGCGACGTTCAACAACAAGGCCACCAAGGTCGTCTTCACGGACGAGCTCGGCGGCGGCGCCGGTGCCACCTGCAACACGACGGTCGGCCCGAACCGCGGCGCCGACGCGATCTACGACATCGTCGGCCGGGGCGCCAAGCGCAAGCTGGAGTTCCGCAGCTACTTCAAGATCCCGCGGGCCAACACCGACACCGAGAACTGCGTGGCGCACAACGGCTCGCTGATCCCGGTGCCGGGCCGCGACATCATGGTGCAGGCCTGGTACCAGGGCGGCGTCTCGGTCTGGGACTTCACCAACTCGCGCAAGCCCAAGGAGATCGCGTACTGGGAGCGTGGACCCATCTCGGCCACCACCCTGGTGCTGGGCGGCTCGTGGTCGGCGTACTGGTACAACGGGTACATCTACTCCCACGACATCGTCAAGGGTCTGGATGTGCTGAAGCTGGACGACCGGCGGACCAACTCGGCCCGCTGGGCGCGCACGGATCTGTTCAACGCGCAGACCCAGGACAACTACCGTCACTGGTGACACCCGCGTGAGTGTGGGCCCGGCCTCTTCGCGAGACCGGGCCCTCCGCGTCTGGCAGTGTGATCGGACGTGGAAAACCTCTGGTTACAGAAGATCTCCGAGAACCCGGGCCACTCGCGCTGGTACATCGAGCGGTTCCGGACCATGGCCAAGGAGGGCGTCGACCTGGCCGGCGAGGCCCGCCTGATCGACGCGATGCTCCCCCGCGGCTCCCGGATCCTGGACGCGGGCTGCGGCGCCGGCCGGGTCGGCGGCGCGCTGGGGGTACGCGGCCACGACGTCACCGGCGTCGACCTCGACCCCGAGCTGATCGCGGCCGCCGAGGAGGACCATCCGGGACCCACCTGGCGCACCGGCGACCTGGCCGAGCTGGACCTGCCGGACCGCTTCGACGTGGTCGTCTGCGCCGGCAACGTGATGACCTTCGTCGCCGCGGGCACCCGCACCGAGATCCTCCGCCGGATGCGCCGCCACCTCGCCGACGGCGGCCGGGTGGTCATCGGCTTCGGCGCCGGCCGCGGCTACCCGTTCGACGAGTTCCTGACCGACGCGGCGACCGCCGGCCTCGTCCCGGACGTGCTGCTCTCCACCTGGGACCTGCGCCCGTTCTCCAGCACGTCGGACTTCATCGTCGCCCTGCTTCGTCCCGCCTGACCCCTCGAGTGATCAGGTCGCTCCAGCTCGTTCTCGGCGTACCTGTTCGAGCACGGCGGTGTCGGATTCGAGGCTCGGGCGGCCGACCTGGCGGTCGAGGTCGACGACGATTTCCAGCTCGTCGACCGCCTGGTCGAGATTGCGTTCCGCCCGATGGATCATCGCGATGTTGAACCGGGTGGCGGCTTCGCCGGCGCGGTCGCCCACCTCCCGCAGGATGGGCAGGGCCTGCCGGAAGTAGGCCAGGGCCTGTTGCCGGTCGCCGAGCCCGTTGTGCACGGCGCCGATGTTGTTGAGGGTGACGGCCTCGCCGGCGCGGTCGCCGACCTCCCGCCGGATGGGCAGGGCCTGCCGGAGGTAGTCCAGGGCCTGCTGCTGGTCCCCGAGCCCGTGGTACACGCCGCCGATGTTGGTGAAGGTGGTGGCCTCGCCGGCGCGGTCGCCGACCTCCTGCCGGATGGCCAGGGCCTGCCGGTAGTAGTCCAGGGCCTGCTGCCGGTCCCCGAGTCCGTTGTACACGCTGCCGATGTTGTTGAGGGTGGCGGCTTCGCCCGCGCGATCGCCGACCTCCCGCCGGATGGCCAGGGACTGCAGGAAATAGGCCAGGCCCTGCTGCCGGTCCCCGAGCCCGTTGTACACGCTGCCGATGTTGTGCAGGGTGCTGGCCTCGCCGGCGCGGTCGCCGACCTCCCGCCGGATGGGCAGGGCCTGCCGGTAGTAGTCCAGGGCCCGCTGCCGGTCCCCGAGTCCGTGGTACACGAGGCCGATGTTGCTGAGGGTGGCGGCCTCGCCGACGCGTTCGCCGGCCTCCCGGGTCAGGGGCAGGGCCTGCTGGTAGTGGGTCAGGGCCTGCTGCCGGTCCCCGAGATTGTCGTACACGAGGCCGATGTTGTTGAGGGTGGCGGCCTCGCCGGCGCGGCCGCCGACCTCCCGCCGGATGGGCAGGGCCTGCTGGTAGTAGGCCAGGGCCTGCTGCCGGTCCCCGAGCCCGTCGTAGACAAGGCCGATGCTGGTGAGGGTGGCGGCCTCGCCGCCGCGGTCGCCGGCCTCGCGATACCGGTGCAGGGCCTGCTCGTAGTTGACCAACGCCTGTCGGGGCTGCCCGGTGGAGGATTCGGCCCAGCCCAGGTGGTAGAAGGATTCGGCGTCCGGGCCGAGCGTCAGGGTCGCGGCTGCCAGGGTGGCCACGTCGGCGAACCGGGACCGGGGCAGCCACGCCCTCGCCACCCGGTGCCCGACCTCCCGGGCGATCGCGGACTCCCGGCCGGCGACCGCCAGCCGGTGCACCTCCACCCATCGACCGACCGTCACCGCCGACCCATCACGAACCAACGATTCCCGCCTCCCGGCCAGCACCATACGACCGACACCGACCCGGCCGACCCCAACGACCATGATCTGACAAGCGATCCACCCTCCTCCGTTCGGACGTGCAGTTGGTTGGCCCGGGGGAGGCCAGGAAGTTGATCACCGCCTAGCGTCTGACCGGTGGACAGGAATCGGCGCGACTGGCTGGTGGCGGTCATGATCCTGGCCGTGGGGGTCCTGGTCGTCACTGACCGGGCAACACCGGAGCCCGCACCGGTGCCGGCTTTCGTTGTGGCGGCGCCGGTGGCGGTCGTTCCAGCGGGGCGGGCCGAGCTGATCGTCCGGGACGGCGACCTCGTCGAGGCGAGCGGTTCGGTCGAGGATGGTGAGCTGTGCGCGCCGGGCCCGGTCGGCAGCGATACCTGCCCGTTTGGCATCCGGGTGCCGGGCGTCAGACCGACGGGCGGTGTGACGCTGCGCGGCCGGTGGCATCCGACCGTTTTGTCCGACATCCAGCGGATGCCGTACGCGCCCACGTCGGCCGGCGTGCTCGGGGACTCCGATCTGCCGGACACCCCGCCGTGCCCGGCGCCGGCCGGTGGCTGGCGCGACGGCGAGGACTGGGTCGACGACCAGGTCCGCGAGTATCTGCAGGCCCATGCCGACCAGTTCGCGGAGCCCTTCGCGACGCACGTCGGCAACGCCCGCATCCTGGTGGTCGAGGTGGTGAGCGGCGACGTGAAGCAGGCCCGGGCGGCGTTGACCGCGATCTACACCGACAACCTCTGCGTGGTCGCCGCACCCGGCGGGCACAGCATCGCCGCCGAGAACACGCTGCAGGCCACCACCGGCCAGGCGGTCGGTGCGCTGATGGACGACCCCGCTTCGGACATCTACCTGGCCACGTCGGAAGACGGCAAGATGCGGGTGCAGATGATCCAGCTGACGCAGCCGCTGTACGACAAGTTCGCCGCGATCGGCCTCGACCACCTGATCCTCGACCCGTGGATCCGCCCGGTCGGCGCGTAACGTCAGCGGTCGTTCGTGCTGTAGTGCATGTAGTCCTTGAGGGTGGTCCATCGGCCGCCCCAGTAGAAGCCCTGGTCGGTGAAGGCCCGGACCGCGCCGTCGGCGTGCATCATGCCGCGGCGGTACAGCTCGCGCCCCTGGAAGCCGGTCTCCGCCGGGGTGTCGCGGACCATCGGGTTCTGTACCGGGTTGACGTCGATCGCCAGGCCGTACGCGTGCTGTGACCAGGTGTTGCTCCCGCCGACCCGGCGGCAGCTGTATGCGGCCGAGACCGTGCCCATGTCCGAGATGTAGGGCGCGTTCAGCGACATCGGGCTCATGCCCTGTATCCGGAACCGCATCCGGTACAGCGCCTGGAACGCCCGCTGGGTCCGGGTGGCGATGCTCTCGTGCACGACGATGCTGCCCTGGTGTGCGGCGCCGTAGAAGTCGATGTAGGTGACCCAGACCTTGCGCAGCTCCGCCGGCTCGACCGGGCATTTGGCCGCGGCGTCCCAGTTGAGGGCGGCGGGCGTCACCGTCTCGACCCAGGAGCGCCAGCCGGTGAGGCGGCCGGCGGGCGGCTTGGCCAGGTTCAGCACGCCGTCGACGCTGGGCTGGTTGGGCTTGACGATGCCGTTCCAGGCACGCAGGTCGCGGCGGCGGATCCCGTGTGCCCCGGCGATGCTCTTGATCGTCTCGCCCGGCCGCACTACATGAAAAGGGGGAGCGGCGACGGCGGGCGTCGGTATATCCGCGGCGGCGGGGGACGGTGTGACGAAGGGCTGGAAGGTGGCGAGGAGCAGGGCGCTGAGGAGTGTGGCGAGCCGTTTCACACGCCCCATTACGCTATGGATCAACACCCGAGGTAGGCAAAATCCGAAAAGTCCTCACACCGCGAGCGTTCCACCGTGAGACTCCCGCCCGCGGCGCGCTACCGTTCCTGAAGCAGGTCGCTGAGGAAGAGGTGTATCGCGATGAGCGCAGAGAAGGCCGTACTCGCCGGAGGCTGTTTCTGGGGGATGCAGGACCTGATCCGTAAGCGGCCCGGGGTGATCTCCACCCGGGTCGGCTACACGGGTGGCGACGTGCCCAACGCCACCTACCGCAACCACGGCACCCACGCCGAGGCGATCGAGATCACCTTCGACCCGGCCGTGACCTCGTACCGGGACCTGCTCGAGTTCTTCTTCCAGATCCACGACCCGTCGACCGTCAACCGGCAGGGCAACGACATCGGGGCGAGCTACCGCTCGGCGATCTTCTACGCCGACGACGAGCAGAAGCGCGTCGCCGAGGACACCATCGCCGACGTGGACGCCTCGGGGCTGTGGCCGGGCAAGGTCGTCACCGAGGTCACCGCGGCGGGCCCGTTCTGGGAGGCCGAGCCGGAGCACCAGGACTACCTGGAACGCATCCCGGACGGCTACACCTGTCACTTCGCGCGCCCGGGCTGGAAGCTGCCCCGCCGCGCGGGCTGACCGCGGGCCCCGGCCGGGCGACGGCCGGCGCGCGGCGCGTGCCGGCACCGATACTCTGCATCCCGACCGGGCCGGACCGCAGAGTGGAGACCGTTGAAGGTGAGCGTCAACAAGCGCCAGATCGCGCTGGTGGCCGGCGTTGCCGTGCTGATCCTCATTGGACTGGCGGTCGGCCGGTCCGCCCGCAACGACGATGGCCCGGGCACATTGGACGGTCCCGCTACGCAGGCGTGTGACGACTTCGCCGCCGGCGTCGACGACGCCGGGACCAAGGCCGAGCGGCTCGCCCTGGCGGACAAGGTGAACGCGTCGTCGGCGCAGAGCGACAACGAGGCGATCTCGGAGCGGGCGGCGGCGATGGGCCGCAGCGCCAACGGCACCACCAAGGAGTGGGAGACCGGAGCCGACGGCTTCGCGCAGGCCTGCCGGGACGCCGGCTGGACCTGACGGCACTACAATCCACCTCCATCGATTGACATAGTTTGGAATCCAGAATTAATCTCCGCAGGTAGTTCACCTTCGGAGGGGGCATCATGCGCGGATTCCGGTGGCGGGTCGGCCTGGTCATGGGCAGCGCGGTCGCGCTCCTCGGTGGACTGTTCGTCGGCGCGGCCACCGGCGCCGCCGCGGCGGCGGGCTGCCGGGTCGCCTATGCCGTGCAGAGCCAGTGGTCGGGCGGCTTCACCGCCAACGTCACGGTGACCAACCTCGGCGATCCGATCAACGGCTGGCGGCTGGGCTGGGCGTTCCCCTCCGGGCAGACGGTCACCCAGGCCTGGAACGCGACGATCACCGCGTCCGGAGCCCAGGTGACCGCCGCCAACGTCGGCTACAACGCCGCCATCGCCACGAACGCCTCAACCTCCTTCGGATTCAACGGCGCCTGGACCGGCGGCAACGCCGCGCCGACGGCGTTCACGCTCAACGGAACGGCCTGCACCGGCAGCGTGCCCACGCCGACACCCACCACCGGCCAGCCCTCGACGCCGCCGCCGACCGGCAACGCGATGGCCGAGGTGGCGGCGATGCAGCCCGGCTGGAACCTGGGCAACTCGCTGGACGCCACCGGCGCGGACGAGACCTCGTGGGGCAACCCCCGGGTCACCGAGGCGCTGCTCGAGGGCGTCAGGGCGCAGGGCTTCAAGAGCATCCGCATCCCGGTCACCTGGGGCCAGCACCAGGGCGCGGCCCCGAACTACGCGATCGAGGCGGCCTACCTCAACCGGGTCAAGGAGGTCGTCGACTGGGCCCTCGCCGACGGCTTCTACGTGATGATCAACGTCCACCACGACTCCTGGCAGTGGATGGCGGCCATGCCGGGCGACCGCGCGACGGTGCTGGCCCGGTACAACGCGATCTGGACCCAGGTGGCCGCCGCCTTCCGCGGCTCGTCGGCGAAGCTCGTCTTCGAGAGCGTCAACGAGCCGCAGTTCACCGGCAGCTCGGGCGACGCGCAGAACGCCACCCTGCTCGGCGAGCTCAACACGTCGTTCCGCACCATCGTGCGCAACTCCGGCGGCGGCAACGCCACCCGGCTGCTGGTCCTGCCGACCCTGCACACCTCGGCCGACCAGGCCCGGCTCGACGAGCTGGCTGCGACGTTCACCGCGATGAACGACCCCAACCTGATCGCGACCGTCCACTACTACGGCTACTGGCCGTTCAGCGTGAACATCGCCGGCGGCACGCACTTCGACGCGACGGCGCAGAAGGACCTCACCGACACGTTCGACCGGGTCTACAACACGTTCCTCGCCCGGGGCATCCCCGTCATCATCGGCGAATACGGCCTGCTGGGCTTCGACCGGCACACCGGGACCATCGAGCAGGGCGAGAAGCTGAAGTTCTTCGAACTGTTCGGCTACCAGGCCCGGGCGAAGCGGGTCACCACGATGCTCTGGGACAACGGCCAGCACTTCGGCCGTACCTCGTTGCAGTGGTCCGACCCGGAGCTGATCGCAGCGATCAGGTCGAGCTGGACCACGCGCTCGGGAACGGCCTCGACGGACCAGATCTTCAACGCCAAGGCGTCGGCCATCACCAGCAAGACCATCACGCTCAACCCGAACGGCGCGACGTTCAGGGCGCTGCGCCAGGGCAGCACCGACCTGGTCCGCGGCACCGACTACACCCTGTCGGGCGACCAGCTCACGCTCACCGCGGCGGCGCTCACCCGACTGACCGGATCGAGAGCGTACGGGGTGAACGCCGTCCTCTCCGCCCGCTTCTCCACCGGCGTGCCGTGGCGCATCAACATCATCACCTACGACGTCCCCGTGCTGCAGAACGCGACCGGCACGACGAGCTCCTTCGCCGTCACGACGGCGTTCCGCGGCGACCAACTGGCCACGATGGAGGCGAACTACGCCGACGGCAGCAACGCCGGCCCGCAGAACTGGACGCCGTACAAGGAGTTCGACCGCACGTTCGCGCCGAACTACAGCGCCGGAACGATCACCCTGACCGCGGACTTCTTCGCCGAGGTGAACGACAACGCCCGGGTGACGCTCAAGTTCCACTTCTGGAGCGGCGCGGTGCTGACCTACTACGTGACCAGGTCCGGCGGCAATGTCACCGGCTCGCTGACATAGGAGTTGACACGAATCTATGTATCGACTGGTGTTGGCAACAACATCCTTCGATGTCGCAGGAGGTTCGATGTCAACCAGACGACGCTGGGCGGCCACCGCCGCCGCAGCCGTTCTCACCGCCGGGCTGCTCACCCATCCGGGAGCGGGCCTCGCGGCGCCGTCCGACCCGGTCGAGCTGGCCGATACGGCGTCCGCCCTGGTCCGCTTCCGGCTGCCCGACGAGGCGATGTTCCGGCAGCTCGTCGCCGAGGGCGCGGACGTCGCCGCGCGCCCGCGCAGCACCCCGGGCCAGGTCCTGGCCGACCTGGTGGTCACCGGGCGGGAGCTGGACGCGCTGACCGCGCGCGGCGCGGTGGCCGTACAGGTGATCCCGACCGAATCCGGACGCGCCCAGCGGGCTGCGGCGGCCGCCGAGGACACGCTGCAGTTCCTGCAGGCGTACTGGTGGACCAGCGAGGGCAGGACGTTCCTGCAGACCCAGGTGGCCACCTCGGCGTCCGACGATCCCGACGTCGAGATCACCGTGACCTGGACGACCGCCGACGGTACGACGGGCAGCTACCCGCTGTCCCGGTTCGAGGACTCGGGCGAATACCAGTACCACGTGGCGCTGCCGCAGCGGCTGCCCGCGCAGCCGACCCGGGTGAGCGCGACCTCGAGCCTCGGCGGCACCTCGCGGGTGATCACCCCGGCCGCCTGGCCGAACGCCACCCCGCCGCCGCAGCCGGCCGGATACCAGAAGGACTTCATCGACGCGTACCTGACGCCGACCGACATCAGCGCCCGGATCCGGCGCCTGGCCCGGCAGTACCCACGCCTGGTCGACGTGCTGAACCTGCCGAACAAGACGCAGGGCTACCGGCGCACGGCGGCGGCTTACCTCGGCGATCCGGCGACGGCCGCCGTCGTGGTCGAGTCGGTGAAGTTCGGCGACCAGGGGCTGAACGGCGTACAGGTGCGCACCGTCGATCCGGGGCGGCCGAACCGCCCGCTCGGCGCGGCGTACCGGGACCGGGTCCTGACCGTGACCCTCGCGACCGACGCCGGCGGCAAGGTGATCAGCTCGACCGACGACGTGGCGGCCCTGATCACGGCGCGCTACCCGCAGCGGTTCCGCGCCGTCGTCGAGGACGGCTCGGCGGGCTTGCCCATGCCGGTCGCGGGCCCGGCGCGGCTGGACGACGGCCTCGAGGGTGCCGAGGTGCCGCGGCGGCCGTGGACGGTGCAGGCGCTGCGCATCGGCGCGGTCCGCGACGGCTCCAAGATCGGGATCATGACCTATTCGCAGGAGCACGCCCGCGAGTGGGCGACGCCGCTGGTCACGATGGAGTTCGCGGAGCGGCTGCTGGCCAACTACGCGCGGGACGCCGAGACGCGCGCGCTGCTCAACGCGGTCGAGGTCTTCGTCATCCCGACGGTGAACCCGGACGGCGCCAACTACTCCTTCAACGACTTCAACTTCCAAAGAAAGAACCTGGTCAATCACTGTACGGGCGCAGCACGCGATCCCGCCCGGCGTGACTCGTGGGGCGTCGACGTGAACCGCAACTACGCGGTCGGCTCCTACTTCGACGGGTACGTCGGCGCGAGCGCCAACTGCCTGTCGGGCACCTACGCGGGCACCGCCGAGCTGTCGGAGGCGGAGAGCCGCAACGTGGTGGCGCTCGCGGAGGCGCACCCGAACATCAGGTTCTCGCTGAACGTGCACAGCTACGGTGGCTACTTCATGTGGTCGCCGGGCGCGTACAAGGCGGCGGGCCGGGTCACGCTGCCCCGGCCGTCGATCGACGAGTCGAAGTACTTCCAGGACAGCGCCCGCCGCATCGTCGGCGCGATCGCGGCCTCGCGGGGGACGGTGACGTGGCCCGCGTACACCGGGCCGGTGGCGGACGTGCTCTACTCCGCCGCTGGGAACTCGGCCGACCACCTGTACTACGACCTGGGGATCGTGGCCTGGAACTTCGAGGTGGGCAACGACCGCTGGAACGAGGCGACGCAGGAGTGGGACGGCATGGGCTTCCAGCCGCCGTTCGACGAGGCGCACGCGGAGTCGCAGGAGTACGCCGACGGACTGTTGGAGCTGGTACGCATCGCCCGTGACCGGGGCGCGGCCCTGCCCTGACGCCCGTGACACCGGTGGCCGGGCGCCCGGCCCGGCCACCGGAGTGCGCGACTCAGGGGCGCGCCTCGTACACGATGTTGAACGGCGTCTCCGCGACCCGCTGGAAGCGGGTGAAGCCCGCGTCCGTGGCGAGCCGCCGGATCGCCGCCTCGCCGGCCTGCGCGCCGAGCGCGTACCCGCCCTGCTGGGACAGCGCGTTCGGTACGCACAGGAACGTGGAGAACGAGTAGTACACCCGGCCGACCGGGTTGAGGTTGTCGGCGACCGAGTCGCCGGCGAACGGCTCGACGATCATCCAGGTGCCGTCCGGCGCCAGCGACTCGCGGACGTGCCGGGCGGCGCCCAGCGGGTCGCCCATGTCGTGCAGCGCGTCGAACGTGGTCACCACGTCGTACGGCCCGCCGCCGAACGTCTGCGCGCTGGCCGCCTCGAACGACGTCCGGTCGGCGACCCCGGCGTCCTCGGCCCGGCGCCGCGCCTCGTCGATCGACGGGCCGTGATAGTCGGAGCCGTGGAACGTCGCGCCCGGATAGGACCTCGCCATCAGCACCGTCGACGCGCCGTGCCCGCACCCGATGTCGGCGACCCGCGCCCCGCCGCGCAGCTTCTCCTCCACGCCGTCGAGCGCGGGCAGCCAGGCGGTGGTCAGGTTGGCCAGGTAGCCCGGCCGGAAGAAGCGCTCACACCCCTCGAACACCTCCGTGTCGTGCTCGTGCCAGCCGACGCCGGCGCCGGTACGGACCGCCTCGGTGATCTGTGGCAGCGCCTGCAGCGAGCCGAGCGCCAGCTGGAACGCGCCGGGCACGAACACCGGCCCGTCGGGGTCGGTGAGCGCGAAGGCCTGCTCCTCGGTCATCGAGTAGACGCCGTCGTCGTACCGCACGTACCCGCCGGCGGCCTGGCCGCGCAGCCACTCCTCGACGTAACGGGCGTCGGTGCCGGTCGCGTCGGCGAGCTCCTGCGGCGTCTGCGCCTTCTGCGCCAGGGCCCGGTACAGGCCCAGCCGCTCACCGATGACGACGCTGCCCGCGGCCATCGTGGCGCCCAGGTCGCCGACGAACGTGCCGAGGAAGGCCATCAACTTGTCCTGATCCATCTCAGTCGCTCCTTAAAGGCTTTTCGCTGGTGTGATCAGGCTGGGAGCCGGGATTGCAATCGCGTTGCAACGGCCGGGTGGAGCATGGGCGGCATGCGGGGATACGCCGAGCACGACGGGGTCCGGATCGCCTACCGGGTCCTCGGGGACAGCAACGAGCCGACCGTGGTCCTCATGCCGACCTGGCCGATCGTCGACTCGCAGCACTGGAAGGCCCAGGTGCCCTACCTGAGCCGGCTCTTCCGGGTCGTCACCTACGACCCGCCCGGCAACGGAGCGTCGGACCGGCCGCTGGACCCGGCCGCCTACGGCGACAACGCCCAGGTGGGGCAGCTGCTCGCGGTGCTGGCGGAGACCGGGACCGAGCGCGCGGTGCTGGCCGGCCTCTGCTCCGGTGCCTGGCTCGCGCTGGTCGCCGCCGCCCGGCACCCGGACCGGGTCGCCGGCGTCGCGGCGATCGGCCCGGCCGGCCCGTTCCTGGCGCCGCCCCGGCCCGAGCGCACCGTGTACGACTTCGACGCGGAGCTGGACACCGACGAGGGCTGGGCGAAGTGCAACCGCCACTACTGGCGGCGCGACTACCCGGGCTTCGCCCGGTTCTTCTTCGACACCGTGATCAACGATCCGCACTCCAGCAAACTGCGGGAGGACGCGGTCGGCTGGGCGGCGCAGACCACCCCCGAGGTGCTGATCGCCAGCATGGGCGCCGAGCTGTGCGTCGCCGACCGGGACTCCGCCGAGCGGCTGCTGCGCGCCGTACGGTGCCCGGTCCTGGTGATCCGCGGGTCCGAGGACCGCTGCCGCCCGGTCGGGCAGATGACCGGCATCGCCGAGCTGACCGGAGCCCGCGACGTGGTCCTGGAGGGTGCCGGGCACCTGCCGCACGCCCGGTGGCCGGTCGAGGTGAACCACCTGCTGCGCGACCTCATCCGCCCGCCGGCACCCGCGCCGGCGCCGCCCCGGCGCGGCCGGGCCGAGCGGGTCCTCTACCTGTCCTCGCCGATCGGGCTCGGGCACGTGGAACGCGACGTCGCCGTCGTCGAGGCGCTGCGCCGCGAGCATCCGGGCCTCGAGGTCGACTGGCTGGCCCAGCACCCGATCACCGAGGTGCTGACCCGCCGCGGCGAGCGGGTCCATCCGGCCTCGCGCTACCTCGCGTCGGAGGCCGCGCACGTCGACGCCGAGGCGGGCGTGCACGACCTGCACGCGTTCCAGGCGGTCCGGCGGATGGACGCGATCCTGGTCGCCAACTTCATGCTCTTCGCCGACCTGGTGGAGAACGAGCACTACGACCTCTGGGTCGGCGACGAGGCCTGGGAGCTCGACCACTTCCTGCACGAGAACCCGAAACTCAAGCGCGCGCCGTACGCGTGGCTCACCGACTTCGTCGGCTGGCTGCCGATGCCCGGCGGCGGCGCCGCCGAGGCCGGGCTGACCGCCGACTACAACGCCGAGATGATCGAGCACGTGGCGCGGTGGCCGCGGCTGCGCGACCGGGCGATCTTCGTGGGCAACCCGACGGACCTGGTCGAGGACCCGCTCGGCCCCGGCCTGCCGTCCGTGCGCGAGTGGACGATGTCGCACTTCGACTTCTCCGGCTACATCGGGCCGCCGCCAGCGGCCGCGCCCCGCGAGGAGCTGCTCTGCGTCGCCACCGTCGGCGGCTCCGGAACCGGCGAGGACCTGCTGCGCCGCGTGATCGCGGCCTTCCCGCTGGCCCGCCGCGCGCTGCCCGGCCTGCGGATGATCGTCGTGGCCGGGCCCCGGATCGACCGGGCGCGCCTGGGTGGGCACGAGGGACTCGAGATCCGCGGGTACGTGGATCGCCTCGACCGCCTCCTCGCGAGCTGCGACCTGGCGATCACCCACGGCGGCCTGTCGACGACGATGACGCTGACCGCGTACCGCCGTCCGTTCCTGTACGTTCCGCTGCGCAACCACTTCGAGCAGAACCGGCACGTCCGGCACCGGCTCGACGCGTACCGGGCGGGACGGTGCCTCGACTGGGCCGACACCGAACCGGAGGCGTTGGCGGCCGCGATCGTCGCCGAGATCGGCAGGCCGGTCGACTACCGGCCGGTGGAGACCGACGGCGCCGAGAGGGCGGCCCGGCTGCTGGCCGAGCTGATCTGAGCGGCCCCGCGCAGGGGAGCGATCCAGCCGGTACGCCGCCCGGCGGCGAGCAGCGGGTCGATGATCCCGGCCGCGCGGTGGTCGTCGCCGCGGGCCCGCCAGGCGCGGGCCACCGACAGGTAGACGTCGGAGCCGTACAGCCAGGGCTCGTCGATCTCGCGCAGCGCCGCGTCGGCGTCGGCGAGCACGGCGGCCGAGCCGGTCGCCTCCGCCAGCGGCGCCAGGCACCGCAGCCGGTACGCCGCCGTGAGGTGGGTCGCGCAGCCGGCCAGGCCACGCTCGAGCACCGGCACCGCGGCGGCGGTCTCGCCGGCGTCGAGCAGCGTCGTCGCGTACATCGCCTGGACCGCGGCGGCGAACCAGGCGTGCGACTCCATCCCGGCCGCCCGGCGGCCGTGCTCGATCGCGTCGCCGGTCCGCCCGGCCAGCCGCGCGATCCAGCCGAGGTGCGCGATGTACCAGGCGGTGTAGCTGGTGTAGCCGGAGCGCAGATTGATCGCGATGGCCCGCCGTACGAGGTCCTCCGCGTCCCGCCAGCGTCCCGCGGCGAGGTGGGGGAAGGACGACTCGAACACGCACCACTGCAGCAGCCGCAGGTCTCCGGCGCGGCGGACCCGCGGTTCCATCTCGTCGAGCACCGCGGCCAGCTCGGTCACGTGACCCAGGTACGCGTGCGTGGTCTTGCGGGCGTCCCAGGCGGCCAGCTGCGCCGCCTCGTCGCCGGAGGCCAGCGCCGCCTCCTGCGAGCGCCGGGCGTGCCCGAACGCCTCGCCGAACCGCAGCCGGTTGCAGTTCAGCACGGCCAGCCAGCCGAGCAGCCGCGCCTCCGCGCCCCGGTCGCCCAGCTGCTCGGCGAGGCGCAGCCCCGCCCGGATGTGGCCGACGGCGCCGTCGACCGGGCGCCCGAGACCGGTCCACGCCGGACCGCCCAGCTCGTACAGCGCGGCCATCTCCAGCCTGCGGTCGCCGGTCTCCCGGGCGACGCGGACCGCGACGCCGTGGTCGGCCAGCGCCTCGTCGAAGCGGAACGCCGTTTCGCGTACCCGGCCGCGGGCGAGCTGGCCGCGGCCGAGCAGTTCGGCGTCGCCGGTCCGGGCGGCGGCCTCGATCGCGTGGTCGTACAGCGCCTCGGCGTCGGCCATCGCGTACCGGCCGGCCGCGCGCTGCCCGGCGGCCAGCCAGGCCCGCGCGGCGCGGCGATCGTCACCCGCGGCCGCCGCGTGCCCGGCGACCGCCTCGGGGTTGCCGCCGAGCAGGTCGGCCGCGCGCTGGTGGTAGGCGATCCGGGTCGGCGCGGGCGTCGAGGAGTACAGCACCTCCTGCACCAGGTCGTTCGCGAACTCGTACGCGGGCCCGGCGACCACCGTCAGCCGGGTGCGCAGCAGGGCCTCGCAGCGCCGGGTGGTCTCCTGCACGGCCAGCCCGAGCAGCCCCGCGACGGTGGCCGGCGCGAACGACGGGCCCAGCACCGCCGCCGCGCGCAGCAGCTCCTCGGCGTGCCCGCCGGCCCGCTGCACCCGGGCGAGCACCCCGGCCCGCAGCGTCTCCGGCACCCCCGGCTCGCCGGCGGTGAGCGCGCGCAGGCTCTCCACCACGAACAGCGTGTGCCCCCGGGTACGCCGCTCGATCTGTCCGGCGTGCTCGGGATGCCCGGCCGCGGTGGCCAGGGTCAGGATCGCGGCCGTGTCCAGCGCGGCGAGCTCCACCGTCCGGGCGACCGGTCGCAGCGTGGACAGCGCCCGCCGGCCCTCGCCGTCGCGCACGGTGGCGACCACCAGCAGCCGGGCGTCCCCGACGTGGCGGGCCAGGTAGTGCAGCAGCTCAACGGTCGCGGTTCCCGCGTTCTGCAGGTCGTCGACGGTCAGCAGCAGGGTCTCCTCGCGGGCCAGGCGCCGCAGGAACGTGACGACCGCGTCGTAGGCCCGCCGCCGCTGCGCATCCGGGCTGCCGTGCTCCCGCGGTGCCGCACCCAGCAGCCCGGCGGCCTCGGGCACCAGCGCGGCCAGCGCACCCGCGCGGTCGGCGGCGGCGGCCCGGATCCGCTCGGCGGGCAGCGTGACCACCAGCCGGGTCAGCGCCTCGACGATCGGCTGCAGGAACAGCGACCGCTCGGCCTCGTAGCAGCGGGTGGTGACCACCCGCCCGGCCGGCGCCGCCCGCCGGGCGAGCTCGTCGGCGAGCCGGGTCTTGCCGATGCCGGCCTCGCCGCCGATCAGCACGACCGCGCCGCGCCCGGCGCAGGCGTCCTGCCACGACCGGGCCAGCTCCGCCAGCTCTCGGTCGCGGCCGGCCAGCCCGGTCGTCGCGCCGCCGCCCGGTGGCCGGTCCGCGTCGCCGCGCAGGATGGCGACGTGCAGCGCCCGGGTCGCCGCCGCCGGGTCGACGCCCAGCTCGTCGGCGAGGACCCGGCGCAGGCCGTCGAACGCCGCCAGCGACCGGACCGGCTCGCCGAGGGCGTCGTACGCCCGCATCAGCGACCGGCAGGCCTCCTCGTCGAACGGGTCGTCGGCCAGCGCCTCCGAGGCCGCGTCGCGGGCCAGCGCCGGCAGGCCGGTCCGCAGTCCCGCCTCGGCGATCACCCGGCGGGCCCGGCGCAGCCGCTCCGCGTGGTCGGTCCGGGCCGCGCGCACCCAGTCGGCCTCCGGCTCGTCGGCCAGCAGCATCGCGGGCCCGAGCCGGCCCGCCGCGGCCTGTGCCGCGGCGCGGGCCAGGGCGGGCTCCGGGACGAGTCGGCTCTCCGCGTCCGCCAGCAGCAGCTCGGCCTCGTGCACGTCCGTCGCGACGTCGTCGCCGAGCCGGTAGCCGGCCCGCCCGCCGACCAGCGCGCCGGGCCCGAGCGCGGCCCGGACCCGGCTGACCAGCGTGGCGACGTTCTCCGCCGGCCGCCGCGGCGGCCGGCCGGGCCACAGCACGCCCACGATGCGGTCGACCGTGACGACCCGGCCGCGGGCGGTCGCGAGCAGCGCCAGCAACTGACGTGCCTTGCGGCTGCCGATCTCGGCCGCGGACCGCGTCCGGCCGTCGCGGGTGACCACGAGTGGCCCCACGAGCTGTATCCGGATCCGGCCCATGCCGCCTTAGTACGCCCGGCCCCTGCCCTGGTCAACCCGCATGCCGCAATGCGACTGTCAGCCCCGCGCCGAGATCTGCTGCACGGCCCAGCCGTTGCCGTCCGGGTCGTCGAAGAACACGTATCCGACGTTGTCCAGGGCGGTGCCGCCGCGGGCCAGCTTGTCCGCGTCGCCGTCGAGGACGGTCACGTCGCTTACCTTGACGCCGCGCTCGACCAGCTCGGCGTGCGCCGCGACGACATCCGCGACCACCAACTGCAGGCCGCGCAGCGAGCCGGGCGCCATGTCGGGGACCACGCCCTCGCCGATGACCACCGAGCAGCCCGAGCCCGGCGGGGTGAACTGGACGAGGCGCTTGCCCTCGCCGAGGCGAACGTCGTGGTCCACGTTGAAGCCGAGCTGGTCGGCGTAGAAGGCCTTGGCGCGGTCGATGTCGCTGACCGGGACGATGACGACTTCAAGCGTCCAGTTCACGGTTGTTCTCCTTCTCGGCGATCCGGGTTCGTACCCCTGAGTCGGAGCCGGCGGCCGCACCTCGACACGCGTCACCGAAATAATTCGGTGGTGGGTGCGCCGGGCGTTGCGCAGACTGGTTCCAGACCTTGAGGGGAGCCGAACGTCATGTCGCAGCAGCACAATTCCGTGACCGCGGGTACGACGGTCGGCCATGTGCGGTGGAGCGGGTAGCGCGGCGGTAGTCGCGTTCGCGCCGCCCACCTCGAGCCGAGGTCCGGGCGGTTTTTCTATGCCAGCGAAGCAGAACGGGATCTGCGCCTGTCTTGTAAACAGGAGGAAGCCGGTTCGAGGCCGGCCGCTGGCCCTGTTCGATCCGGCGTCGCCCAATGGCAGGGCAGCGGACTGTTAATCCGTACGGTGGTGGTTCGAGTCCACCCGCCGGAGCTGTACCCGCCCGCGTAGCTCAGCTGGAAGAGCACCGGTCCTACAAACCGGGTGTCCCAGGTTCAAGTCCTGGCGCGGGCACGAATTGCGGCCGGAGGTTGTCGGATCTGCCGGGCGTCGTTCGTAGCGTAGGTGGAGTCGGACATCGGGTCCGGCCGAGCCGAGGGAGCGAACATGGCCGAGTACCTCATCTACTTCAACCAGCAGTGGGTGGGCGAGCACTCCGAGGAGTGGTTCCGTGGACGCGGGCCACTCGCCAGGGCGGTCATCGACGAGATGAAGGCCGCCGGCGTGTTCGTCTTCGCCGGAGGGCTGGAGGAAGGGGACGGCCCGGTCTTCAGCGCCGACGATACGAGCGGCACGATGTTGTTCACCGACGGGCCCTACGTCGAAAGCAAGGAGTTCCTGGGCGGACTGGCCATCGTGGAGGTGCCCGACGAGGAGGCGGCCAGATCGTGGGCCGGCAAGGTCGCGGCGGCGTGCGGCTGGCCCCAGGAGGTTCGCCGATTCAAGCCGATGTCCGCCAATTGAGCAACATCTATCTCACTTGCCGCGCGGGTGTTAGCTTCAGGCCGACAGGCGACGCGGCGGGGGTGCGGGGGTGTCGGCTCAATCCACCATAGTGGACGAATCGCTGGCGGAACCGGCTGCGGAACGTCCGCGGCTGCAGCGCCTGCGGGCGTTCACCCGGCACGAGTGGGTGACGGCCTGCGTCTCGGCGCTACTGCTCGCGGTGGCGATGATCTGGCTGCTTCCGCCGTACGCCCAATGGGTGATGACGGCCGGAAGCGTCCCGGTGAGGGTGGCCAATCCGGCCCGGACCATCATCGGCGACGGGGGCGACCCGAGCGGTCAGGCCTGGCTGGTCGCCTGGAACGGCCACGCGCTCCGCAACGGGCTCGACGGCCTGTGGAACACCAACGCGTTCTACCCCGACACCTACGGGCTCGCGTTCACCGACAGCCTGCTCGGGTACGCGCCGGCCGGCCTGCTCGGCAGCGGGCCGGCCGACGCCATCCTGCGCTACAACATCCTCTTCGTGCTGGCCTTCGCCCTCGCCTACCTGGGCGGCTACGCCCTGGTCCGGCAGCTCGGCGCCAACCGGGTCGGCGCCGCGGTCGCCGGTGCGGCGTTCGCCTTCGCGCCCTGGCGTTACGGCCACGACGGACACCTGAACATCCTGTCCACCGGCGGGATCGCGCTCGCCGTCGCGATGCTCGCCCGCGGTCACGGCTGGTCGCTGACCCACGGCTACCGGCCGGAACGGGTCCGGCCCGGCTGGGCGCTCGCGGGCTGGCTCGTCGCCGCCTGGCAGATCACCCTCGGCTTCGGGATCGGCCTGCCCTTCGTCTACCTGCTCCTGGCCGCATGCCTGGCGGCCGTCGCGGGCTGGCTGATCACCGGCCGCCCCGCGCTGGACCGGCGCCTGCTCCTGGCCGACGTCGGCGGCGGCCTCGCCTTCGCCGCCGTCACCGGCTACCTGGCCCAGGTCTACCTGCACGTCCGCGAACTCCACCCGGAGACCCCGCGATCCTGGGAGTATGTCGCGCTGTTCTCGCCGACCTGGCGCGGGCTGCTGGCCGCCCCGCGCCCGTCGCTGCCCTGGGGCGCCTGGCACGAACCGGCCCGGGCCGCGATGGGCAACGCCCCGAACGAGAAGGTCCTGCTCTGCGGCTTCGTGCTGTACGCGCTGGCCGCCGTCGGCCTGTTCGCCTCGATCTGGACCGTGCGGCAGCGGGTGCTGCTCGGCGCCGCGATAGTGGTCGGTGTCCTGCTCGCGCTGGGCACCAACGGCCCGCTGTACCGGTACGTCTTCCTGTACCTGCCCGGCTTCGACGGCGCCCGCACCCCCGGCCGGCTGATCCTCTGGCCGACCCTGCTGCTCGGTGTCCTCGCCGCGGGCCTGATCACCCACCTGAGCCGCCGCGCCGTCGCGGTCACCGGCCGCGAGCATGCCCGCGTCGCAGCCCGGGTCGTCGCCGTGCCCCTGCTGCTCGTGGTCCTGTTCGAGGGCCTGCCGAAGCTGGACCACGTGGCCCTGCCCGCGGCCCCCGCGGCGCTGGCCGCGGCGCCGGCCCCGCTGATCGTGCTGCCGTCCGACGAGGGCATCGACCTGAACATCGCGCTGTGGTCCACGGCGGGCTTTCCGACCATGGTCAACGGCGCGTCGAGCATCACCACCCCCGACCACCAGGCGATCCGCGACCTGATGGTGACGTTCCCCAGCGCACCCAGCCTGGACCGCCTGCGCGGACTGGGCATACGCAGCGTCGTGGTGATCCGCGACCGGGTGCTCGGCACCCCGTTCGAGGCGGTGCTGCGCGCCCCGCCGACCCCCGGCGTCACCCGCCGCGACATCGGCCCGGACATCCTCTACACGTTGGACTGAGGTGTGTGCCGGTCGAGATCGGCACAGGCCCGCTCGTGCGGCAGCATCGGCCGGAGTGTCACCCAGAGGATCTCGTCGCCGGATGTCCACTGCGCGGTGCCGGTCGCCTCCGGCGGCACGTCGGTGAGCGGTGTGCAGAGGCCGACGTAGGTGCGGACGCCGGGCAGGAGCCCGGTCCCGCCCGGCCACGGTCGGCTCTCCCGGCCGCCGAATCCACCGGTGACGAGCGCGGCATGCATCCCCGGCCGGTACGGGGTGGTCGCCCTACCGGCGACCAGGGCGTTCAGCGTCCGGCGGAACTTGACGATCCGGCCGCGCGGTCCCGTCTCCTCGCCCCAGGGACTCGTCACGGTCGTGGTGTAGGTCCGGCCGCCCGATCGCAGCGTCACCACCAGCAGCGAGCCGTCGGTGGCCTCGATCGGCGAGGAATGGTTCCGGTTCCGGGCGAGCCCGGCCTGGTGTGCCAGGCGGTAGACGTACCGGTACTCGTCGGGCGTGAGCGTGTGCTCGGCGGCCCGTTGCAGCGCACCGTCCTGGCCGGCCGGGACGATCACGCGGCCGCCGCCCAGGATGGTGACCTCGGGAATCTCGGCCCGCTCGGAGGGGCCGACCAGGCTGCGCCACTCCTTCACCTGCAACACGGCGTCGCCGGGATCCATCGGAGGGCCGGGCACCCGGACATGCGGCGCGTGGATCGAACCGGCGAGCACGACGAGCCCGACCAGGGCCTCGCCGGCGAGAGTCAGCAGACGCACCCCCGTCCGACGCCGGGACTGCGGCCATGGTTCCGAAGGGCATCCGCCGTCGCCACCACGCAGGTACGGTATGGGTGATCACCGCATATCTCCTAACGTACGCAAAGTGCACCTGGGCCGTGCGGAACGGGGTCCGGTCATGTTCCACATCTCAGCGCTTCGGAACCGCGGGCGAGCCGCACTGGCGGACATGGACCGCCGCGTGCGGACGACGTCGGGAACGCTGCTGGCCGTGTCAGTGCTGGCCGTGACCGTGGCGGGCGTCTGCGCCGTGTTGATGCCGGGGAAGACGTTGGCCATCGGCATGATGGTGCTCGGACCGTGCCTTGCGGTCGGCACCGCCAGGCCCCGCGCCGTCGCCGCCATCGGCGCATACGCGCTGGTGCTGACCATCTGGATCGCCACGGCCAAGGGCCTGTGGGCCTCGACTGTCGAGTCCAAGCTCCTGCTGCTGATCCTCTGTATCTCCGGGCTGTGCGTCGCCCTGGCGTACAACCGGCAGGTCGCGGAGGAGCAGGGGGCCAAGAGCCGGGCGAGGCTGGCGGAGATCGTCCGGGGGTCCCGGGACGCGATCATCACCTCGTCCCTGAACGGCCACATAACCGGATGGAATCCGGCCGCGGAGCGCATCTACGGATACACGGCGCGGGAGGCGATCGGGAGCAGCGTCATGATGCTCGGCGCCTCGGCGGACGAAATCACGCTGATCGCCGGGTTGGCTCACCGGCATCGGCTCGACGAGCTGGAGACCGGGCGGATCCGCAAGGACGGCACCAAGCTGACCGTGTCCGTCAGCGTCGCGGGCCTGCTCGACCGCAACGGTGACCTCTTCGAGGTCTGCGCAACCCACCGGGATCTCACGGCGAAGCGGGCCATGGAGGCCCGCGAACGCATGGTGAGCGAGCGGTCGGCGCAGGCCGAACGGCTGGAGAGCCTGGGCCGGCTCGCCGGCGGCGTGGCGCACGACTTCAACAACCTGCTCGCGATCATCCTCAACTACACCGACTTCGCCATCGAGCAGGGCGCCGGCGTCGGCACCGCGCAGGACGACCTGGCCCGGGTCCGCGGCGCCGCCGACCGGGCCCGGCTGCTCTGCCGCCAGCTGTTGATCTTCGCCAGGTCCGAGCCGGGCAACGCCGAGGCGATGGACCTGAACCTGACCCTCGCCGACTCCCGCGACCTGCTCGCCCCGATGCTCGGCGAGCACATCGAGCTGGTCGTGCGCCGCGCACAGCAGCCCCTCATGGTGCACGCCGACCGGACCCAGCTGGACCAGGTCCTGCTGAACCTCATCATCAACGCGCGGGACGCCATGCCGCAGGGCGGCGCCATCTCGGTGGAGGCCGGCACCACCGAGATCGACGAGGAGCCGATCGGCGTTCACCCCGCGATCCGGCCCGGGTCCTACGTCCAGCTCGTGGTCCGCGACACCGGCACGGGCATCCCGCCGGAGCTGGTCGCACACATCTTCGAGCCGTTCTTCACGACGAAGGCCAAGGACCGCGGCACGGGCCTCGGCCTGGCCACGGTCTACGGCATCGTGTCCGAGGCCGCCGGCGGCATCGGCGTCGAATCCGAGGTCGGCGTGGGCACCACGTTCCGGCTGCTGCTCCCGGTCGCAGCCGAGCCGGCGGCGCAGGACCGCGAGTCGGCACCGGTACGCCCGCCCGTCGCGCACGGCCAGCATGTGCTCGTCGTCGAGGACGAGGAGGGCGTGCGGGACCTCGTGGTGCGCATCCTCAAGGAGCACGGCTACGCCGTCACCGCGGCCGCCGACGGGCCGAGCGCGCTGACGGAGCTCGAGCACAAGCGCTTCGACCTGCTGCTCAGCGACGTCATCCTGCCCAACATGCCCGGCCCGACGGTGGCCAGGTTCGCCCAGCAGAGCCAGCCCGGGCTGCCCGTGCTCTTCATGTCCGGGTACACCGAGCGCCTGCTGGGTGCCCAGGAGATCATCGATCACGAGGTCGAGCTGATCCAGAAGCCGTTCAACGCCGACGAGTTGCTCGACCGGATCCACCGCGTGCTGACCGCCGCCTCCTCCGAAACCGTCGGTGGGCAGCGCTGACGAGCTACAGCAGCGGTTCGATGTGGCGGCTGGGTAGTGGTCCGGGGCGGGCCATGTAGTAGCCCTGGCCGAGTTCGATGCCGAGGGAGCGGAGTTTTTCGTGTTCGGCGTGGGTTTCGATGCCTTCGGCGATGAGCATGGCGCCGGTTTCGCGGGCGAAGGTGGCCAGGGCGCGGGCGAGGGCGGTGCGGATGGGGTCGGTGTCGATGTCTCGGACGAGGGTGATGTCGAGTTTGATGATGTCGGGGCGTAGTTGCAGGACGTGGCTGAGGCTGGCGTAGCCGGCGCCGGCGTCGTCGACGGCGATGAGGATGCCGGCGGCGCGGAGTTGGTCGGTGACTTGGTTGAGGGCGTGGTAGTCGCTGACCTGGGTGTGTTCGGTGAGTTCGATGGTGATGCCGCGGTGGGCGTGGGTGAGGAGCAGGGTGGTGACGGCGGGGGTGGTGAGGGCTTCGACGGAGAGGTTGATGCTGAGCCAGGCGCCGGGTGGCATGTCGTCGAGGCGTTGGAAGGCGGTTTGGGCGGCGAGGAGTTCGAGTTCGACGCCGAGGCCGGCGGCGTTGGCGGCGGCGAAGGCGTGTACGGGGCTGGTGAAGTGTTGGTGGTCGAAGCGGGCGAGGGCTTCGTAGCCGCGGACGAGGCCGTCGTGGAGTTGGACGACGGGTTGGAACGCGAGGTGGATGGCGCGGTGGTCGAGCACGCTACGGAGGACCTGTTTGGTGGCGGAGGTCAGCGGCTCGGTGTTCATGTGGTTACTGTGCGCCGCGAACCTCAAGACCAGGTGCAGCGCCAGTCAAGACGTCCGAAGGGCCGACCTGCCACAGCGCGCTGACCGGCATGGCCCGCAGCCGGTCGCCGAACGGCAACGTCGAGCCGCCGGTGTAGAGCACCACGCCGCAGACGAAGTCGTCGCCGAGTCGCTCGGCGAGCCGGCGCAGCCCGCGGAAGTCGTCGGCCCCGACCGTCGAGGCCGCCTTGACCTCGATGCCGACGACGCGGCCAGACCTGTCCTCGAGCACCGCGTCGACCTCGAACTTGCTGTGGTCCCGGTAGTGCGAGAGCTCGGCCTGCCGCCCGGACCAGGTGAGCTGCCGGGACAGCTCCGACAGGACGAACGACTCGAGCAGCGGCCCGAACGGCGCCCCGGGCCGCAGCAGCGCCCGCCCGTCGACGGCGATCTCGCCGGCGGCGATGCCCGAGTCGACGAAGACCAGCTTCGGCGCGGCCGTCGCCCGGGTGCCGAGATTGCGCGACCACCCAGGTATCCGCTTGACCAGGAAGATCTCCTCCAGGGCCTGGAGGTAACGCGCGATCGTCGGCCGGCTCAGCCCCAGCGCGGACTCGAGCGAGTTCGCGGCGATGATGGTCGCGGACCTGCCGGCCAGCAGCCGCACCAGCTTGCGCAGCTCGCCCTTGCGCTGAATGTCGGACAACTGCCGCACGTCCCGGTCGATGAGCGCCTGCACGTACGCGTCGAGGAACCGCTGGCGGCGCCGCACGTCGCCGCGGGCCGTCGCCTCCGGAAGTCCGCCGCGCACGATCCGGGCGGCGTAGTCGGCGCGGGTCACGGCCGACTCGTGCCGCAGCTCCGGTCCGAGCGCGAAGACGGCGTCGATGAAGCCGTCCGGCTCGCCGTCCAGCTCGCCCTGTGAGAACGGCCAGAGCTCGATGGTTTCCATCCGCCCCGGGAGCGCGTCGGGCGCGGCGACCATGCCGAACAGCCGCGACGACCCGGTGAGCAGGAACCGGCCGGGCCGCGGGTCCTCGTCGACGGCGGCCTTGATGGCCAGCAGCAGCTCCGGGGCCCGCTGAATCTCATCGATCGCCAGCAGCTCCGCGGAGTCGACGAAGCCGATCGGGTCGGCGATCGCGGCCGCCCTGTCCTGCGCCCGGTCGAGGTCACGCCGCTCGGCGGGCCGATCGCCGGCGACGACGCGCACGAGGGTGCTCTTGCCGGTCTGGCGCGCCCCGCTGATCAGCACGACCCGGGTGTCGGCCAGCGCGGCGTCCACCTGCGCCGAGACGCGGCGAGGGATCAGATGAGGCGAAGGCATGCCCGATGATATTCGATTTGCGACAGCTTCATGTTCGATCTGCGGCAGGTAAGCGTTCGATCCGCGGCTAGGCGGCCCGCTCGTCGAGAGCCTGGCGGGCCGCGGCGAGCACGGCCGGATCCTCGCAGCCCCGCGCGTACCCGGCGATCCGCCGGCGGATGTCGCGGCCGAGCAGCCACCGGCCGATCCGGTCGGCGACCGGTCGCAGCACGGCGGGCCGGCACCGGAAGTTGTACCGCCAGGTGGCGACGGTGTGACCGGGCCGCTCCGGTGCGGCCACGAAGCGCCAACCGCCGCCGAACATCTCGAAGAACCACGGCCCGCGCACCATCTTCATGCCGACGTTGGTCGGCGGCTGGAACGACACGTACTCGCTGACCATCGAGATGCCGTGCCGCGACCTGGTGAAGGTCCGCACGCCCTTGCCGGGCCGGGTGGCGCCGTCGACGAAGTGCTGCTCGCGCACGAACGGATCCCACCGGTACCGCACCGGCGCGGTGGTCTGCGACACGGCGAACGCCACATCCGGCGGCACGGGAACGACGATGGTCGCTTCAACGACAGGCATGCGGTCATTATCGACCCGCCACGCACGCCGACCGGTGGCTCAGGTGTTGAGGGGACGGCGGGCGACGAGGAGGACGTGCGTGACCGGCCAGTCGATCGGTGTCCCGTCCAGGCCGGTCAGGGTCGCGACCGGGGCGATCCGGTGCTCGACGATCCAGTCGTTACGGCTGGTGCGGCTGGCCGAGTCGATCTCGAAGCCCACGTCGGTCAGCAGCTGCTTCCAGTCGGCGAACTCGAGCCCGCAGAACTGCTCGCGCGTCTCCGAGAGCCAGTTGTCGGTGTAGTCCTTGCGCGTCAGGAAATCCATCGCGTCCGCGAAACCCAGCGTGATCGTGTCGCCGTCCGCGGAATAGTCGAACGGAAACCGGTAGTCGACCGCGAACTGATCGAACCGCGCCCTGGTCGACAGACCACCGACATACTCGGCCACCTCCCGCGCCGGCACCTGCGCAAGATTTTCCCGTACGCCCACAGGGTTGCCGCCGTCGTCGGCACGCAATCGCAGGCGCACCTGACGGTCGCGGCCGTCCGGGCCGCAGACGTCGCTGTTGATCCAGACCCCGCCGGGCGCCGTCTGGTCGTAGATGGCCTGGACGAATCGCCGCATCGAGGCGGCCCGCTCGCCGTAGGACCAGATCTCGTGGGTCAGCGCGAAGGTCAGCGTCGTGTCGATCGACCGGTCGGGGAAGACCGCGCCGCCGAGGACGTTGCGGCGGTAGAAGTACACGTTGGCGTTGGTGAACGCGCCCTGTGCCTTCTTGTGCACGCACTCCTCGTAGAGGTGCCGGGCCACCTCGACGCCGATCAGGTCGCTCTCGCGCAGGGCCGGGTCCCGGTCGGCCAGCTCCAGGACCGCGCCCGCACCGCAGCCGATGTCGACGATCCGGCCCGGCCGGACATGCTCGTGCACGAGCTTCCACTTGCGCTGCGCGCTGTCCGCGAACGCCTCGGCGTACGTACGGTAATCGCGGTTCGGGGTGAGTCCGCCCTCGTCGCCGACCACCGGGTCGTTGACCACCGACCGCACCGTCTCCACCAGGCGGTACCGCTCGTAGACGTCGACGGTGGCCGGATGGGCCAGGTCGAGCCAGGCCGGGTCGCCCGCGGCGAGTCGCAGCAGCACGTCCCAGGGCCGCTCCGGCGCCGGGTCCCGGCCGGCCTCCACCGGGTCGATACCGAAACCGAGCCGCTCGTACAGCTCCGCGACCGCCGGCGTGGAGCAGGCCACCACGGTGTTGCCCGGATGCAGGTCGAGGCCGGTCGCCACCGCGATGTTCTTCAGCGTCACCTCGGCGAACCGCTCGGTCGGCGCGGTGTCGAAGACCGGCACGACGACCGACCGCAGCCCGGTCAGGACGCTGAAGCGCTCGATAGCCGCCTCACGCCGGTGATACGGAACCGGGTTGCGCTTGGTGTTCTCGTGGTTGGCCGAGGTGACCGCCCAGACCACCGTCGCCCTCCCACCCGCACAGAGCCGTCCGAGGTGCTCGGCCTGAAACCGGGTGAGCAGGTGATGACGACCGGGGAAGAGGATGTATTCGATGCTCATGGTTTCCAGGTGTAGGTGGCATGGACTGGATCTTGATGGTCTCACCGTACGACGGTGGTACGGCCACGACCGCCCGGACTCCACCATTTGTCCGATAGGCGTGATCCTTTTCGGTGTCGGAGTCGACCCTGATCGGCGGTGCGTGGACGTGCCGGCGATTCGTTTGTCAATTCGAGCACGTGCTTAATTGGCGAACGGAACGCTTGGCGAACAGGGGCTGACGCATGGGGCACGAGACGTTGAGGCTCGCATTGCGACAATTGCTGACGGTCGCGCCTGGGCAGGACAAGCACGAGCTGCAGCGCGGGTTGACGCGCCTGGGTCTGCGCGGAATCGATACCCGGCAAATCAATCAAACGCTATACCGTGGCCGAGCGAATTTCGCCTGCGACGGGGCCACTCCTCCGCGCTGGCGCCTGGCGGGCGAAACCAGGAGGCGCGGTAGTAGCTATGCGGGCAACGAGCCACGGGCATGGCAGCGCGAGGCACTGGCCGCATGGCGGGCCGAAGGCCGGCGAGGCGTCGTCGAGGCCGTCACCGGCACGGGCAAGACCACCGTCGGGATCCTCGCGGCGGCGGAGGCGGTGGACGCCGGCGAACGAGTGCTCATCCTGGTGCCGGGTACGGAATTGCTCGAACAGTGGCACGCCGTGCTCCGGCGTGACCTGCCGACGCTGCGGATCGGCCGCCTGGGGAGCGGGCACCGAGACTCGCTGTCCGACCATGACGTCGTGGTCGCCGTCGTCAACTCGGCCGCCATCGACCCGGTCGTGCCACGCGGGTATCCCGCACTGATCGTGGCCGACGAGGTGCACCGCTACGGAGCGCCGTTCTTCGCTCGCGCGCTGAGCGGCGGTTTCGGCGCACGCCTTGGCCTGACCGCCACCTTCACCCGCGAGGATGACCTGCTCGAGCAGAACCTCATGCCGTACTTCGGGCCGGTCGTGGCGTCGTGCAGCTACCAGCGTGGCTTGGCCGACAGCATCCTCGCGCCGTTCCGGATCGCATTCGTGGGCGCCGACTTCACCGCCGCCGAGCGCGAACGACACGACGAGTGCGAAAGCCGTATGAAGGATGCCCGAAATCGGCTTGTCTTCGACCACGGATGTCCGGCGGAGCCTTTCGGCGAGTTCATCAAGGCCGTGAACCGGCTGGCACAGCCCGACAACGTCCACGCCGCCGCATGCCGGGTTGCCCGAAAATATCTGGCGGCATTCAGCATGCGCCGCCGAACGCTTGCCGACTGCCAGAGCAAGTACGGGCTGCTCGCCGATCTCGCGCCGGCGTTCGCTGTCGCCAACCGTGGACTGGTATTCGGCGAGTCGAAGGTTTGCGCAGTGCGGTCCGCCGAGGTCCTGACGGCCTGCGGCGTGCCGGCGACGTCGATGACCAGCGCGCTGCCAAAGGCCGAACGCCGGCGACGCCTGGATGACTTCAGACAGGGCCGGGTGGCGGTGCTGACCGCACCGAAGGTTCTCGACGAGGGCATCGATGTCCCGGAGGCGGATCTCGGCATCGTCATGGCCGCCAGCAGCAGCAAGCGACAGATGATTCAGCGACTGGGGCGCGTGATCCGACCCAAGAGCGGCGGCGGCCCAGCCACCTTCTTCGTGGCATTCGTCCGAGGCACGGCCGAGGATCCGGGCAACGACGCGCACAAGGACTTCCGTGAAGCACTTACCGAGGTGGCCCAGGAGGTCAAGTATTTCGGCCGCGCGGCGAGGGCCACCGAACTACTGGAGTGGCACATCAGTTGATGCACAAGGCACGAGCGGCCCGGGGTCTGCTGACCCCGGGCCGCATCGTCGGCCAAGCTAGCCGGCCGCCTTCCAGGGGCTGTACGGCTTGCCCGGGACCTGGTTGCGGGTCCACCACTTGGCGACGTACTTCTTACCCTGGTGGACGACCGTATCGCCGCCGGTGAAGATGCGCGACGGTGTCCAGATCGCGGTGCCGTCCGCGGCCGTCGCGATCTCTTCCCAGGAGCCGTACGGGTTGCCCGGCGCCTGCCAGATCGTCCACCACAGGGCCCGGTAGATCGCGCCCTGGTAGGCCACCGTGTCGCCGGCCTGGTAGATCTTCGTGGCGTTCCACGCCGGGGTCGACGGCAGGTTCAGGCCGACGAGGACCGGGTCGTGGTCGGAGGCCGCGAACGGGTCGGTGCCGTCGAAGAGCAGCGTGGCGTTGTAGTTGTAGCGGCTGTAGTTGTACGCGACCGCCTCCTGCGCGTTGATCTGCCAGACGTCCGCCCCGGTGACCAGCGCCAAGGCGGTCGGGCTGGCCAGCACGTGGTCGAGCGAGCCCTGCAGGTTGTTGAACCCGTATGTGTGCTCGTTCGGGTCGTACCTGCTGCCCAGGTCGGTGTAGCCGGCCTCGTACAGGACGTGCATCGGGTCCTCGTGGGTGTACGAGTTGAAGTCGCCGACCAGGAAGATCCGGGTCGTGCCGAGGCCCGCCGCGACCTCGTTCGCGAACGTCACCACGGCCTGCGCCTCGCGCACCCGGGTCGCGTTGAACGCGCCCTGGTTGTTGGCGGGCGACGAGGTGTCCTCGGCGTCGCCGTCGTAGAGCGGGGTGCCGCTGCCCTTGGACTTCCAGTGGTTGGAGACGACCACGAACGCGTCGAGGTCGCTGGCGCCGGCCTTCTTGAAGCCGTGCGCGTCCGGCTCCCGAGCGATCGAGAAAGGCTCGCCCTCGTCCGACTCGGTTGACAGCACCGCCGGCTCCCCGACCAGCGAGACCTCGGCCGGCTTGTAGATGAAGGCCGTCCGGATCACATCCTGCTGGGCGAGCGGCGGCAGCTTGTCGGCGGACGGCGACGGAGCGTACGCCCACACCGCCGAGCCCGCCGCGGCGTTGAGCGCGTCGACCAGCCCGGCGAGCGCGCTGTCCCGGTCCTCGCCGAACCACGCCGAGTTCTCGACCTCCTCGAGCGAGACGATGCTCGCGCCGAGCCGGTTGATGCCGGTAATGATCTTCGCCTGCTGGCGGGCGAAGCTGACGGCGTCGGCGGCACCGCGCGGGCCGGGCGAGTTGCCGGGGCCGGAGCACCGGTTCACCGTGATGTGGTTGCCGGCCCGGTCGTTGTAGTACGTGCAGGTGCCGAGGCCCCGCGTCACATACTCCTCGCCGGTCATCGGGAAGTAGTTCTGCACGTTGAACGTGGCGATCCTGGTGCCCTGCAGCGCGGCCGGCCGCTGCTTGCCGGCCCGGGTGTCGCTGAACGTCGCGACCGCCGCGCCGTCGTCGGTGACCTGCCGCAGCGGCTGCAGGTTCCACAGCGAGAAGCGGTAGTCCAGGATCACCGGCTGGTGGAAGCTCACCTTCGAGCCGACGCTGGCGGTGTTGCCGGCCGTCAGCCACGGCAGCGGCTTGCCGGAGTTCGCCGCGCTGCTGTAGTTCACGCTCGAGCCGTCATCGAGAGTGACCATGCGAGCCGCGTTGTCGGCGACCACGGCCTGCGCCGCGGCGCTGCCGGCCCGCCCGGCGTCGGTCGGCTGCCGCAGCGGCTTGTCGCCGGCGGCCAGCGTGAACGAGCCGTAGAAGTTCGTGTCGTAGTTGTCCGACACGGTGAACGCGCCCTGCGGCACGATCAGCTCACCCTCGTACGCCTCCTTCTCGGCATCGGTGTCGAGAGCGGCCCACGGCAGGGTCTCCGCGACGACCGCCGGCAGCGGGTCGGCGAGCTTCGTGACCGTCGGCCAGGTGATCTCGGTCAGCCCCTGGAACTCCGTGACCGACCCGGTCACGCGCACGCTGTCACCGACGGCAACCTGCCCGGCCGAGATCGAACCGAAGACGAAAACCGCGTCCGAGGCCCCCGGCGTCAGGTCCGGGCCACCGCTCTCCAGGAAGAAACCATTCAAACCCCCGACCGGGTACGCCGCGGTGACGACGCCGGTCGTGGTCACGCTCTTCCCCGCGTACGGGGAAAGGTCGGTGTTCGTGCCCTGGATCTCGGCGATCGATGCCGTGACCGGCGCGGCCCCCACCTGGAAGGTGAACGACGCCGAGCCGGTCGCACCGCCCGAGTCGGTCGCCGTCACCGTCACGCTCGAGGTGCCGGCGTCGGTCGGCGTACCGGAAAGGACGCCGGCGGGGGAGACCGCAAGGCCGGCGGGCAGGCCGGTCCCGGTCCAGGTGTACGGCGCGGCGCCGCCGGTGGCCGCCAGAGTCAGCGGCGCGATGGCCTGGCCGGCGATGGCGTTCTGGGTGCCCGGGTCGGTCACCGCGACCGTCGCGGTGCCGCCGCCGGAATTCCGCGGCGTCGGCGTGGCCGCGGTGAAGTCGGCGCTGTTGTTGTCCGTGTCCGCGCCGGTCGCGGCCCGCTGGTAGCTCAGGACCAGCGAGTTGCCGGTCGCGGCGGCGCCCTCCGGCGAGTTGCTGGTGCCCCAGCCGAGCTTGTCGACGACCGCGGCGTCGGTGGGTAGGACGCCGGTCGTGCTCGCGGCGAGGTAGAGCGTTCCGCCGGCCGCGCCCGGGTTGACGCTGGTGGTCAGGTCGGGGGTGGGCAGCGGCTCACCCGGGTTGGTGCTCGCGTTGTTGCTGGGCAGCTGGATCAGGAAGTGGCCGTGCGGGGCGACGGTTCCGGACAGGGCGAAGACCTGGGAGCCGCTGGGCACGACCGTGCTGGTGGCCGCCCGGTACTGCAGGGTGTTGCCGGTCAGCGGCAGGGCGGCCGACGTCGGGTTGTAGAGCTCGACGAACTTGTTCAGGTAGCTGGCGCCGGAGGAGCCGCCGTTGACGTAGACCTCGTTGATGATCAGCCCGGTTCCCGCCGGGTTGGCGAATGCGGGGGTTAGGGGTGCTGCGGCGGCGACTACCACTATGGATAGTGGCAGGGCTCCTATGGTGATTCGCCTGATTAGCGCACGGGACACGGACCGGACCTCCAGGATGACTGGCTTGGATGGGTCTGGATTGTTGTCGGCCTCACTTGCGGTAAACCAAGCGGCAGGCGACCCATCGGCAAACTATTACCTGCCGCGGGCGCCCGATCAAAGGTGTCGATCGAATTGCAACTTCTCCGCGCCGGAATTGGGGTGCGATGACCCGATGCGCTTATCTTCAGCCGCGAAGAAGTACAGTGCCGCCCTGGACCGAGTCGGCGAGGTCCGCGTCGATGGCGACCGTGGTCGTTCCCGGCGGGCTGTGAAGCTCGATGGACCGAACCACAGCGGAGGCCACGGGCACATCACCGTGCGCCACCGTCAGTTCGTCGCCGATGCACAACTCGCCGCCCTCGAGCCGACCGGTTACGAAGACCCAGGGGCGACTCGACACGCGGTGCACGCTCTCGACGGTGAGCCGGATCATTCGCGGTTTCTCCTCCAGGTATCGACGAAGCCGTCCTCCGCCGCGTACGCCTCATCCTCCAACGGCCCGGTCAGTGTGTTGACCCGGCCCTGTTGATGTTGGAGCACGTGCACACTTTCGTGTGCCAGCGTCCGCACCAACGTTTCCTCGTCTTGGAAGGCCGCCGGCCCGAGCTGCACCCCTAAGGAGTCGGTTCTGGCAATGGCGCCCTGGAAGTCGAGGTAGGCGATGTCGTCCGCGCTCTCCACAGCCTCGACCGGAGCCCCGCGGAAGTCCACGCCGGCCAGCTCGGCGTAGTGCTGGATCGTCTCCGGGGTGCGGGGCAGACCGATGTCCTGTTCGAGGACCTCGCGATTCGACAAGGCACCGGACCGCGAGTGCAGAACGACGTCTGCGGGTGGCACGACGGCTGCTTCGCTCGCCGGGTCGGAGCGGCTTAGCCGCTGTAGTGCTTGCTTGAGGCGGTCGATGACGCCGGTGAGGTCGCCGAGTTTGCCGTTGAGTCGGCGCAGGCTGTTGAGGAGGGCGCGGATGAAGCCTTGGATTCTGTTGGTCCATTTGGCGACCAGGACGGCGACTTGGCTGACGACGACTGGGGTGGCGATGCCGAGGGTGAGGCCTTCCGCGGCGAGCCATTGCGGTAGCCGTGCGGCGAGGGTGGCGACGAACTGGGCGATGAGGTCGCGGACGATGCCGCGGACCAGGGCGACGAGCAGGCCGGCGCCTTCGACGGCGTAGGAGATCGCCTGCGTGGCGGTGGCGATGCCGGCGATGGCGTCGAGTTGCTGGCCGGCGTGGTTGCGGTAGGCGTCGCCGGATGCGCCGAGCCAGTCGGTGGTCTGGGTTTGGACGGCGGCGGTGTGCTGGTGGTGGGTGTCGGTGACGGAGGCGGACACGTTGCGCCAGGTGGCGGCGTGCGCGGCGATCTCGTCCGGGTTCCCGGCGAGCCAGTCGAGGGCGTCCTTCAGCGGTTGGACGTGTTCCATCAGCCAGCTGACGCCCCAGGCGACCAGCGAGCCGACCGGGTCGATCACCAGGGCGAGGGTGTCGAGGCTGCCGCCGACTCCGCCGAGGGTGGTGTCGACCCAGCTGTTGTCGTGGATGCCGCTACTGATCTGCGCGGCGTCTTCGACCAGGCCCAGTCCGGTGTACCAGGTGGTCGAGCTGACTGGCGCGGCGACCAGCGGGTTGTCGCTCACAGCGGCAGGTCGAGGCCCGGGCTTGCGGCGCTCTTCAACCGGTCGGCGCTGCCGGAATCGGTGGTGTCCATGGCTGCGGCGGTCGCGTGCAGTTTCAGCGCTGTCTCGGTCAGGGCGTCGACGGCGTCGTTTATGACCTCGAGGGTGCTGGCGAAGACGGGACTGAGCAGGCCTGGCAGGAATTGGCAGAGCTGTCCGTAGGCCTGGCTGTCCATGGTGACCTCGTGGACCGCGGCTTTCGCCTGCGCCATGCGATCAGACGCCTCGCTGACCGCGGCGGCGTGCTGGAGTACCGCTGCGGCCGGGAACTCGACACTGCCGCTCACCGGTCCTGCTCCCCGTCTGTCGGGGCCGGGAACCGGGACTCGAAGGATTGCAGGACGGCCCGGCCGGTCTCGGAGTCCTCACCGACTGTCGCCCGGACCTGTTCGGCCACCCGGCCGGACAGGGCGGCCTGGGCGCGCCGGATCACTGACATGATCTCCTCCGCGAGGCGCGGGCCAGGCACCTCGTGCACTCGATTGTCGAGGTCGAGGCTTTCCACCTGGCCGGCCGAACCGACCGTAACCCGGATCGCTCCGTCGCGGCCCTGCGCCGACGCGGTCAACGCGGCCACCCGGCGGGAAAGCTCAACACTGCGCTGCGCCTGCGCGTTCACCTGCCCGACCCAGGAATCCAGCCACTCCTCGGCGGCATCGATGTCGCTCATGAGACACACCCCCATCGATGGCTATCGTCGAGGCTACCGAGCCGCTGCCAGCCACGAACCCTCGAAGCGACTATCCAGGCGCGGTCGACATGAACGACGGCTGAGCCCCCTCGGGTGTCGGACCCCGGTGCTAGCGTCCCCACCGTGCCGATCAAGCCGCTGCAGGGCGGGGAACCGATCCCGCTGGACAGCCCCGACGACGTCGCCGCTCTCGTGGGGCATCTTTCCCGAGGCGACCGGGAGCCGGCCTGGCTCGGCACCCATTTCGCCTATCTGGCCGGGACTCGGCCCGAATGGTTCCAGCCTTATCAGGAGGCAGTCATCGCCGACCCACGCCTCCTGGCCCGTCTCGACCTGAGTTTTGCTGACTTGCGGGTGTTGTTCGACGGAGCTTCCGATCGGGGTGTGGAGATCCTTTACCGGCGGCTGCGTGACCGGTGGTCGTTCGGGGAGGCGTGGGCGCTGTCCGCGATCGGCACCGACGCCGCCCGGGTTGCGATCGCCGACGACGTGCGGCAGGGCGGTGACCGGGAGGTCTACCAGGAGTCCGGCATCTGGATCCCGCCCGCCGGCCCCGCGGAGTACAGATTCACCCCACACCGGCAGGTCATCACGCTGGAGGCCGGCAGCTTTCCCGCCGCCGATCACCCGGTCGGCCAGCCGCTCGACCGGGTCGTCCGGGACCCGTCGACGAGCCCGGTCAGCTGGCACTACCTGTCACTTCGGCTCGCCGACATACCCGGGCTGCCTGCGTGGCCGGCCACCCATGCGCACCTGATCGGCCTCAACTCCTGGTGCATGTGGACGCTGTTCGCCGACGTCGACAGCGACGGCCGATACCAGGGCGAGCAGGCCGTCTTCGAGGACGAAACGGACGACGAGATCGGCGGTGACCCGACGACCGGTCGAGCGGTGCTTCGGCCGTACGGTCCCGATCTGGTCTATTGCAACGGGCACGTCGACCTGACGCCGGGCGTGGTCGGAACGGTCGGCGGTCCGCCGCTCGGCATCTACCCGAACCCGTCGTGTCCGTCCTGCAAGCGCCTGATGTTCCACACCGCCACCGTGTCCCACCACATCCGTGATTACGGCGACGGCTGGCGCAGCCTCTACCTCTGCGAGGACTGCCACACGGTCGCCGTCACCGCAACCGGCTGGAACTGACACGCCCCGCTGAGCTCGACGGTCGGCCGATAAGGCACCCGGTCGGTTCCACAACGCTTGGGCCAGACTGCCGATCTGCTATCACCGCTGGGCGAGGTTCCTCTGGCCGGCCGGTAACGCCTTCATCGTGCGGCAAACATGACGATTGTCAGCGATCCCCCTGACTCCGCTCACCGTCAGCCGATGACAGCACTCACTGGGTTGAGCCCACCCAGGCAGCGAGGCTTATCGATGACAGCAGAAGTCACGCGGATCATGATCAGCAGGAGGAACGATGACATCTCGGACTAGGCTTTCGATGATCGTCGTAACGTTGCTTGCGGCGTTGGGGCTCAGCTTTGCGGGTGCCGGTGTGGCCAGTGCCGCCCCAAGTGCCGCGGCGGCTGCGCCACCCGTGACCGCCCTCGCCACACCGATCACCGGCACGGGCGACAACGGCTCCTTCGCCGGTACCTTCACCCCGACGGGGTTCTCGTCGCGGAACGGGAATCTGCTGGCCACCGGCGTACTCACCGGCACGGTCAGCGACTCGTCCGGCGACACCATCGGCACCGTCACCCGTACCGTGAGCATGCCGGTGACCGTCGCGGCGGCGACGTGTCAGGTGTTGAACCTGGTTCTTGGGCCGCTGCACCTTGACCTGCTCGGCCTGGTGATCGACCTGAACCAGGTGCACCTGGTGATCAACGCGGTGCAGGCGCCCGGCAACCTGCTCGGGAACCTGCTGTGCGCGATCGTTCACCTGCTCGACGGCACCCCCACCGCGGGTGGACTGGCCGCACTGCTCAACGCCATCCTGGCGCTGCTCGGCCAGCTCTGACCGGTACCTCCGACGCAGCCGCACCTCTTCAGGTGCGGCTGCGTCGCCGTCATTGGAACCAGCCGGCGCCCTCGGCGAGACGGACCGCCTCCAGGCGGTTGCGGGCGCCGGTCTTGCGGAGGATCGCCGAGATGTAGTTGCGCACGGTGCCGGCGCTCAGGTGCAGCGCGGCGGCGACCTCCGTGGACGGCACTCCTGAGGCGGCCACGCTCAGTACGTTCAGCTCGCGCGGCGACAGTGGACTACGCGGTGCTGTCACCATCGCCACGGCCAGGCTCGCGTCGATGACCCGCTCGCCGCGGACGAGCCGGCGGATGCCGCGGATCAGCTCACAGGGGGCGGCCTGGTTGCCGACGACCCCGTCGATGCGCAGGTTGAGCGCGCGGTTGAGGAGACCGGGCTCGTCCGGGCCGGCCAGCAGCAAGGTGGCGCAATCGGGCTGCTCTGCGGTGAGCCGGGCGAGCATGGCCAGGCCGTCGCCGGCGAGCAGGGCGATGTTGACCACGGCCACGTCCGGCGGTGCCGCGCGGGCCATGTCCGGCGCCTGGTTGAGGGTGCCCAGGTCGGCGATCACCTCGAGGTCTTCCTCCAGGGACAAAGTCGCTACCAGGGCGCCGCGGAGCAGATTCATGGGTTCGACGAGCAGAATGCGGATCACGATGGCCTCCCAGCCAGGGTCAAAGCTTCGGGACGGCCGAACTGGTGCCGGCCGGTTTCCGGATCCCTGCGGGAGTTCGTTCAGCTGGGAGGGCCCGCGTAGCGGACGGTGCGCCCGCGGGCGATGAGATCGGTGGGTAGGCGACGTTCGGCGGCCGCCACCTCGGGCCGCCACGCCGACGAGACGGTGCCTATCGCGGGCGCGTTTCCGCCACCGGAGTCACGTGCTTGCCCGGTGGGGGTTGAGTGGTCGGCCGGCTGGCGCGCCGGCGCCGGGAGAGGCGCTGTTCGTGATTGAGGCTGTGCTGCCGGCGGCTTGGTCACGCCGGACAAGCCGGGTGCCGGCGTGGAGGCCGACGATTGCGGGATTGGGCACGCCGCCGGCAGGTGCGGCACAGGGGCGATGGGTGACGCCGTAGTTCGGGCCTCGGGCAGCCTGGGCTGCTGGGGCAATGCGGGGAAGTGGGCCTGCGGCAGCCTGGGTTGCTGCGGCAACGCGGGAAGTTGATCGGGCAGCTGCGTCCAAGAGGCGAGGGCGGCCTGCGCCAGATCGGCGAACCTTGGTACGGCAATGGGCTCGACCGGGGTCGAAAGTTTCTGCCGGACGACCGCCATCCCTGCCGGGGGCATCGTGGCTCGGGCAGCGCCTCGGACCGCATCGGACGTGCGCTGACGGAGTTCCGATGTCCGGGCCTGAACCCGCCGGACCAGCCCACCGTCGCGGCTGCCCGACGCCGGGATCTTCCTCGATACCTGGTTTTGGATCCCTTTGGGCTTCTGGATCTTCGGTGCGGAGATCTTCTCCGCCGTCTGGATCTTCGGCGGATGGACCTTGGGCATCTTGGTGACCGGCCGGTGGATCCTCTGCGGGTGGACCTTCGGAGCGGGTGACTTCGGTGTCGAAATGGCCTTCTTGGCACCTGCGGCCGTGACCGAGGCGACCGGATCCGTTGCGCCGATTTCATCGATCGACCCAACATCGGCCCGGGCGGCGCGATCGAAGAGGCTGAGTACCAGGTAGACCGCCACGACCACGCCGAGCAGCACAAGCAGCCGAACGATGCGCCGGGCGACCCCGGGAGCACCGTCCTCTCCTTGCGCAATTTCGCTCCGCATTCAGACTTGGTTACCCGTTCCCGGCAAGCTGACACACATTGGTGCGCTCGGGACGGGAGCGGTCGTACCATCCAGGCCGGGTACCGCGAGGTCCTGCGGCACCCCGGCCAGCAAGGCGAGGTCGGCTGAAGGTGTCCACTGTCGAGGTCCTTCGCCCGGGCGGCGACCGCGACGGGTCGGGAGATGGGGCCCCAGCAGGCCAGCCGCCTCGCGGCGTGGTGAACGAACTGGGCGCGGGGTGTTCGTTGCGCTCAAGGATGTCGCGCGTTCCGCCAGTCTCGTTGGTTCGCCTCGTAGGCGGACATAGCGTCCTCAGTGCACACGCGACCCATGGTCACGGCCAGAAAGCCGACGGCAGGTCCGCCTGGAGTGCCTGGCCACGCATTTTGCGCCCGCACCGCGTGACGGTCGCGGGCCGCACGCCGTCACGACAGGGCCGTAGCGCAACTAATAGCCCCGTGGGCCTCACGACCGTGAATGGCTGCCTTATGCTCTCGGCTGGCATATGGATCTTGGGGAACGCTTTTACGGGGGTTCATAACTACATGCGCACAAAAATCGGCGCAGCCGCCGGAGCGGTCCTCATCGCCGGTGTCTCCCTGGTCGCCTCCGGCCAGCCGGCCTTTGCCGACGCGGCAGTCAGGTTGCCGATCTCATCGGTAGGTGGGGTCGTCGTTGACGGCGTGCACAAGCAGATCTTCATTAGCGATCCGCAGGCCGGCAAGATCGTCGCGACGGGCTATGACGGAACGGTCATCGCCACCCGAAGCGTTCTGCCCGGGGTGGCCGGCATCAGCCTTTCGCCGGACGCGAAGACCCTTTACGGAGCAGTGCGCGGTGCCGACTCCATCGTGTCCTTGGCGACCGAGACCCTCACCGAGACCGCACGGTACGACACCGGAAAGGGCACCGGCCCCAAGTTCCTTGCGTACGCCGGGGATCTGCTCTGGTTCGGATACGACGGGTCGGGACCTGAGGACGGCGCCACGAAGGCCGGCATCGGTTCGCTCGATCTGGCCGACGCAGCTCCCACTGTGCTTCTCGAGCAGGACAAGGACACGCCGTGGCTGGCCGCGCCCAGGCTCGCCGCCACACCAGCGACCCCCGGCGTGCTCGCCGCAGGGGAGTCCGCGTACTCCGAGACGGCCGGCCGGGTCGCTGTTTTCGACGTATCCACCGGCGCGGCCCGGCGGACCGCGGTGAAGACGCCCGGCTACGGCCGTACGGAAGACCTCGCCTTCACCCCCGACGGCAAGCGTCTCATCACCGCGCGGGCCGGCGGGTCCCACGAGGTTTGGAAGGTCCCGCAGCTTTCCACCGCGGGGACCTATCGCACCGAGTGGTACGCCAACGCCGTGGCGGTCGCCGACGACGGCACGGTCGCCACCGGCAGCGACAGCTGGTACAACCCTGACGTGCACGTCTTCGCGCCGGGCTCGATGACGGCCGTGCGTAGGTACGAGTTTCCGAACACCGGCACCAGCAGCGGTGCAGACACACTCGCGGGCGAGGGCCTCGCCTGGGAGCCGGGTGGCACCGATCGGTTGTTCGCCGTCACGAGCAACTCCCTGAACGTCTTCTCCCTGCGTGTCCTGACCGACCCGACCACGCCCGACCCGGACCCGCTGCCGCGCCCAGGGCTGCCGGTGGAGACGGTGTCCGACTTCGTCGTCGATGGCGTCCACCAGCGAATCTTCGTCAGCGACGCGCGGAACTCGACGATCGTCGCGGCGGACTTCACCGGCAAGGTACTCGGCGTCCGGCGTAACCTGCCGGGCGTGCAAGGGCTTGCGCTGGCCGCAGACTCGGCGCACCTTTACGCGGCCGTGCCCGGCGCCGACGCCGTGGTGTCCATCGCCACCGACACGGTGACCGAGGCTGCCCGCTATCCGACCGGTGACGACACGACCCCGATGCACGTGGCGACCACCCCAGGCAAAATCTGGTTCGGGTACGGCGACGACGGCGGCGGCAACGTCGGTTCGGTGGACATCGCCGGGAGCCAACCCGCGGTGGCACTCGCCCAGGACACGTCCGGTTGGCCGAGCCCACCGCGACTCGCCACGGTCGCGGGCGCCCCGAACCTGCTCGCCGCCGGCGGCGTGGGCAAGACTTCCGTGTACGACGTGTCGAGCGGCACCGCGATCCGTACCGCCGTGGGCGCCGACAAGCCGTGGATTAACGACCTGGCCCTTTCCCCGGACGGAAGCCGGCTGTTCACCGCCAACGGCGACGGCACCTGGGTCTGGAAGACCTCGGACATGTCGCTGTTGACCTCCTACTCGTCTTCCGGCGGCTCGAACGCGCTGGCGATGGCGGCAGACGAGACGCTGGCCATCGGCTACGGCAACATGTCGTACTGGCCCGAGGTGTACGTCTATCCGGGTGGTTCGGTCGAGCCGATCCGGGTCATCGATCTGCCGGACACGGACCCCGACATCACCGGCGCCGACAACCTGGTCGGGCAGGGACTCGCCTGGGAACCGGGTGGCAGCCGGCTGTTCGCGGTGGCGGAGAATTCCCGGCAGGAGTTCATCCTGCAGGCGCTGGTGGACCCGGCCAAATCTGTCACGACCATGACGATCGATGTTCCGGCCAGCGCCAAGCGGGGGAAGTCGCTCACCGTCTCGGGCACGCTCACCGCCTCCGTTCCGTTGCCGGCCGGCACCCCGCTGGCGGTCATCCGCGTCGACGAGGAAACCCCGAAAGGTAAGCCGCTCGGCAGCAAGGCACTGGGGGCGAACAACCGGTTCTCGTTCACCGACATCCCGTACGCCGGTGGCAAAGTCACCTACCGGGTGTCGTACGCCGGCGACCCCAAGCACATCGCGGCCTCCGTGGCCGGCACCACCAGCGTCGCCAAGGACGCCACGACCCTGACCCTTGACGGCAACGGCAAGACGCACACGTACAACAAGAAGGTCGTGTTCACCGCCAAGCTCGGCAAGACGTACCAGAACCGGGTCGTCGAGATCTGGGCCGACCCGTATGGCGGCGACAAAGCGAAGAAGCTGGTGAAGAAGGGCAAGGTCAACAGCAAGGGGCAGCTGTCGGCCACCGTCTGGATGACCCGGAACACCACGCTGACCGCCGTCTTCGCCGGCGATACGCGTACGGGCCCGAGGACGGCGAAGGCCACGGCCTACGCCAAGGTCAAGGTGTCCGTCGCGGTCGCCGGGCACTACAAGACCGGCAAGATCGGCTCGAAGAAGTACCACTACTTCCGCAAGTCGAAGGACCCGCGCTTCACCACCACGATGACTGCGTACAAGGGTCGCGCCCAGCGCCTCGAGCTAGAGGTGTACGCAAAGGGCAAGTGGCGCGACGCAGGCTCGCAGTACTTCACTCTCGAAGCGAGCGGCCGCTCGCTGGTGACGCTGGGTCCGCCACACGACAGCGGTCTGCGCCTGCGAATGCGGTCGGCGTACGTGAAGGGTTCCTCGGGCGACTCCCTGAACGCCACGACCATCAGCCCTTGGGTGTATCTGACCTTCACTCGATAGCCCGACAGGTGTGACATGAACGGCCGTGGCCAATGGCCACGGCCGTTTCTGCCTGGCTCGCGTCGTGGCCAGTCCACACAGGTGAACGGCCACGCTGTTCCGCGACACTGGGCCTGCCGACCGGACCGGTCCCGACACCGAGATTGGGTAGACGACTGAGTTTGGCCTCCAGCCGCGCTGTGGCTATGCGGCGGACAGGGCGCGGGCGGCGTCGCGGTCGTAGCTGGTGCGGCCGGCGAGGACGACCAGGCTGCCGGCGAGCAGTGGGGCCACCACCACCCAGAAGGCGTAGCGAAGTGAGTCGCCGGGCGTGGCACCGCCGTCGTTCAGAGCGGTGGAGGCGACGCCGACGAGCCAAGGCCCGAACGCGCCGCCGAGGGTGACCACGAACTGCAGCACGGCGAAGCCCAGGCCACGGCGCTGCGCCGCAACCACGTCGGCGTTCGCGGCGGTCAGGTTGGCGATCGCGCCCGCGAAGCCGACGTTGGCCAGGGTGAAGAAGGTGGCGTTGACCGCGAGCACCGGCACGCTGACCGCGACGGCGAGCGCGGCCGTGCCCACCAGCAGCGACCAGCCGCCCAGCGCCACCCGCCAGCCCGGCCGCCGGCCGTGCCAGCGGTCGCCGAGCCAGCTGCCGAGCGCGATGCCGGCGACGATGCCGACCAGGCCGCTGCCCCCGGCAAGCGCCGCGGAGGCTGCCTCGTCACCGGGGAAGAACGCGCGCTCGTAGAAGGACGGCATCCAGAAGAAGGTGCCGCCCAGGCCGAAGAACAGGATGCTGAGCCCGATCACCACCAAACGAAGCGTCCGGATCCGCAGCAGCGCTCGCAGTTGCGCCCACATCGACCCGGCTGGCGCCGCGGGGGCCCTAGCCGCGCGGTGCGCCTCGACCGCCGTTGCGGTGACGTCCACGGGCGTGACTGGATTGGGGGACACCGCCGGGTCGGCGTACCAGCGGGAGAGGCGGTCGCCCAGGCCGCGCACCGGCTCGCGGATGGTGAGCACCAGCATCGCGATCAGTACGCCGGGAACGGCGACCAGGAAGAACCCGGTCCGCCAGCCGAACGCGTCGGCCAGCGCACCGCCCGCGATCACCCCGATCGGCAGACCCGAGAAGTACGCGGCCCGCTCCAACCCGTACGCCCGGGCGCGGCTCGATCCCGGGTAGAGGTCGCCGAGCAGGCTGGCCGCCGGCGGGTTGTAGAGCTGGCCGGCCGCGCCGAGCAGCACCCGTACCCCGAACAGCACCGCGTACGTGCCGGTCAGGCCGGTGCCGACGGTGAGCAGCGCCCACACCGCGACGACGCTGGCGATGATCCAGGTGCGCTTGCCGGTGTCGGCGAGCCGGCCGGCGGGCAGCAGCAGCACCACGGCGGCCAGCGCCCCCGCGGTCGGGATCGCGCCCGCGGCGGCGTCGCTGAACCCGAACTCCGCCTGGATTCGCGGCAGCGCCCCGGCGAGCAGGTTGTACTCGATCCGGTCGATCAGTGCGACGAGCGCCACCACGATCGCCGGCCACCACCCGAACGGCGCAGCCGTCCCGCGTCGCACCCGCACCGGCGGCCGTCCGCCGTACGCGATCACATCCCGCTGGTCATCCACCGCGCTCTGCGTCATCGGATTCCTTCGTGGAGATGTACGAGCCGGCCGGCGTCGGCGCAGCCTGGACGGGCGGCTTGCGGCCCTATCGCGGTGCTGCCGCCGAGTGTATGTTCTGGAAACAGCGTTTCGCTAGGGGAACCAATCAGTCAGAGTCGGCCTGTTCGAGCAGACCACCAACACCGCGGCGCCGGCGGTCCTGATCGCGGCGGCGTGGCTGACCGTGCGCGCCTATCGATGTTCCGTTGTGGAAGTCCGATCACCGACGACACTGCCCTGGGAGGCATCATGCCCGCCGACCTATCCCGTCGCCGACTGCTCGCCACCGCCGGAGCCGCGGTGGTCGCCGGCACGCTGCTGGCCCCACGTGCGGCCGGGGCCGCGCAGCGAGAGGTGGGTGTCTTCGCCACCACGATCGGTCCGGACCCCGCCGATGTCTACCATCCGGTCACCCCGTCGCCGCCCCGGCCCTGGCCGGTCGTGCTGGTGTTGCAGGGCGCCAACGTGGACAAAGGCCAGTACGCGGAACTCGCCCGCCAGGTCGCCGGGTACGGCTTCGTGGTGGTCGTGCCTAACCATTTCCGGGTTCTGTACGGCCAGCCCGGCCTCTTCGTCGTCGGCGCGCAGGCGCAGTGGACCGTCGACTGGGCGGTCGCGGAGCAGGGCCGGGCCGGATCGCCGGTCGCCGGCGCGCTCGATGTGGCCACGCTGCTGCTGTTCGGCCACTCCTTCGGTGGCGCCGCCGGTCTCGGGCTGACCACCGGCCTGAGCACGCCGCCGTTCAGCGACGTGCCGACCCCGGCTCCGGCGCAGCTGCGCGCGGCGGCGTTCTTCGGCACCAACAACGTCGGTCCGGGCGGCCCGGCGGTGCCGCCGGTCGCCAACCTGGTCCCGGTCGCGCTGATCCAGGGCAGCACCGACGGCATCGCGAGCCCGGCCAACGGCCTCGCCACATTCCAGGCGCTGCAGGCGCCGCCGAAGCTCTACGTCGACCTGCAAGGCGCGAACCACTACGGCGTGACCGACGTTCAGAACCCACCCGGCGCCCGCCCGGAGACGGCGCCGCAGACGCTGGACCAGGCGGTCAGCGTGGCCACCTGCGCCCGGTGGGGTGCGCTCTGGTTGCGCGCGCAACTCGGCGACCCGGCAGCCCGGGCCTGGGTCTACGGGCTCGGCGACGTCGTCGACCGCAATGTCACCACCCAGGTGGTCCGATAGCCCGGACCTCCTCCACGGGCCAACCCGTCCGGTGACAGGTGACCGGTGGAGGCACCAAATGTGCTTCACGAGCGAATAGGACCCGAGATCAGCGCCGGGTACCAGCGGTCACCGTCGGGTAGGCAGGGTCGCGTATGCGCGAAATGCTCCGCATGTCCTCCGACCAGCGACGGAACGGTCACCGGCGGACTCGATGGCACCGGAAGGCATCGATCGGGACGCCCGGGCACTCGCGGGAATCCCCAGGTAGGTACGATATGGGCCGTAGGCCCTCGTAGCTCAGGGGATAGAGCAACGGTTTCCTAAACCGTGTGTCGCAGGTTCGATTCCTGCCGGGGGCACGTCGCAGAACTGCAACACGCAGCGTGGTCGATCAACGACTTGACAGTTAGAGCTGCCTTCGCGTTTGCCTAACACGGTGAATGTTCTCGGCTCGGGCACCAGCGAGGCGCATCCGGCACCAAGCCTGCGAAGGAGCATGGACCGGGTGCCCTGCCGACGCTGCTCGGCAGGTTCGATGCCGTTCACGACGCCCGCATCGCGACGGGTGGCTATGACCACGTCATCCTGCTTAAGCCAGATTGCAGCCTGGCCACCACCAATCTGGCGTTCTCGGTCTGGCGGCGCTGTTCGACCAGGTCCTTCCGGGCGGTGCACGCAGCGCCGGAATCATCTCCCCTGACTGGCCGGGCCGGCGGCCGCGTGGGGCTTGTTCGGGCATCGGCGCTCATCTGCTGGACCAGCAGACCGGGGTAAGGCCCGCCGCACTCTGGGCGGGCCCCACACGTCCTACACCGAGACGCCGCGCTACTCCGGCGACACTGGCTCCCGGCCGACCGGCGCGATCGGGCTCGTCGGCGCCTTCCGTCGCCAGGACGGCTGGCCGGCGCGCTCGCGCCGCTGGGCAGGTTGGGCTACATCGCCTGGTTCGGGCAACCGGCTGGGATGCGCCGACGGCCATTCCGCGTACTGAATGACGCCTGGAAGATGTCGTTCGACACCGGACCAACAGCGTGGGCATGGGTCACCAAGGCGCCGCCGCTGGCCCCTACGCCGTGACATCGGTGCTCCTGATCGCCTTGGCGCTGCCGGCGATGGCGGTCGTCGAGCGGAGTGCCATGGCCGCTGCTGGTCTACGCGTTCGGACCCCCACCTTCGCCGATACCGCATGCCTTATCTGCGCATGACACCCACGCCGTCAGAAATCGACCGAGTCAGCCATACAAACGAGAGCGGCCCTGACTTCAGGCTGGACGAAGGCCCGTCGGATTCGGGCCGCCGTGGCGACCGCTGCAATGGGGACCTTGACAAAAGCGTCGTCAGTGGACGTTGCATCCGGGCGCCTTCGCGGCAGCGAATTCCCAGGTCAGGCGATCTTTCGCACCTTCCATCGGGTGCAGCCGGCGGCACCGTGCAGAACGCAAATAGGCCACTATGGACGGCCACCCGCGTCGGGCGAAGATGCTCCATCTCGATTCAGCAACGATGGAGAAGGCCGGCGATAGAAGCATGTCGTTCTACGAATATAGTCGCACTCGACTATTCGATCATGGGGGATACGGGTGTCTGAATCGCGTTTATTTCGAACCGAATGGGCTAATTGGCATCGGCCGTTCGGAGCCGTAGGCGTCCTGGTGCTGGGCACCGCCGCGCTGGCTCTGGCAGTGCCATCTTCGGGGGCTACCGCGGCGCCCGCGGCGGGTCCGGCGCCCAGCGTGGCGCCGGACGAGGGCGCCGCCGCGAAGGCGGCGAAGAAGCACGGCAAGCGTGTGGAGGCGTTGTCGGAGCGTACGGAGTTCAGCCAGACGTTCGCCGAGCCGTCGGGCCGGTTGACGTACGAGGCGGCGGCGGTGCCGCAGCGGGTGCATCGACCGGACGGGTCCTGGGCGGACATCGATGTGAACCTGGCCAAGGGCGAGGGCGGGCTGTTGCGTCCGGCCGCGACCTTGGCGGATGTCCGGTTCTCGGCGGGTGGTTCGGGGCCGTTGGTGACGATGGTCCGCGACGGCAAGAAGCTGACGATGTCGTGGCCGCACGGGTCGTTGCCGGCGCCGTCGGTGTCGGGCGACTCGGCGACGTACCCGGGTGTGTTGCCGGACGTCGACCTGGTGGTGCGGGCGACGCGGACCGGGTTCACGCACGTGTTGGTGGTGAAGACGCCGAAGGCGGCGGCGAACCCCGCGGTGCGTGAGGTGAAGTTTGATCTGGGCGGGGACGCGCAGACGCGGCGGCTGCCTGACGGCTCGCTGCAGGCGGTGGCGGGCGGCACGCTGCTGGCGCTGGCGCAGGCACCGCAGATGTGGGACTCCGCCGTACCGGCGGCCACCAGCGCGAAAGAGCGCAGCGCTCCGGCGGGGCAGGCGGACACACGCAGTAACGCGGTGAAGTCCACGCATGCGGCTCCGGGTGACGCGGCGCGGGTCGCCAAGCTGGGTACGGAGATCGACCGCACGGGCGATCTGGTGCTGCGGCCCGACCCGAGGCTGCTGGGGTCGGCGGCGAAGTTCCCGGTCTTCATCGACCCGGAGTGGTCCACGGCCAAGTCGCGGTGGGCGTACGCCACGAACAACAACACCAACAACACCGACACGTCGGTGGCCCGGGTCGGCGAGGACCCGGACAGCGGCAAGGTCTACCGCTCGTTCTTCGAGTTCCCGACCACGAAGATCAAGGGCAAGCACATCGAGTCGGCGTATGTCCAGATGAAGGTGGACCACACCTGGTCGTGCACGAAGACGCCGACGAGCATGTACCGCAGCGGCGTGATCAGCACGCCGCGTACGGCATGGAGTACCTCGCTCGGGACATACCTGACGTCGGCGTCGTCGAACGCCAACGAGGGAAGCGGTTGCGATGACTCGCCGCAGCCGAACATGACGGTGAACTTCACCGGCGGTGTGGCCGGAGTGCTGGCCGGCGTGGCCCAAAAGGGCAGCACCACCGTGACGTTCGGGTTCAGTGCCCGGGACTCGGACGGCACCTCGGAGGGTGACGAGACCCGGTGGAAGAAGTTCTTCCCGAACGACGCGAAGCTGATCGCCGATGTCGACGCGAAGCCGACCGTGCCGACCCAGTTGCAGGTCAACGGGGTGGCGTGTACGACGGCCGGCATCTCGGTCGGTGTCACCAACCCGTACTTCTCGGCGATGGGGTGGGATGGCGACGCCTCGCAGGCCCTGAAGGCGACGTGGCAGCTCTACCAGGTGGCGGCGAGCGGCGCGCTCACCGCGATCAGCGCGCCGGCAGTGACGTCGGCGCCGGCGAACAAACGCAATACCAGCGCACGCCGGACGGGGCTGGTCACCAACACCCGGTACGCATTCCGTCTGTTCACCACTGATCCAAGCCCGTACAACATCGCCAGCCCGACCACGGGGTATTGCTACTTCACGATCGACACCACTGTGCCACCCGTGACGATCACGCCGTTGAGCCTGCCGGAAGGGCCAGGCGAGCTCGGCAGATTCAAGATCTCGTCGACGGCGACCGACGTCTCCAAGTTCAAGTACGGCTGGACCGAGGCGGTCACCTCCGAGGCCCCCGCCGTCACGGTCACGGGCGTGACCGGTAAAGAGGCCGAGGTGGTGGTGACCGCACCCAAGTACGGCATCACGGTGCTGTACGCGCAGGCGATCGACGCCACCAACAACAAGGGCTATGGCTCGCACGAGTTCACCGTCGGTCGACCCTCGCCGGCCGTCGCCGGTTGGGGGCTGGAGACGTACCCCGTGAACAGCGGATCCGGTCCGCTGGACGACCGGCAGCCCGTACTTAATGGAAACACCCCGCTGACCGAGTCCAATGTGGCGTGGACGAGTGAGTCGCGGGCGATCGGCGGCCAGGCGGCGACCTTCGGCGGGAACTCGCAGGCGACCACGACCGATTCGGTCCTCGACACGACGGAGTCGTTCAGTGTCGCCGCGTGGGTGAGGCTGAGCGCCATGCCGGGTGACCTCGGTGTCGTCACCCAGGACGGTACCCAGACGGTTGGTTTCGGTCTCGGCACCCGGCAGGTGGGATCCCCACTGACGCCACGCTGGTCGTTCGCGATGAAGGACACCGACGCCCAGTCCGCCTTGACCCAGGCCGCCTACTCGGCCACCGCGATCACGTCCGCCGACATCGGCCGCTGGACGCACATCGCCGGCGTGTACGACAAAGAGGCCAAGCAGGTACGCCTGTACGTCAACGGTGTGCTGTCCGCTGAGGCAGCCCGCACGGCGACGCCCTGGGCCTCCGGCAAGCTGGGCGTCGGGCGATACCTGACCGGCGGCCTTCTCGGCAATTGGTTCAAGGGCCAGATCGTCGACGTGCAGGCGTTCGACAGGGTCCTGGTGCCGCACGACTTCAGTGGTCAGATGGCCACCGACGTCGGCTCCGGCGGAGTCGACGAGCCGGGCATCGTCGCGCCGATCCAGGTAGGCAAGTGGGACTTCGAGTCTGCGGTTCCGTGCTATCAGGCCGGCGAGGCGAACATGTGCGAGGCGCCGGACGCCGGCACCGGCTGGAAGCGGCGCCTCGAACTGACCCAGGGTGCATTCACCGGCGGCGGCTACGGCAGCGCGCAGGGCCTGACCCTCGATGACGCGCACTTCGCCGACGACCCCACGGATCCGCACTACGGCGAGGTCACCACGGAGTACGGCATCGTTCAGCGAAACATTGCGCCGGCCGATTCAGCCCCGCAGTGGCAGGCAGGGCCCGTGCTCCGCACCGACCAGCCCTTCACCGTTTCGGCCTGGGTCCAGCCCGCAAAGCTGACCAGCACGATGACCGCCGTGTCACAGAGGGGCAACTACCAGTCGCCGTTCTACCTGCAGACCCGGCAGAGCACCGTCGACGGAATCACCGGGATGCGCTTCGAGGTGATGACGGTCAGCGCGGACGCGACCGACACCGAGACCTATGCGCACCTCATCGCGCCGACCCTGCTCACCGCCGAAGACACCGACGAATGGTTCCAACTGACCTTCGTCTACATCCCATGGAGCCCCACGCAACTGCGGCTCTACGTCAACGGCGAACTGGCGAAAACCGGCTCAGGCACCCTCTGGCAGACCGCCGGGCCCATGGCCGTCGGTCGTGCCTTCTGGTCCGCTGACCCCGGCACCGGCCGGTACACCGACCAGTGGTTCGGCACCATCGACAACGTCCAGATCTACCAGGGCTACATGACCAGCGGCCAGGTGGCGCAGCAGTTCGAGGAACAAGCAGTCTCCTGACCCGTCCGAGAGCCGGGGAGCGCCGTTGCGGTCCCCGGCTCCGCAGGGACGCTGCGCAATACCTACAGGAGTCTTCGGTGGCCCCAATTCATGCTGCCCAATTTCGCGGACACCCACCCTCCGGCGAGGGCACCGAACGGTTGCCCTTCGCCGTAGGCGGCGCCCCGACACCCACCCTTGATGACCTCTACGAGCAGACCGCATGAGCGGCGATAGGAAGAGGATGAATCGCGTAAGACGGCTGATCGCCGCCTCGGCGACAGGCATTCTGGTGGCCTCCACCATGATGGTCCCCGCCGCCCAGGCGAAACCGCCCCGGCCCGGCGGACCCCTGATCGCTCAGGCCGTACGGCTCGGCGACGACGGCAAGGCGATCCGCGGCATCGCCCGCAAGCACAAGGACGTTCCGGACCTGCAGCTTCCGGCGCCGGTCTGGCCGGCCGGGGGAACCCCGGTGACCGCCACGCCGCCCAAGAGCAAGACCGCCCGCGGCGCCGCGGCCGACGCCGCGCCGTCCGCCGTCGTGGTGGATCGCGCAAAGGTGCCGCAGCGCTGGCGAAACGGTGTGGTCGCTCGGGTTTCCGGTGCGGCCGAGCTGACGATGGACTATTCGAAGTTCCAGTACGCGTACGGGGGCGGCTGGTCGTCGCGTCTGCGCATGTGGTCGCTGCCCGAGTGCGCGCTCACCACGCCGGAAAAGGCGCGTTGCGCGGCGACACCGATGCCGTCGACGAACGACAAGGCGAAGAAGACGGTGACTGCCTCGACCGTCGCCGCTACTTCTCTGGTGGCCGTTGCCGCGGCGGCGGCCGGTGACTCCGGTGACTTCGGGGCGACCTCGCTGTCGCCGTCGTCGACCTGGTCGGCCGGCGGTTCCACGGGCGACTTCAACTGGTCGTACCCGATCAAGGTGCCGGTCGGGTTGGGCGGGCCGGAGCCGGAGGTGGGCCTGTCGTACTCCTCGTCGAGCGTGGACGGCCGGTCGTCGGCCACGAACAATCAGCCGTCTTGGATCGGTGAGGGCTTCGACTACTCGCCGGGATTCATCGAGCGCCGTTACGTGCCGTGCTCGGAAGACAAGGCGGGGGACGACAACAACCCGGAGTACACCGGTGACATGTGCTGGCGTTCGCAGAACGCCACCATGTCGCTGGGTGGCAGCAGCACCGAGCTGGTGTACGAGGAGGGCAAGGGCTGGCACGGCCGGACCGAGGACGGCTCGAAGATCGAACGGCTGACCGGCGCTACGAACGGCGACGACAACGGCGAGTACTGGAAGGTCACCTCGACGGACGGCACCCAGTACTTCTTCGGTCAGAACAAGCTGACCGGGCAGAGCGCCGACACCAACTCGGCGTGGACCATGCCGGTCTACAGCAACCATGCGGGTGAGCCGGAGCACGCCACCTCGTTCCACGATTCCCGGGTCACCCAGGCCTGGCGGTGGAACCTGGACTACGCGATCGACGTGCGCGGAAACACCACGTCGTTCTGGTACGACAAGGAGTCCAACCAGTACGCGGCGGAGGCCAAGGAGTCGGAGAACGTCCCCTACGTCCGGGGCGGCACGCTGGCCAGGATCGACTACGGCACGTGGGACCGTGGAAGCGCCGACCGTTCGGTGAAGGCGCTGGCGCAGGTCGTCTTCGAAACCGACGACCGGTGCCTGTCTGACTGCACCGAGCAGGACGGTTCGCACTGGCCGGACACCCCGTGGGACCAGGAGTGCAAGGCTTCGGCGACCGAGTGCGACGACATGACGCCGACGTTCTGGTCGACGAAGCGGCTCAAGAAGATCAGCACCCGGGTCTGGGACTCCATCCCGGCCACTCCGGGGTGGCAGAATGTCGACTCGTTCACGTTCGAGCACTCCTTCCCGTCGCCGGGTGACGGCGAGAAGGGCGGCCTGTGGTTGAAGTCGATCGTTCATGCGGGTCACGTCGGTGGGACGGTGACGTTGCCGCCGGTGACGTTGGAGCCGGTCGCGAAGACGAACCGGGTGCTGACCAAGACGAATACGACGAACAACTGGCAGCGGCTGAGCAACATCTTCACCGAGACCGGGGCGCAGGTCCAGGTCACGTACTCGCTGCCGGAGTGCACGGCGGGCAACCTGCCGTCGTCGCCGCAGAACAACACCAAGCTCTGCTATCCGGTGGTCGGACCTGATCCGTACAACCCGGACGGTCCCGACATCACCGAGTGGTGGCACAAGTACGTCGTCACGCAGGTGTCACAGACCGACACCCAGCTGGAGGGCGGTCATCAGGCGCCGACGGTCAACACCCGCTATTCGTACGAGGGTGACCCGGCCTGGCACTACGCCGACGACGACGGCCTGATGAACCCCAAGCGCAAGACGTGGAACCAGTTCCGCGGCTTCGCCACGGTCACGACCAGGGTCGGTGACACCGAGCAGTCACTGTCCAAGACCACCTACCTGCGGGGTATGCACGGCGACCGGGCCGCCCCGAGCGGCGGTACCCGCACCGTGACGGTCGACGCGTCACTGGGCTCGGAGACCGTCTACGACGAGGACCAGTTCGCCGGCATGCCCCGCGAGACGGTCAACTACAACGGCACCGTGGACAAGCCGGTCAGCAAGACGGTCAGCGTCCCGTGGCGCTCCGACCCCACGGCGTCGCGGACGATCAATGGCGACACGGTCTCCGCACGCTATGTCGCGACTCAGGTGCAGTACTCGGCGACGGCGCTGGGGGTCAACGGTGCCCGGGGCTGGAGCACGACGAGCACGACGACGGCGTTCGACGGGTACGGCATGCCGACGACGGTCCAGGACAACGGGGACGTCTCGAAGACCGGCGATGAGAAGTGCACGACCACGACGTACAACCGCAACACCACGAAGAACCTGCTGGCCACGGTCAAGCAGTTGACGCTCAAGGCGCTGCCCTGCGGGACGGCGGTGACCAGCGCCGAGCAGCTGCTCTCCGACGGCGTCAGCTTCTACGACGGTGCGTCGAGTTCGTCGACGGCGCCGGAGTACGGGTCGTTGACCCGCGCCGACACGATGAAGAACTGGACGGCGTCCGGCGGCACCGAGCGGCAGACCTCCAGCAGTGCGACGTTCGACGAGTTCGGCCGTCAGAAGACGTCGACCGACGCGCGGGGTAACACCGTCACCACTGTGCTGGCGCCCGAGAAGGGGCGGCTGGTCACGCGTACCGACACCAACCAGCTCGGCTGGAACACCACCACGACGTTCAACGCCGCGGGGCGCCCGGTCAAGATCGTGGACCCGAACGGGCGGGTGACCGAGGCCGCGTACGACGGGCTGGGCCGGACCACCCACGTGTGGAACGTCGGCTGGACCCGTTCGGGTCACGAGTCGCTCCCCTCCTCGAAGTACACCTACTACTACGACCCCGCGCGGGTGGCGTACCCGTACCTGAAGACCGAGCTGTTGAACGCGGGTGGCACCACCGACGTCTCGTACGACATCTTCGATGCCCTGCTGCGTCCCCGGCAGAGCCAGAGCGAGGCCGTCGGCGGCGGCCGGGTGGTCTCGGACACGATCTACGACGCGCACGGTCGTGCCGAGATGACGCTCGCGCCGCACGCGGAGCAGGGAGACGCGTCGGGCACGTTGTACTGGACACCGGAGTGGTCGGTGCCGAGTCAGACTCTGAACTACTACGACCGGGCCGACCGGGCCACCGCGGTGGCCTACCGCACCGGCGACGGTGTGACGAACATCGTGGAGCGCTGGCGGACCACCACCAGCTACGAAGGTGACCGCACCACGGTGGTCCCGCCCAAGGGCGGCACCTCCACCACGACGGTGACCGACGCCCTCGGCCGGACCACCGAGGCGTGGCAGTACACGGTGGCAGGCGCTTCCTCCGGGGCGCACCTGACCACGACGTACGGCTACAACGCCAAGGACCAGATGACCTCGGTCAAGGACTCGTCCGGCAACACCTGGAAGATGAAGTACGACCTCCTGGGCCGTCTGATCGAGAGCGATGACCCGGACAAGGGCAAGACCACCTCGACCTACACCCAGTACGACGAGGTCGAGTCGACCACCGACGCGCGTGGCAAGAAGCTCGTCTACACCTACGACTGGATGGGTCGCGCGACCGCGGTCTACGACACCTCCGTGGCCGTCGCCAACAAGCGCGCTTCATGGACGTACGACAAGCTCTACACCACTGTCCCGATGAAGGGAGAGATGACGGAGTCGATCCGGTACGACAACGGCAATGCCTACAAGTGGCAGGCACGCAGTTTCACCCTGCAGTACGACATCGCCGGTGAGCAATACGTGATCCCGCCGTCTGAGACCGGCCTGGCCGGCACCTACATCTACAGTTACGGATACTCCCCCTACACCGGCGCACCGACGAGCCTCAGCTACCCGCCCGCAGGCAACCTCGCCGACGAGCAGGTGAGCACGGCCTACGACAGTGCGAGCGGCCTGCCGAAGAAGCTGAACACAGCCTGGTCGGGCATCGACTCCTACGTCGCCGACCAGGAGTACAGCTCCTACGGCGAGCCCACCCGCACCACCCTGAAGATCACCGGTGGGGTCACCACCCAGCAGACGACGTCCTACGACACCTACACCCGCCGCGTCGACACCGTGAAGGTGAAGCCGGAAACCTCGGCCGGCACCGTCTCGCAGGTCAAATACAACTACGACGACGCCGGCAACATCCTCGGTAAGGCCGACACCCCCGAGATCGGGGCGGCCGACCTGCAGTGCTTCGGCTACGACGCGCTGCGCCGGCTGACCACCGCATGGACCCCGGCGACGGCGGTGGACTGCAAGACCGCCACCCCCAGCGTGGCCGGTCTGGGCGGCCCGGCGCCGTACTGGACCGACTGGACCATCGACACCCTGGGCAACCGCACCAAGCAGGTCGAGCACACCACCACCGGTGACAAGACGACCGACTACGCGGTCCCGACCCCGGGTCCCGGCGTCGTTCGCCCGCACGCGGTCACGGCGACGTCAACGACGCTGCCGGGACAGGGCACACCCACCACGGCGGCGTTCACCTACGACGAGTCCGGAAACACCCTCACCCGCCCGGGACAGACCCTGAACTGGGACAGCGAGGGAAAGCAGGCCACCATCGTGGAGAACGGCGTCACCACGACGTCGAACATCTACGACCCCGACGGAGGCCGGCTCGTCCACCGCGACACGACCGGGAAAACGCTGTACCTGCCGGGCCAGGAAATCAAGGTGCCGACCTCAGGATCGGCCGCTACCACCCGCTTCTACTCCTTCGGCGGAAGGACGGTCGCTACCCGGACGGCGGCGGCCCAGTCACTGAGCTGGCTGTTCGACGACCACCAGGGCACCCAGTCGGTCACGGTCAATGCGTACACCCAGACAGTCGCCCTGCGTCGGCAGAAGCCTTACGGCGAGAACCGCGGCCAGGCCGTGCAATGGCCGACGGTCAAGGGCTTCGTCGGCGGCGACCGCGACGCCAGCGGACTGACCAATATCGGCGCTCGGGTCTACGATCCGGCCCTGGGACGGTTCCTCTCCGTCGATCCGGTTCAGGACCTGATGGATCCGCAGCAGTGGAACGGCTACTCGTACTCCAACAACAGCCCCATTACGCTGTCGGACCCCTCCGGGCTCCGCCCGGACTGCGGCAACGGTAGCGGGATGAGCTCCTGTAACAACGCGGTGCCGGTCGCCCCGAAGGCGAGGAAGAAGGACGGACGGCGGAACGGCTGGGTCGACAACAACACCAAGAACCGGCCCGCGGGCTTCAGCAACCGGCACGGCCGGCACGGTGTCAAGGTCACGACATACGACAACGGCCGCCAGGCGGTCCTCGACATCGTGATGCCCAAGGGCGGCCCCGACCTCAACAAATTGCTGTCCGAGATGGACGAGGCCGCCGCGGTCGACGAGTTCGACTTCTACGGCTGCCAAGTGGAGTGTGCCTGGGAGGCCTACAACTTCGTCTTCCGCGCATGTCAGACCGGCAAGGAAGAATGCTCAGGCGACTTCATGGGCAAGGTCGGGATCTACAACGCCATGGCCCTCTGCCTGGACGTGGCCTGCAGCGACGGCGCCGGCAACTACAAAACCAAGAAGGCGGCCAAGGCCGGCGCCAGGCCGAAGCAACTCAAGCCGAAACTTCCCAAACGCAAAGATGACGACGACAGCTGCTCCACCGGTAACAGCTTCGCCCCCGAAACCCTGGTCCTGCTGGCAGACGGCGGCGTCAAGAAGATCGGGGACATCAAGGTCGGCGACAAGGTACTCGCGACCGACCCGAAAACCGGCCGGACTGAACCCCGTGTGGTCACCGCCGTACACGTCAACGACGACCATGAACTCACCGACCTTACGGTGCGCGCGTCAGCTGGGGATGAGCCACTGATCCGCACAACCCCCGAGCACCCGTTCTGGGACGAAACGACCGATGAATGGGTCGACGCAGGCGCCCTGACAACCAGCAGCAAACTTCGTGCCGAGGACGGGTCCCTGCGATCCGTGCTGGCGGTGCGGTCGTACCCGGGCACCCGCTGGATGTACAACCTCACCGTCCAGGACCTGTCCACGTACTATGTGCTCGCTGGCAAAACTCCGGTACTTGTGCATAACCAAGGGCCATGCGATGTCTGGCATGAGGGCACCTTCGAATCCTCTGAAGCCAGCCTCCAGTATCACTTCGATAAGCATGGCGCGCCGATGAATGTAACGCGCGAACAGTACTTGCAGGATGCGCAGGACTGGGCGGCGCGTTTGAAGCAACCGGGAGGCAAGGCGGGGTTGAACGCGAAAAGAATGCCTTTCGATAACAACCAGTTTGGCGTAAAATACACGGAGCCGAACGGGGGGAAGGGCGGAATCGTCGCGCCAGATGGGCGAATAGTCTCATTCTGGTATTCGGGCGCCCACTAAGGACGGAGGTAGAACATGACACTAAATTTCATGGACGCTTACACCATTTGGCGCTGCCTTCCGTTTCCTCAGAGTGGTTCAAGCCCAGCTCTCACCGCAGCGCACAGTGACCTGGCAGAGGCTGATGAGTACGTTACGACAGTAATCCGATTTGTGGAGCGCGGAATATATATGCCGGCGCCGGTCGACGTGCTTGTCTTGTTGCAAGATGTCTTACGCCAAACCGATCGCCTTGGTGATGACGCCTCGGCTAATGACCGTGAGGTTGCTCGATTGCAGCACGCATATGCAGCCTTATTGGAACTGGTTTATCGAGAGTTTCTTCAGGCTGCCCCTTCGGGCGACTGACGTCATTCGCGTAACATGCTTTATGTGATGCAGGCGTTCCAGTCGGAAGTGCGGAGAGAGTTAGGAGTTGGTGCCGTTCCTGGGATACTCCATCTCTTGCGGTCCGACTGATTCGGTCATGCACTGTAGGAGCGACCTGAGATAATTTGGAAATTCTATGCAGTGCAACGTTGACGTGCGTCGGATCTAAAGGCCCGGCGTAACGCTGCGGGTTTTATGCTTTGGCCACGGCCACCGTTTGATCATCGGCATACCGGTGATGATCAAACGGTGGCTGGCTGTATTCCGGCGCCGCCACGAGATCATGATCTGCGGCCGTGTGGGGGTACGGGGCGCTCGCCCGCCGGCCGTGGCTGCGCGTCTACCAGCTACGGCGGGAGCGATGCTGCGAAGGGCGCGCGCGGACGCCGGCGGAATACACCCTCGTGACCTTGCGGCTCGCCCGGCGCGGGCCGGGCGGGCCCCTGTCAGCTCGACTCAGGCGACGCCGGTCGAGGTCGCGCCGCAGCACGTCGTGTCGCCCCAGTACTGGTAGACGAGGACCTCGATCTTTCGTCCGTCCGGCACGTTCTTCGACCCGGTCTTGCAGCCGTCAGAGGAGTTGGAGTCGGTGACGGTGAACTCGTTCTCCCAGAAATCGCCCGAGGAATTGTACGAGTAGATGACGCCCCGGACGCCTCTGCCGTCGGCGTCCATGTCGCAGACCTTGAGGCTGTCACCGTCGTGGTACCAGACGGCCTGACCCCGGGCGGTTCCGCCGTCGTACGTCCAGGCCATCGCGTTTGCGCCGGCCATCGCCGGCGAGGCGGCAACCGTGACCGACGTGACCACGGCGAGCGCGGATGCGGCGAGCAAGGACGTGATTCGACGCAACATAAAGAGTGTCCTTTCTAGGTAACTGCCCAACACACTGAAATTGGGATCCCGGTAACGGCGCGACGGACGTCCTCGACATCGGCCAGGCGCTCAACGGCCGGCTCAGCCCTTCGGGCGGCGGAGTTGGACGCCGCCACCTGCGCAGGCGTCGGCCGTTCAGCGTGAGGTGCTCCGGGCCGGTGGGAGCCGCCACGGCAATGCGCGGCGGCTCCGCACGCCGATCCCCGGAGTCAGCCGCAGTGGTCGTCGATGACGCCACCGACACCGTCGATGTGGCCGTTCGCCCACACGCACTTGTTGCGGCCGTCAACCTTCACCGGCCCGGCGTACCAGCTGTAGTTCCCGTAGTCCTGGTGAGTCCGGTACGGGGCCTCGGCCTGATGGATCGCCACCTGCATCTGCACCCGGCCCGGGAGGACGTCGCCGTTCTTCACCATGACGGCGCAGTTGTCACCCGAAGCGCTGTCCCAGTAGAAGGTCAGCCAGCCAAGGGTCTTCCCGCCACGCGTGATGGTGTCGCTGTCCACCGCAACCCCGGCGCAGCCGTACGCGCCCGCGCTCGCCGGAGCGACGTCGACCACCACCGTGGCGACAGCCGCAGCGGCCGCCATTCCTAACGCCGTAGCAATGCGTTTGGTGTTCAACTGCCTACCTCTTCCGATCGATATACGTGCTGCGGAAAGCGCACGCTTCGGACAAACAGCGGATCACCTGTGTTTGTACGGCTCCGGATGGTTGTCCGAAAGCAGGTCGGAGGGGCGATCAATCAATTCCGGACAACGTGCCGCCGCCGGCGGCACTCGCGACTCAAGGCCGGGCGGCGGGGTTTCGGCTCGCCGTGACGACGAGTAGCGACGCGGTCAGCAGGCCCAGGCCGAGGGCGCACAGCAGGCGCGCGCCGGAGGTGTGCGTCAAGGTGGCGCCCGGAAGGAACGGGATCAGGGCGATCAACGGCAGCGCGACTCCCACGGCGACAGCCCAGAACAGGACCGGGCGCCCCTGCCGCGGCGGCGGGTCTCCGTGCCACTGACGCAGCAACCGGCGCCGGCCGATGACGACGGCGACGGCCGCCAGCGTGACGGCACCCAGCACGTGCATGATGTTCTCGCTCGTGGGAACGGCGAACTCGATCCGGTCGAGGAGCAGGTGGCTGGCGGCGCCGAGGAGCGCCGAGCAGACCGTGATCGGCCAGCGGTGCCGGGCCGCGCCCAGCGCGCCGTAGTCGCGCAGGGCGAGCGGGCCGGCGGCCGGAAGGTGGCTTGCGAGGACCGGCGCGGCGCGCCGGATCAGCCAGGTCAGCACGAGGGTGAGCGGCAGGCACCAGGCGATGAGGCCAGCCGGCTGATGGGAGAGCGGCCACACCGGCAGGCCGCTGCCGTCCAGCGCGTACGCCAGGTCGGGCGCCATCGAGCCGACCGCGAGCGCGACGCCGTCGAACCACCGGGGTCGCCACAGCTTGAGCGGCAGCACGGCGGCCGGGTGGGACGGGAAGGTCAACGGCATCCCGACAACCTAGGGCCGTGGCTCAACCCTGGGCGCGATAGAAGTCGATCTTTCCCCGTAGATGGGCGCGCTGCGACTGCAGCATGGCGATCTGATCCCGTACGGAATCATCGTGCTGTTCCAGCAGAGCGATGCGCTCGGCGATCGTGCCGTCGTCGCGGCACAGGTCGGCGTAGCGGCGCATCTGCTGGATCGGCATTCCGGTCTCCCGCAGGCAGCGCAGGATCTCCAGCCAGCCGAGGTCGTCGTCGCTGTACTCCCGGCGGCCGGTGGGGGTGCGGTCGACGTCGTCGAGGAGCCCGATTCGTTCGTAGTAGCGCAGGGTGTCCAGGCTGAGGCCGGTCCGCTGGGCGACCTCGCCGGGCGTGTATCGGGACATGAAACCGATTCTGTCAGCGCTTGACCTGGAGCGCGCTCCAGGTACCAGGCTCAGGCGACATGACGGAGATCGTGCTCGGAGCAATGCTTTTCGGTACCCGGATCGGCGAGGCGGAGTCGTTCGCGCTGCTCGACCGCTTCGTGGAGCGGGGCGGGCGGTGGATCGACACCGCGAACAACTATGCGTTCTGGGAGCATCCGTCCGGGCTGGGCGGGCAGAGCGAGCGGACGGTCGGCCGGTGGCTGGCGCAGCGCTCGGGGGTGCGGGACCGGGTCCTGATCAGCACCAAGGTGGGTGGGCAGCCCACCGATCCGGCGCGGGGGCTGGACTCGGCGGAGGGCCTGTCGGCCGCGGTGGTACGCGCGGCGATGGAGGCGAGCCTGGGCCGGCTCGGCGTCGACTATGTGGACATGTACTGGGCGCATGTCGAGGATCGCGGCGTGCCGCTGGCCGAGACCGTCGGCGTCTTCGGGGAGCTGGTGGCCGACGGTCGGGCCCGCCGGATCGGCGCGTCGAACACTCCCGCGTGGCGGGTGGAGCGTGCCCGCGGGCTCGCCGGCGGGCAGGGCGTGGCCGGGTGGACGGCCTTGCAGCTGCGGCATTCGTACCTGCAGCCGCGTCCGGGTGCGCCGCTGGAGTCGTGGTCGCACCGGCAGGTCTTTCCGGAGACGCTGGACTACGTGCGCAGCGAGCCGGATTTGGCGCTTTGGGCGTACACCACGCTGTTGAACGGGGGTTACGGCCGGGCGGACCGGCCGCTGGAGCGGGCCTACGAGCACCCGGGGACGGTGAGCCGGTCGGCCGCGGTGGCCGAGGTGTCGCGGGAGCTCGGGGCCACCCGCAACCAGGTGGTGCTGGCCTGGCTGCTCGGCGGGGATCCGGCGGTCCTGCCGATCGTCGGCGCGAGCACCGTCGAGCGGCTCGACGAGGTTATGGACTCGCTTGATCTCAAGCTGGATGCGGAGTCGCGGGCCCGCCTGGATGCCGCCTGGTGACGGTCACACGGAGTCCTTCTGTGCCCGGAGTTCGGCGAGCAGGCTGTCGCGGTCGGTGAGGACCTCGCTGAGGATCCGGCGGCCGGCGGCGAGCAGGTCGGCCACGGCGGGGGTGCTCAGGGCGTACATGACCAGGGCGCCGTCGCGGAAGGAGATGACGATGCCGGCTCGTCGCAGGACGGCGAGTTGTTGGGACATGTTGGCGGGTTCGATGTCGATGCGGGCCAGCAGGTCGCGTACCGGAAGAGGGCCGGTTTGGAGCAATTCGAGTACGCGGATCCGAACGGGATGCCCGAGTACCCGGAACATCTCCGCCTTGGCTTGATACAGCGGCACCGACACCGGCGGCTCCCACCCTGGTTTGCAACGGCCCGGGCGGTCGCCCAGGTGCTGGCTATGTCGTGCGCGGCCCACATTACCCAGCCGCGGCAGACCAGAGGAGCACCGCCGTTCGGGTGCAACGGTCCGTTACCTCTACCGGTTTGCTCGCCTTCCGATACTCGGACATTCCGAGATGTCGAGATGTCGAGTTGCGAAAAGTTGCAACTCAATCCCGAACATCTACATCATCGGGTACGGCAGTTCGCCGACATCGGACAGCGCGTCCGTTCCATTCGGGTGGCCGCCGAGCATTCTCAGGTCCTGGTCGTCAGGAGCCGAGAGGACGCAAATGACAGAGATGGATGTGGCGCTCAAGGACGCGTTGCAGGTGGACGGGGCGATCGCCGCGGCGATCGGCGACTACACGAGCGGCATGGCGCTGGGCACCGCCGGCGGTGACCACTCGTTCGATCCGGCGGTCGCCGCGGCGACCAACACGGAGGTGTTGAAGGCCAAGATGCGCACGATGGAGATGCTGGGCCTCAAGGACAAGATCGAGGACATCCTCGTGACGCTGGGGACGCAGTATCACCTGATCCGGCCGGTCACCGCACGCTCCGGCAAGGGTCTATTCATCTATCTGGCATTGCACCGCGATCGCGCCAATCTCGCGATGGCGCGGCACCGGTTGAAGCAGATCGAACAGAACCTTGATATGTGACGGGCAGCCTGCACGAATGGGCGCATGAGGACCGTTGCCGTAGCGCGGCCGCGGGTCCGAATGATTGTCATGCCGGGGCGGCGCAGCCCGGTCGCGGTGTCGGAAGTCGCGACACGCGCCCGGGTCGGCGCCGCCCCGGCATGACGAACCGTTTCGCCACGCCCTCATGGCGTCACGGGGCCGGGAACCTTACTGGGAGCGTTCAGGGTCGGCGGGACCACGATCGGTGGAGAGCGTTGGCGGGTGGCCGCAACCGGCGTGGGGTGACGTACGTTTTTTCAGTCGTCCGTTCCCTAAACAGAGCCAGGGCGAGGGCACCGCATGAGCGTGATCGATCTCGACCGGCCGGCCGCACCAGCTGCGCCGCAGTGGCGAGCACCGCACGCCTTCACCGCGGTCGCGCTGATCGTCGGTGTCGTGATCGGTGGCACCGTCACCTATGGATGGAACCTTCGCCGGCATTCCGCCGCCCGCGACGGTGAGGTCTCCGTGCTGCTCTTCGCCGACGCCAGGGAGGTCCCCGACGGGGGCCGTATCGTTCTGCACGGCAGGGTCGCCAGCGTCACGCTCGCCCGGCGGGTCACCCTGGTCAATGTCGGTCCGGCGCCGGTCAACATCCGCAATCTGACCGCCGGGCGGCCGGGGGTCACCGTGCGCGGGGTGGAGAAGCAGCGGTGGGTCGCCCCCGGCGTGACCGCGCAGGCCGACGTCGATGTGCAGGTCGACTGTCTCCGGGGTCTCCCACTGGGCCGGATACCCGTCACCCTCTCGGTGCAGACCCAGGACGAGCATTCCCGGACCGCCCATCCCAAGGACGCCTTCGACGGCACACCCTGGAGCGAGCAGGCCGAGACCGCCTGCGCCGGCAACTAGCGCACCCGCCCGAGCCCGAACGCATTGCGGCAGCTAGTGCAGCCGGTCGAGTCGGAACACGCGCCAGCAGCTGGTGCAGCCGGCCGAGCCGGACCACGCGCCAGCAGTTGACGCAGCTGCCTTAGCCCGAACGTGCCCGGGCCGAGCGGCCAACGCACAGTTAGGCGAGGCCGAACGCGTGGCGGCAGTGGGGGAGCAGCGCGCGTAGCACCGTGTTCTCCTCCCTGCGCCACACGAGGGCGAGCAGCGCGGGGATCTCCACCTCGTCGACCGGTACCGCGCGCAGCCCGTCATGGTCGGCGGCCATCGAGGCGCTGAGGATCGCTACGCCGAGGCCGCGGGCGGCCAGGTCGGCGACCGCGCCCGGCGCGGTCGCCTGCAGCGCCACCGCCGGCCGCATCCCGGCGGCCGCGCAGGCTTGATCGAGCACGCTGCGGATTCCGGTTCCCACCGGCAGACAGATCAACGGGTACGCCGAGAGTCGGCGCAAAGGCACACTTTCCTGCTCGGCCAGGGGGTGGTCCGGTGGTACCGCCGCGACCAGGCCCTCGCTGAGGATGGTCAGGGAGCGGAGCCCGTCCGGCGGGCCGCCCGCCGAGCCGACCAGGGCGATGTCGCAGGCGCCCGCCCGGACGCTCTCGACCAGCACGTCGGAGTTGTCCTCGGTGAGGGCGATCTCGATGCGCGGGTAGCGGCGGTGGAACGTGGCGAGGGCGTCGAACAGCGGGGTGATGTTGCAACCGGTGATCATTCCGAGTTTCAGGCGGCCGCGGACCAGGCCGTTCACCTCGTCGCAGGCGTGGCGGATGGCCTGCGCGGCGGCCAGGGCGGCGCGGGCGTGCGGCAGCGCGGCGGCGCCGGCGGGGGTGAGGCGGACCATGCGGGCGGAGCGGTCGAACAGGTCGGCGCCCAGTTCCCGTTCGAACTGGCGGATCTGTGCGCTGACGCCCGACTGGGTGATGTGCACGCGGTCTGCGGCCCTGGTGAAATTGGCCTCCTCGGCCACCGCCACGAAGTATTCGAGCTGCCGCAGATCCATGAGCGCTGATCATAGCTATCACAACAACCATCTGTTGGACTTGTCACTCGCGCGGGGTAAGGCTGGCATCATGACCGATCGCGAGAAGGCCGCCAGGCCCGAGGATCTGACCCGCCTCTTCGTCGAGCGTGCCAACGCCGGCGACGCCGAGGGCATCGCGCTGCTCTACGAGCCGGAGGCGGTGATGGCCTACCCGCCCGGCCGGCAGACGGTCGGGCGGGACGCCATTCGCCGGCTGTGGGAGCAGGCGCTGCCGCACCTGCCGGCCTTCGAACCGGAGGCGCCGCTGCCCACCCTGATCAGCGGCGACCTCGCGCTCACCTCGACCCCGCCGAAGGACGGCTCCGGCGCCCGCGCCCAGGTGGTACGCCGGCAGCCGGACGGCACCTGGCTCCGGGTGCTCGACCAGCCCGAGTTCATCACGCCGCGGGAGTGACGGGACGCGCCGTTGTGGACGGTGAGCATCGAGCACTTCAAATGGCCTGGGGCCAGCGGTAGCCGAGCAACTGACCGCCGCCGGGAGCTGCCCGCGCCGGGTCGAAAAGGCACAGGTCGAAAAGGCACAGGTCGAAAAAGCTCAGTTTGCAAGCCGCCAGGTCGCCGGGGACCGCGCGTCGTCGAGTCGTACGCCTCGGTGCGAGCAGCTGATCATCCGGTTCGCCGCTCTTACTCACCGCAGAACCTGCGGCTTTCGTGCGACCGGTGAGCCCGCCTGGCGACTCGCAGGTCAGCCTACACGGGTCATGCACGCCCTCCCGCCGGCGACGATAGGGCGTACTCGGGACGGGGGTGATTTCGTGCTACCGTGGGTTCCAGTTCTGAATCCGTTGACGTCACCGCGCCTGATGGGTAACCGTTCCCGTCCGGCGCTTTTTGTTTTACGCCATTTCTCTCGACGGGCACAGACATGATCGTTCAGAAGAGCGTCATCATCGCTAAGCTCCGCGAACGCGGCCAGAACGTCCGGGCCGACTGGGTCGACCGGGAGCTTCCCGACGAAGTCGACACGTTCCGGTACAGCGGGCTACTGGCCACGCTGCACGTCGACCTGAAAGAACTCCAAGAACCGTCCTCGTAGCTGACCCACCACACAGATCATCGGACCGGTGAATGAAACCTACCGACCAGCACGATCCCGCTCTGTTCCTCGCCCCGGCCGATGCCGTCGTGCCCGAGCCCGAGGCCGAGACGGCCGACAGCAGCGCCGAGGCGATGACGCGCCTGCGCGACCCCTTCGCCGTCGCGACCGAGCCGCCGCGCAACACGAGCCGTCGGGGCTGAGCCCCCGGCTCGGTTTTCCACAGGATCTCCACAGGCCTTACGGCACCAGCACCATTCGGCAGTCCGTGCGGTGCCAGGCCGTGGCGACGTCCTCCATGCGTACCGTCTCGAAGTCGACCGTCAGGCGGCCGGCCGCCGCGTGCGCGGCGACCAGGGTGAGTGCCTCGGAGCGTTGCGCGGGGGTCAGTTCGTTGTTCGTGTAACCGAGCACCCGCAGCGACCCGCCGCGCAGCGTCGCCGAGTCCATCGGCGCGGTCGCGCCGGCGGCGTCGCCGAGGTTGACCAGCCGGCCGCCGGGCCGCAGCGTCCGCAGCGCGGCCGCCGCCGGCACCCCGAAGAGCGGATCGAGAACAAGATCCACCGGGCCGTCCGCCGCGGCCCGCAGCCGTGCCGCCAGCCAGGCGACCTCGGCATTCTCCTCCAGCGGTACGACGACAGTCGCGCCCGCGCGGGCCGCGCGCCGCTGGGCCGGGCCGGATCGGGCGGCCGCCACGACCCGGTCGGCGCCGGCGAGCAGGGCGAGCCGCACCGCGGACTGGCCGACGACGCCGCCCGCGCCGAGCACCAGCACCCGCTCGCCCGGTCGCAGCTCGCCGCGCCAGGTCAGGGCCATCTGCGCGGCGACCGCCGACAGGCCGAGCGCCGCCACCAGGGCGTGGTCGGCGCCCGCCGGCAGCTCGACGGTGTCGGCGGCCCGCACGGTCGCGTATTCGGCCATGCTGCCGTCGCCCGGGCGCATGCCCGCGCCGGTCGGGAACCACACCGCGGTCCCGTCGTCGCGCAGGCCGACACCCTGGACACCCGGCACGTACGGGGTGGCCGGCGTGCCGAAGTACGAGGTGCCGGACGCGCACAGCCGGTCGAGCGGGGTGATCGACGCCGCGGTGACGCGTACCAGAATCTCGTCGTCTCCCGGCACGGGCGTCGGGCGTTCGTCGATCGCCGGTGCGGCGCCGCACTTGTGCAGCAACGCGGCGCGCATCAGGTGGCGATGTCGGGGTAGGGCATCGAGAAGTGCGCGAGGCGTGCGCCGAACGCCTTCTGATACTCCAGCGGGCCGTGGTCGCGCTCGAACATCGCGATGAACAGGGTCAGCGTGAGGAACGGGTGCGCGCCGAGGGAGAAGAGCGCGACGTGGTCGTGCCCGGCGAGGGCCTCGCGCTCCTCGTCGGTGAAGCGCAGCCAGGTGCTGGCCTCGCCGCCGTGGCAGTTGAGCACGCTGTTGGCGCGTTCGGCCTCCCACCACAGCACGGTCTCGCGCGGCTCGACGCGGTAGCGCTCGACCAGCTCGGGGTCCCGGTCGACCGTGTACAGAAACTTGTCCACCAGGTACCTGCTCATGTCGGCACCCCGTTCGGGTACCAGGTGAAGTAGGCCTCCATGGTGTGGAAGAGGTCGAGGCTGTCCACGTGGTCGGCTTTGCGGCCGGCGCCGGCCACGCCCATCATCAGCATGAAGTCCATGAAGCCGTGGGTGGCGTTGCCGGGCGAGTGCAGGCTGTCGAGGGTCACCTCGGCGAGGCAGCGTTCGATGTCGCCGGTGGCGATCCACTCGACGGCCTTGGCGTCGAACTCGGGGTCCGGTCCGTGCGGGCCGAACTGGCGGGGCCCGCCGAGCTCGAGCGACAGGTGGCCGGTGCCGACGATCGCGACGCGCAGGTGGCTGGGCCAGGACTCGACGATCTCGCGAATGGTCTGTCCTAGCTGGACGAAGCGCTTCGGCTGCGGCAGCGGCGGCGCGAAGATGTTGGTGTAGATCGGCACGATCGGCAGGTCGGCCTCGGGCCGCAGCGTGATGATCGGGCAGGTGACGCTGTGGTCGATCCGCAGTTCGTTGCTGAACGCCAGGTCGAAGCCGGAGTCGAGGCCGGCGCGCAGGATGTGCGCCGACAGGTCCTCCTGGCCCTTGAGCAGCATCCTCGGCAGGCCGAACTCGCGCTCCTCGTTGTACCAGTTGGCGTCGTAGAACGGCGCCTTGCCGACGAGGAACTGCGGCATGTTGTCCAGCCACAGCTGGTGGAAGTGGTCCGAGCCGACCATGACCAGCACGTCCGGGCGGGCCGCGGTCAGCGTCTGCCGGAACGCGGTGATCTTGCGGACCCACTCGTCGGCGAAGGGCGGGCGGTCCTCGCCGGTCGCGGTGCTGGCGCGGTAGTAGAAGGGGTGATGGGTGGAGGCGATCACCGCGGCGACGGTGGCCATGGCGGCTCCTTACCGGTCCTCGTAGACGGCGTTGCGGTCGACGGTCAGATAGACGTCCATGCCGATCGGGGTGCGGCGCTCCTCGGCGAGGTGGCCGAGCAGCCCGGCGGCGCGGGCCAGCAGCGCGAAGCCGCGCAGCAGGTCGACGGGCAGGCCCAGGTCGGCCAGGGCCGCGCCGCAGACCCCGGCGCCGTTCAGCGGCAGCGTGCGGCCGAGCACCCGCGGGTGTACCCGGCCGACGGCCTCGAACAGGCGCAGGTGCGGGCCGCGCAGGCCCTCCTCCTCGGCGATGCGGATCAGCACGGGGGTACGGGGGTCCTGCCGCTTGTGCACGGGGTGCCCGAGGCCCGGCACGAGCCTCTTGCCCTCGTGAGCCGCGGTCACCGCCTCGAGCGCGAGGGCGTCGAAGCCGGCGTCGTCGGCCGGGGTGCCGCTTTCGAGCGCCTCGGCCAGGAAGCGCGCGCAGTCCTCGGTCACGCCCAGGAAGCGCGAGCCGCCGCCCAGCAGGCCCGCGGCGAGCGCGCCCTGCAGCGACTCGGGCGCGCTCAGATAGGTGAGCCGGGCCGCGATCGCGGTCGGCGTGAAGCCGTGGTCGGCGAGCGCGACCAGCACGGTCTCGAAGACGCGGACCTCGCCCGGCGTCGGCCGGCGCCGGGCCACCAGCCAGTACGCCAGCTCGCCGAAGCCGACCCGGCCCATCAGGTCGGCGGCGAGATCCTGGCCGAGCAGCCGGATCCGCTCCTCGTCGGAGGTGCCGATCGCGGTCGGGAACCTCAGTCCTTCGTCAGCCACGCGCGGATCTCCTCACCGTGCTCGTCGAGGCCGGGCGGCGGCAGCTCGTAGCCGGCCGGCGTACCGGAAAAGGTGATCGGGTTGCGGACGCCGGGTATCCCGCCGACCGTGACCACCGGGTCCAGGCCCAGCTCCGCGGCGAGCGCGACCCCGCCGTCGATGGTGTTGATCGGCGCGCAGGGCACGCCGGCCGCGAGCAGGTCGCGGAACCACTCGTCCTTGGTGCGCCGGGCGAGCCGCTCCACCAGGATCGGGCGCAGCTGCTCGCGGTTGGCCGTGCGGTCCTGGTTGCGCCCGAAGCGCGGGTCCTCCGGCAGGTCGGGCAGGTCGAGCACCTGGCAGAGGCGGCGGAACTGCCCGTCGTTGCCGGCGATGACGATCAGTTCGCCGTCGGCGGTCGGCAGCGGCTCGTACGGGAAGAGGCTGGGGTGCGCGTTGCCCATCCGGTAGCCGACGTTCCCGCCGGCGACGTAACCGCTGGAGTGGTTGACCAGTCCGGACAGTGCGGACGAGAGCAGGTTGACCTCGACGTGCTGTCCGTCGCCGGTGGCGGCGCGGTGGTGCAGGGCGGCCAGGATGCCGATGTCGGCGTGCATGCCCGCCATCACGTCGAAGACCGAGATCCCGGCCCGGTACGGTGGCCCGTCGGCGTCGCCGGTCAGGCTCATCAGGCCGGAGATCGCCTGGATCATCAGGTCGTAGCCGGGGTATCCGGCGCCGGCGCCGGTGCCGAAGCCGCTGATCGACGCGTAGACGATCCGCTCGTTCGCCGCCGCGACCGTTTCGTAGTCGAGCCCGAAGCGCTTCAGGCCGCCGGGCCGGAAGTTCTCGATCATCACGTCGGCCCGGGCGGCCAGCCGCCGGGCCACGTCGAGGTCCTCGGGCCTGCCGAAGTCGAGCGCGATCGAGCGCTTGTTGCGGTTGATGCCCAGGTAGTAGGTCGAGACGCCGTCGCGCACCGGCGGCATCCAGGTGCGGGTGTCGTCGCCGGCCGGGCCCTCGACCTTGATCACTTGGGCGCCGAGGTCGGCGAGCAGCATCGTCGCGTACGGCCCCGCGAGGATCCGGGAGAAGTCCGCGACGAGCAGTCCGCTCAGTGGTCCCATGTGCCGTCCTTCGAGGGTTGTTGACCGTCAGGCGGACGGCCGTCCGCGCTCTCGCCAGTCTCGACCCGTGCATATTTGGCTGTCAACAGCATCCTTGACACTCGAAGTGACTCGCAACACACTGGCCCCGAGATGGTGACCGCCTGGCGGACGTCTGTCCGTCGGGCTTCGAAGGGAGTTGACGGTGAGATGAGTGACAGTGTGCTGTTCCGCAACGGCACCGTGCTGACCATGGACGACCGGCACACCGTGCTGCCGGATGCCGATGTGCTCGTCGTCGGCGAGCGCATCGCCGAGATCGGCGTCGGCCTCGCCGCGCCCGAGGGCGCCACCGTGATCGACGCGTCCGGCGGCATCGTGATGCCCGGCATGATCGACACCCACCGGCACATGTGGCAGACCGCGATGCGCGGCTACGGCGCCGACTGGACACTTACCCAGTACTTCGTCTGGTACTACCTGGAGTCCGGCAAGCTGTTCCGCCCGGAGGACATCCACGCCGGCAACCTGCTCGCCGCGATCGAGTCCATCGACGCCGGGATCACCACCACTGTCGACTGGTCGCACGGGCTGCAGACGCCGCAGCACGCCGACGCGGCGGTCGACGCGCTGCAGGCGGTGCCGGGGCGGTTCGTGCTCGCGTACGGCAACATCCAGCAGGGGCCGTGGGAGTGGTCGGCCAGCCCGGAGTTCCGCGACTTCGTCAGCCGCCGGATCACGCCCGGCGACGACATGCTCGGCTTCCAGATGGCGTTCGACGTCACCGGCGACCCGGCCTTCCCGGAGCGGGCGGCCTTCGAGGTGGCCCGCGAGCTGGGCGTCCCGGTCACCACGCACGCGGGCGTCTGGGGCGCGACCAACGACGACGGCATCCGGCTCATGCACGAGAACGGCTTCATGACCCCGCAGACCGTGTACGTCCACTCGGCGACGCTGAACCACGACTCGTACCACCGGATCGCCGCCACCGGCGGCTCGGTCTCGGTCGCCACCGAGAGCGAGCAGAGCGCCGGCCAGGGCTACCCGCCCACCTGGATCCTGCGCGACCACGACATCGGCGTCTCGCTGTCGATGGACACCAGCGTGTGGTGGAGCGGCGACCTGTTCTCCGCGATGCGCAGCACGCTCGGCGCGGACCGTTCGCGCGAGCACATGGAGGCGCACGGGCGCGGCGAGACCGTGACCCACGTGCACCTGCGCGCGGAGCAGGTCGTCGACTGGGCCACCCGCGGCGGCAGCCGGGCGCTCGGCCTCGACGGCGTCGTCGGCAGCCTCGAGCCGGGCAAGAAGGCCGACGTGGTGCTGCTCAGGAACGAGAACTCGCCGGCGATGTTCCCGATCCTGCACCCGTACGGGCACGTGGCGTTCCAGGCGCAGCGCGGCGACGTCGACACCGTGCTGGTCAACGGCCGGATCGTGAAGCGGGACCACCGGCTGGTCGGCGTCGACCTGGCCGCCGCCCGCGCGCAGGTCGGGCGGACCGTCGAGTACCTGCGCGGGGAACTGGGCGAGGAGGCCTGGGCGCGCGGCATGAATCCCGACGTTCCGGAGACGAAGGTGCGCGACAACCCGTACACATACACCGAGTGGGACGCCGGCTCGGCGCAATGGAAGCATTAGCCGCTCGGACGGCGACGGGGGAGGGCTCGATGACACGGGAGACCGGTCCGGACTTCATCGAGGCCCTCGCCCGCGGGCTGGACGTGCTGCGCAGCTTCCGGCCGGGCCGCCGGGTGTCGACGCTGAGCGAGATCGCCGTCGACACCGGGCTCGCCCGGCCCACCGTGCGCCGGATCCTGCTCACCCTGACCGAGCTCGGCTACGTGCGGTCCGTCGAGCGCGGCTACACGCTGACACCCCGGGTGCTCGAGCTGGGCATGGCCTACGTCAACTCCCTGGACATGTGGGACGTCGCCCGGCCGCACATGGAACGCCTGGTGTCGCAGACCGGCGAGTCCTCGTCGATGGCCCAGCTCGACGGCTCCGACATCGTGTACGTCGCGCGGGTCGCCGTACCGAAGATCGTCACGCTGGCGGTCTCGATCGGCACCCGCTTCCCGGCGCACGCGACCTCGATGGGCAAGGTGCTGCTCGCCGCGCTGGAGCCCGCGGAGCTGGACGCGGTACTGGCCGAGCCGGGCCGCTCGGGCGTCGACGCCCGGTGGCGGCCCGACCGCGAGTCGCTGCTGCGGTCGCTGCGCGAGGTCCGCGCCCGGGGCTGGGCCCTCGCGGATCAGGACCTCGCGCTCGGCATCCGGTCCATCGCCACGGGCGTGCGCAACGGCGACGGCCAGGTGGTCGCCGCGCTCAACGTCACCGTGCACGCGGCGGAGACATCTGTCGATAAGTTGACAGGTGCGTACCTGCCGTTGTTGCTGCATGCGGCCGCCGACATAAGCCATGACTGGTCTTTGCTGGATACGGCGCCGATCGTGGTCCGCGGCTGAAGGCTTCATTCACGGCATTCACAGGACTCCGGCTGGCCGGAACCGGGTGTTTACGGGCAGGATCGGCGCATGACGACCTCCGGCCGCCTGCCTTACCCGATCGCGCTGACCGGTGATGGCATCCAGCTGCGCGAGTGGCGGGACGAGGACCTCGACGACCTGGTCGAGCTTCTCGACGAACCGGACATCGCACGGTGGACGCCGATGCCGTCCCCGTTCGACCGCGAGGCGGGCGTCGCCTACCTGAAGCGGGCGCGGCAGAGCCGCGCCAGCGGCCAGCGGATCCAGCTCGCGATCATCGCCGCCGGCCGGCCGGTCGGCGAGGTGCTGCTCTTCGGCGTCGACGCCGGCCTCCGGGAGGCCGAGCTGGGCTACCTCGTCGGCGCCGCGCATCGCCGGCACGGGCACGCTTCGACGTCCCTCTCGCTCCTTTCCGGGTACGCCCGCAGCGAGCTCAAACTCAGCCGGTTGCTGCTGCGCATCGACCCGGCGAACACGGCGAGCTGTGCCGTCGCCCGGCGCTGCGGCTACCGGCTCACCGGCGAGCCGCCCATCCTGCAGGAGGGCCCGTACGGCCCGAGCAGCCTGGACACCTGGGAACTCGTCTCCGTCGGCGGCGGAACCCGCCTCGAGCGGCTGAAGAATGTCGCAGCCCGGCGCTACGGTCGTCGCGGGTGAAAGGTGGTTCCCATGGACGTGGACCGCGCACAGGTGATGGCATACCGGATCGCCGCACTCGGGCTGGCCGAGCGGGGCCGGGACCGGCCTGGTGACCTGCCGGTGCTCGACCTGGGCGTGCAGGAATACACGCCCGGATCGGTGCAGGTCGCGCTGGCCGCCCGCACCACCGCGGAGCTGACCGACGACCGGCTGCTGATGGTCTGGGCCGCCCGGGGCGCGCCGCATCTGCATCGCCGCCGCGACCTCGGTGCGTTGGTCAAGGCGTTGTGGCCGGTCAGCGACGCGGACGCGTCGACGCGGATCAACAGCGCCCAGATCCCCCAGGGGGTCAAGCTGGGCCTGAAGGCGTTCGAGGCGACCGCGAGCGCGTTCCGCGAGGTCGTCACGGCGTCCATGCCGCGGGGCGAGGCCAGCACCCGGGTCAGCGCGCTGGTGCCGCGCGAGCTGACCTACGACTGCCGGTCCTGCGGTGCCCGGCACATCGCCGGCAACGTGTGGCAGCACTCCGGCCTGGCGGGCGGCGTCGAGGTCGAGTCGCGCGGCAAGGACGCGACGCTCGGCCCGATCCGCGACGCGCCGCCGCAGCCCGAGCGGAACGCGGGCATCGGGGACCTGATCGGGACCTATCTGCGGCTGCTCGGCCCGGCCACCCCGGCCGAGGTGGCGAAATACCTGGGCAGCACCACCGCCGAGCTCAAGAAGGTCTGGCCCGGTGACCTGGCCGAGGTCCGGGTCGACGGCCGCAGGGCCTGGCTGCCCGCGTCGGCGGAGGCCGGGCTCGCCGCCGCCGCGCCCGCGCGGGGGGTGCGGCTGCTTCCCGCCATGGACGCGCTGCTGCAGGCGCGCGACCGCGACCTGCTGGTCCCGGAGCGGGCCCGGCAGAAGGAGATCTGGAAGCTGCTGGGAAATCCGGGCGTGGTGCTCAGCGACGGCGAGATCACCGGGGTGTGGCGGGCCAGGCTGGCCGGCCGCAAGCGGGTCGACCTCACCGTGACGCCGTTCGGCCCGATGACCGCCAGGGCCCGCAAGGAGGTCGAGAAGGAATCCGCCGTGGTGGCCCGGGCCCGCGGAGTCGCCGACGCCACCGTCACCTTCGCCTGAGCACACCGGCCGTCCCGCTCGGCCGATGCCGACGGTCGCCGAGCCGGATCGCCCGGGCCGGGGCGGGGATCACCAGGCTGGGGGGAGGCCTCCGGGGGAGGGGCGGCTGGGGCGGCAGCGGTAGGTGAGGGCGGCCAGGAGGACCGCGCCCCACACCGCGGCGACGGCGGCCGCGCCCCACCAGCCGAGGACGCCCAGGGCCAGGACGGCCGCCCAGACCACGCAGGCGGCCAGTACGAGGGAGGTCGGCACCCGGCGGCGGGCGGGCGCGTGGCCGCGCATCCGTGCGCAGAAGTCCGGGTCGTCCCGGCGGAGCTGGCGCTCCAGCTGAGCCAGTCTGCGGCTGTCTTCCTTGCTGAGCATGTCGGCACCTCCGGCGGGACCGGACAGAAAGCACACCGACCGGGACCCTGGAGCCGTCCCGGTCGATGCTCATTGTTACTCGTTGGTCACCGAATTCATACTCTTTGGAGCGTTGTGTTCACGCCTGATCAAAGCTTGCCGGCGCGGCGCGGAAGACCCAGCCGCGCATCAGCAGGAAGCGCACCCCCGTGGCGACCAGGTTGGCGACCACCAGGACGCCCAGCTCCACGATGGTCGGTGGGTCGCTCGCCAGGTGCAGCAGGGCGAGCGAGCCGCTGGTCAGCCCCAGCCCGACGGCGAAGACGACCAGCCCCTGCGCCTGATGCCGCCAGGCGCCGTCGCTGCCGCGTACCCGGAAGGTGAGCCGCCGGTTGGCCGCGGTGTTCGCCACCGCGGTGGCCAGCAGCGCCACCAGGTTGGCGGCCTGTGGGCCGAAACCGTTGCGCAGCAGGGCGAAGAGCAGCAGGTAGGCGAGCGTGCTCGCCACGCCGACCGCCGCGAAGCGCAGCAGCTGCCCGGCGAGCCCGGCCGGCACGCCCGGCACGGGCAGCGGGTTACGGCCGAGCTGCCGGCGCAGGGCGGCCAGCGGCAGCCGGCCGCTGCCGAGCGCCCGGGTGAGCCGGGCGATGCCACGCAGGTCGGCGATCGCGGTGGCCACGATGTCGACCCGGCTGTCCGGGTCGTCGATCCAGTCCACCGGCACCTCGTGGATGCGCAGCCCGGCCCGCTCGGCCAGCACCAGCAGCTCGGTGTCGAAGAACCAGCCGGTGTCCTCCACCATCGGCAGCAGCCGCTCGGCCACGTCCGCGCGGATCGCCTTGAAGCCGCACTGCGCGTCGGAGAAGCGCGCCGAGAGGGTGCCGCGCAGGATCAGGTTGTAGGTGCGGGAGATGAACTCGCGCTTGGCGCCGCGTACCACCCGGGAGCCGCGGGCCAGCCGGGAGCCGATCGCCAGGTCCGAGTGGCCCGAGATCAGCGGCGCGACCAGCGGAAGCAGCGCGCCGAGGTCGGTCGAGAGGTCCACGTCGAGGTAGGCGAGGACGGCCGCGTCGGAGTGCGTCCACACGTGCTTGAGCGCCCGGCCCCGGCCCTTCTCCGGCAGGTGCACCGCCACCACCCCGGGCAGCTCCCCGGCGAGCCGGCGGGCGACGTCCCGGGTGGAGTCGGTGCTGGCGTTGTCCGCGATGGTGATCCGGAACGGGTACGGGACTCCGGTGCGCAGGTGTTCGTGCAGCCGGCGGACGCAGGGCTCGAGGTCGATCTCCTCGTTGTAGACCGGCACGACCACGTCGAGCGTCGGGGCGACGATCCGTACCTGCTCGGCGGCGGGCGAGGGCAGCATGGAAAGGCTCATGTCACGAAGATCGGTCGCGGTGCTATGCCCGGATTGTGGTGAACCTGTGCCCGGCCTGTGAGTCCCGTTTGGAGTCTTGGACACGCCGCGCGGGCGGCCCCCGGGTTCGGGGACCGCCCGCGGCGGGTCGGATCGGTGCGTCATCGGGTGGCGGTCAGGTCGTAGACGGTCACGCCTCCCACGGTCTGCGCGGTGTAGTTCGCGGTCACCCACTCGGAGATCTGCGAGCTGTAGTTGCTGCCGCCCGAGCCGCCGGGTCGGCCGCCGAAGCCGCCTCCGCCGCCGATGAAGTAGTGGATTCTTCCCTCGGCCACGTACCGCTGGAACTGGGCCAGCGTCGGCGACGGGTCGCTGCCGTTGAAGCCGCCGATCGCCATGACGGGGTCGCCGGTAGCCAGCTGGTATCCCGACGCGTTCTGCGAGCCGATCGCGGCGGCCACCCAGGTGTACCGGTCGGCGTCCGCCTCGAGCAGCGCCTTCATCTCGTCGCTGACGGTGGCCGCGTTGAGCAGGCCGCCCATGCCCCCGCCGCCGCGCATCCCGCCACCCGGCATCCCGCCGCCAGGTGTGCCGCCCTGCGGCGTGCCGGTGCCGCCGTTCTGCTGGCCGCCACCGGGGAAGGCGCCGCCGGGAAGGTTGCCGCCGGGGAAGGTGCCCGTGCCGCCCGGGAAACCGCCGCGCTGGCCGCGACCGCCGCCGGGGCCGCCGCCCGGGCCGCCGCCCGGGCCGCCGCCCGGTCCGCCCCGGCCGCCGAAGCCGCCCTGCCCGGCCGGGCCGGCCGACGGGATGGAGCCGGTGTGCGGCTCGGATGCCGTCTGCACCGCGTAGGCCGCCGGCCCGGCGAGCACCGCCGCCAGCGCCAGCCCCGCGGTCGCCACCGCCACCCGGGCCGGCAGCCGCAGCGCGGCGAGCACGCCGAGGGCCGCCGCGACCCCGCCGGCCAGGACCACCCAGCGCAGCCACGGCAGGAAGTCGGCGCTGCGCGCCAGCAGGTGGTACGACCACCAGGCGCTCACCGCGATCGTCGCCGCCAGGGTCAACGCGGCGAACACGTTGCGCCGGTGGCGCCAGAGCAGCGCCGACCCCATGCCGACCACCGCGCCGATCGCCGGCGCCAGGGCCACGGTGTAGTAGGCGTGGAAGATGCCCTGCATGAGGCTGAAGACCAGGCCCGTGCCGACGAGCCAGGTGCCCCAGAGGATCAGCCCGGCGCGCAGCCGGTCGGTCCGGGCGGCCCGCACCGTCAGGACCAGCCCGGCAACCAGCAGGATCAGCGCGGCCGGCAGCAGCCAGGAGACCTGACCGCCCTGCGAGCCGTCGAACATGCGCAGCAGGCCGGTCTCACCCCAGCCGCCGCCGGCGTTGCCGCCCCCGCCGCCGACGCTGCCGGTCTCGTTGCCGCTCAGCCGGCCCAGGCCGTTGTAGCCCAGCGTCAGCTCGAGCAGGCTGTTGTTCTGCGAGCCGCCGATGTACGGCCGCATGGAGGCGGGCACCAGCTCGACGATCGCGATGTACCAGCCGGCGGAGACCACGACCGCGAGGCCGGCGAGCAGCAGCTGCACGATCCGCCGGCCCAGCCTCGGCGGCCCGGCGATCAGGTAGGCGAGCGCGTACGCCGGCACGACCAGCAGCGCCTGCAGCATCTTGGTGAGGAAGCCGAGGCCGACCAGGGTGCCGGCCAGCACCAGCCACCTCGTCGAGCCGCGCTCGACGGCCCGCACCGTCGCGTACGCGCCGGCGACCATCAGCAGGACCAGCAGCGCGTCGGGGTTGTTGAAGCGGAACATCAGCACCGCGACCGGGGTGAGCGCGGACACCGCGCCCGCGATCATGCCGGCCGCCGGGCCGTACCAGCGGCGGACCGTGGCGAAGAGCAGGCCGGTCGTCGCGACGCCCATCAGGGCCTGGGGTACGAGGATGCTCCACGCGTTCACGCCGAAGACCCGGGCCGACAGCGCCATCACCCACAGCGAGGCGGGTGTCTTGTCGACGGTGATCGAGTTGGCCGCGTCGGACGAGCCGTAGAAGAACGCCTTCCAGCTCTCGGACCCGGCCTGCACGGCCGCCGAGTAGAACGCGTTGCCCCAGCCGGAGGCGCCCAGCCCCCAGACGTAGAGGACGCCGGTGAGCAGCAGCAGGGCGAGCAGCGAGGGCCGCACCCACGGCGGGTCGTCGGTGCTGCCGCGGGTGAGCGCGGACCAGCGGGACCGGGGCGGGTCCGCGGGCGGCGACGCGGTCGGTGGCGGTTCGACCGGCGACACCATCGGCGGTACGGGCAACGTCGAGGTCATCGTGGATCCTTAGGGCAGGCGGAAGCGCTGTCCACGCCACTGTCTTCCGCCCGCCTGTCGGACCCTTATGCCGATCCTGTGCGCCCCCTGTGAACTCCGTTCAGGCGGCGCGGCGCTTCGCCGAGGCCGTGGCGAGCCGGTTGAGCACCTCGACGGTCGGCTCCCAGCCCATGCACGCGTCGGTGACGCTCTGCCCGTACGCGAGCTCGCCGCCCAGGTCCTGCCGGCCGGGGATGAGGAAGCTCTCCAGCATCACGCCCCGGATGCCCCGCTGGCCGGCCTCGAGCTGGCCGGCGACGTCGTCGGCGACGATCGGCTGGCGCAGGTGGTCCTTCTCGCTGTTGCCGTGCGAACAGTCCACGATGACCCGCTCGGGCAGGCCGGCGGCCTTGAGCAGCGCGAGCGCGGCGTTCACGTCGGCGGCGCTGTAGTTCGGGCCCTTGCCGCCGCGCAGCACCAGGTGGCAGTCCGGGTTGCCGGTGGTGTGCATGATCGCCGGGGTGCCGGAGACGTCGATGCCGGGGAAGACGTGCGGCACGGCGGCGGCGTTGATCGCGTCGATGGCGGTGGAGATGCTGCCGTCGGGGCGGTTCTTCATGCCGATCGGCATGGACAGGCCGGAGGCGAGCTGGCGGTGCACCTGCGACTCGACGGTGCGGGCGCCGATCGCGCCCCAGGCGACGGTGTCCGCGATGTACTGCGGGGTGATCGGGTCGAGGAACTCGACGCCGACCGGCAGGCCCCGGGCCAGCACCTCGACCAGCAGCGACCGGGCCACCCGCAGCCCCCGGCCGACGTCGCCGGTGCCGTCCAGGGCGGGGTCGTTGATGAGCCCCTTCCAGCCGACCGTGGAGCGCGGCTTCTCGAAGTAGACCCGCATCACGATCAGCAGGTCGTCGGCGAGTCGGGCGGCCTCGTCCTTGAGCCGGTCCGCGTACTCCGCGGCGGCGACGGGGTCGTGCACCGAACACGGGCCGACGACGACGAGCAGGCGCGGATCTCGGCCGTCGAGCACGGCCTCCACCTGCCGGCGGCTGTCCAGCACGGTCGCGGAGAGCTCGTGCGTCAGCGGCAGCTCGTGGTGGAGCAGGGCGGGGCTCATCAGCGGCACGATGGTGTCGATGCGCTGGTCGCTGACCCGCTGCACCTCGGGGATGGTCACGGCTGGTTTCTTCTCCTCCGCCGGTACCCGGGGCCGGCGGCCCGGGTGGTGCCGGCATTCGCATAAAACGAAAGGCAGCGACGATTGTCGCTGCCTTGGCCGGCCCTACGGGGGTGTCTCAGGTCATGGGATCATGGCCGAGGCACCGGCGGGAGCCGGCCTCGTAAACCACTGATACCAGAAGGACACGCGCAGAGCTTAGCCCATCGGGCCGGGTGCGTGTCCCGCAGCCGGGGTATGTCCACCTGCAAGTTGCTGTGCTGCCATTAAGCACATGAATAACGCGAGCGCGCCGTACCTCCTGGACGGCCTGGCCGAGCTGCCGCCGGCACAGCGCCGGCAGACCGTTGCGATGGTCGTGCTCCGGGTCTGGGAGACGCCGGCCGTCCTACTGGATGAGATCCCGCCGACTCAGGCGCTGACGGCCATCGCCGCGATCGCGGCGGGGCTGCCGGGTGCGGCCGGCCGTCCCTGGGTCGACGATCGGCTGCGGGCGGCGGCGTGCCCGAACGTGACGAGCGAGCTGGCGGGCCGCGCGCTGTGCGCCCTGGACGTGATCGTGGGCCGGGACAGCGCGTCGGTGCCGCTCGAGCTGCACGTGACCGACGGCGAGGCGGCGGGCGCGCTGCTCAACGAGCTCCGGGACGTGCTGATGGACGGCCTGCGCCTGAACCGCTGACCCTAAGGCGTGGCGTACTGGTGTTCCGGGAGCTGCGGAACCGTCGTCGTCGGCAGCCGGACGGTGAACTCCGTGCGGCCCGGCGCGCTGTGCACCGACACCGTTCCGCCGTGCGCCGTCACCACCGCGTGCACGATCGACAGCCCAAGGCCGGTGCTGCCCGCCTCGCGGGAGCGCGAGCCGTCGCCGCGCGCGAACCGCTCGAAGATGTGCGGCTGCAGGTCCGCCGGGATGCCCGGGCCCTCGTCCGTGACGGTCAGCAGCGCGGCGTGGTCGTCCCGGCTGACGCCGACCGTCACCCGGGTGCCCTCCGGCGTGTGTGTCCGCGCGTTGGCCAGCAGATTGCCCAGCACCTGCTGCAGCCGCTGCCCGTCGCCGGTGACCGTCACCGGCTCCTCCGGCAGGTCGAGCCGCCAGTCGTGGCGGGGTCCGGCCGCGTGCGCGTCACTGACCGCGTCGACCACCAGCATCGTCAGGTCGACCTGCTCGTGTGCCAGCGGCCGCCCGGCGTCCAGGCGGGCGAGCAGCAGCAGGTCCTCCACCAGCGCGGTCATGCGCGTCGCCTGCGACTCGACGCGGCGCAGCACGTGCGCGATCTCATCCGGTACGGGCTGCCGGCTGCGGCGGCTCAGCTCGGCGTAGCCGCGGATGGCCGCGAGCGGGGTGCGCAGCTCGTGGCTGGCGTCGGCGACGAACTGGCGTACCTGCGTCTCGCTGGCGTGCCGGGCCTCCAGCGCGTCGCCGACGTGGTCGAGCAGCCGGTTGAGCGCCGAGCCGACCTGGCCGACCTCGGTGCGGGGGTCGGTGTCCGCGGCCGGCACCCGCGGCGCGAGCTTCACCTCGCCCCGGTCCAGCTCCAGCTCGGAGACCCGGGTCGCGGTGGCCGCGACCCGGCTCAGCGGCCTGAGGTTGCGGCGGATGATCACCGCTCCGGCCCAGCCGGCGACGAGCAGCGTGACGAGCACGGTCGCCCCGGTGACGACGGCGATGCTCAGCAGCGTGGCCTGGGTCTCCTCGAGCGGCAGGGCGGTGACCACCCGGGTGCCGTCCTCGAGGAGCGTGGCGATGGCCCGGTAGTCGCCGAGGTCGCCGAGGTCGACGTCGACCGGGTCGCCGTCCACGGGCACCGTCGCGAGCTCGTTCACGGCGTCGGCCGGCAGCGTGGCGAACTCGTTGAACTGCCACTGCGAGGTCTCGCTCGCGGTGTCGGTCTGCCGGTACTGCACGATGCCGCCGCCGGCCACCTGTACGCCGCCGTCCGCCGGGACCAGCCCGACGAAGATCTGGCCGGACTGCGCGCCCGGCGGCGGGACGGGGTTGGCCCGGTACCGGGTCGGGCGTCCACCGTCCGGCGCGCGCCCGGGCCCGCCGAGCGCGCGCCGGCCGGCCTCGTACAGCTGATCGTCGACGCGCTCGTAGAGGACCTTGTGCAGATAGATCTCGGCGGTGACGCCGACCACCAGGCCGAGCAGCGACAGCAGGCCGACCATGATCGCGATCAGCCGGGTGCGCAGCGGCCACCCCGCGGGACTCCAGCGGGCGGGGCGCCGCGGGGTCTCAGTCGGCGGGCTTGAGGACATAGCCGGCTCCGCGCATCGTGTGGATCATGGGAGTCCGGCCCGCGTCGACCTTCTTGCGCAGGTAGGAGATGTACAGCTCCACGACGTTCGCCTGGCCGCCGAAGTCGTAGTTCCACACCCGGTCCAGGATCTGGCTCTTGCTCAGCACCCGGCGCGGATTGCGCATCAGGTACCGCAGCAACTCGAACTCCGTCGCGGTCAGGGTGATCTGGTCACCGGCGCGGCGCACCTCGTGGCTGTCCTCGTCCAGGCTCAGGTCGCCGACGATGAGCTGTGCGTCGGTCCGCAGCCCTGAGTTGGTCGACCGGCGCATCAGTCCGCGCAGCCGGGCCACGACCTCCTCCAGGCTGAACGGCTTGGTGACGTAGTCGTCGCCGCCGGCGGTGAGGCCGATGATCCGGTCCTCGACGGAGTCCTTCGCGGTCAGGAAGAGCACCGGCACGTCGGGCGCCTCGCCGCGCAGCCGGCGCAGCACCTCGAGCCCGTCGATGTCGGGCAGCATCATGTCGAGCACGACGGCGTCGGGGCGGAAGTCGCGGGCGGTCCGGACGGCGCTCTGCCCGTCGCCGGCGCTGCGCACCTCCCAGCCCTCGTACCGCAGGGCCATGGAGAGGACCTCGGCCAGGGTGGCCTCGTCGTCGACCACGAGGACCCGGACCGGCCCGCCGTCCGGACGCCGGAGCTCCGCACCGGCCTCTGCGTTCGCCATCGTCATGCCCCCACTGTCGCGGGCCTCGCTTTGCGCCGCCTTTCCGCTTCCTGTGTAGCACCTGTGCGTCTCCGGCACGGGTGGTCCCGGTGTGTCGGAATCGGACTAAAAGCTTAAAACTCCGCATAATGTGCCGCGTTGCGCCGGGCGGCTGAGGGAGGAACGGGTGCGAGCACGCCGGGTCGGTGCTGTGGTCGCTGTGCTTGCTCTGTTCCTGCTGCCGGGGTCGGCGGCCGCGGAGGCGCCGTATCCACCGGGCATCAGCGCCGACACGGTCCGGACCGCGACGCTGCGCGACGCGACCATCGCCGCCGGCGGCGCGCACTCCTGCGCGATCACCAGCCTGGGCGGCCTCTACTGCTGGGGCGACGACTCGTCCGGGCAGCTCGGCGACGGCCCGAAGGCGCACGCGGTCGGCCAGGCGGTGCCGGCCCTCCCGGCCGCGGTCGGGGTCGACGCGGGCCGGGCGCACACCTGCGCGATCGACCTGCGCGGCGGCGCGCACTGCTGGGGCGACGGCTCCGCCGGGCAGCTCGGCGACGGCGCGCACGCCGACCGGGACGCGCCGGTCAAGGTCGCGGCCCTGGCCGGCCGGAACCTGGTGGAGATCGCCACCGGCGCGCGGCACTCCTGCGCCGTCGACGACGAGGGCGTGGCCTGGTGCTGGGGCGACGGCTCGCACGGCCAGCTCGGCGCGCCGGGGCTGACGGGCTCGGCCCTGCCGGTGCGGGTCAGCGCCCGGACCGGGATGCGCGACCCGGTCGTCGGCATCTCCGCCGGACGGGACACCACCTGCGCCACGACCGCGGTCGGCGCCGCGTACTGCTGGGGCTCCGACGCGTACGGGCAGCTGGGCCCCGCCGGGCGCGGCGACCGCGACGAGCCGGCGGTCGTCCCGGCGCGCGGTGCCCTGCGCGGCAAGATCCGTGAGATCGCGGTCGGCGGCACGCATACCTGTGCGGTCGACACGGATGGGCGGGCCTTCTGCTGGGGCAGCCGGGCGCTCGGCGCCGGGCCGGACCGGCCGAGCTTCGAGCCGGTCGCCGTCGGCGCCGCCGGCGAGTTCGACGAGATCGCGGCGGGCGGCGAGCACGCCTGCGGGCTGGACCGCGCCGGGCGGGCGTCCTGCTGGGGCGCGGGCGCCGGCGGCCGGCTCGGCAACGGCGGCGGGGCCCGGCGTACGGCACCGGTCGGCGTGCGGGCCGGCCTCGCGCTGCGCGACATCGACGCCGGCGACGAGCACACCTGCGCCTTCGACACCCGCGGGTACGCGTACTGCTGGGGCGTCGGCGCCGACGGCCGGCTCGGCACGCCCGTCGCGGCGGGTCGCGCCGTACCGGTGCGGGTCCGGGGTCTGCCGAGGCCGCCCGCGGCCGCGACGGGCGTGCGGGTGCGCGCGCTCGACGGCGGCCTGCGGGTCTTCTGGCGCCCGCCCGCGGACCTGGGGTCCGGCGAGTTCCTGTACTTCTGGGCGACGACGGCCGACTACCGCTCGACGTGCACGCTGGCGGTCGCCACCGCCGACGGCTGCGAGCTGGTCGGCCTCGAGAACGGCCGCCGGTACGACGTGGCGGTGCTGGTGCGCACCCGGGACGGCCTCACGGTCAGCAACCTCGTCACCGGCGCCCCGGCCATGGCCGCGCCCTCGCCGTCGAGGGTGCCGCCGCCGCGCCGGGAGCCCGTCACGGTGTTGCCCGGCGACGGCGCGGGAGAGCTGGTGACCGGCCTGAGCCCGCTCGCGCTCCTCGCCCTCGGCACCATGCTGCTCGGCGGCGGCCTGGCGGCCCTCCTCGTGCGGAGGAGGTAGCAGGCCCCGAGCCTTGCGGAATACGGTGAATTGTCGGGAAGCTTGAGCCAGCGGAACACTCGCCGTACGGCCGATGTTGTGCCAGCGTTGGTCAAGTCGCCGGCTGAGCGTGGGGAGCGGGTTTGTGGATCTTCTCGAGGAGTACCGCAGGGCCACCTTCATCTTCGAGTCCGGCGACCCGCTCGGCGCGGCCCGCCTCCTGGAACCGATAGTCGAGGCCGAGCCCGGCAACGCGGCGGTCCGCCAGCTGCTGGCCCGCGCCTACTTCAACTCGGCCCAGCTGACCAGGGCGGAGGCGCAGCTGCGGGCGCTGATCGAGCACGACCCGTCCGATCACTACGCGCACCACGTCCTCGGCCGGACCCTGGAACGGGCCGGCCGTTTCCGCGAGGCCCTGCCGCACCTGCGCCTGGCGGCCGCGATGAAACAACACGACGACTACACCGACGCGGTGCGCCGGGCCGAGACGTGGCTGGGCAAGAACGGCGGCGCATAGGATCGCGAACGTGAAGCTCAAGCTGGATCTCCACGACATCTTCAACCGCGGTACCGAGATCGACCGGGCGCTGCGCGGCATCATCGACGAGGCCATCGCGAAGAAGGCGACCCTGGTCGAGATCATCCCGGGCAAGGGTTCGGGAGCCCTCAAGAAGAAGGTGCTCCGCTTCCTGGACCAGAAGGAGATCAAGCAGCTTTACCACCGGGTGGAGAAGGACGGCGACAACTGGGGCCGGCTGTTCATCCACTTCCGGTTCGAGCCGGCGCAGGGCCGCGGCCGCCGCGGCCGGTGAACGCCTCAGAGGGTGTAGGTGTGCGCCACGGCCAGCATCTCGGAGCTGTGTGAGCCGGTGATCCCCACGTCCGCCGGGCGGGGCTTGAAGCCCGGGAGGGTGGACAGGCCGTCGCTGGCGTCCATCACGCGGATCTTCAGCGGCGCGGTGCCGCGTACCGTCATGGTGATCTCCACGCCGTCCGCCGGCGGCGCGTGGAAGACCAGGCCGAACCCCCACGGGCCGCCCGCGGTCCGGTCCGTCGGCACGGGCCGGCCGCCGGCGGTGGCCGCGGTGACCGTCGCCTCGGCGCCGACGTGCAGGGTGACCAGCCGGACCGGGCGTTGCGGTGCCAGCCGCAGCCGGAGCGTGCGCAGGTCGCCGGCCGTCGCGTCGGCCACCTTCGTCAGCAGCGGCGCGGGCAGCGTCGCGGCCTGAGCCGGCCCGGCGAGCAACTCCTCGTCGCCGAACGCCGGCAGGGTCGCGGTGACGGCCTCTGCCGGTCCCGACACGTACTGCGCGGTCCACTGCTGCGGCGAGGTTTCGGCGCTCAGCCAGCGCGCCTCGTTGGTGTCGGTGTCCAGGGCGTACATGAGGTGCGTGGGCGCGGGGTGCGCCGCGTCGAAGCGGTCCACGACCAGGCCCGTCGCGGTGAACGCCAGCACGGCCAGCGCCGCGGCCAGCGCCGGCAGCGCGCCCAGCCGGCGGGCGCGGGCGGCGACCAGTCCACGTTGGCCGCCCGCCTCCGGGTGCAGCAGGTCGATGACCGGCAGTAGGGCGAGCCCCAGCAGGGTCGCGATGAACGCGCCGGAGGCCGCGAGGTTCAGGCCGAGCGCCGGGAAGAACATGATCACCGTCGGCAGCAGCACGACGACCGACACCGCCGCGCCCAGCGTCAGCGGCACCACCGGCCACCAGCCGCGCAGGTACAGCGCGACGATGCCGCCGAGCGCGCCCGCCAGCGCCGGCAGGGCGGTCAGGTACGACCCGCCGGGTGCGAACGCGGCCAGCGCCAGGCCGAGCACCGCCAGCCAGCCCAGGCCGCCGATGGCCAGCGCCGCGGGGCCCAGCCGGCGGCGCAGCAGCGCGTACCAGGCGAAGACGACCAGGGCCGCCAGCGCCAGGATCGCCAGCCGGTACCAGAACGGGCGGTACGGGTCGATGGGCAGCTCGGCGTACCCCGGACGGATGACCTTGAGCAGCGCCCAGAGGAGCTGGGCCAGCACCGGGACCACGATGATCGGCACCAGGGCCAGCCCGAAGCCGGCCGCCAGCCGGCCGGGGCCGGCCAGGCCGCGGCGGCGGGCCAGCCAGGCCAGGGCGAGCACGGCCAGCAGCGCGAGCGCGGCGAGCGGCCAGGTCAGCGCGCCAGGGTAGACGGCGAGCCCGCCCGGCACCGGGAAGTAGGTGGCGTCCCCACCGGACCGGAGCCCGGCCAGGTCGCGGCCGCCCAGGTCGCGGGCCAGCGCCAGGGTGTTGTCGCCGAGGTGCTGCAGGCTGTCGGTGTCCATCGCCTCCGGCGTGTCCGTCGGCGCGTGGTAGACGGCCGCGCCGTCGATGTACGCGGTGTTCAGTCCCGTGAAGCCCCGCTCGCGGAACGCCGTGAAGTCCGTGTCGTTCGGCAGCCGCCGGTAGATCTCGACCGCGAACGAGGTACCCACCGGCTTCGGCGCCTTCGCGAACGCGCCGACCAGGCCCGCGTTGTCCGCCGCCGTCTCGAACATGATCGCCGGCCCGGCGCTGCCGCGGGCCTCCAGGTTGAGCACCACGCCGCCGCCCTGGGCCAGTGGATGCTGCTCGACGAAGGCCTGCGCGCCGCAGAGGCAGGCCTCCTCGGCGTCGGTCAGCACGAACACCACGTCGTTGCGCAGGCGTGGGCCGCCGGCCAGGGCGCGGGCCACCTCCAGCACGGTCGCGGTGCCGGCCGCGTCGTCGTTGCCGCCCGGCCCGGTCTGCGCCGAGTCGTAGTGCGCGACCAGGAAGATCCGCCCGGTCGACGCGGTGCCCTGCAGCAGCGCCACGACGTTGCGGACCTGGGCCAGGCCCGTGCCGCCCGCGCTCGACGACAGCTCGCCGCCCTGCACCGACGTGGTGTCCTGCACCTCGGGGTCGAGTCCGGCGGCGCGCAGCGCGGCGAGCACCTGGTCGCGTACCCCCGAGTTGGCCGCGCTGCCGGCCACGTGCGGCCCGGTGGCGATCGCCCGGACCCGCTCGAACGCCCGGCCCGCGCTGAAGTCCGCGGCGGGCGCGCCGGCCGGGCGCGCCGCGGGCGGCCGCACGGACTGCAGCGCCAGCACCGCGACCACCGCGAGCGCCAGGAGCGCGGCCAGGGCGGTCAGCGCCCGCCGAGGGGGGCGCGCCAGGGCGCGCGCGGCGGCCACGATCCGGGGTTCTTCCACGCCTGACATCTAAGCGCCTGCGTGCCGAACCGGGTACCCCGAAGATCCTTGGAGCTGGTGGCATAGCTTTGTCCGGTGACCGTCCCGCTCGACCCCCCAGCCGTGTTCGCCGAGTTCATCGAACGCGTTGCCTGCTACGACCCCGCGCCCGAGTCCGGCCCGGTGGCCGTCATCGGCCTGCGTACCGCGCTGGGGGAGGCGACGTTCCAGGTCAGCGACCATGTCGTCCGGGCGATGTGCCGGGCGCTGGAGGCGTACCGCGATCCCGCCGACCGGGGCAAATGCATCTCCTGCGGCAGCCGGAGCCTCGACGAGAACCTGCACTGCCGCGACTGCGGCCGGCTGCACGGCATCCTCGGCGAGGTGATCGCCGAGCACGCCCGGCGGGTCGCCGCCGACCCCACGTACGGGCCGCCTGGATGAGCGCGCCGCCCGGCACCGGCGGCCGGTGTTGTGCACCCGCAGCCTGTGGTGGACTATCAGCGGGTCCCGCCCGAAGGAGTCGAGCCATCAAGCGTCCCCGCCGCGCCGGCGCCGTCGTTGCGCGCGCCCTGCCGTGCGGGGTGGCGTGCTGATGGAGCGTTCCCCCGTCGGCTCGCCGGCGACGCTGGCCGCCCCGGAGCGGCTGCGCATCCTGCTCGTCGAGGACGACGAGGGCGACGCGTTTCTGGTCCGTGAGCTGCTCGCCGAGGCCGGCGCGTCCTTCGACCTCCAGGTGGCGACCAGCCTGCGCGAGGCCCGGCCGCTGATGCGCGGCGTGCAGTGCGTCCTGCTCGACCTGGGCCTGCCCGACGCCGAGGGCATCGACGGGCTGCGCAGCCTGCTCTCGGTGGCCGGCAGCGCCGCGGTGTGCGTGCTCACCGGGCGCTCCGACGAGCACCTCGGCGTGGCGGCCGTGGCCGAGGGCGCGCAGGACTACCTGGTCAAGGGTCAGGTCGACGGCGTCCTGCTGGTACGGGCGCTGCGCTACGCGGTCGAGCGCAAGCGCGCTGACGAGAACGCGCAGCGGCTGCGCGAGGTGGAGCTGCGCCAGGCCGAGTCCGCGCGCCTCGAGCGCGGCCTGTTGCCGCAGCCGCTGATGCAGACCTCCGAGGTCGCGGTGCACACGTTCTACAGCTCCGGGCGGGCGATGGGGCTGCTCGGCGGCGACTTCTTCGACGTGGTGCAGGTCGGCGAGGACCGGCTGCACGTGATCGTCGGCGACGTCTGCGGGCACAGCGTCGACGAGGCGGCGCTGGGCGTCGAGCTCCGGGTGGCCTGGCGGGCGCTGGTGCTCGGCGGCGTACCGGAGGATCAGATCCTCGGCGCCCTCGAGCAGGTGTTGATGAGCGAGCGCCGGGCCCGGGAGATCTTCGCGACGGTCGCGTCGGCCGTCATCGACCTCGCCGGCAACCGGGCCACCGTACGCCTGGCCGGCCACCCGCCCCCGGTGCTGCTCACCGGCGATCGGGCCGAACCGGTCGACGCGCGCAGTGGCATCGTCCTGGGTGTCAGGCCGACGCCGACGCCCGCGACCGAGGTGCAGTTCCCCGGCGGCGACTGGTCCCTGCTGATGTACACCGACGGGCTGATCGAGGGCCACACCGGCGTCGGCGGCGAACGCCTCGACGTGGACGGCCTCTGCGAGCTGCTCGGCCGGCCGGCCGCGAAGGGCGTGCCGCTCGCGGCCCTGCCGGCCTGGCTGGTCGGTCGGGCCGAGGAGGGCAACGGCGGCCCGCTGGCCGACGACGTCGCCATGCTGCTCATCTCTCGTGGAGGCGGTCGATGAACCTGCTCAGCGTGCGCACCTGGACCCTGCGCCGGCGGGTCGTGGCACTCAGCCTCGCCGTCGCCCTGATGCTCTCCGTGCTCGGCGTCTTCGCCCTGATCACCGCGGCGAGCAGCAACGACCAGATGGACGTCATCCTCAACAAGACCGGTCCGATGCGGGTGGCGGGCGAGGGCATCACCACCGCGGTCGTCAACCAGGAGACCGGCGTCCGCGGCTTCGCGATCAGCGGCGACGAGCGCAACCTCCAGCCGTACCTGGAGGGGCTGGCCACGCAGAATCGGCTCCTGGAGCAGATCCGCCGGCTCAACCACCAGGACGGAAAGGGCGACGCCCGGGTCGACGCGGCGGCGGAGCAGGTGTCGCGGCGGGCCGACGCCTGGCGGCTCGCGGTCGCCGATCCGGTGATCGCCGCCGTGCGGACGCGAGGGCCCGCGGCCGGGCAGGAGCTGGTCGAGGCGGCCGGCACGACGGAGTTCGACGCGCTGCGGGGCTCGATCGACGGCCTGCAGGACGAGATCTATGTGGTCCGCACCAAGGCCGCCGACGCCGCCAAGCGCACGGGCACGATCCTCATCGCGCTCGAGGTCTTCGCCGCGGTGGTGGTGATCCTCGCCGGCGCCGCGCTGCTGCTGCTGCTCGACCGGCTGGTCACCCGGCCGGTCACCGACCTGGCCGAGCAGGTACGCGAGGTCGCCCGCGGCGACTACGACCGGTCCATCACCAGCGAGGGCTCGCCCGAGCTGCGCACGCTCGCCGCCGACGTCGACGGGATGCGCCGGCGGATCTCCGCCGAACTGGCCGAGGTGCGCGAGGCGCGCCAGCAGATCGAGTGGGTCAACGAGCAGCTCAAGATTCAGGCGGAGGAGCTGACCCGCTCCAACCGCGACCTCGAGCAGTTCGCCTACGTCGCCTCGCACGACCTGCAGGAGCCGCTCCGCAAGGTGGCCAGCTTCTGCCAGCTGCTGCAGCGCCGGTACGCGGGCAAGATCGACGAGCGCGCCGACCAGTACATCGGCTTCGCGGTGGACGGCGCGCAGCGGATGCAGCGCCTGATCAACGACCTGCTGGCGTTCTCCCGGATCGGGCGGCTCGCCGCGGGCTTCACGGAGGTCGACCTGGATCGGGTGCTCACCGAGGTCAGGTCGCAGCTGGAGGGCCGGGGCGGCAAAGATGCGGAGATCGTATGGGCCGGCCTGCCGACGGTGGAGGGCGAGGAGCCGCTGCTCACCACGCTCTTCGTCAACCTGATCGGCAACTCGCTGAAGTTCCGCCGGCCCGGCGTGCCGGCGGTCGTCACCGTCTCCGCGGAGCGCCAGGAGCACGAGTGGCGGATCAACGTCCGCGACAACGGCATCGGCATCGAGGCGGAGTTCGCCGACAAGGTCTTCGTGATCTTCCAGCGGCTGCACGCCCGGGACGCCTACGAGGGCACCGGCATCGGCCTGGCCATCGTCAAGAAGATCGTCGAATACCATGGTGGACGGATCTGGCTCGATCTTGACGTCGCCGAGGGCGCCTCGATCTACTTCACTCTGCCCCTGCTGGCCGGTGTCCCGGTGCGCGAGCCACAGGAGGCTGCGAAAGGGGGCTCATCGTGACCGCTGCGATTCGGCAGGACGGCACGCCCATCGAGGTGCTGCTCGTCGAGGACGACCCGGGCGACGTGCTGATGACGCAGGAGGCGTTCGAGGAGCACAAGCTCCGGAACCGGCTCACCGTCGTGTCCGACGGCGCGGCGGCGCTGTCCTATCTGCGCCGCGAGGCTCCATATGAGAACGCGGTGCTCCCCGACCTGATCCTGCTCGACCTCAACCTGCCGCGCCGCGACGGCCGCGAGGTGCTCGAGGAGATCAAGAAGGACGACGAGCTGTGCCGCATCCCGGTGGTCGTGCTGACCACGTCGGCGGCGGACGAGGACATCCTGCGCAGCTACCAACTACACGCGAACGCGTACGTGACCAAGCCGGTCGACTTCGAGCGCTTCATCTCGGTGATCCGCCAGATCGACGCCTTCTTCGTCACCGTCGTGAAGCTGCCGCCGCGTGCGTGACGACCTGATCGACCGCGCCACCTCGCTCATCCGCGAGGTGGCGCAGACCGTGGTGCTGCCCAGGTGGCGGCATCTGAGCGACGCCGAGATCCAGCAGAAGTCACCCGGCGACCTGGTCACCGTCGCCGACCAGGAGGCCGAGCGGGCGCTCACGGCCGGGCTGACCGCGCTGCTGCCCGGCTCCCAGGTCGTCGGCGAGGAGGCCGTCGCGGCCGACCCCGGCGTGCTGGGCCGGGTCGCCGACGACGGCGCCCTCTGGATCGTCGACCCGGTCGACGGCACCAACAACTTCGCCGCGGGCCGGACGCCGTTCGCCGTGATGGTCGCCCTGCTGCGCGACGGCGAGCCGGCCGCCGGGTGGATCCTCGACGTGGTCGACGACCGGATGACCGTCGCCGAGGCCGGCAGCGGTGCGTACACCGACGGCGTGCGGGTCAAGGTCCGCACCGACGACCCGCCCGCGAGCGCCCTGAGCGGCGCGGTCTCCCGCAGCTACTTCCCCGACGACGTGCGGGCGCGCATGGAGCGGGGCATGGGCGCGCTCGGCACGGTGACCCGAGGGCGGCACTGCGCCGGGTACGAGTACGTGGCGGTCGTCGCCGACGAGCAGCAGTTCGCGACGTTCTGGCGGATCCTGCCCTGGGACCACGTGCCGGGCTCGCTGATCGTCACCGAGGCGGGCGGCACGGTGCTGCACCTGGACGGCTCGCCCTACCGCCCGACGGACTCCGAGCGCGGCCTGCTGGTCGCCGCGAACGAGGACATCTGGGCGAGCGTGCACACCGCGCTCCTCGCCTGACGCCATGTCGGCCTACCTCGAAGAGCTCTTCGGCCTGACCGGCCTGACCGCCGTCGTGACCGGCGGCAGCTCCGGGATCGGCCGGGCGATGGCGGGCGCGCTCGGCCGGGCGGGCGCCCGGATCGTCCTGGTCGCGCGCCGGCCCGGGCCGCTGGCGGAGACCGCCGCAGAGCTGTCCGCCGACGGCGTGCGGGTGGCCACGGTCGCCGCGGACCTCGCCGACCGCGCGGCGCTCAGCGCCGCGATCGGCCGGATCGTCTCCCCGTACGGGGACCCGGACGTGCTGGTCAACGCGGCGGCGGTGAACCGGCGGCCGCCGCTGGACGAGCTGACCGACGACGACTGGGACGTCACCCTCGCCGCCAACCTGACCGCGCCGTTCCTGCTGGGGCAGGCCTTCGGGCCGGCGATGGCGGCGCGCGGCCGGGGCCGGATCATCAACGTCGTCTCACAGCAGGCCTTCCGCGCGTACGGCAACAGCGGCGCGTACGGCGTGGCCAAGGCGGGCCTGGTGGCGCTGACCCGGTCGCAGGCGGAGGCGTGGTCGGCGCGCGGCGTCTGCTGCAACGCCGTGGCGCCGGGGGTCGTGCACACCCCGCTGACCGAGCCGGTCTTCGCCGACCCGGAGAAGGTCGCCGCGCACGCCCGCCGCACGATGATCGGCCGAAACGGCGTTCCGGCCGATTTCGCCGGTTGTGCCGTATATCTGGCGAGTGCTGCTAGCGCTGCGGTGACCGGCCAAACACTCTTCGTCGACGGTGGATATTCGGCGACCTGACCGAGCTGCAGATATCACCCGAGGCGGGGTAGAGTCACCGCGCTCACGACTTGGGAGGTAGACCGTGGCGGCGACTCTCCTGCGCCGGCTCCAGCCTGTCCTGGCACTGCTCGCCGCAGTGGCCGTGCTCGTCGTCGCCGCGCCGGCCGCGCATGCGGACCCCGACGAGGAGGGCGGGACGAAGACCCTCCGCGCGGCCCTCGAGTCGGCGGCCAAGGGCCACATCGAGGCCAAGAACAAGCTCGACAACTCCAAGAAGCGTCAGGTCAAGCTCAACGAGACGCTCAAGCAGGCCAAGCTGAAGGCGGCGGAGCTCGAGGGCCGGGTCGGGGAGATCGCCAACCGCTCCTACCGCCAGGGCCGCTTCAACACCATGACGCTGCTGCTCAACAGCGCCTCGCCGGACGCGTTCATGGAGCGCGCGATGCGCCTCGACCAGATGGCACAGGTCGACGGCAAGGCCCTGACCGGCTTCCAGGACGCGGTCGCCACGACCGAGCAGGCGAAGACCGCGCTGGACCTGGAGATCAAGGAGCAGAAGAAGCAGGTCACGGTCATGGCCAAGAAGAAGGAGCAGGCCGAGCAGGCGCTGGCCAGCGTCGGCGGCGGCGCAGTCGCCGGCGGCTTCATCAGCGCGAATTCGCCGCTGGCCAAGGCCGCGCCGCGCAACTCCGACGGCTCCTGGCCCAAGGAGTCCTGCACGATCAACGACCCGACCACCTCCGGCTGCATCACGCCGCGGCTGCTCAACTCCTACCAGCAGTCCAGGACCGCCAACTTCAAGCGGTACACCTCGTGCTTCAGCGAGCGCGCGTCCGGCGAGCATCCCAAGGGGCGGGCCTGCGACTTCTCCGCGGCGCCCGGCGGCTTCGAGAACGTCAACGCCTCCGGCGGCGACCGGACCTACGGCAACAACCTGGCCGCCTACTTCGTCAAGAACGCGTCGCGGCTGGGCGTGCTCTACGTGATCTGGTACCGGCAGATCTGGTCGCCGGGCACGGGCTGGCGGGCATACAGCGGCTCGGGCGGCCCGTCAGCCACGCACACCAACCACGTGCACCTTTCAGTCATCTGACAGGCTGACGCCGGTAGCATCCGCGCGATGGAGACCTCCCCACCGCGCGCGCTGCCGTCCGGACTCGCGACCGGGCTGGTGTTCTTCGCCAGCGGCGCGGTGCTGGTCCTGGAGATCGTCGCACTGCGGCTGGTCGGGCCCTACGTCGGCGTGACGCTGCAGGTGAGCAGCTCGGTCATCGGGATCTCGCTGGCCGCCATCGCGTACGGCACGTGGCTCGGCGGTCGCCTCGCCGACCGGCACGACCCCCGGGTGCTGCTCGCCCCGGCGCTGCTCCTCGCCGCGATCACCACCGCGGGCACCCTGCCGCTGGTCCGCTGGGGCGGCGAGATCATGCGCGGCGGCGCGGCGCCGGCCGTGCTGCTGCTGGCCGCCATGGCCGTCTTCCTGCCCGCGTTCCTGCTCTCCACCATCACGCCGCTGACGGTGAAGCTGCAGCTCGGCGACCTGCGCCGGACCGGCGAGGTGGTCGGCCGGCTCTCCAGCTTCGGTACGCTCGGCGCGATCACCGCGACCCTCGGCACCGGCTTCGTCCTGGTCGCGGCGATGCCGAGCAGCTGGATCGTGCTGACCCTCGCCGGGGTGCTGGCCGTCGCCGGCTTCGGGCTCGGCTGGTGGCTGCGCCGCACCACGCCCGGGCTGAGCCTGCCGGGCAAGCCGCGGACCCGGGCCGTGGTGGTCACCATCGGGCTGTTCGGCGCCGGGCTGGGCGCGTCGGCGCCGACGCCGTGCGACGTCGAGACCGCCTATCACTGCGCGCGGGTCGACGCCGATCCGGGCCGGCCGGGCGGGCGGACGCTGATCCTCAACTCGGCGCGGCACTCGTACGTCGACCTGAACGATCCGCGGTACCTCGAGTTCGCGTACGTGCAGTGGCTCGGCGCGCTGGTCGACGTCGCCAAGGAGCGCGGCGCCCCGATCGACGCCCTGCACCTGGGCGGTGGCGGGTTCACCGTGCCGGGGTACGTCGCCGAGACCCGGCCCGGCAGCGACCAGCTCGTCCTCGAGCTCGACGGCGGCCTGGTCGACCTCGACCGGCGGGAGCTCGGCCTGCGTACCGGGCCGGGGCTGCGGGTGCGGGTCGGCGATGCGCGGGTCGGGCTCGCCGGGCGGCCGGCCGGGGCGTACGACCTGGTGGTCGGCGACGCGTTCGGGCACCTGGTGGTTCCGTGGCACCTCGCCACCCGGGAGATGGCCGCCGACATCTCGCGGGTGCTGCGCGCGGACGGCGTCTACGCGCAGAACGTCATCGACTACCCGCCCGGCCGCTTCATCCGGGCCGAGGTGGCCACGGTCGCGGCCGTCTTTCCGTACGTCGCGCTGGTCGCGCCGCAGGCCGCCCTGGACGGCGAGACCGGGTCGAACTTCGTGATCGTGGCGTCGCGGTCGCCGCTGCGGCTGGCCGAGATCCGCGAGCGCCTCGATCTGGTCGACGAGCCGGTGCAGCTGATCGACGGCGCCCGGCTGGACGACTTCGTCGGCGGCGCCCGGGTGCTGACCGACGACTACGCGCCGGTGGATCAGCTGTTGGCGGGGTGATTCCGGACAAAGAGCGTTGCGCCGGTCAGACCGCCGTGACGGCCGGAGGTGTTTTCCGGGACCCCGGGTGAGAGGGCGGTGCGCGGGCAACAATCGGCACATGGGGTGGCTGGCGACCGGCAGACGAGGTGGCCTTGTCGGCAATCGATACCGGCTGATAGAGCGGCTCGGCACCGGCGGGATGTCCGTCGTGTGGCGCGCGCACGACGAGGTCCTCGGCCGGGCCGTCGCGGTCAAGGTGCTCTCCCCGCAGCTCGCCACCGATTCGCTGTTCCGCGACCGGTTGCGCCAGGAGGCGCTGGCCGCGGCCCGGCTGTGCCACCCGCACATCACCGGGATCTTCGACTTCGGCGAGTCCCCGCTCGACGAGAACCTCACCGTCCCGTACGTGGTGATGGAGCTCAACGACGGCGAGTCGGTCTCCGCCCGGCTGCGCCGGCAGGACTCGCTGCCGTGGCGCGACGCGGTGATCATGGTGGCCGAGGTGGCGTCGGCGCTGGCGGCCGCGCACGCCCGGGGCGTCGTGCACCGCGACGTGACCCCGGCCAACGTCATGCTCACCGGCACCGGGGCCAAGGTGGTCGACTTCGGCATCTCCGCGCTGATCGGGCAGCGGGACGCCGCGGCGGACGGCAGCCTGCTCGGCACGCCCGCGTACCTCGCGCCCGAGCGGCTCAGCGGCAGCCCGGTGTCGCCCGCCACCGACGTGTACGCCCTCGGCCTGCTGCTGTACCGCACGCTCACCGGACGGTTCCCGTGGCCCGCCGGCAACACCACCGAGGCGCTGCGGGCGCACCTGTTCGCGGATCCCGAGCCCGTACCGTCGCTGCCCGGCCTGCCGCCGGAGGTCGCGGACCTCTGCCTGCGCTGCCTGGCCAAGGACCCCGGGCAGCGCCCGGACGCGGCCGAGATGGCCGTGACGCTGGGCGCTCTGGTCGGGCTGCAGCCGATCATCCCGCCGGTGCCGGCCAACGAGGCCGCGCCGCGCCCGTCGCCGCACCCGGTGCCGCGCCCCTCGCCGCGCCCGGGACTGCGTTCCGCGCCGCGCCGGGCCGCCGGCGCACCGCCGCGCACCGCGCCGCGTAGCGCCGGCGGGTTGTTCCGGGGCGGCCTGCGGGAGCTGTTCAGCGGGGGCCGGCTCGACGACGCCGTCCTGGCCGGCCGGCATCGCCTGCAGGCCGGCGTCGCCACCGTCGTCCTGGCCGCGACTCTCGGCCTGGCCTGGTCGTCCAGCCGCGAACCGGTCGACGTCGGCACCGCGCAGGCCGCGGCGGCGGGCGCCGGGCCGAACGCGGTCGCGCCGCACGGCAGCGGGTGCAAGGTCCGCTACCGCGTGCAGCGCGACACCGGCACGGACTTCGGCGCGCAGGTCACCGTGATCAACACCGGCGCGCACGTGCTGTCCGGGTGGCGGCTGGAGTTCGCCTTCGCGGGCGGGCAGCGGCTCACCGACTCGCCGAAGCGGCTCAGCCAGCGCGGCCGCAAGCTGATGCTGGACGCCCGGGACGGCCGGGACCTGCGGCCCGGCCGCTCCGACACCATCGTGCTGAGCGGCAGCTACTCCGACAGCAACCCGCTGCCGCTGACGTTCCGGCTCAACGGGCACAAGTGCCGGGCCGAGGTGCTCGGCGCGGTGCTGACACCCGAGACGGTGGACAACGGTCCCGCGCCGCCGGCCTCGACCCGGAAGCCGGCTTCTTCGACGCCCTCGCCGCGGCCGCCGAAGAAGCCCGCCGGCGACCCGGCGCCGGCGCAGACCCCGGCGCCGCGGAAGGACCAGCCGAAGTCGGGCTTCTCCGTGACGATCTGAGCGGCGCCGCCCGGTCCGCTGGCTAGAGTCGGCGACATGACGAGGCTTGCGGTGGTCAGCGGGGGCGGCACGGGAATCGGCCGGGCGACGGCGGGGATGCTGGCGGGTGAGGGCTACGACGTCATCATCGTCGGGCGGCGCCCGGACGTGCTGGCCGACGCCGTGAAGTGGATCGGCCCGCAGGCGACGGCGGTCCGGGCCGACCTCGCGGACCCGGGGCAGGCCGACGCCGTGGTGGAGGCGGTCGCCGGTCGCGCGGTGGACGTCCTGATCAACAACGCCGGCGCGTACATCGGCGGCGACGACTCGACGCCGCAGGGGCTGGCCGAGCGCTGGCGGGCGAACTTCGACTCGAACGTCATCACCGCCGTCCTGCTCACGGACGCGCTGCTGCCGCTGCTGCGGCGGCCGGGCGGGCGGATCGTGCTGACCAGTTCGATCGCGGCGCAGCGCGGCGGAGGCGGGCCGTACTCGGCGGCGAAGGCGGCCCTGCACGGCTACGTGCTCGACCTGGCGACCCGGCTGAGCCCCGAGGGCATCACGGCCAACGTCATCTCGCCCGGCTACGTGACGGACAGCGAGTTCTTCGACGGCCGGATGACCGAGGAGGGTCACGCGCAGCGGATCGCGGCGACCCTGGTGAAGCGGGCCGGGGTGCCGGACGACATCGCCGAGGCGGTCCGCTGGCTGGCCGGCCCCGGCGGCGGCTTCGTGACCGGCCAGATCATCAACGTGAATGGCGGCTCGGTCCTGGGACGCTGATGTCCGGTGCGACCGGTACATGTCGGTGCGGGCTGGTAGACATGCTGGCGTGGCGGATATGCGGCGGGACGTGAGCGAGGTCGAGCGGCTGGGCGTGCGCGAGTGCGCCGAGGAGGTGCTGCGCCGCCTCGCCGGCGCGGGCGCGGTGCTGCGCGAGGACCAGTGGCGCGCCATCGAGGCCCTGGTCGTCGACCGGCGGCGGGTGCTCTGCGTGCAGCGCACCGGCTGGGGCAAGTCGGCGGTCTACTTCGTCGCCACCGCCCTGCTGCGCGACGGGGTCACCGCCGAGGTCGGTGACCCGCCCGCCGGCCCGACCGTGATCGTCTCGCCGCTGCTGGCGCTGATGCGCAACCAGGTCGAGGCGGCGGCCCGGGCGGGCATCCGGGCCCGCACGATCAACTCGGCCAACCTCGACGAGTGGGGTGAGATCACCGCCGAGATCCGCAACGGCGAGGTCGACGTCCTGCTGATCAGCCCCGAGCGGCTCAACAACCCCGACTTCCGCGACAACGTGCTGCCCGGGCTCGCCGCCAGCACGGGCCTGCTCGTCGTCGACGAGGCGCACTGCGTCTCCGACTGGGGCCACGACTTCCGCCCGGACTACCGGCGGCTGCGCACCTTCCTGGCCGGGCTGCCGGCCCGCACCCCGGTGCTGGCGACCACGGCGACGGCCAACGCCCGGGTCACCGCCGACGTCGCCGAGCAGCTCGGCGACGCGCTGGTCCTGCGGGGCGCGCTCGAGCGCGACTCACTGCGCCTGGCCGTGCTGGACCTGCCCAACCCCGCGCACCGGCTGGCCTGGCTCGCCGACCACCTCGAGCGGTTCCCGGGCTCCGGCATCATCTACACGCTGACGGTCGCCGCCGCGACCGAGACGGCGGAGTTCCTGCGCTCGCGCGGCTTCCCGGTCGCGTCCTACACCGGCCAGGTCGAGGACTCCGCGCGCCGCGCCGCGGAGCAGGACCTCCTGGACAACAAGATCAAGGCGCTGGTGGCGACGTCCGCGCTCGGCATGGGCTTCGACAAGCCGGACCTGGGCTTCGTCGTGCACCTCGGCGCGCCGCCGTCCCCGATCGCGTATTACCAGCAGGTCGGCCGCGCGGGCCGCGCCGTCGAGCACGCCGAGGTCGTGCTGCTGCCCGGCGCCGAGGACGCCGCCATCTGGCGCTACTTCGCCTCGCTGGCCTTCCCGCCGGAAGATCAGGTCCGCTCGGTGCTGGCGGCGCTGCCACACGACCGCCCGCTGTCCACGCAGGCACTGGAGCCCATTGTGGACCTGCGCCGGGCCCGCCTCGAGCTGATGCTGAAGGTCCTCGACGTGGACGGCGCGGTTCGCCGCACCCGCGGCGGCTGGGTCGCCACCGGCGAGCCGTGGACCTACGACACGGCCCGACTGCGCCGCGTCGCGCAGGCCCGCACCGCGGAGCAGCAAACCATGATCGAGTACGCGGCGACGGACGGCTGCCGGATGGAGTTCCTGCGCCGCTGCCTCGACGACCCGGAGGCCCGGCCCTGCGGCCGCTGCGACACCTGCGCCGACCCGATGTTCGACGCGGAGGTGTCCCCGGCGTCGCTGACCGCGGCCAGGACGTTCCTGGGCCACGCCGGCGTGGACATCGCACCGAAGAAGCTCTGGCCGACGGGCCTGGCCGCGGTCGGCGTACCGGTGAAGGGCAAGATCGGCCCGGCCGAGCAGATCCGCCCGGGCCGTGCGGTCGGCCGGCTGTCCGACCTCGGCTGGGGCGGCCGGCTCCGCGGCCTGGTCGGGCCGGACGCGCCGGACGGCCCGCTCCCGGACGACCTGGCGGCCGCGGTGGTCGAGGTGCTGAAGGCCTGGGCGCACGGCGACGACGGCTGGGAGCAGCGCCCGGCGGCGGTGGTGTCCGTCGGCTCGAACCGGCGCCCGGTGCTGGTGGCGAGCATCGCGGAGCGCATCGCGGCGGTGGGCCGGCTGCCGATGCTGGGGACGCTGACCTCCTCGCACGCGGGCGACGCCGGCCACCGCGGCAACAGCGCCCAGCGGGTCCTGGCCCTGCACGACGCGTTCACGGTCCCGCCGGAGGTGGCCGGGTCGCTCGCGGGCCTCGGCGGCCCGGTCCTGCTGGTCGACGACCTCTGCGACTCGGGCTGGACGATGGTCCTGGCCGGCCGGGCGCTACGCCGGGCCGGCGCCGATAGCGTCCTGCCCTTCGCCCTGGCCGTCGCCGGCTGAGTGGCTATCACTCAACCTGTTTCGCAGCTAGGCGAATACTGCGCTGGCTCGGTGTGTCCCCGGCGTTCGGGTCGGCGTCACGGTGACGCCGGTCCCTGTCCCAGCGGAACCGAGGCACCGGATCGGTCCCTTCACCGTTTCCCTGATGGTTGTGGCGGGTGGCGGCGGTCGGTGTCACGGAGGGGCACGCTGCCGCCGGTCCTGGCGCCGTGTGGGTGTTCCGCCTGCGTATGGCCGTCCGGTGTGGATGGCGGGTGTAGCTGGGTGGGCTGCCCCCGGGCGGGGGCGCCGTGGCGGCGCTGGCGGAGGAGGGCCTGGCGGGGGTGCCAGGACGCGGCGACCAGGGCGTCGAAATCGGCGCGGAGCAGGTCGTCGTCCTGGCAGACCAGGTCGATGAACGCGTCCCGCACGGCTGCGGCTGCTGCGCACCTGGGTGCCGGTGATCTCGCAGTTCATGACGGGCTCCGCCCGACTGCTTCCCGCCGCCCGGGGCGGGGTGGACGGCTTGAGGCGTTGATCGCGGTCGGTTCGCTGGAATTGACCGCGACGTCGACCTTGCGGGGTTTGACCTTCTCCAGCACCGGGATACGCAGGACGAGGACACCGTTGTCGTAGCCGGCCTGGATGCGCTCGCTGTCGAGCACGTCGGACAGGATCGGCTGGCGGGAGAACACGCCCAGCGGCCGTTCCGGCGTCCGTAGCTGCGCGTCGTCACCGAGGTCCAGCGGCCGCCGTTCGGCCTTGACCGTCAGCACGTCGCGCTCGATGTCGAGGTCGATGCTGTCCGGTGTCACCCCGGGCAGGTCGAACGCCACGATGAACTCGTCGCCGGCGCGATAGGCGTCCAGCGGCATCGCGACCGGCCGAGACCAGGTGCCGGGCTGGGGGTCACCGAACATCTGCCGGGTCACGCGCTCGCGCTGATCCTGGCCGCGACCAGCAGCGGATCGACCGCACCCATCGATCCCGAGGCCGCCGCCACGTCCCGCCAGGCGGCGCTGATCACACTGATCGCGCTACGCCACCTGCGTGACCACCTCGACGGCTGCGAGCCGCGGCTGATCGCCGCCGCCCGGGCCGCCGGGGCCAGCTGGGCCGAACTCGCCCCCGCGATGGGGGTCACCAGCCGCCAGGCCGCGGAACGCCGCTACCTGCGGATCCGCCGCAGCGAACAGGACGACGCCACCGCCACCGCCGACCAGCGCGTGACCGCCGAACGCGACCGCCGAACGCGACCGCCGAACGCGACCGCCGAACGCGACCGCCGAACGCGACCGCCGAACGCGACCGCCGGGCCGGCGCTCGAGCGGTCGCCGGCTGGGCCCGCGCCAACGGCGCCGACCTGCGGCAACTCGCCGGTCAGATCACCGCCTTGACCGACCTCGGCCCAGACGCTCAGGCGAGCCTCGACCGGCTGCACCACGCCCTCGGCGACAGCGACCCGGCCACCCTGCTCCCGCTGCTCAGCGACACCCACGCATACCTGCAAAACCGGCACGCCCGCTCGCCGAGCGGGTCACCGGCGTCACCGACGACGCCGACCGGATCCGCCGCGTCACCCATCGCGGACGCGAACATCAGCGCCGAACGCCCGACTGACCCGAGCCGACAACAACAACGGTCCCCCTCGTGGCAGAGAGGGACCGCGTACGGGCGGTGAATCAGGCAGAGTCCGCCGGCCGTTGCCGTTGGAGGTCCTGATTGTGCTGGAGGGCTTCTGCGAGCTGGTCTTCGAGGATGATGATCCGGCAGGCGGCTTCCAGGGCGGTGCCTTGCTCGACCATCTCTCGGGCCCGGGCAGCGAGGCGCAGCTGGTAGCGGGAGTAGCGGCGGTGCCCGCCGGCCGACCGGGTCGGGGCGATCAGTTTCGCCTCGTCGAGGCGACGCAGGAAGTCCTGCGATGCGCCGGTGATCTCCGCGGCGCGGCCCATCGTGTAGGCAGGGAAGTCGTCGTCGCCGAACATGTCGTCGCGTTGGGCCATACAGGTACCTCTCCATGGACGAGGGCCCCGGCGCAGAAACCGCCGGGGCCCAGGGTTACGGGTCAAAACACCATCTACCGACAGGTTCGTCGGGTTGTCGTATCCGCACCTGCCGCCGTCGGCGGCGTGGGGTGCGAGGACCGCATAAGCGTGACCGGAGACCACCTCTCGTTCGATGGAAACTGCGGTGTCCGCGCCGGAGTCGAACTGCGTCCCGGCGACGGGCGATCCAACGGTGTTAGTGCCCTCCCTTTCCTCTGCTTCCGATTGCTGTGCTGCTGTCGTGCCGTCCGCCGGTGCCAGAGCCCCACGCGACTTCATGGCCCCGTGCACGTGCGACGGACTGTCCTGCCAGGCGAGCCCCGAAACCAGCATCGGCCCGCCTTGCCCTGACCTGGAATTACATCAGGGTCTTACGTTCCACTTCCTACCTGCCTTGCCTTGCTGCGTGCGGTGATGCCTACTTCCAACTGCCGTGCCGAGCGAGCCACGGATCGGGGTCCGGGCCCTGCGTAACGCTCGGTCTACTTCGTCTGCGTCTTTGCTGATCTCTGCTGTCAACGGAAGAAATATTAGCAGGCCCGGCGGGAATGTCTAGTGATCTGGACCTAGATTTTCTCGTCGGCGGGGGCTGCTTTGCGCATGTATCGACGGCTGTCCGACCGCTGCTAGCAGCCGTCGCCCGGGAGATGCGCCAGCTACCCGCACCGTTCGGGCTGGGTGGTGCTGGCGGGAGCGGTAGCAGCGGGGCGATCGGTCGGTTAGCGCCGCCGGCCGGCCTGCGTGACGAAATGGGCGCACGCCCCGACCAGGTCGAGGAACTCGGCGGTGTGTTCGATGTGCTGCATCGCGGGCGTGCGCTGCCGCACGATCTCCACACCTTGGCGGGCCTGGGCGCGGTTGACCACGTGCCGTGCCGTGGTGTCGGTCATCGCCTTGAACGCCACCTCCGGCCGGCGCAGCAGATCCGTCCCGACGCGCGAGGCAACGTCCTCGGCGCGGACCAGCTCGTGCACCGCCACGACCTTTTCCTGCACGGTCTCTGGCCCCGCAACCTGACGGCCTGTCAGGCGCTTCGCCTCGTCCCCGGTCCACCGGCGTTCACCGGTCCGCGCGAGCACCGGTGGTTCCGCGATCGCGGCGAACCGCTGGTCCGCGTCCGGGATCGGCGCCGGCATCCCGTGGATGTAGTGCGGCAGGTCGTCGCGGGGACGCGCCACCGGCCACCGCGACGCCATCCCACCGCCACCGATTCACCGAGCTCAGCGACGCCCCCACGTCCTCGGCGAACATCGCGAAGACCTGCGACACCAGCGCCGAAGACGGGTCGCGGCCGGCGATGAGCCGCTATGCGGGCGCATCGGCTCGATCTCCAACGCCAGGTCGCCGACGCAGAACTGAGTCCGGCTTCGCTGCGCCACCAGCTCGCGGCTCTCGGCCACGATCGCGTCGTAGCGTTTCTGCGTCACCTGCCCGATCGTCGCCGGCATCGCTCACCACCAGGAGGCCGCCGCAGCGCGGCGTGGCCCGCCGTCAGGAACTACGGTCGGTGCTCGGCCGGCCCCAGCCGGCTGCGGCACCAGCGACAGCCAACCCCGAGCACCGCGCCCGCCACCGCTCATGCCGCGAGCGTACGACCGACACCAACCCGATCTTGAAGTTCAAGGACAGGCGCTGAGGCCTGTGGTGCGGTGGTCGAGGTCAGCCCGGGCGGCCGAAGCCGTGGATGGGCTGGGTGTCGATGCTGGACACCCGGACGTTCTCGCCGTACTCGGGTGAGTGGATCATCTTGTCGCCGCCGATGTAGACGCCGACGTGGCTGATCGGGCCGTAGAAGAACACCAGATCGCCCGGGCGCAGCTCGGATCTGCTGATGCGTCTCATGGCGCGGTACTGCCGCGCGGCGTTGTGCGGCAGCCCGACCCCGGCCGCGTCCCAGGCCGCCAGGGTCAGCCCCGAGCAGTCGTAGGAGTTCGGCCCCGCCGCGCCCCACCGGTAGGGCTTGCCGAGCTGACCGAACGCGAACGCCACCACCTTGCCGGCGCGCCCCGGTACGAACTCCGGCATCGGGATGTCCTCGTCGGGGCCGAGCCGGGATCCGCCCGCGTAGGCGATCGCCCGCATCTGCTTGAGGGCCGCGATCTCGCCCTCGACCGTGGCCTGGCCGACGCGGATCCGCAGCTGCTGCCGGCGCTGCTGGTCCGCGAGCGCGTTGAGCATCTTGCGGGTCTTGAACACCCGGGTCCGGGCCTCGCGCAGGTCGGTGGCGGCCCGCTGCTCCTCGGTGGCGAGCTGGTGCAGCACGAGCAGCTTGTCCACGAACACGTGCGGCTCGTCGGCCGCGAAGAGCGCGATCGTCGGGCCGCTGCGGGTGCGCTGGTAGGTCCGCGAGACCAGCCCGCCCATCAGCTTCTGCCGCCGCTCCAGGTCGCGGGTCATCGGGCCGAGCTGACCGCCCAGGTGCTTGGTCTGCATCCTGGTGGCGTGCAGGTCCTCGCGCGCGTCGTTGTAACGCTCGACCATCACCTCGAGCTTGCGGGCGGCCGCCGCGATCCGGCTGTCCAGCTCGGCGGCCGAGGGGCGGTCGACTCCGCGCGCGGCCTCGGGGGCCAGACCCGCGAGCAGCAGCACCGACAGGAGCGCGACAATGAACTTCTGGGCGGTCAGGGTAAACGACACAGAACCCTTAACGAGACAAAAGGAATAAAAGCCACGCGTGTGGCTTGCCCGCTTCGATACGGGTGGGGGGTATGCTGCGGTCATGAGCACCGACCACGAACATCCCGGCCCGCACGGCTACTCGGGCGACAAGGCCGCCCTGCTCGGCCGCCTGCGCCGCGTCGAGGGCCAGATCCGGGGGCTGCAGCGGATGGTCGACGAGGACACCTACTGCATCGACGTCCTCACCCAGATCTCCGCCGCCAAGAGTGCCCTGCAGGCCGTCGCCGTCGGCCTGCTCGAGGATCACCTGGCGCACTGTGTCGTCGACGCCGCGCGCGCCGGCGACCCGACCGCCAAGGTCAAAGAGGCGTCGGACGCCATCGCCCGCCTGATCCGTTCCTGAGCGAACCCCTCGAAGGGAAAGCAATGTCAGTCACCACCACATACACCGTGACCGGGATGACCTGCACGCATTGCGTTCAGGCCGTCACCAGCGAGATCGCCGAGCTGCCCGGCGTGACCAGCGTCCAGGTCGATCTCGGATCCGGTTCGGTCACCGTGACCAGCGAGGCCCCGCTCACCGACGACGCGGTGCGCACCGCGGTCGACGAGGCCGGCTACGAGCTGGCCGATGCCTGACACGCGCGAGCCCGCGCCCCGCGAGCCGGTCTCCGAGCGCGCGGGCTTCCGCCTCGCCGCGTTCGGCGCGCTCCTCGTGGTGGTGCTCTTCGCGGGCTACGGCATCGGCCGCCTCAACGACTCCGTCGAGCGGGCGGCGGCCGCTCCCGTCCCGCCGCCCGCGGCCACCACGGGCGGCGGTCACGGCCACGACGCCGCGCCGGCCGGCGCCGTCAGCCCCTCGCCGCACGACGACACCGGCGCGCCGCCGCACGTGCACAACGCGGACGGCACGGTCACCGACGTCGCGGGCGGTCCGCCCGCCGCCGAGACCGTCGGCGGCCTCGCGGTCACCGCCTCCGGCCTCACCCTCGCGCCCGAGAAGACCGCGTTCCAGGCCGGGAAGCGGCAGCCGTTCAGCTTCCGGATCATGGCGGCCGGCGCGCCCGTCACCACGTACGCCGTCGTGCACGACAAGCCGTTGCACCTCGTCGTCGTGCGCCGGGACCTCAGCGGCTTCCAGCACCTGCACCCGGTCATGGCGCCCGACGGCACCTGGGGCATCGACCTCACCCTGGCGGCGCCGGGCAGCTACCGCGCGGTGGCCGACTTCACCGCGATCGTCGGCGGCCGGAAGACCCCGGTCACGCTCGGCGTCGACCTCACGGTCGCCGGCGACTACACCCCGGTCGCGCTTCCCGCGCCCGCGACGAAGGCGACCACCGACGGCTTCACCGTGTCGTACGCGGGCCGGCCCCGGACGGGCGTCAGCGAGCCGCTGCTCATGACGGTCACCGGGCCGGGCGGCGCACCCGCCGCGCTGGAGCCGTACCTGGGCGCGTTCGGGCACCTGGTGGTCTTCCGCGAGGGCGACGTCGGCTACGTGCACGTGCACCCGGAGCCGCGGCTCGTCGACGGTGCCGTCAGGTTCTGGCTCACCGCGCCGGGCCCCGGCCGCTACCGGATGTTCTTCGACTTCCAGGTCGCGGGCCGGGTGCACACCGCGGCGTTCACCGCCGTCGTCAGCTGAGCAGCTTCTCCAGCGCCGGCGTCACGCCCCACTGAGCGGTCAGCGCGTCGTACTCGGCGCGCTGACCCTCGGCCGGCGCCGCGCCGGTCAGCCTGGCCCGCAGCAGCAGGTTGCGCGGCGTGTGCGCGGAGTCCACGAACTCGACGACCTCCACCCGGTAACCGCGCAGGCGCAGCAGGGCCGAGCGCAGCGAGTCGGTGAGCACGTCGGCGAAGCGCTCCCGCAGGATCGCGTGCCGGAGGATCTCGCCGTACGGCGGCGGGGCCGGGTTGCCCTTGAGCTGCGCGGCGATGTCGTGGTGGCAGCAGGGCGCCGCCAGCACCCACCGGGCGCCCCAGTTCACCGCCCGGGCCAGCGCCTGATCCGTCGCGGTGTCGCAGGCGTGCAGGGCGAGCACCAGGTCGGGCGCCTGGTCGACGACGGCGTCCTCGATCGTGCCGGCGACGAACGTCACCGCGTCCCCGCACCCCAGCTGCTCGGCGACGGCCGAGTTGCGCACCCGCTGATCCTCGCGCACGTCGACGCCGACCACCCTGACCTGAGCCCCGCGGTCCGCCAGGTACCGGTACGCCGCGAAGGTCAGGTACGCGTTTCCGCAGCCCAGGTCGACGACTCTGAGCAGCTCCGGCAGGTCGTCGGGCAGCGTCGCGGCCAGCGCGCGCAGGAACGCGTCGACCTGCCGGCGCTTCGCGGCCGTCCCGCCGATCACCGTGAAGAGCGGGTCGCCGGGATCCAGCAGCCACTGCTTGGCCCGGTCGTGGCCCTGCGCGGCCGCGGGCGCGGCCGTCGCGGCCCGGTGCACCTGCGCGTCACCCTTCTTGGTGATCCGCACCTGCACGGTGGTCGCGGCCGTCTCCACGTGCCAGTTGCCGAACGGCTCCGCGAGCAGGGCGTCGATCGCCGCCGCGGCCTCGGCGCCGGGCGCGACGTTGCGGGTGTACGGCCGGGAGCCGTCATCGGTGACGATCTGCAGCCGGTTCCCGCCCTTGAGCGCGACCGGCCGCAGCTCGGCCCGGTTGACCGACGGGGTGTGGCCGCGGCGCCGGCCGGCCGCGACCGCGCGGGTGAGTGCGGGGTCGAGCAGCAGGTCACGCACTTCGGCGAGGACGGCGTCCAGTGGTTGGGGCATCCCACCATTCTGCCCGGCCCAAATCGATGATCCACAAAGCCGCCCGGCTTTGTTAGGCTCACCTAACTAACTCGGAGGTGCTGCGATGACGTTGGCCGACCCACCCGCGGAGCGACTCTCCGTACGGCTGCGCGCCGGAACGCGGATGGATCACGACGCGGCGCAGGGCAGCGGCTTCCTCGACGCCCTGGCCGCGGGCCGCCTGCCCCGGCAGGCGTACGCCGACCTGGCCGCGCAGCACTGGTACATCTACGAGTCGCTCGAGCAGGCGGCCGGCGCGATGGCGGACGACCCGGTCGCCGGCGCGTTCGTCTTCCCCGAGCTGACCCGGCTGCCGGCGCTGACGGACGACCTGGAGACCCTGCTCGGCCACCAGGCGCGGCCCGCGGCCCTACCGGCGACCTCGGAGTACCGCGCCCGGCTGCGTGAGGTGGCCTTCGACCGCCCGTGGGCCTTCATCGCGCACCACTACACCCGGTACCTGGGCGACCTCTCGGGCGGGCAGTACCTGGGCCCGGCGATCGCCAAGGCGTACGGCCTCGACGGCGCGGGCCACCGGTTCTTCGTCTTCGAGGGCGTCTCGCCGCCGGCCTTCCGCACCCGTTACCGCGAATTGCTCGACCAGGTCGCATTCACACCGGACGATGAGGAGAACTTTCTCGCCGAGGTGGTCGAGGCCTATCGGCTGAACATCGCGGTGCTGCGTGAGCTGAAGGAGCGCTGGCAATGACCTTCACCCCGGAGGTGGTGGCGCAGATCGCCCGCCACATGAACGACGACCACGCCGAGGACAACGTGCTGATCGTCCGCGGCCTGGGCGGCATCGACGCCGCGAGCGCGGCCCGGATGTCGGGCATGGACGCCGACGGGATGGACTTCGACGCGACGGTGAACGGCATCGCCGTCCCGGTACGCATCCCGTTCAGCGAGCACCTGACCGAGCGCCGCCAGGTCCGCGTGGAGGCGGTCAGCATGTACCGGCGTGCGTGCGCGGCCCTTGGCGTGGATCCGACGCACTGAGCCTTTTCAACGGGCCCCGGATGGCTCTGGCCCGAGACCAGGTTGAAATTGCTCACTGACGACACGGCAACGGGCGTGCCTGGCGGGTGATCCCGCCGGGCACGCCCGGAGCGGATGTCAGTCCTCGGAACCGCCCGAGGCGTCGGCGGGCGCGGACTCGCCGCCCTCGCCGCCCTCGGCGGCGCCGCCCGCGGCACGGTTGCCGCGGCCACCGCGCCGGCGGCGCCTGCGCGGGCGTCCCGCCGCGTCGGCCGGGCCGTCGCCGTCGTCGCCGGCCGCGTCGGTCTCGCCGTCGGACGTCGCGGAGACCGCCTCCGAACCGTCCGAGAAGAGCGGGGCCGTCGTCGTGCCCTCGGCCGTGGTCACCGGGTCGCCACCGCGGCGCCGGCGACGCTGCCGGCGCGGCCCGTCGCCCGTCGCTTCGTCGTCGGTCGTCGCCGGTGCGGCCTCGGTCCGCGCGTCGTCGCGGCGCGGGCCGCGGGTCCGATCAGTGCGGCCCCGGCCGCGGGACGAGTCACGGCCGCCGTCGCGGCTGCCGCGGCGCCGGGTGCCGCCCAGGTCCTCCTCGATCTCCGCGGACAGGCCGACCCGGGTGCGCACCGCGGTCGGCAGGGTGCCGGAGACGTCGGCCGGGATGTCCAGGTCGGAGTAGAGCGCCTCGGAGGTGTGGTAGGTCTCCGGCGGCTGCGGCATGTTGAGGCCCATCGACTTGTCGATGAGCACCCAACGCGGCATGTCCTCCCAGTCCACGAAGGTCACCGCGACGCCCGTCGCGCCCGCGCGGCCGGTGCGGCCGATGCGGTGCGTGTAGGTGTCCGGGTCCTCCGGGCAGTCGTAGTTGATGACGTGGGTGACGCCGGAGACGTCGAGGCCGCGCGCGGCCACGTCGGTCGCGACCAGCACGTCGATCTTTCCGGAGCGGAACGCGCGCAGCGCCCGCTCACGCGCGCCCTGTCCGAGGTCGCCGTGCACCGCGGCCACCGCGAACCCGCGGAAGTCGAGGTCCTCCGCGACCCGGTCGGCGGCCCGCTTGGTCCGCGTGAAGATCATGGTCAGGCCGCGCTCGCGGGCCTGCAGGATGCGGGCGACCATCTCCAGCTTGTTCAGCGGGTGCGTGCGGTAGACGACCTGCTTGGTCAGCGGCGACGGGCCGCTCTCGGAGGTGTGGCCGGCGTGGATGGTCACCGGGTGGCGCAGGAAGCGGCGGCTCAGCGCGACGATCGGGTCCGGCATCGTCGCCGAGAAGAGCATCGTCTGGCGCTGCTCGGGGAGCATGGCCAGGATCTTCTCGACGTCCTCGAGGAAGCCGAGGTCGAGCATCCGGTCGGCCTCGTCCAGCACCAGGGCCTTGATCGAGCCGAGCTTCAGGTGCTTCTGCTTGGCCAGGTCGAGCAGGCGGCCGGGGGTGCCGACCAGGATCTCGATGCCCTTCTTCAGCGTCTCGACCTGCGGCTCGTACGCGACACCGCCGTAGATCGGCAGCACGCGGACACCGCGGGTGCTGCCCGCGGCGGCCAGGTCGCGGGCGACCTGCAGGCCGAGCTCGCGGGTCGGTACGACGATGAGCGCCTGCGGCTGGCCGTCGGCGCCCTCGCTCGGCGCGAGCACCCGCTCGAGCAGGGGCAGGCCGAAGCCGAGGGTCTTGCCGGTGCCGGTGGGCGCCTGGCCGATCAGGTCGGTGCCGCGCAGGGCGATGGGAAGTGCGTACTCCTGGATCGCGAACGCCCGGGTGATGCCGGCGGCGGCGAGCGCCTCGACGGTCTCGGCGCGGACGCCGAGCTCGGCGAACGTGGGGCTGTCTGCGCGGACGGGCGCGCGGGTGAGCACCGGGACCAGAGCCGGCTCTGTTTCGTTGTTCTCGATGTCGCTCATGAAGTTCTACGGGTGCCTCTCGTGGTGCGCCCGTCGAAGTCCTGGGCGCGGTCTGGGTAGGGCGCGGGCCACACGCGAATGCTCGCGGGCCGCACGCGCGTCGCCGCGGCGACTCGAATTGACGAGCCGACGTCGACGGCGACGAACCGAGTCTACCCGACACCGAGATTGCGCACCTCAGGGCGAAGGTGACGGTGCTGTATAGAAACGGCAGGGTGCCCCGGAGCGGAGTTCCCTGCCGTTTCGTCGCGCGGTGTTTATCGCGTGGTGAAGCCGAACGGCCGCTCGGACTTCTCGGCGATCTCCACGTAGGCCACCTTGGCGATCGGGACGATCACCTTGCGGCCCTTCTCGTCGGTCAGAGTGAGAACGCTGTCCTTGGCCATCGCCTCGGTCACGGCCTGCTCGACCTCGGCCGGCGTCTGCGCGCTCTCCAGCACCAGCTCACGCGGGGCGTACTGCACGCCGATCTTGACCTCCACGGGGGTCCTCCCTCTCAGATGTCGTCCGCCCTGAAGGCTAGCCGATTTCCACGGGCGAGCCGGGCGTTGACTCACCCTGCAGCGGGAAGCTGGCGATGCCCCGCCAGATCAGGGCCGCGACCAGCGCCTCCGCCTCCGGCTTCGGGGTCTGCCGGCCGTTGGCGAGCCAGAACTGCGCCGCCTGGCCGGCCGCGCCGACCAGCCCGGACGCGAGCAGTTCGGCCTCGGCCCGGCCGAGTCCGGTGTCGGAGACCACGGTGTCGGTGATCTCGGCGATCGAGCCCTGCTCGACCCGTTCGACCCGCTCGCGGACCTGCGGGTCGTTGCGCAGGTCGGACTCGAAGACGAGCCGGAACGCCTCGCTCTCGTGGTCCATGAAGTCGAAGTAGGCCCGGACGGCGCCCTTGACCCGCTCCTTGTTGTCCGGGGTCGCCTGCATCGCGGCGCGCACCTTGGCGATTATCGCGTCGCAGTGGGTGTCGAGCAGGGCGAGGTAGAGCTCCAACTTTCCGGGGAAGTGCTGGTAGAGCACGGGCTTGGAGACGCCGGCCCGCTCCGCGATCTCGTCCATCGCGGCGGCGTGGTAGCCCTGTGCCACGAAGATCTGCTGCGCGGCGGCCAGCAGTTGCTTACGGCGTGCCGAGCGCGGCAGGCGCGTGGGGCGCCCCGCCGTCTGTGCCTCGCCGGACGCAGCGGTCATGTGTACCTCCGAGACTCGTTCCCCCGCGCCATGGCGAAGATTGCCCGGTTAGCCGCCTACCGGTTTCCGGGCGGGCAATTGTCGCGACGCTGCAACTTATCGCCACTGCAACCACACGGTAGCCTCAGCGGGGGCAAGCGAGGAGCGCGCGGTGGACGAAACAGGGCATTCCGGGGACGCCGGGGCAGGGGAAGGTGGCGCTGGTGCTGAGTCGCGTGACCGTACCCTGTTGAACGGCTGGGCGACACGGGAGAGCCCGTGGTCCAACGCCGGGTCGGCGCTTGACCCGGAGACCGACGTGCCGGCCTGGCGTCGGCCCCTCGGCGAACGCCGGTCGTTCACCGCGGATCGGACCCTTCCGGCGGACACCCCTTCGGGGGAGATTCACCCCTTCGCCCCGCCGTCCTTCACGCCGGCGAGCCCGGCCTCCGCGCCGCCGGCGGGCGTCGAGGGTTCCCGGCCCGACAACGCCGCGGCATGGTCCGACAGCCGGTCGCGTTACCAGGATCTGATGGCGCACCTGTCGCCGAACGGCAGCGAGCCCCGGCAGAACGAGCCGCCTCGCGCCGCCGAGCCGCCCCACGCCGCGTCGGTGCGGCCGGATCCGCTCTCGCCGGAGCTGCTGCGGCCGGACGCGCAGGACACCACCGAGCTGCGCGCGGTCGGCGGCATACTGCCGGCCAGCGCACCGCCCTTCCCCTACGAAGGTGATCTTGACGACGCGCGGCGGGACGCGCCGCGCCCGCCGGTGGGGCAGCAGCGCACCGCGGTGCCCGCCGAGCGGCCCTTCCCGGCGGTACGCCCGGCGACGCCCGGCGGACGCCGGGCCGACTGGTCCGCGGTCGACTCCGCCCGGCACGCCCTCGACCCGCCGCTGGACGGCCCGCCGCAGGCTTCGCCCGACGAGTCGCGCTCTGGCGATCAGGGCTCGGTCCGGGCGTCGTACGACCCGGCCGGCTTCCCCCGCCGGCTGCGGTCCGAGCCGTCCGACGCGCCGGCCCGCTACGGCGCGGCGGGTGCGTTCCCCGGCACGCCGGACCGGTCGCCGGACCGGTCGCCGGAGGCCCTGCCGCAGCGCGTTCCGGCCCAGCCGGACGTGCCGACCGTCCCGGAGCCGCCCTCGGTGGAGCCGACCGCCGAGACCCCGGCGCTGGCCCGCATCGCGACGCATCTGCGCCGCGGTGACGTGCTGTCGGCGCAGGAGCGGCAGGAGGGCTTCGACGTGAACGCGATCCTGGAGGCCGTCCGCGAGGTCGACGGCGTCCGGGACGCCTCTCTGCGCACTACCCCGGCCGGCGCGCACAGCCTGCGGCTGGACCTGTCCGAGGGCGCCGACCCCGCCGAGGTCAGCCGCCAGGTCGCCCGGCTGCTGCAGGACCGGATGGGCCTGGACGCCGCCATGCAGGGTGCGACCCCGCTCGCGGCCGCGCCGGCGCCCGCGCCGCGGTCCGCGCCGCCGGCCCTGTCGCCCGCACCCCGCTCGGCGCCGCCGTCGTACTCCTCGCCGGCCGCTCCCGCCTCGGCGCCCCCGGCCGCGCAGCAGGCCCGCTCCTCCCCGCCGGCGGTCCGGAGCGCGCCGCTGCCGGCCGCCCGGACCTCGTCCGCGCCGTCCTCCGCGCCGCCGGCCCGGGTCGTCGCGCCGAACGCGCCGGTCACGCCGTTCGTGCCCAGCCAGCACAACCCCGCAGGCCGGCCGGCGCCCGGACCGGGCCTGCCCTCCGCGCCGACCGCCGGATACATGGCGCCGCTGCCGGGCGGCGTCGAGCCGTCGCCGCCGCGCCCGCTCGACCCCGGCGAGCAGCCCGGACCCCGCGTGATGATCGAGAACGTCCGGGTCAACACGTTCGGCACCGAGGCGACCGTCGAGGTACGGCTGATCGTCAACGGCCTGGTCACCTCCGGGGAGGCCACCGGCCCCGCGGTCGACGGCTACCTGCTGCGGCTCTGCGCGATGGCCACCGCCAGCGCGGTCGACGAGTTGCTCACCCACTCGGACCACGCCGACGGGCCGGCGAAATGCTTCGTCGAGCACGCCGCGTCCGTGCCGTTCGGGTCGACGCAGGTCGCCGTCGTCGTGCTGCTGCTCTCGGTCGGCGGCTGGGTCGAGCAGCTCTCCGGGTCGGCGGTGATCACCGGCGACGACCGGCACGCCATGGTTCGCGCCACTCTCGCCGCGATCAACCGCCGCCTTGAGGCACTGTTGTCCTGATGAAGGGTGCGATCCTCGCGGCGGACAAGGTGCTGCCGCCCGACGGCGCCGTACCGATGCCGTGGCCGGCGCGCCGGGTCGTCATCGACGGCGCGATGCTGCACGTCCGCGACACCCCGGCCACCGCGCCGGGCGCCGAGCCCGCCGTCTACGTGCACGGGCTGGGCGGCTCCTCGCAGAACTGGACGGACTTCGCCGGCCTGCTCACCGACCGCTTCGACGCGCAGGCCGTCGACCTGCCCGGCTTCGGCTACAGCGACCCGAGCCCGCGCTACTCCATCCCGGCCTTCGCCGACCGGCTCATCGGCTACCTCGAGTTCGCCGGCCGCGGCCCGGTACACCTGGTCGGCAACTCGCTCGGCGGCTCCATCTCCGTACGCGTGGCGGCCCTGCGCCCCGACCTGGTCAGAACGCTGACGCTGATCTCGCCGGCCATGCCGTTCCTCGACCCCCGGCGCACGGCGCAGGGCCCGATGCTGCCGCTGCTCGCCCTGCCGCGCGCGGAGCGGCTGTTCGCCTGGGGCCTGGCCCGGCTGACCCCGGAGCAGCTGGCCGAGCAGGTGCTGTTGGCCTGCTTCGGCGACACCACCAAGGTGAACCCGCAGCGCCGCGTCGAGGCGATCGAGGAGATCAAACTCCGGCACACCGTCGCGCACTATCCGCGCGCCTACCTCGGGACGCTGCGCGGGTTGGTGTCCAGCTTCCTGCGGGCGTACCTGCCGGGCCCCGATTCGCAGTGGCGGCTGGCCGCTCGGGTCACCGCGCCGACCCTGGTGATCGGCGGCCTCCGGGACGAGCTGGTCGACCCGCGGGTGCCGGCGCAGGTCGCCAAGGCGATACCGGACGGCCGGCTGCTGATCCTGCCGGGCGTCGGCCACGTCGCCCAGATGGAGGTTCCGCGTCTGGTCGCGCGGGCCGTCGTCGGGCTGCTGGACGACGTCGATTCGCCCGTCGGCCGGGGCGCGTGACCTAAATCGCCCATGCGATCGTCGGGCGGCCCCGCCCGGGCCGCTGTGGCAGGCTTGTTCCCAAATGATCGATTCTCGTGCGCCCGACGCGGCCGCCGTCGCACCCGGCAGCGACGGCGATCGCCGGCATCGCCGTTGGTGGCTCGCGGGTCTGGTCATCGCGGCCCTGCTGCTGGCCGGCGGGATGCTCATCCCGGTCCTCCTGGCGCCTGCGCCGGCCCCGCAGACCGTGCCGGTCGCGGCGCCGACGCCGTCGACCCCGTCCGCGCCGGCGTCGCCGTCGGTCCCGCCGGCACCCTCGGCGCCGGCCACCACCATGGCCGCGCCGCCCGACGCGCTACGGCTGCCGGGCCGGGTGCCCCCGCGGGGCTCGGGCAGATTCGCGTACGCGCCGGGGCGCGGCCGGGTGCTGGGCAGCAAGGGTGAGCTGCGGCGGTTCCGGGTCGCGGTGGAGCGGGGCGGCAACGAGGACCCGGCGGCCTTCGCGGCGCAGGTGGAGGCGACGCTGGGGGACCGGCGGAGCTGGATCGGCGACGGGCGGCTGCGGTTGCAGCGGGTACCCGGCGGCCAGCCGGCGGACTTCACGGTGTACCTCGCCACCCGGGACACCGCCGGGGACATGTGCCGGCGGGGCGGCACGAACATCACGATCGGCGGGCGCCCGCACACGTCGTGCCGGGTCACCGGCAAGGTGATCATCAACCTGGACCGCTGGCGGCTGTCGGCGCGGCCCTACCTCGAGGCGAAGGTGCCGCTCTCCACGTACCGGCAGTACGTGGTGAACCATGAGGTCGGCCACGAGCTGGGTCACGGCCATCAGGGCTGCCCGCGGCGCGGCGGGCCGGCGCCGGTGATGGTGCAGCAGACGCTGACGCTGCGCGGCTGCGTGCCGTACGCGTGGCCGCGCCGGGGCGACCGCCGGTTCGCCGGCCCGGGGCTCTGACCGCGGCGGGTCTGCGCGAAACCGCGGTGCCGCCCACCCGCCTCTGGCAGGCTGGCGGTGGCAATGGGTTCAGTGGATTTTCGGGCCGTGGCGCCGGGAGTGCCCGCCGGGGCGCGGCGGGCCCGGTCCCGGAACTGGCACCGGCGCCGTCGCGAGCGGCGCCGCAGAGCCGTGCTCTACCTGTTGATCATCGCGATCGTGGGCGTCGCGGTAGGCGGGATCATGCGTAACGAACACGGTGCCGACCGGGTCGGCGCACCGGCCGAACCCGCACCGCCCTCCGTCCTCGCCGCGCCGGCCGACGCCGCCGACGTCGTCCCGGCCGGATCCGCGCCGAAGGCCGGCGGGTTCGTCTTCGCCGAGGGCTACGGCCCGGTGCTCGGCGCGGCCGGCCCGCTGCGGCGCTTCCGGGTCGCCGTCGAGGAGAACCTCGGCGAGGGCGAGGGCGACGGCGGCGACTTCGCCGGCGAGGTCGACCGGATCCTCGGCGATCCGAGGAGCTGGATCGCCGGGCGGCGGTTCCGGCTGCAGCGGGTGCCGCACGCGGCCGACTCCGAGTTCACGATCTTTCTGGCCTCGGCCCGCACCTCCGAGCGGATGTGCGCCCGCGGCGGCCTGCGGACCGAGGGCTTCACCTCGTGCCGGCTGCCGGGCCAGGTGATCATCAACCATGACCGGTGGCGGCGCGCGGTGCCGGACTACGGCGCCCCGCTCGGCACCTACCGGGCGTACGCGATCAACCACGAGGTCGGGCACCAGCTCGGCCACGGCCACGAGGCCTGCGTCGGCCGGGGTGAGCCCGCACCGGTGATGATGCAGCAGACCTACGGCCTCAAGGGCTGCGTCGCGAACTCCTGGCCGTACCTGGACGGCAGGCGGTACGCCGGCAACCCCGTGGACTGACGATTGATTCCCCGTCCCGCATACCGGGCCGGTGTTACACGTCATGTCCTTCCACGGCCGCGGAAGAGCAAGAATGGGTGGCACCTACCGTCGATCCCGGGGAGTTCACCGTGTCACTGCCCCCGCTCGTCGAGCCGGCCGCCGAGCTGAGCATCGACGAGATCCGCCGCTACTCCCGTCACCTGATCATCCCCGACGTCGGGATGGACGGGCAGAAGCGGCTGAAGAACGCCAAGGTCCTGGCCGTCGGCGCGGGTGGTCTCGGCTCTCCCGCCCTGCTCTACCTGGCCGCGGCCGGCGTCGGAACGCTCGGCATCATCGACTTCGACACCGTCGACGAGTCCAACCTCCAGCGCCAGGTCATCCACGGCGTCTCCGACGTCGGCCGGCCCAAGGCCGAGTCCGCCGCGGACAGCATCCGGGAGATCAACCCGCTGGTGAACGTGGTCATCCACAACACCGCGCTGGACCGCGACAACGTCAAGGAGATCTTCAGCCAGTACGACCTGATCGTCGACGGCACCGACAACTTCGCGACGCGCTACATGGTCAACGACGCCGCGGTGCTGCTCGGCAAGCCGTACGTCTGGGGCTCGATCTACCGCTTCGACGGCCAGGCGTCCGTGTTCTGGGAGAAGCACGGCCCCTGCTACCGGTGCCTCTACCCGGAGCCGCCGCCGCCCGGCATGGTCCCGTCCTGCGCGGAGGGCGGCGTCCTCGGCGTGCTCTGCGCGTCGATCGGCTCGATCCAGGTCAACGAGGCGATCAAGCTGATCACCGGCATCGGCGAGCCGCTGGTCGGCAAGCTGATGGTCTACGACGCCCTGGAGATGGAGTACCGCAAGGTCAGGGTCCGCAAGGACCCGGCGTGCGCGCTCTGCGGCGAGAACCCGACGGTCACCGACCTGCTCGAGGACTACGAGGACTTCTGCGGCGCGGTCTCCGAGGAGGCGCAGGAGGCCACCATCGACGCGACGATCACCGCGCGCGAGCTCAAGGAGTGGCAGGACAGCGGCAAGGACGTGTTCCTGGTCGACGTCCGCGAGCCCGCCGAGTACGAGATCGTCAGCATCCCGGGCGCGACGCTGATCCCCAAGGGCGACATCCTGTCCGGCGGGGCGCTGTCCCGCTTCCCGCAGGACCGGCAGATCGTGCTGCACTGCAAGTCCGGCGTGCGCTCGGCGGAGGCGCTCGCGGCGCTGAAGGCGGCGGGCTTCAAGGACGCCGTGCACGTCCAGGGCGGCATCGTCTCCTGGGTCAACACCGTGGACCCGTCGCTGCCGTCGTACTGAGCCCTACGCACGCGAACGGCCGCCGTCCCGCAGCGCGGGCCGGCGGCCGTGGTGGTTCAGCGGGTGTGGCCGTTGCCGGTGACGATGTACTTCGTCGAGGTCAGCTCGGGCAGGCCCATCGGGCCGCGTGCGTGCAGCTTCTGGGTGCTGATGCCGATCTCCGCGCCGAAGCCGAACTCGCCGCCGTCGGTGAAGCGCGTCGACGCGTTGATCATGACGGCCGCCGCGTCGACCCGGGCCGCGAAGTGGCGGGCCGCCACGACGCTCTCGGTCACGATCGCCTCGGTGTGGCCCGTGCCGTAGCGGCGGATGTGGTCCAGCGCGTCGTCCAGCGAGTCCACCACCGCGACCGCGATGTCCGCCGACAGGTACTCCTTGCCCCAGTCCTCCTCGGTCGCCGGGACCACGCCGTCGAAGCCCGCCACCCGCGGGTCGCCGTGCACGGTCACGCCGGCCGCCACCAGCTCCTCGATCACCATCGGCAGGAACGACTCGACCATCGACGCGTGCACCAGCAGCGACTCCGCCGTGTTGCAGGTGGACAGCCGCTGGGTCTTCGAGTTCAGCACCACGCCGAGCGCCTTCTCCAGGTCCGCGCCCTCGTCCACGTACACGTGGCAGTTGCCGACGCCCGTCTCGATCACCGGGACCGTCGACTCCTCGACCACGGTCTTGATCAGCGAGGCGCCGCCGCGGGGGATCAGGACGTCGACCAGGCCGCGGGCCCGCATCAGCTCCTTCACCGAGTCGCGGGTCGACGCGTCCAGCAGCTGGATCGCGTTCGCCGGCAGATGCGCGTCCGCCACCGCCTTGCGCAGCACCGAAACGATCGCCGCGTTCGAGCTCATGGCCGAGCTCGAGCCGCGCAACAGCACCGAGTTGCCGGACTTGAGGCAGATGCCCGCGGCGTCCGCGGTCACGTTCGGTCGGCCCTCGTAGATGATGCCGACCACCCCGAACGGGACCCGGACCTGGCGCAGCTCGAGGCCGTTGGCCAGCTTCGATCCGCGGACCACGTCACCGACCGGGTCGTTCAGCGCGGCGAGTTGCCGCAGGCCGTCGGCCATCGCGGCGACCCGCTCGGCGGTCAGCGTCAGCCGGTCGATCATCGCCTCGGACGATCCACCGGTACGGGCGTTCGCCACGTCGACGGCGTTCGCGGCGACGATGTCGTCGGCGCGCTCGACCAGCCGGTCGGCCATCAGCAGCAGCGCGGCGTCCTTCTCGGCGCGGGTGGCGGCGGCCAGGTCGACGGCGGCAACCCGCGCGTCGGAGGCCTGCGCAAGCACGGTCATCTCGACTCCTTGTTGTACCCGCCGGACTGACGGCGACGGCTCAATCCTGCACCGGAAGTCCGGCTAAATCACGCAGGGTCACAGCAGGACCAGGTCGTCGCGGTGTACCACCTCGCGCTCGTAGCCCGGGCCGAGCGCCGCCGCGAGCTCCGGCGTCGAGCGGCCCAGCAGCGCCGGCAGCTCCACCGCGTCGTAGTTCACCAGCCCGCGCGCCACCGGCGCGCCCGAGCCGGCGTCGACCAGGTCGACCGGATCCCCGGCCGCGAACGAGCCGTCCACCGCCGTGATCCCGGCCGGCAGCAGCGACTTGCGCCGCGCAACGACCGCCGCCACCGCGCCCGGGTCCAGGTGCAGCCGGCCGCGCGGGGACGTCGCGTGCGCGAGCCAGAAGAGCCGGGCCGTGGGGCGGCGCGCGGCCGCGTGGAACAGCGTGCCGATCTCGGCGCCGTCCAGGGCGGGACCCGCGAGCCCGGCCGCGGTCAGCACCACCGGGATGCCGAAGCCGGTCGCGATCCGGGCCGCCTCCACCTTGGTCACCATGCCGCCGGTGCCGACGCCGGAGGCGCCCGGAGTGCCGACGGAGATGTCCGCCAGGTCGGCGTCGCTGTGCACCACCGACACCCGGCGGGCGTCGGGGGAGGACGGGCTGCCGGTGTACAGCGCGTCCACGTCGGAGAGCAGGACCAGCAGGTCGGCGTGGACCAGGGCGGCGACCAGGGCCGCGAGCCGGTCGTTGTCGCCGAACCGGATCTCGTCGGTGGCGACCGTGTCGTTCTCGTTGACGACCGGCAGCGCGCCGAGATCCAGCAGCTTGCGCAGCGTCCGGTACGCGTTGCGGTAGTGCGCGCGCCGGGTCACGTCGTCGACGGTGAGCAGCACCTGCCCGACGGTCAGCCCGTGCCGGGCGAAGCCCGCCGTGTAGCGGCCCATCAGCAGGCCCTGGCCGACCGAGGCCGCGGCCTGCTGGGTGGCCAGGTCGCGCGGGCGCCGGCGCAGCTTGAGCGGGGCGAGGCCGGCGGCGATGGCGCCGCTGGAGACCAGCACGACCTCCCGGCCCTGCGTGGCCAGCGCGCCGAGCACGTCGACGAGGGCGTCCATCCGCTGCTCGTCGATTCCGCCGGTCGCGGTGGTCAGGGAGGACGAACCCACCTTCACCACGACCCGCCGGGCACCGGTCACCTGTTCACGCACCCGCCCATTCTGCTCGCCGGGCGCTGTTCGGCCGTGGTGAGATCCCATATCGTGGCGCCGGTGACACCGCAGGAGTACGTGGAAGAGGTCCTCCGGCTCGTGGAGAGCATCCCCGAGGGCAAGGTCATGTCGTACGGGGCGGTCGCCGACGTGCTGGCCGAGCGGTCGGGCCGCAACTCGGCGCGGCAGGTCGGCACGATCATGGCGCGGCACGGCGGCGGCGTACCGTGGCACCGGGTGGTGAACAGTGCCGGGCGGACGCCGCCGGGTCACGAGCGGGAGGCGCGGCAGCGGTTGCTCAGCGAGGGCGTGCCGATGAAGGGCGAACACGTGGACATGGCCCGCGCGAGCTGGCTGCCCTGATGGAGAGGGGACAGCCGAGCCGGACGGCCTTCAGCGCGGCCCGCTACCGGGCCGCCCATCAGCTCATCGAGGGCGGCGAGATCTTCTCGGATCCGCTGGCCGTGCCCATCCTCGGCGTGCCGCCGGACGCCGAGGAGGCGCCGGGGCGGCGGGCCATGCGCCTGTTCATCGCCGCGCGGACCCGGTTCGCCGAGGACGCCCTGGCCGTCGCGGTCGGCAACGGCACCCGGCAGCTGTTCGTCCTCGGCGCGGGGCTGGACACGTTCGCGTACCGCAATCCGTGGCCGGAGCTGCGGGTGTTCGAGGTCGACCACCCGGACACCCAGGCGTACAAGCGGCAGCGGCTGGCCGAGGCCGGCATCGCGGTGCCGGAGAACGTGACGTACGTGCCGGCGGACTTCGAGACGGGGAGTCTGGGGCTCGCGGCCGAGCCGGGCGCGTTCTTCCTCTGGCTCGGCGTGGTGCCCTACCTGACCCGGGCGGGCTTCGACGAGACGCTGGGCCTGATCGCGGCGACCGAGCGGGCGGAGGTCGTCTTCGACTACGCGATGCCGCCGTCGTCGATGGCGCCCGAGCGCCGGGCCGCCCTGGAGGCCCGGGCGGCCCGCGTGGCGCGCATCGGCGAGCCGTGGCAGACCTACTTCATGCCGGACGACCTCGCCGCCGAACTGCGTGCCCGGGGCTTCGACGAGCTCGAGGACCTCGGCCCCGCCGAGCTCGCGTCCCGCTGGTTCGGCCGACCCGACGTGCCCCGGAACACCCCGGGCGGCCACGTCATCCACGCCAGACGGACCTAGCCACTGTGGTCGGACCGATTCCGTCGCGACGGTACCGTGCCGTATCCTTCGATCGCATTTCATGATCTTCGATCCGGAGGCGACCGTGCGCAGAGTGTCTACGTGCCTGATGGCCGCGTTGCTCGGTGCGGGCCTCGCCGCGCCCGCGGCTGCGGCGGAGTCGGATCCGGTACGGCTGGATGTGGGCATCGCCGCCGGCACCGACCCGGCCGCGGTGCTCGCCGTACTCGATGGGTCCGTGGTGTCGAGCCGACCCGTTCCAGGCCTGGACGCACTCGCCGTCGACGTGCCCGCTGACCGGGCCGACAATGCTCTGGCCGCGCTCGGCCGCACGGCGGGCGTGCGTTACGCCGAGCGGGGTTCCGTCATTCAGGCGGACAGCGACTTGTTGAACGACGGGCTCCAGGCCATGGAGATCCCCCAGGCCTGGACCTGGACGACCGGAAGCCCCACGGTCACCGTGGCGGTCGTGGACACCGGCGTCAGTCCCACCGTCGATCTCGGTGCGGATCGCCTCGTTCCCGGCTACGACGCCGTGGACGGCGACACCGATACCGCCGACGGCGACGGCCACGGCACGCTGGTGGCCGGGATCATCGCCGCGGACCCCACCAACGACACCGGCATCAGCGGCGTCTGCGGACAGTGCCAGGTCATGCCGGTACGCGTCATGAACGGCCGCGAGGGCACAAGCGCCGACGCGGCCGCCGGCATCGCCTGGGCCGCCGACCACGGCGCGAAGGTGATCAATGCCTCCCTGAGCACCGCGTCCCCGAGCCGCCTGCTGCAGGATGCGGTCGAGCACGCCGCCGCCAGGGGTTCCCTGGTCGTCGCCTCGGCCGGGAACGTGGCATCGACGGCGCGGCGCTACCCGGCCGCGTTCGAGTCGGCCCTAGCGGTCGGCCGGGTGGGCATGGCCCAGAACACCGCGACCGACCGGTGGGTCGACGTGGCGGCCTACGGCAACTTCGTGGCGTTGAACCCGGCCGGGCAAAGGACGTGGTTCTTCGGTACCTCCGGGTCGACCGCCGCCGTGGCCGGGGTCGCGGCACTCGCCTTCGCGATGAAACCCGCCTCGTCGGCGCAGGACGTCCGCACGACGATCGTGCGTGGCGCCGACTTCTTCTCGACCGTGCCCGCGCACCAGGCGCCGATTCTCAACGCAGCCCGGGTGGTCTACGACCTGGGCGGTACCGACACGACCGCGCCCACCGTGACGAAGACCGGCCTTACCGAGGACGAGCCGATCGGGATCCGCGGCGAGGCGATGGTCCCGCAGACCCTGGACGACCACGGTGTCGAGCGCGTCGAGGTGGTGGTCGAGGGCAAGGTCGTGAGTGTGATCAACCACCCCGGCTCGCAGGTGACGCTGCGCCCACCCGCGGGCTTCAACGGCCCGCTGCCGGTGACCGTGAACGCCTACGACTACGCCGGCAACATCGGCAGCGCGACCACGGTGGTCCAGGCGGACACCGTCGTGCCCACCGGGACGCTGATCTCGCCGGCGCCGAACGCCGTGGTGCACGGTGACACGGTCGACGTGACCATCGTGACCCCGGACAACGACCTGGCCTACGTCGTCCCGGAGTCCGACCCCGACCTCTGCGGTTGCAGCTCGCTGACCCGGGTCGCCGGTACAAACCAGTGGAAGGGCAAGGCACAGGTGAACCCCGCGACGGGGGAGGTCGGCGTTGCGCTGTGGGACCGGGCCGGCAACCTCACGAGGGTGATCCACGTGGTGCGGATCGACAACGAGCCGCCGGCCGGTGGCACGATCGCCCCGGCCTCCGGCGCGCGGGTGCGCGGCACGTTCACCAGCACGCTGGCCGGCGTCAGCGACCTGGGTGGGGTGGCCAAGACCGAGCTGTGGGCCAACGGGAAGTACGTGGGCGTCGACAGGTCCGCGCCGTACGCGCTGGCGGTGAAGACCGGTTCCTACTCCGGCAAGCTCACGCTGACCTGGAAGGCGACCGACCGCTGGGGCCAGTCCCGCACGTTGCCGGTACGGACGGTGACCGTCGACAACGCCGGCCCGTCCGTCTCCATCACCAAGGCGCCGAAGCACAAGGCGAAGGTCAAGGGCACGGTCAAGGTCTACGTCAAGGCGTCGGATGCCGCCGGCGTCGCCCGGGTCGAGCTGCTCGTCAACGGCAAGGTCGTCGCGAAGGACACCACCGCCGGGTACGTCCTGAAGGTCAGCACCGGCAAGCAGAAGAGGACGATGAAGGTCCAGATCCGGGCCTACGACCGGCTCGGCAACGTGAAGTACACATCCGCCCGTACCTGGTACCGCCGCTGACGACTAGCGGAAACCGATCGTCGCCGCCTCGCCGCGCATCTGGAGTTCGAAGAACTCCCGGCGCTGGTCGATCGTGTTGTTGAGCTGTCCGAACAGCTCCGCGCTGATCGCGCCGCACAGGTGGATCCAGGCGCCCATGCTGCGCGCGACCAGCTGCGGCGGCGCGCCCGGCGCGGTGTGCTCGGCGACGACCTCCAGCTCCGCGAGGAGCGGGCCGGTGATCGGCTCGCCTGCCTCGACGGCGCCGGCCAGGGTGGCGTCGCGCACGATCGCCGCGACCTGCAGGATGACCCGGATGGCGGGCTCGACGGTGTCCCGCGGCGCCTGGTAGCCGGGCACCGGGCTGCCGTAGATCAGCGCCCACTCGTGCGGGTTGGCCAGCGCCCAGTCGCGGACCGTGTGACAGAGCGCCAGGAAGCGGTCCGCGTGGTCGCCGGTGCGCGGTGACTCCTCGGCGGCGGCGCCGACCGCGTTGTACGCGTCGATGATCAGCGCCGTGAGCAGGTCGTCCCGGCTGGCGAAGTAGCGGTAGACCGCGGACGAGGCCATGCCGAGGTCGCGGGCGACCGCGCGCAGCGACAGGTTGGCGCCGTCGGTGGCGAGATGGCGCCGGGCCACGGCCTTGATCTCGTCGGTCATCTCGGCGCGCACCCGGGCGCGGATCGAAGCAGCGGTCATGGCGGCAAGTGTGCCACAAAAGAGAGCAGTGCTCTTGCCAAGTTTGTGAGTTGGTGAGATTGTTGTTCTCAACAGAGAGCAGTGCTTACAAGGGAGAACATGATGTCGAACCACGTGATCGTCGGCGCCGGCCCCGTCGGTTCCGCGGTGGCCCGCCTGCTCGCCGGGCGGGGCGAGTCCGTGCGCGTCGTGACCAGAAGCGGCGGCGGGCCCGAGCATCCGCTGATCGAGCGGGTCGCCGCCGACGCCACCGACGCGGCCCGGCTCACCGAGCTGACCCGCGGCGCGTCCGTGCTCTACAACTGCGCCAACCCGAAATACACCAAGTGGGAGACGCTCTGGCCGCCCCTCGCCGCCGCCATGGTCACCGCCGCGGTCGCGGCCGGCGCCGTCCTGGCCATCACCGGCAACCTCTACGGCTACGGCCCGGTTCCCGGCGGCCGGATGACCGAGCGCACCCCGCTCGCCGCAACCGGGCGCAAGGGTCGGGTCCGGATCGCGATGTGGCAGGACGCGCTGGCCAGCGGGGTGCCGACGGTCGAGGTCCGCGGCTCCGACTACATCGGCGCGGGCACCGCGTCGATCTTCTCGGCGGTGCTGCTCCCGGCGATCGCCAAGGGCCGCACGGCCTGGGCGCCGGTCGACCTCGACGCACCGCACACGTTCACCTACACCGGCGACATGGCCGGCGCGCTGGTGACCCTGGCCGGCGACGAGCGGGCGCTGGGCCGGGCGTGGCACGTGCCGTCGCCGGCCGCGCTCAGCGTCCGTGACCTGGCGAACCGCTACTGCGCGCTGGCCGGCGTCAAGCCGGTCGCGCTCCGGTCGCTGCCGCGCTTCGTGATGCGCGCCGCCGGAACGGTCGTCCCGATGGCCCGGGAGCTGGCGGAGATGGACTACCAGTTCTACGCGCCGTTCATCATGGACAGCACCGAGACTCAGCAGACGTTCGGCCTCACCGCGACCGACCTCGACGTGGCACTGCGCGAGGTCGCCGACGCCGCCGAGGCCACCGCGGCCCGGACTATGTGAGCAGCAGCCCGACTCCGTCGCGGCGGGGGTCGCCGGCCGCACCGCCGGCACCCACCGCCGTGACGCCGCCGAAGTAGTGGTCCACGTCCGGCCACTGGTTCACGATCCAGCCCGCCTCGGACAGGGCGGCCAGCTCGTCGTCGGGGCAGCCCGGCTCGGCGTGGACCGTGTCGTCCACCACGTGGAAGCGGGGGCGGGCGATCGCGTCCGGCGTGGCGACCCCGTCGACCAGCACACCCAGCAGCGTGTGCACCAGCGCCGTCCGGATCCGGGAGGCGCCCGCGGACCCGGCGGCGACGGCCAGCTCCCCGGCGGCGTCGATGACCACGAGCGGGCACATGTTCGACGACATCCGGACGCCGGGCGACAGGTCGTCGGTGATCAGCTCGCCCTCGCCGAGCATGGAGTTCATGTTGATGCCGAGCCCGGGCAGCCAGACCGCGGCGCCCAGCCCCATCGTCGTGGTGATCACGCAGGCGTTGCCCTCGGCGTCGACCACCGAGACGTTCGTGGTGTCGCCGATCTTCTGCCGGCCGCGGTCCCGCAGCGCGGCCGCGAGGGCGACCGCCCGGGCCGGTCGCGCCTGGTCCGGCAGGCCGCGCGGCAGCGCGGCGATGGTGTCGACCGTCCGATTGAGATCGTGCCGGGCCCGCACCCGGTACGAACCCAGCGTGGCGTGGTCGACCGGCGTCTCCAGCACCCGGTAGGCCGCGAGATCGATCGGCCCGAGCGCGCCGCCGCCGGCCCGCACGGTGTCGACGATCATGGACGCGATCGAGCCGGTGTAGAAGAGCGCGGGCCCCTCGGCGGCGAGCGCCTCGAGCGCGGACGCGAGCCCCGGGTGGAAGAGCAGGTCGCCGCCCTGCAGCAGGTTCCCGCGCGGCGCGTAGTACGCGGCACCCTCGCCGTGCGCGAGCGCCGGTGCGCAGGAGCCGAGCGTCCGGGCGTGCGCGTGCGGCAGCGCGACGCCGGTCCGGGCCAGGACGAGCGCCGGCTCGACCAGGTCGGCCCAGGGCAGCCGGCCCCAGCGGCGGTGCACCTCGCCGCAGCCGGCCGGCACGCCCGGCACGGCGACGCTGGCGCCGCCGATCGAGTAGACCTGCGGCATGCCGCCGAAGAACACGTCGACGGCGATCATCGGACCGGCCTTCACGTCCCCGTCCGTCCCGGGCACCGAGACGAAGAAGTCCAGGCAGGTCACCGAGCCGCTGGCCGCGTCGAAGTAGGTGGCGAAACCGCCGCCGCCGAGGCCGGTGTAAATGGTCTCGGCGACGCAGGTGGCGAGCACCGCGGCGACCGCGGCGTCCGCCGCCGTGCCCCCGGCCCGCAGAATCCGCAGCCCGGCCTCCGCCGTCGCCGGATGGTTCGCCGCGATCCCGGCGGCGACCCGGGAAGGCCGTTGGGAAAGCTCCATTCGGCGAAGCGTATGCCTCGCGGCCCAACCATGGTTACCATCCGCGTCCATGACGGTCACCGGTCCCTCGCACGGCGTACGGCTGCCCCGCCGCGTTGTCACGGGATATTCGCTGGGTTCGCTGGTCACCGGGCCCTTCGGCACGGTGCCGGGCCTACTCCTTCTGCCATATCTGACCGACACGCTCGGTGTCGCCGCGGGCGTGGCCGGCCTGCTCGTGCTGCTGCCGAAGGCCTGGGACGTCCTGATCAACCCGGTCGCGGGCCGGATCTCCGACCGCACCGGCCACCGGCGGGCGTTCCTGCTCGGCGCGGGCCTCGCGCTCGCCGTGCTCTTCGCGGCCATCTTCGCCGGGCCGTTCGGCAGCGGCGGCGCGGCCGGCGCCTACGTCGCGGCCGCGTTCCTCGCCGCGGCGACCGCGTTCGCGTTCTTCCAGGTGCCCTACGTCGCGATGCCGGCCGAGCTCACCGACGGCTACGCCGAGCGCACCCGGCTGATGACCTGGCGGGTCGCGGTCCTGGCCTGCGGGATTCTGGTCTCGGGCGCGCTGGCCCCGCTGGTCGTCGACCTCGGCGGCGGCGGCCTGGCCGGCCACCGGTGGGCCGGCCTGTTCGTCGGCGCCCTCATCGTCGTGGGCGCGCTGAGTGCCTTCTTCGGTACGCGTACCGCGGAGTCCCACTCGGCGCCCGAGCCGGAGCCGAGCCTGCGGGCGCAGCTGCGGGTCGCGTCGGGCAACTCGTCGTTCCGGGCCCTGCTGCTCTGCTGCATCGTCCAGGCGGCCGGCATCGCCACGATGCTCGCGGGCGTCCAGTACTTCTCCGACCACGTCATCCGGCAGGACTCCGGCGCGACCTTCATGTTCGCGGCCTTCGTCGGCCCGGCGCTGCTGGTCATGCCGCTCTGGACCCGGGTCGGCGCCCGCCACGGCAAGCGGCGCGGGCTGATCATCGCCTCGCTCCTCTTCGCCGGCGGCGCCCTGTCCCTGCTGCTGTCGCCGGTGCTGCCGGCCCTCGCGGTGTACGCGCTGACCGCCGTCATCGGCTGCGGCTACGCCGGGCAGCAGGTCTTCGCCCTGGCGATGCTGCCCGACCTGATCGAGCGCGACACCGTGCGGACCGGGCGCCGCCAGGCGGGCGTCTTCACCGGTCTGTGGACGGCGGGGGAGACCTTCGGCCTGGCGCTCGGCCCGGGCATCTACGCGCTGATCCTGCAGGTCTTCGGCTACGTCTCGTCGTCGACCGGCGAGGCGGCGGCGCAGGACTCGGCGGCCCGCCTCGGCGTCCTGGTCGGCTTCACCCTGGTGCCCGCCGTGCTGGTCGGAGCGGCGGTCACCCTCCTGCGCCGCTACCAGGACTAGCGGGCGACTGCGGTCACGACGACGTTGTCGCGGTAGTGCCGGGTTCTGGGGTCGAAGGGTCCCCCGCAGGTGATGAGGGTGAGCCGGATGGCGCCGTCGCGGGCGAAGTACCTCCGCAGCGGGATGGCGGTCTTCTCGTAGCGCTCGCGGGCGACGACCTTGAACGCACGGGCCTTCCCGCCGGCCCCGGTGAGGGTCACGGTGTCCCCGGCCACGAGGGAGCCGAGCTTGAAGAACGCGCCCTGCCCATCTGCCGCGCTGTCGACGTGTCCGGCGATGACGATGGAGCCGGCGTCGGCGGAGAAGCCCGGACCGTAGCGGTACCAGCCGACTCGATCGACGCTGGGCGGAACGGCGAAGTCGCCGGTCGCCGGGTCGACGCCGGCGGGATCGACGGAAGCGTCGAGGTCGAGGGCGGGGATGAGCAGCCGCGTCGGCGGGTCGGCGCCGGTCGCGGCCGGGCCGGTGCCGTCTGAGATCGGTATGCCGGACGCCGCGGGAGAAGCAGACGTGGCGACGGCCGAGGTGCCGAAGTCGTCAGCGGGCCGCGACCGCCAGGCGGCGACACCGGCCGTGGTGGCCAGCGTGACACCGAGCACGAGCATGAGCAGGGCACGCCCCGGCACCTGCCGGGGCGTGCCCTTTCGGCGGGAGACGGTCATCGGCGGGCGGTGACCAGCCGGGTCAGACCGAACGCGGCCAGCAGGATGCCGACAGCGGCGATGACGTACCAGGGCGGCATGCCGTTGCCGTCGGCGCGGCCGCCGTCACCGCTGGGCACACCGCCCGGCGCCGAGTGCAGGTTCCCGATGCTCTGCGAGACGATGCCGAGCGTCTTGTCCTCGGCCGAGCCGACCGCGTACACGATCGTCGCGGTGCCCTCGGCCAGGTCGAGGTCGGCCGGGCCGAGCACCCGGGTGTCCGTGCCGGCCAGCACCACGTCGGCCGAGACCTTACCGGCGTCCAGGTCGGCCTTGCCCTCCTTGCCGTTGGTCACGCCCTCGAAAACCGGCTGTCCACCCGCCCGGATGTCCACCGCGGGTGCGGCCGCGGTGTGCCGGACGATGAGCCGCGCCTTGCCGGCAGCCAACTTGGTGGTGTCGTTGACGAACGGCGTCAGCGTCGGTTCGCCGCCCTCGTTCAGATGCGCGACCAGGCTGAGGTTGGCATCTCCGGGCACCTCGGCGTTGTCGACGGTCAGCAGCGCGTCCCCGACGGCCTCGCCGGGCTTGGTGAGCGCGATGTCGTACTCGCCGGCCGGCAGGCTCAGCGGCCCGGCGACCTTGCCGGGCTGGAAGTCCGGGATGGTCTTCTCACCGTTGACGTAGACGTCCACCGCCTGGCCCGGGATGCCGTGGACGACCGACACCTGAGAGTTCGCCTTGGCGTACGCCGGCGACGTGGCCAGTCCCGCGACACCGCCGAAGGCGAGCAGGGAAACCGCGCCGACGGCGGCGGCGCGACCGAGAGGCAGAATGCGCATCGGATCTCCTGAGGGATTCGTCGTTATCTGTACGCCCTGTCCTTCGCCGTGGCAGCGACGCATGGATGCAGCCGGACGAAAACAGCTGCAACCGCCGGAGGCCCGGCAAGCGAACAGTCAGTGAGTACCGGCGAACGGGAAGGAGGTCGATGAGTCCCGACGACGAGCTCGCCGAGCGGTTACGCGCCGGCGACGAGACGGCACTACGTCAGGTGTACGACAGGCACGGTGCGGCCGTGCTCTATCTGGCTCAGCGTCTGCTGACCAACCGGGCCGACGCCGAGGACGTCACCCAGGTGACGTTCGTGGCGGCATGGACCGGGCGGGACGGTTTCGATCCGCAACGCGGCACGATGCTGGGCTGGCTGCTGGGCATCGCCCGCCGCAAAGCGGTGGACCGGATCCGGGCGGCGGCGCGCGAGCACCGGACCACCGAGACCGTGCAGGCCCAGCAGCCGGCGGCGCCGGCCGAGGAGTCACCGGAGCGCATCGTCGACCGCCTCGTGGTCGCCGACGAGCTGAGCCGGTTGCCCGACGAGCAGCGACGCACACTGGAGCTGGCGTTCTTCGACGATCTCACTCATCCACAGATAGCGGCGGTCACCGGACTGCCGCTCGGTACGGTCAAAAGCCATATCCGGCGCGGAATGGCGAACCTGCGACGTCGTTGGGAGGTGGACGGTGCAACCACACTTGGATCCCGATCGGCTGGCTCTTCTCGCGCTCTCTGAGGAACTCGAGGAGCTGACAGAACTCGATCATCTCGAGAACTGTGCCGTCTGCCGGCACGAGATGCAGGCGCTGCGCGACGTCGCCGACATCGCCTCACAAACCGGCGAGCTACGCGACCTGCCCGCCGCGCCCGAACACCTCTGGCAAGCCATCGAGGCGGAAATCGCGGGCACCCGGACATCCGCCGAACCGCCGGCACCGGTCATCGACATCGCGGAAAACCGTGCCCGGCGCTCTCGGCCACGCTGGCTCACGCCGACTCTCGCGGCGGCGGCGGCAGCCGTTCTCGCGGTGGCCGGCACGGTCGCATTCGACCGGTTCACCGACAGGGCACCGGCCGCGCGGGTGACGGCCCGGGCGACACTCACGCCGCTGGCGACGGCCCCGGCGAGCGCGGGCGGTGACGTGCGCGTGCTGTCCGACGGGCAACTGCGCATCGACGTACGCAACCTGCCCCTGACCTCTGGTTTTCATGAGGTCTGGCTGCTGGACCCGGACGCTCCCGGCAAGATGGTGGCCGTCGGGAGCCTGCCCGCGCAGGCGGAGGCCGTGCTCGCGGTGCCGCCGGGCACCGACCTGAACCGGTACCGGCTGGTCGACGTCAGCGACGAGCCGCACGACGGCGACGCCACGCATTCTGGCAAGAGCCTGCTGCGCGGAACCCTCACGAAGTAGGTGCATCCAGCCGGTGGGGCCTGAGCGAAGTACGGGTGGTGGCTGTCGGAGCCACCACCCGTACCCGGAAGGGATGCTCAAAGATGAGGTTCACCCGTCTCGGTAAGCAGGCCGCCGCCGTAGCCACCACCGCGATCGTCGCCTCCGCACTCGGCGCCGCCCCCGCGCAGGCCGCCGGCAGGCATCCTCTCAAGACCAGGTCCCTCGCGGCGGTCCTCACCGCGGACAAGAGCGGCTTCGACCGTAACGGCCGCGACTACGACATCCTCACCGCCGCCGTGACCGCCGTGCTCAAGGCCAAGCCCGGAAGCAAGGTCGCCGTGCTCGCCGACGGGAAGGTTCCCCTGACCGCCTTCCTCCCGAACGATCGCGCGTTCCGCGGGCTGGTCGCCGACATCACGCACACGAGGAAGCTGCCGGGCGAGCGGAAGGCCTTCACCGCCGTCGCGGGCCTCGGCATCGACACCGTCGAGGCGGTGCTGCTCTACCACGTCGTCCCCGGTGCGGCGATCACCCGCAAGGCCGCCCTCAGGAGCGACAACGTCAAGCTCACCACGGCCGCCGGATCCAAGATCAAGGTCAATGTGTACGGGCCGCGTCGGCACCAGCGCATCTCCCTGATCGACGCCGACCGCAGCGACCGTAACCCGCGGATCAACCGCTTCGACATCAACAAGGGCAACCGCCAGATCGCCCACGGCATCGACCGGGTCCTGCGCCCGATCGACCTCCCCTGATCCCCACCCTTCGGCACGGCCCGGGCGTGCGGCGCAGTTCACGCCCGGGCCGTCGAAGCGGCGGTCATTTGGACTAGCGTCGTGGTCATGATCGAAGCCTTGCCGTGCAACGGGGTGCCGGGTGACCAGGTGCTGGCCGAACTGCGGGAGCTGCGGACCGCCGACCTGCCCACCCACGGCGGCCGGCTCTTCGCGTACGTCTACGACCCGGCCGTCGCCGGGCTGGACGAGCTGGCGCGGGCCGCGTACGCGATCTCGGCGCACGTCAACGGCCTGGACCCGACCGCGTTCCCGTCCCTGCTGGTCATGGAGAACGCGCTGGTCACCTCCGCCGCGCGGCTGCTCGGCGCCGGGCCGGGCACGGCCGCGCCGGAGGTCGTCGGCAGCGTGACGGGCGGCGGCACCGAGTCGCTGATCCTGGCGGTCAAGGCGGCCCGCGACGCGCACCCGGAGATCGAGCGGCCGCGGCTGGTGATCCCGTCGACCGCGCACGCCGCGTTCGCGAAGGCCGCGCACTACCTGCGGGTCGCGCTCGACGTCGTGCCCGTCGGCGCCGATCTGCGCGCCGACCCGGCGGCGATGGCCGCGGCGATCGGCCCGGACACGGTCCTGGTGGCGGCCTCGGCGCCGTCGTACGCGCACGGCGTGGTCGACCCGATCGCCGAGCTCGCCGCGGCCGCCGCCGAGCGCGGCGTCCGGTTCCACGTCGACGCCTGCTTCGGCGGCTGGGTGCTGCCGTACCTCAAGCGGCTCGGCGCCGACCTGCCGGACTTCGACTTCTCCGTGCCCGGCGTCACCAGCATCTCCGCCGACCTGCACAAGTACGCGTACGCGCCGAAGGGCGTCTCCGTGCTGCTGCACCGCGACGCCGCCCTGCGGATGCCGCAGTACTTCGCGTACGCGGACTGGCCGGGGTACACGATGATCAACCCGGTCATCTCGTCCACCCGGTCCGGCGGCCCGATCGCCGCGGCCGTCGCCACGCTGCGGCACCTCGGCGACGACGGCTACCTGCGGCTGGCCGGCAAGACCCGGGACGCGGTCGGCGTGCTGGCGGCCGCGGTCGAGGCCACCGACGGCGTCCGGCTGTACGCGCCCGCCGAGACCACCGTCGTCTGCCTGGCGGCCGAGCCGGGCGTCGACCTGTTCGTGCTCGCCGACGAGCTGGCAGCGCGCGGGTGGCACACCCAGCCCCAGCTCGCGTACGGGAGAATTCCGGCGACCATCCACCTCACGGTGACCGCCGCAGTGGGGGAGACCGCCGCCGGGTTCGCGTCCGATCTGGCCGCCGCGGTGGCCGCGACGCGGGCCCGCGGCCCGGTCGCGCTCCCGCCCGAGCTGCTCGAGGCCGCCGGCGCGCTGACCCCGGAGATGGTCACGCCCGAGCTGATCGAGGGCCTGGCCGCGGGCCTCGGCCTGGCCGACGGCGTCGGCGGCGCGATGGCCGCCGTGAACTCGCTGCTGGACGTCGCGCCGCCCGCGCTGCGGGAGGCCCTGCTGGCCGGCTTCCTGAGCCAGCTCCAGCGGCCGGCCTGGTAGGGGGTAGGTTGACGGCGTGGCCGGTCTGCCAGGAGTGCTCGGGGAACCCATCAAGTTCGTGCTGAACTGGGGACGCCGCTACTCGATGTGGGTGTTCAACTTCGGCCTGGCCTGCTGCGCGATCGAGTTCATCGCGACCAGCATGAGCAGGCACGACTTCATGCGGCTCGGGGTGATCCCGTTCGCGCACGGCCCGCGCCAGGCCGACCTGATGGTGGTCTCCGGCACGGTCACCGACAAGATGGCCCCGGCGATCAAGCGGCTCTACGACCAGATGCCCGAGCCCAAGTACGTGATCTCGTTCGGCTCGTGCTCCAACTGCGGCGGCCCGTACTGGGACTCGTACTCGGTGACCAAGGGCGTCGACCAGCTGATACCCGTCGACGTCTACGTGCCCGGCTGCCCGCCGCGGCCCGAGGCGCTGCTGCACGGCATCCTGCGCCTGCAGGAGAAGATCGCGGCCGAGCAGTCCGGCCCGGGCGGGGTGTCCCGGCCCGATCCGCTGATCCCCGGCCCGCCGGCCGAGCCCCGCGACGCCGGCTCGCTGACCGCACCGCTGGTCCGCCCGCCTGCCTGAGGGCGTTAGTCTGCGAACATGAGCGAGCACAACCGCGCCGACTTCATCATCGACGTGCTGATCAGGGAGTTCGGCGAGCTGATCGCGCTGGACCCGGCGGCGTTCCGGCGCAAGTTCCGCAAGATGGCGGCGTCGCCGTTCGCGTTCTACCGGGGCAGCGCCTCGCTCTTCTACGCCGACCAGGCCGGCGCCTACCGCGACGACAGCTTCCTCGACGAGCGCACCAGCCGGGTCTGGATTCACGGCGACCTGCACGCCGAGAACTTCGGCACCTACATGAACTCGTCCGGCGTGCTGGTCTTCAACGTCAACGACTTCGACGAGGCCTACGTCGGCCCGTTCATCTGGGACCTCAAGCGGTTCAGCGCGAGCGTCGCGCTCATCGGCTACAGCAAGGCGCTCTCCGACGACGTGATCAGCGGGCTGGTCACCGCGTTCGCCGACGGCTACCTGACCGAGCTGCGGGCGATCGCGGCCGGCGGCGACGACGCGATCGGCTCGATCACCCTGGACAGCGCCGACGGCGTGCTGCGCCGGGTGCTGCAGGAGGCGCGGCTCAACACCCGCGTCGACCTGCTCGCCGGGCAGACCACGATCGACGACTACGAGCGGCGCTTCTCGCTCGGCGACGGCGTGTACGAGGTCGACGAGGCCACCGCCGCGACGGTCGTCGCCGCCTTCCAGCGGTACCTGCCGACGCTGCCGCGGCACGGCGCCCCGGTGTCTACCAACATCAAGGACATCAAGCTGCGCAAGGGCGTCGGCATCGGCTCGGCCGGGCTGCCGTCGTACAACATGCTGCTCGAGGGGAACACCCAGGCGCTCGAGAACGACGTGATCATCTACATGAAGCAGGCGCAGGTGCCCGCCGTCGCCCGCTGGATCGACGACGAGCGGGTCCGCTCCTACTTCAAGCACCAGGGTCACCGCACCGCCGAGTCGCAGCGGGCCCTGCAGGCGCACGCCGACCCGTGGCTCGGCTACACCGAGCTCGGCGGCGTCGGCCAGCTGGTCGCGGAGGTCTCGCCGTACGCGGCCGACCTGGACTGGGCCGACGTCAACGAGCCCGAGGAGCTGGCCGGCGTCGTCGCCGACCTGGGCCGCGCGGTGGCCCGGATGCACTCGGTCGCCGACGACGAGTCCAGCCACGACCTGGTCGACTTCTCCACCGAAGAGGCCATCGTGTCCAAGATCGACAAGGACGAGGCGGGCTTCGTCGCGCTGCTCGTCGACTTCGCGCACCGCTACGGCGACCAGGCCCGGGAGGACCACCAGGACTTCGTCGACCTGTTCCGCAACGGCCGTCTCCCGGGCCTGTAGCGGCGGCTCAGAGCGCCGGGCTTACCTGGAAGGCCCAGCCGGCGCGGTTGCGGGCCGCGGGGTCCGGTACCGCGATGATCACGAGCGACTGGCTATTCGGCAGCGACAGGACGTCCGCGTGCACGGTGAGCGGGGTCGCCTCCTGGCACGGGGTGTGGCGGGACATCAGCGCGTAGTGCTCGCCGCTCACCACACCGCCGGGTGGCACCGCCGCGACGAGGAGGTTCAGCGTGCCCGGCCCGGCGCAGACGATCCGAAGCTCGAACTTGCCGGGCGGGAGGTAGCTGACCTCCCGCCGGGCCCGCATCTGCTCGGTCGTCACCCGCAGCGGCGTCAATTCGTGGCCCGTCGTGAGCATGTCCGCCGCCCGGCCCGAGTTCTCGGCGGACTCGTCGGACGCGACGGCGTCGTCGCTGTGCAGAACGTCGCTGCCCGGTAGGTAGTCGGAGGCGCCGTCGCCATCGCCGAGCTCCAGCGCGTACCCGGCGCTGCCTGCCGCCCCCGCGTCGCCGGAGGCCGATATCGCCACCGGGCCGGTCTTCGTGAGCCGGAAGGTCATGATCGCGACGGCCGGGGTCCGGCCGCAGGAGACGGTCTGCACGCCGAGCACCCGGGGCTCTTCCGAGCTGCGGACCTGCTCGATGTCGATCGTGACCGTTCCGGACCCGGCGCAGGTCACCGCGAGCGTGTACCCGCCCGGCCGGAGGTCCGCGAAGGTCAGCCTGCGGTGGCCCGTGACCACTCCGGTCGTCAGCCGCCCTGCCAGCTTCGGCAGCTGGTCCTCCAGCGCCCGGCGCGCGGAGGCGACCAGGTCCGTCAGCCGCTCGGCCGGCCGCTCCTCGGTCTGCGGCAGCCGGGTCGCGATCAGGCCGCCGGCGACGGCGAGCGCGACCGTCGCGGCGGCGGCGTTGCGGGTCCGGGCCCGGCGCCGGCGCACGGTGTGCCGAGCCGCCTCGGCGCCGGGCGGGCGTACGCGGGGCAGGGTCTCGGCGCGCAGGTCGGCGAAGAGCGCCTCGAGCTGGTCAGGCACGGCGGGCCTCCTGGGCGGTCGTGTCGGTCGGGTCCAGCCGGGCGGCGAGTGCCGCCCGGGCCCGGTGCAGCCAGGACTTCACGGTGCCCTCGGCGACACCCTCGCGGTCGGCGATCTCGGCGATGGTCATGTCGGCCAGGTAGCGCAGCACCATCGCCCGGCGCTGGGCCGGCGGCAGCGTGCCGAGCGCGGCGACCAGGGCCACCCGCTCGGGGCCGGGGCCGGCGACCTGCGCCTCGGCGATCCGCTGCTTGCGCAGGAAGCCCAGGGCGGTGCGGGTGCGGCGCCACCTGCTGACGGCGAGGTTCCAGGCGACCCGGCGGATCCACGCGACCGGGTCGTCGTACCCGGACGGTCCGCCACCGGGCCAGGGCGCGGCAGAACGCCTCCTGCGCGATGTCCTGTGCCTCCTGCCGGTCGCCGAAGTACGCGTACAGCTGCACGGTCAGATCGGCGTAGTGCGCGGCGTACAGCTCGTCGAACGACGCTGGGGTGTCTGGCACGGCGATGAGCGTCTCCGGTCTGATGGCTGTGGCCTGGGATGTCACAGCGACAACACGCCCCGGGACATCGAAGGGTTGCGGTCGGCCGGGGTCCCTCCCGGCTTGACCATAGGATGTGCCCCATGACGCCCGAAGAGGTCGGCGAGCGGATGATCGCGCTGCTGGCGGCCGCCGAACCCGACGCGCCCGACGAGGGTGAGATCACCGCCGGTGTCTCCGGCGGCGGCCCGGGGCACGAGCGGGCCGTCGTGGACGTTCCGGCCGCCCGGTGGTGGGCCGCGCTGGAGGCGGCCCGTGATCCGGGCGCGCTCGGCTGCGACTTCTTCGACTGGCTGTCCGCCGTCGACGAGCTGGACGAGGGCTTCACGATCGTGGCGCACCTGTGGTCCAGCCGCCGCCGGCACGGCGTGCTGCTGCGCGCCCGGCTGGAGCGCGAGAACCCGGTGGTCGAGTCGGTGATCGACCTGTTCCCGGGCGCCGCCTGGCACGAGCGCGAGACGCACGAGATGTTCGGCATCCGCTTCGAGCGCCACCCCGACCTGCGGCCGCTGCTGCTGCCGCCAGGCTTCGAGGGCAATCCGCTGCGCAAGGAGTTCGTGCTCGCGTCCCGGGTCGCCAAGGCGTGGCCGGGCGCGAAGGAGCCGGGCGAGTCAGAGTCGGGCACGGCCAAGCGGGCACCGATGCGGCCGCCGGGCGTACCCGATCCGAACGAGTGGGGCCCGATGAAGGGCAAGATCCCGCCGCCGGAGACGCCGGCCCGCCGCGCACCGCGTGAGCGCCCGGCGGCCGGCCCGGCGCCGAAGACCGAGGGAGAGGGCGCCTGATGCCGCTCTGGCTCGACCTGCTCGTGCGGGTGGTCGCGGTCGTCGCCGCGTTCCTGGTGCTGCCGCTGGTCGTCGGTCAGATGGAGCACAAGGTGATGGCGCACATGCAGGGCCGGCTCGGCCCGATGTACGCGGGCGCCTTCCACGGCTGGGCGCAGCTGGTCGCCGACGGCGTCAAGTTCGTGCAGAAGGAGGACATCACCCCGCGCGACGCCGATCGCCCGGTGTTCCGGCTGGCGCCGATCGTCGCGCTCTTCCCGTACCTGGTCGTGCTCCTGGCCATCCCGATCGGGCCCGGCGGGCTGGTCGCGCAGCAGATGGACATCGGGCTGTTCTTCGTCCTGGCCGTGCTGGGCGTCGGCGTGGTCGCGGTGCTGATGTCCGCCTGGGCCTCGGCGAACAAGTACAGCCTGCTCGGCGGCCTGCGCGGTGCCGCCCAGCTGCTCGGCTACGAGCTGCCGCTGGTGCTCTCGGCGGCCAGCGTCGCGATGGCGGCGGGCACGCTGAGCCTGCCCGGCATCGTCGAGGCCTGGCAGCCGTGGTGGCTGCTCTGGCAGGCGCCGGCGGCGCTGGTGTTCTTCGTCTCCGGCCTGGCGGAGATCCGCCGGCCGCCGTTCGACATGCCGATCGCCGACTCCGAGCTGGTCTTCGGCTACCTCACCGAGTACACCGGCCTGCGCTTCGCGTTCTTCCTGCTCGCCGAGTACGTCGGCATCGTGGTGATCGCGGCGCTGACCACGGTGTTGTTCCTCGGCGGCTGGCACGGGCCGGACCCGGCGCACCTCGGCTGGCTCTGGACGCTCGCCAAGGTGTTCGCCGTGTCCTTTGTGATCATCTGGCTGCGGGTCACCTATCCGCGGCTGCGCGAGGACCAGCTCCAGCGGCTGTGCTGGCTGGTCCTGGTGCCGGTGGCGCTGGGCCAGCTGGTGCTGACCGCCGTGGTGAAGGTGGCGACGTGAGAGGTAAGAACGAGGGTGTGCTCGCCTCCGCCAGGGCGACCGGGCAGGATAGGCCCTTATGAGCGAGAGCGGTGAGCGGCGCACGCCGGGCAAGGGGCTGATCGACGGCCTCGCCGTCACGCTCAAGATGCTGGTCAAGCCCACCATCACCCAGCAGTACCCCGACGTCGAGCCGGACCTGCCGCCGCGCTCGCGGGGCGTCATCGCCCTGCTCGAGGAGAACTGCACGGTCTGCATGCTCTGCGCCCGCGAATGCCCCGACTGGTGCATCTACATCGATTCGCACAAGGAAGAGGTCGTGGTCCCCGGCGCGGCCCGGCCCCGCCAGCGCAACGTGCTCGACAAGTTCGACATCGACTTCTCCCTCTGCATGTACTGCGGCATCTGCATCGAGGTCTGCCCGTTCGACGCGCTGCACTGGACCCCCGAGTTCGAGTACGCGGAGACCGACGTCCTCGACCTGCTGCACGACAAGAGCCGCCTCGGCGACTGGATGCGTACCGTCCCGCCGCCGCCCGCGCACGACGTGCTCGGCGAGCCCTCGAAGGAGGAGTCCGCCGCCGCGCGCAAGGCCGCCGGCCCGGGCGCGGCCACCGCGGCACAGACCGCCCGCCCCCCGGTACGCCGGGAGCAGGCACCGTGACCGTCGCCGACGTCCTGCTGTTGGCGCTCGGAGCCGTCGCGGTCGGCTCCGGCGCGGCCGTGGTCAGCACCAGCCACCTGGTCCGGGCCGGCCTCTACCTGGTCGTCAGCCTGGGCGCGATGGCCGGCATCTACCTGGTCCTCGGCGCCGAGCTGGTGGCCTGGGTGCAGGTGCTCGTCTACGTCGGGGCGGTCGTGGTGCTGCTGCTCTTCGCCGTCATGCTGACCCGCGCACCGATCGGCGCGTCGAAGGACCTGGACCGGCCGGCCTGGCCGGCCCGGATCGTCGGCGGCGGGGTCGCGCTCGGCCTCGCGGTGCTGCTGGCCGACGCGTTCCGCTGGATGCGCTACGAGCTGCCCGCGCCGGGCACGGCCGAGCGGATGGGCGCCGAGCTCTTCGGGCGCTGGGTGCTGCCGTTCGAGGTGCTCTCGATCCTGTTGCTGGCCGCCCTGGTCGGGGCGATCGTGCTGTCGCGACCCGACATCGGCGCGCGGAACGGAGACGAGGCCTGATGCACGCGGTCATCCCGTACGTGACCGCCGCCCTGCTCTTCGGGCTCGGCGTCTACGGCGTGCTGCTCCGGCGCAACGCGATCCTGGTGCTGATGGCGGTCGAGCTGATGCTCAACGCGGTCAGCCTGATCTTCATCACCGCCGACGCGACGGCACCGGCGCCGCAGCCCGGCGGGCCGGCATACTCCGGCGCCGTGTTCGCCCTCTTCGTGATCGTGCTGGCCGCCGCCGAGGTGGGCGTCGGGCTGGCCATCGTGCTGCAGTACTACCGGATGCGCCACGCGGTCCAGCTCGACGAGATTGAGTTGGACGCCCGGTGATCGCCGAGATCTTCGGTACGGCGCTGTTCGGCGTGCCGCTGCTGTTCGGCCTGGTCGGCCTGCTGCTGCCAGCCGGCGACGGCGGACGGGCGCGGCGCCCGGCCGCGGCGCTCGGCATAGCCGGCGCCGCCATCGCCCTGCTCGCCACGGTCGTCCTGCTCATCGCCGGCGACACCGTCGACTTCGGCACGGAAGTGGTCCGCTTCGGCGATCTGCCGGTCACCGTCGGCGTCTCGCTGGACACGGCCGCGCTCTACGTCGCGCTCGCGGTCACCGTCGTCGCGCTCCTCGTGCAGATCTACTCGGTCGGCTACCTGCACGACGACCCGCGCTACGCGCCCTACGCCGCGCAGGTCAGCCTCTTCACCGGCGCGATGCTGACGGTCGTCGCCGCCAACGACCTGATCATGCTGCTGGTCGGCTGGGAGGTGATGGGCGCCTGCTCGTACCTGCTCATCGGCCACGACCGGCGCCTGCCCGAGGCGCCCCGCGCGGCCGTCAAGGCCTTCCTGGTGACCCGCGTCGGCGACGTCGGCTTCCTGCTGGGCATCGCCCTGCTCGGCGTCTCGGCCGGCAGCTTCCGGCTCGCCGACGTGCTGGCCGCCGAGCCCGCGCACCTGACCGTCGCGCTGCTGCTCATCCTGGCCGGGGTGGCCGGCAAGAGCGCGCAGTTCCCGCTGCACACCTGGCTGCCCGACGCGATGGCCGGCCCGACGCCGATCTCCGCGCTGATCCACGCCGCGACCATGGTCGCCGCCGGCGTGTACGTGGTCTTCCGCCTGTACCCGCTCTTCGCGCGCTCGCCGGCCACGCTCGCCGTGCTCGGCGTCATGGCGGCGATCACCCTGCTGCTCGGCGCGCTCAGCGCCACCGCGCAGGACGACCTCAAGCGGGTCCTGGCCTGGTCGACGGTCTCCCAGATCGGCTACATGACCGGCGCCCTGGCGATCGGCGTGCCCGGTGCGGCCCTGTTCCACCTGCTGACCCACGCCGCCTTCAAGGCGCTGCTGTTCCTCGCCGCCGGCGGCGTCATCCACGCCGTCGGCACCAACCTGATGTCCCGGATGGGCGGCCTGCGCGCGCACCTGCCGGTGACGTTCTGGTCCTTCGTGATCGGCCTGGGCGCCCTGGCCGGGCTGCCGCCGCTGGCCGGCTTCTGGTCCAAGGAGAGCGTGCTGGCCGCGGCCGAGCACGCCGCGACCGCGGGCCACGGCCCGGCGCCGGCCTGGGTGGGCTGGGTGGTCTGGGTCGCCGGGCTGCTCGGCGTCGCGATCACCGCCTGGTACGCGACCCGCCTGCTGCTGCGCACGTTCTTCGGCCGCCCGCGCACCGAGCAGTGGGAGGTCGGCTTCGACGACGCCCGCTACGAGCGCGGTCCCGCCGCACCGCACGACCCGCCGCGGCTGATCCGCTGGCCGGTGCTGGTGCTCACGGTCCCGTCGGCGCTGCTCGGCCTCGCCGTCTTCCTGCCCGCGTTCCGCTCCGCGCTCACGCTGCCGGCGCCGCACCTGACGCCCGGGCTCGCGCTGCCGCTGCTGCTGCTCGCGCTCGGCGCGGGCGGCGCCTGGTGGCTCTGGCGCACCGCGCCGGGCGTCGACCCGGCCCAGGCCCTCGGCCGGCTGGGGCCGTTGTTCGCCGCCGGCTTCCGGATCGACGACCTGCAGGACCGCTTCGTGGTACGCCCGGTGCGCGCGCTTGCCGGCGCCGTGCGCCGCTTCGACGAGCGCGTGGTCGACGGCGCCGTCGAGGGCGCCGGCACCTCGACCACCCGCCTCGGCGTGATCCTGTCCAACGCGCACCGGGCGGCCCTGCCCCGGGCCGCCGTCGCGGTCCTCGCCGGCGCGCTGGTCCTCGGCCTCGCCGCGGCGATCTACGGAGCCGCCTGATGAACTACGTGGAGTACTCGTCCACCGGAGGCTGGGCGGCGCAGGCGCTGCTCATCTCCGTGCTGGCGGTGCCGGCGCTCGGCGCGCTGGTCGTCGCGCTGCTGCCGGCCCGGATGGATCGCGGCGCCCGGCTGCTCGCGACGGCGTTCGCGGCCGTCACCCTCGTGCTGACCGTGCTGCTCGCGGCGCTGCAGGCGTCGGACTTCGGCTACTTCGACTACGGCACCGGCCCGCTGGCGCTGGTGCCGTGGGCCGACGTCAACGTGCCCTGGGTGCCCGCGCTGGACGTCGGCTTCCACCTCGGCGTCGACGCGATCTCGTACCCGCTGGTCGTGCTCACCGGGCTGCTGACGGCGCTGTGCTGCGCGTACACGGTGTGGAAGGTGCCCGAGGGCGGCCGCGGCCGGACGCTGGCCGCGCTGCTGCTGGTGCTCGAGGTCGGCATCCTCGGCACGTTCCTCGCCCTGGACCTGGTGCTGTTCTTCATCTTCTTCGAGGTCGTCCTCCTGCCCATGTACGCGGTCATCGCGGGCTGGGGCGGCCCGGACCGCCGGCGGGCGGCCCGCAAGTTCGTGCTCTACACGCTGTTCGGCTCGGTGCTGCTCCTGCTGGGCGTCTTCACCGTGATCGTCGCGGCCGGCACCGGCGACCTGGTGACCCTGACCGGCGCCTCCGACCTGTCCCGCACGGTCCAGTGCTCGGCGTTCGCCCTGTTCGCTGTCGCGTTCGCGGTGAAGGCGCCGCTCTGGCCGCTGCACACCTGGCTGCCGGACGCGCACACCGAGGCGCCGACGGTCGGCAGCGTGATCCTGGCCGGCGTGCTGCTGAAGATGGGCACCTACGGCCTGATCCGGGTCGGCGTCGGGGTGGCGCCGGAGGGCGCGGCCTGGGCGGCGCCGGCGCTCGGCATCCTCGCGGTTGTCGCGATCATCGTCGGCTCCCTGGTGTGCCTGCGCCAGACCGAGCTGAAGCGGCTGATCGCCTACTCCAGCGTCGGGCACATGGGCTTCGTCATGCTCGGCATCGCCACGCTGACGGTCACCGGCCTGCAGGCGGCGCTGATCGGCAACGTGGCACACGGCATCATCACCGGCCTGCTGTTCTTCCTGGCCGGCGCGATCAAGGACAGGGCGCACAGCGGTGAGCTGTCCGAGCTGGGCGGGCTGCGCGAGACCGCGCCCCGGCTGGCGGGCCTGCTGGGCTTCGCCGCGATCGCCTCGCTGGGCCTGCCCGGCCTGGCCGGTTTCTGGGGCGAGGCGTTCGCGGTGGTGGCGGCGGCGCAGCGCGGCGGTCCGCTGTGGATGACGCTGGCGGTGGTGGCGGCGGTCGGCGGCGCGCTCACCGCCGCATACTTCCTGCGCCTGCTGCGCCGGGTGACGCACGGCCCCGCGACCCCGGCGGTGACCGGCTTCGCGGAGATCTCCCGGCCGGAGTGGCTGGCCTGGTCGCCGCTGATCCTGCTGGCGCTGGTGGTCGGCCTGGTGCCGGCCCTGGTGCTCGCCGCGACCGCCGGCCCTGGTGCCGCGCTGACCGGAGTCCTCCCATGATCCAGTCGGTGAACCACTTCGCGTTGCTGCCGCTCTACGCCGCCGCCGGCACGGCGCTGCTGGTGCTTGTGCTGGAGCTGGCCGTCGGCCGGTGGGCGGTGCCGGCCGGCATCGCCGGCGGCCTCGCCACGATCGGCGCGGCGGTCACGCTGGCGCTGGACCCGGCGGACACGTTCTGCGGCCCGGCGCGGTGCTCCTGGGTGGCCACCCCGCCGGCGGCGGTCATGGCGGTGCTCTTCGCCGCGCTGACCATCGGGGTGCTGGCGCTCTCCGCGCCCGCACTGCGCCTCGGCATCGCGCCGGCCGGCGAGTTCTGCTTCCTGCTCGCCTCCTCGATGGCCGGGGGAGTCGTGGTCGCGTACGCGGGCGACCTGATCACGCTGATCGTCGGCCTGGAGACCCTGACCCTGCCCCTGTACGTGCTGGTCGGCCTGCGCCGGTTCGCGCCGCGCGAGCGGGTCACCACCGAGGGCGCCTCGGCGGCGGTGACGTTCTTCCTGGTCAGCGTGGTCTCCACAGCCCTGGCCCTGCTCGGCGCGGCCCTGCTGTACGCCTCGACCGGCGCCCTGCACCTGGCGGAGCTGACCGGCGGCGCGGGGCAGTTCGCCCCGCTCGCGTCGGTCGGCGCCGCGCTGCTGGTGATCGGTTTCGCCTTCAAGGTCGCGGCCGTGCCCCTGCACGCGTGGGCGCCGGCCACCTACGACGGCGCACCGATCCCGGTGGCGGCGTACCTGTCGACGGCCTCGAAGCTGGGCGGCGTGATCGCGCTCGCGGCGGTGGCGCAGCGGCTGGACACCGGCCCGCTGGTCGCGGTGCTGGCGGTGCTGACCATGACGGTCGGCAACCTGGTGGCGCTGCGGCAGACCCGGATGATCCGCCTGCTGGCCTGGTCGTCGGTGGCGCAGGCGGGCTACATCCTGGCGCCGCTGGCCGCCGGCGCGGCGGGCGTGCCCGCAGCCCTGGCGTACGCGGTGTTCTTCGTCCTGTTGGAGTTCGTGGCGTTCGGCGTGGTCGTTGCGCTGCGCGGACCCGGCCGCGACGGCGGCGACCTGACGGAGTACCGCGCCACGGGCCGCCACCACCCGTGGCTGGGCGCGGCGCTGGTGCTGGCCCTCGCCGGCCTGGCGGGCCTGCCGCCGGGCCTGGCGGGGCTGTTCGCCAAGGTGACCATCGTGGCGTCCCTGATCGACAACGGCTGGGGCTGGCTGGCGGGCGTGGTCGCCCTGAACGCGGTGATCGCCCTGGCCTACTACGCCCGGGTCGCCGCGAGCCTTTACGCCCCGGTCGGCCTCCCGTCGGAGCCGGTGCCCGCCGCCGAGCCAGGTGCCGTGGCGACGCTGACCCGGGTCGACGTGTCCCGCACGGTGGGTGCGGCCGTCGCGGTGGCGACGCTGCTGACGGTGATCCTGGGCTTCGCCCCCCAATGGGTCTTCGACGCCCTCAGCTGATTCGGAGCCGTGGCCCAGGTCACACACAGTGAACTCACAGCTACATCCCGGATTGATTCACATAATCGCGATGTTCCATGAGACGTGGGCCCACCGGCCCGCTCTCTGAAGGAGTACATCGTGCACAGCCACCACAACGGCCTCAAGACGGCCGCTCTGCTGGGTCTGCTCACCGCCATGATCCTCACCATCGGGTACTGGCTCGGCGGGGGCGGCGGCCTGGTGTTCGCCGTCATCCTCTCGCTGGCTCTCAACGCCGGCACCTACTTCTTCTCCGACCGGATCGCCCTGCGGTCCATGCGGGCGCGGCCCGTCAGCGAGGCCGAGTTCCCGGAGCTGTACCGGATCGTGCGCGAGCTCGCCACGACCGCGGGACAGCCGATGCCGCGGCTGTACGTCAGCCCGGCCCTGCAGCCCAACGCGTTCGCGACCGGGCGCAACCCGCGCAACGCCGCGGTCGCGGTCACCGTGGGGATCACCCGGCTGCTGGACAGCCGCGAACTGCGCGGCGTCATCGGACATGAGCTCTCCCACGTCTACAACCGCGACATCCTGATCTCCAGCGTCGCCGCGGCGCTCGCCGGGATCATCACGATGGCCGCCCAGCTGGCGATCTTCCTGCCGCTCGGCGGCTCGGACGACGACGACGGCCCGAGCCCGGCGTCGCTGCTGCTCATGATGATCCTCGCCCCGATCGCCGCGTCGGTGATCCAGCTCTCGATCAGCCGCAACCGGGAGTACCAGGCCGACGCGTCCGGCGCGACCCTGACCCGCGACCCGCTCGCGCTGGCCAGCGCGCTGCAGAAGATCCAGTACGGCGCACAGCGGGCGCCGCTGCCGGCCGACGGCCAGCTCGCCGGCTCGGCGCACCTGATGATCGCCAACCCGCTGCGGGCCGGCGGCATCGCGTCCCTCTTCTCCACGCACCCGCCGATGGAGGAGCGGATCAGGCGGCTGCACCACCTCGCCGCGGTCACCGGCAACGGGGCCGGCCGCCCCTGGTGACGTCCGTGACAGGACGACGAATTCAGATGTGCGGAGCGCTCACCGAACGTTAGGTTCGATGAGCGCTCCCGCTCGTTACACCCCCACCCAGCTTCGGAGGCAGGACCGGATGGCCGCGTTGCGTCAGTACCTTGGCGTGTGGCGGATGCCCGGCGGCCGGGTCCTCCTCATAGTCGGCATCCTCGCCCGCCTCGGCATCGGCATGACCCCGCTCGCCCTGCTGCTGCTCGTGCAGCGGGCCACCGGCAGCTACGCCGTCGCGGGCCTGGCCGGCGGCATCTACGCCCTCTCCGGCGCCGCGATCAGCCCGGTCGCCGGCCGCGTCGCGGACCGGATCGGCCCCTCGCCCGTACTGCTGGCGACCGCGATCCTGCACCCGCTCGCCCTGATCGGCCTCCTGCTGGTCAGCCGCAGCGGCGGCGCGAGCCTCCCCGCGATCATCGTGGCCTCGGCGCTGGCCGGCGCGACCTACCCGCCGCTGACCGCGGCGATCCGCCGGGCCTGGACCGACGCGACCGAGGTCGGCACCGGCCGGCACGGGCTGCGCTCGGCCGCGATGGCCGCCGAGACCTCCCTCTTCGAGCTGGTCTTCGTGCTCGGCCCGATGCTCGTCGCGGCCCTCATCGTGATCACCCACGACCCGGCGTCCGCGCTGATCTTCGCGGCCGTCGTCACCTTCGGCGGCACGCTCGCGATCGCCTGGCTGCCGATCATGCGGCACTGGGTACGGCACGAGGACGCCGACACCACCCGCGGTCTCGGCCCGCTCCGGGTCGGCGGCTTCCCGGCGCTGCTCGCCTGCGTCGGCGCGCTCGGCATGGCGTTCGGCGCGGCGGGCGTGATCGTCCCCGCGTACGCCGCGCAGCACGGCGGCGGCGACGGGCTCGGCGGCGTCCTGCTCGGCGTCTGGGGCATCGGCAGCGCGATCGGCGGCATCTGGTTCGGCACCCGGCGGCCCGCGATGGCGCTGCCCCGGCAGTTCGCCTGGCTGCTCGGCGCGGTCGCGCTCAGCTTCCTGGTGCTCGCGTTCATGCCCGGCCCGCTGTCGCTCGGCGCGGCCCTGGTCATCGGCGGCGCCACGATCGCACCGGCGCTGACCGTGGAGAACAGCCTGATCGGCCGGATCGCGCCCGCGGGGATGCTGAACGAGGCGTACACCTGGGCGGTGACCGTGACGGTCGCGGGCAGCGCGGCCGGCGGCGCGGTGGCCGGGGCGCTCGCCGACCGGCCCGGCGGCCTGCCGTGGGCGTTCGTCTTCGCGGCCGCGGTGCTCGGCATGGCCGCGCTGGTCGCCGCGGTCCCGGCGGGCCCGATGGCCCGCGCCGACGAGCTGGCCGCGGCCCGCATGCGCGCGGCGATGGCGACCTCTCTCTGACCGCCGATATTGGCGGTGCGGTCCGGGCGGTTTGCGCCGTTCGGGGCTGGAGAGGTCTCGGTCGCTCGGTTAGCCTGACGGGCATGGCGAGGGAAGTCGTGCCGCGACCCGGTGTCGAGACGATGCGTGCGGCGGACGCCGACCGGCACAAGATCGCCGAGGAGCTGAAGGCGGCGCTCGACGAGGGCCGGCTCTCCCTCGGCGAATACGACGACCGGGTGAGCGAGGCCTACGCGGCCCGCACCTACGCCGACCTGCTCGGCCTGGTGGCGGACCTGCCGAAGCCCGGCCTGAGCGCGGCCGAGGTGCACGCCCGCCGCCTGGCCGAGGCCCGCCGCCTGGCCCGCAAGATGCCGCTGGCGCTGCAGGTCCTCTGGACCATCTGGGCGGCGATCGCGGCAGTCAACCTGATGGTCTGGTTCGTCGTCGAGGTGACCACCACCGGCCACGTCTACCCCTGGCCGATCTGGGTGCTCGTGCCCGGCGCCGCCCTGGCCGCCACCACGGTCGGCGTCCAGTCGATCCGCAGGCAGCGCCGCCGCTGAGACGTGTGGCGCAGCTCATGGGCCGGCGGCGGGTGGCGCCCGGCGCCGGCGACGTAACGTCGGATCCGTGGTCATGAGTCGGGTACCCCTGTCCGTGCTGGACCTCGCCACCGTCAGCGAGGGGCACGACAGCGCCGACGCGCTGCGCGGCACGACCGAGATCGCGCGGACCGCGGACGACCTCGGATACTCCCGCTTCTGGGTCGCGGAGCACCACAACATGCCGGCCGTCGCGTCCACCTCGCCGCCGGTGCTGATCGCGCACGTTGCGGCGAACACCAGCCGGATCAGGGTCGGCTCCGGCGGGGTCATGCTGCCCAACCACATGCCGTTCGTGGTGGCCGAGCAGTTCGCCCTGCTCGAGGCGCTGCATCCCGGCCGCATCGACCTCGGCATCGGCCGGGCGCCCGGCACCGACCAGGCCACCGCCGCCGCGCTGCGCGGCTCGCCGCACCTGACCGTCGAGCAGTTCCCCGACCACCTCGCCATGGTGCTGGCCCTGCTCGGCGACGACCGGGTGTCGCCGAACCGGGTCAGCCGGCTGCGGGCGACCCCGGCGCCGCGGACCTTCCCCGACGTCTGGATGCTCGGCTCGTCGACCTACGGCGCCCAGGTGGCGGCCGAGCTGGGGCTGCCGTTCTGCTACGCGTACCACTTCGCGATGAGCTCCGATGTGGACACCGCCGCGCGGCTGTACCGCTCGGGCTTCAAGCCGTCGCCGCGATACCCCGAACCGCACCTGATGGTCAGTGCCTCCGTGCTCGCGGCGGAGACCCGGGAGGAGGCGCAGTTCCTGGCCGGGCCGAGCCGGATCGTCGCGCTGAGCCTGCGTACCGGCCGCCTCGGCCCGATCGTCTCACCGGAATCGGCGGCGCGGCAGGAACTGTCCGAACTCGACCGCGACGTCCTGGACCACCTCCCGGGCACCCAGTACGCGGGCACCGCCGACGACGTCGTCGCGGGCCTCGACGCGCTGGTGGAGCGCACCGGCGCGAACGAGCTGATCCTGGCCGGCGCGGCCTACGACCCGGCGACCAGGCAGGACTCGCTGGCCCGCATCGCCAAGGCCTGGGGCCTGCCGAATTGAGGTGCGCCGCGCACGGCTCGTGGCACAGGATGGGGCATGACTTGGCACATCACCGACAGCGTCGACGACTTCCTCGCCGGCGCCGGTGAGTTTCTGCGCGCGCACCCGGTGGAGAACACCCTGCTCCTGACCGTGAGCGAGACCGTGCGCGAGCGTGGGCCCAACGCCTTCGGCGACCAGCCGCCGATCTTCGGCTGGTGCGACGGCGGCGCCTTTCTGCGTACGCCGCCCCGCGCCGGCGTGCTCAGTGCGATGTCCCCGGCCGCCGCGGCGGAGCTGGCCGGCCGGCTCGACGGCGTGGCGCTGCCGGCCGTCGCCGGGCCCGACGCGGTCACGGAGGCCTTCGCCCGGGAGTGGCAACGCCGCACCGGCGCGACACCGCGCGTCGCGGGGCGCATGCGCCTGTTCCGCCTCGGCACGCTGGCGCCCCCGACCCCGCCGGCGCCCGGCCGGGCCCGCGTCGCCGGCCCCGGCGATCGCGGCCTGCTCGTCGACTGGACGGACGCCTTCATGCGGGAGCTCGGCGAGCCGACCGACGCCGCCGGCGAACTGGTCGACGACCGGCTCTCGTACGGTGGCCTGCGGCTGTGGGAGGTCGACGGCGAGCCGGTGTCGATGGCCGGTGCCTCCCGCCGGGACGCCGGGATGGTCCGGGTGCTGTCGGTCTACACGCCGCCCGAGCACCGGACCCGCGGCTATGCCGGCGCGGTCACCGTCTCCGTCAGCCAGGCCGCCCTGGACGCCGGCGTGAGCGACGTGGTGCTCTTCACCGACCTGGCCAACCCGACCAGCAACGCCCTTTACCAGCGAATCGGCTACCTGCCGATCGAGGACCGCAGCGTAGTGGAGTTCGCCTGATGAGCAATGCCGTCGTTCTGCAGGTCAACCTTGCCGTACCCGAGAAGAGCAACGCCAAGCACGTCGGCACGACCGGCATCAACAAGCAGCCGGTCGACCATCCGGTCGCGGTGCGGGCACCGGGGCCGAAGCGCACGGGACTGCACAGTGGCCTGGTGGGTGACCAGATCTTCGACACCGAGCACCACGGCGGTGACGACCAGGCCGTCTACGCGTACGCCCGCGAGGACTACGACTGGTGGGAGGAGCGACTCGATCGCAAGCTGCCGAGCGGCATCTTCGGCGAGAACCTGACCACGGCCGGCCTCGACGTCAACGGCGCGATGCTCGGCGAGACGTGGCGGATCGGCGACGAGCTGGTGCTGCAGACCACCTTCGGCCGCATCCCGTGCGCGACGTTCCAGTGGAAGATGGCCGAGCCGCAGTGGGTGAAGCGCTTCGGCGCGGAACGCAGGCCGGGCGCCTACCTGCGCGTGGTCCGGCCCGGCAACGTGCAGGCCGGCGACCGCATCGAGATCCTCGACCGCCCCGGCCACGGTGTGAGCGTCGCGGACGGCTTCCACGCCTGGCTGCACGAGCCGGAGCGGCTGCGCGGCTACCTGGACCTGGAACTGCCGGAGACCCTGAAGGACGAATTCCGGCGCCGCCTCAAGATCTAGCCGAACGCAGTAGGGTCCCGTCGTGACCTACACCATCGACGAGGGCAGCCGGCAGGTACGGCAGTTCGTCTGCCCGTGCTGCCACACCGAGGCGGACCGGACCTGGGCCTGGATCCACGACGGCGACGGCGCGCTCGGCGTCTACTTCGCCAGCTGCTACCACCACAACGGCGTGCACGAGACCTGGATCGACGCGATCCTCGGCACCTGGGGCGAGAACCGGGTCGACGACCACCTCACGTTCGGCTGCCGGGTCGGGCCCGTCGACAATTCGCCGGCGCCCGCCGCGACGCTCGTCGACGGCGGCGCCGTCACCCCCGACGACCCGATGTTCGGCCAGAAGCTCACCCGCGAGCAGGGGTTGAAGCACCCCCGGCTCCCCGAATTCTGGAAGGTCGTCGACACCGTCCTCGAACACGACGCCCTGGTCCGCCGCCACCTCTACGGGTGACTACGCCCGGTTGACGCTCAGCCACGCGGTCGCGAAGTCGACCGCATCAGGCTGCGACATCAAGTGGGCTGTCGCGCTCCCGACCCGGCCGACCACCGCGGCGCCGGTCTCCTCGAAGTCGGCACCGAGCCGCTCGAAGTCACCCTCGTCGGCATCGACGTCGAGCCAGGTCGTCCACCGACCCGTACCGTCCGGCTGCCGGACCGACGATCCGGTGACCACGCGCGGCGGCGAGGCCTGCCGGTACTCCGCGAGATGCAGCGAGGTGTTCGAGCCGTGGCCGCAGCCGAGCAGCAGCACCTTGCCGCCGAGCCGGTACACCGCGCCGAGCGGCGAGGTCTCGCCGAACGCGTCGTCGAGCCGGTGCCCGCCGACGATCTCGGCGGCCCGCCCGCCCACCGCGGCGAAGGAGACCTGCGGGTGATCGCTGCGCAGCGCGCCCGGCCACGTGCGTACCGTCTCGGCGATGACGCCCATGCCCCGGCTCGGGGTCCGCGCCGGGTCGAACGGCGGGGTCTGCTCCCGGATCACCGGCCACCACGCCTCGGGGACGGGCGGACGCGACCACCCGGCCGGGTCGGTGTTCTCGGACGTCTGCGTCGGCACGACGAGGGTGCCGCCGGGCCCGAGCACGTCCAGCAGCGCCTGCACGACCGCCTGCGATCCGCCGGCGACGAACCCGAGGCTGCGGATCGACGAGTGCAGCAGCACGACGTCGCCCGCGGCGACACCGAGCGCACGCAGGTCGGACGCCAGGGACTGGACGGTGTGCGGTGCCGGCTGATCCATTCGGCGCAGTGTAATGACGTCCGCTCACTAGCATGGTGATGACTGCTATGCAGGGAGGACACCGGCGTGGGCTTCACGGACGAAGAACGCGATGCGATGAAGGAACGGGCCAAGGAGCTGAAGGCCCCACGCGGAAAGAAGGCCGACGCGACGGCGGCGGTCCTCGCGAAGATCGCCGAGCTGTCGGCAGCCGACCGCGCCCTGGCCGAGCGGGTGCACGCCATCATCACGGCCGCCGCGCCGGAACTCGGCCCGAAACTCTGGTACGGCATGCCCGGGTACGCCAAGGACGGCAAGGTCGTCTGCTTCCTCCAGCCCGCCGACAAGTTCAAGACCCGGTACGCGACGCTGGGCTTCAACGACATCGCGGAGCTCGACGACGGCACGATGTGGCCGACCGCGTACGCGCTGACGGAGCTGACCGCCGAGGCCGAGGAGCGGATCGCCGACCTCGTCCGGAGGGCGGCCGGCTGACCCCTATGACGTTGCTTGAGGGTTCAGCGCCTGGTCCTGGGCAAGGCCCATGGATTTGCTGCCTCTGGCGAGCAGGAACAGCCCGATGCTGATGACGCACGCCGTGACCAGGCTCCAGGGATCGCCGAGGACCAGCCGGACGACGCCGTACCCGATGAGCGCGATCGTCGTCACGAGTGCGACGCGGTAAACCCGATTGGCCGTCTGGCGCGCCGTGAGCAGGGCCGAACGTGCAATCGTCCGGCCGTCCAGCGTTCGGCGAACGCGGAGTGTCGCGACTACGAGAACGATGGCGGCGATCTCCAGCACGGCCCCGCCGACCGCCAGCGGCAGCCCGGCGAGCTCGCCGGCGGCCACGAGGCTGATGCCGGCGACGGTGAGGAACGTGGTCAGGATCAGCATGATGACCAGGGCGGTGGTCATGCGTCTGCCGGCTCGCCGCATGAGTTCTGGATCGGGTACGTGGACGCGGTCACTCATGGCATCTCCCTGCGGCCCGGCCGACGGTCATGACGTGCGAAGGTGCCAGTTGGTGGTCTTGTCGCCCGCCTCGTCGGGAGTCATGCTGCCGTCGGCGATGACGTCGTTGGTCGAGCGCGGCCAGTGCCCCTGGGGGAAGCCGTCGTTGTTCTCGACCCGCTGCAACAGGTCCTTGTACTGACTGGAGACCGCGGTCAGGTATGTGATGGCCGCGGTGATCACGGCGGTGAGAATGCCGAGCACCTTCAACGTGGAGACGCCGGCCCCGGCGGCCGCGGGCGGCGCGCCGACCCCGGTGGAGGCGGCGGCTCCCCACCCGGTGAGTTCGATGATGAACGGGACGATCGCGGCCAGCACCCCGAGCCAGAACGCGATGATGCCGCCGGCGACCTTGGTGAGGGCGTCGTCGATGTCGGCGGTCGCCGCGACGATCGCCGCCAAAGCCTTGCCCTGGTCCGGGAGGGTGCCGAGGTAGGCGGTCGCAGCCGGCCCCTGCCACCGTTCGTCGATGTCGCTCTGCCCGGTGGTGGCCTGGGAGATCAGGTCACTGACGGGCTTGCCGACGCCCTTGACCCAGTCGGTGCCGTGATTCCACAACGTCCAGGGCACACCGGGCCGGGTGAAGAACTTCCCGATCTCCGAGAGCACCCTCTGTACGAGGTCGACGAACCTGTCGAGCAGGTCCGCCACGTCGTCCCAGAGCGGGCCGAGCCACCGCCCGAAGCGGTTGCAGGCGTCGACGATGTCGTTGGTCAGATCGCCGATCTTCTGCATTCCCTCGTCGACCCGGCGCAGCACGTCGTTGAACTCGCCCTCCGACAGCGGCAGCGCTGCTCCCATCACGGTTCCCCCGGTCAGTAGATGCCCGTCAGGCGATGCACGGCGTTGTTCTCGTCCTGCTCGTAGCCGTCGGCGGCCTCGTGCAAGGCCGTGGACAACGCGAGGAAGTTGGCGGCACCTTCGTTGAGCAGCGTGTACAGCCGCTGCTGCAACTGCTGATACACCTCAGCAAGGCCGAGCTGGTCAGCGATATACGAAAAGTGCAGGGCGCTCAACTCGAGCCGGGCGGCGACGGCAGCCGCGTCGACCAGGTTGTCCTTCCCGGCGGCCCAGATGTCAGCGTCCTTGCGCAGCGCCTGGATAGCGGCCTTGATCTGCTGCTCAGTCGGCGGCATGACCACCCCTGGTTCGATCGTCCGGGGCGACCGCGGGCAGACCCAGCGTCGCCAACAGGGCGGCCGGGCTGCCGCTGAGCCGATCCAGGTCGGGGAAGGGCCACCGGCTGGTCGACTCGCGGGCGAGCCGGTCCACCACGGCGTACCCGTCGATGATCGCTGCGGTGATCGCCGCGCCCAGCTCCCTGTCGCCGACCTCAGCGAGCCGCTCGTCGTCGACGGTCAGGTCGGTCAATTCGCCGCCCCCGCTGAAGGAGGCGGTGACGTGCCCACTCGGATCGCGGCCGGTCACCACAGCCTCGCGGCGGGCTGCTGCCTCCCGCACCACATCGTCAAGCCGGTCGGTCGCCTCTTGAAGCAGGTGCCACAACCGGCGGATCGACTCGTGGGACCCGAAATCTGCCGGCCCTGACCCGGCGCCGGCGCTCGGCATCGAGCCTCGATCGTCGAGAAGAGAGCCGGCGTCGGTCCGGCCGATCTCGGCCGCCCAGGTCTCCGACCTGCGAATGCCGGCTTCCCGATATGCCGCCAGCACCGCGGCGGGCAGGTCCCCGGGACTGATCCGGGTACGCCAACGCGGATCAACCTCCACGAACGCGACCCGGCCGAGCGTTCCCAGCGCTACTCGCACCTGTTCGGACGGGTCCCTGCCCGAGGCCTCGGTTACCGCCGCCTCGGCGGCCTTCAGCTTGCCGGCCAGGGCTGCGGCATCCCGTTCCAGGCCTCTCAGCTCAGGGAAGAACCCGAGCTGCGCTTCACCAGTCGGCTCCGCCACCGAGAACTCCGAACATGACTAGACCAGAGCCCACCGTAACGGACCAGCGCTGACAGCCGCAGCCCCGAGCGAGCAGGCCTCCCGACCCCGACTTCCCCCGAGGAGGCAACCAAGATCGTCTCTATGATGCGCATACCGGGCCGGCGATCCGGGTCACGCTGCCCTGGTCGGCGATCAAGGCGGTGCGTCGGGCGCGCGGCCAAATCCTGCTTTCGCACGGCGGACTCCCCAACGGCAAGCGCCGGATGTCCAGCATCCCGACCGCCGATCTGACCGCGACCGAACGGGCCCGGCTGCTGGCAGTCCTGCGTTCGCGCGGTGCGGCGCTTACCAACGCGCCCACCACTTGAGCTCTTTCGGCGTGACGACGGCTTGGCTCGCCGAACAGGCGGAACTGCCGATGAGCGGACCGCTCGGTCGGACTCACTCTTGGGGGCCGTCTCCCGTTCGCGGCGAGCGCTCGCGACTCAAGTACCGAACCGGCTTGCCGAGCGACTCCGCGTAGGCGATCTCCCGTCGGGTTGACTCACCTAAATAGCCGCCCGGATCCACGATGTACACCTCGTCAGCCATGCGAATCTTTTGGAAGTGCACGTTGCCAAGCCGCCCCTTCAGGTCCGAGCTGTCGACTGTCCAGTCGTAGTCCGGCAGATCGGGGAGGCTGAACATTCCGAGGCTGACCACGACGCAACCTTCCATCGTGAGCCGCTGGTTAACCTCCGCGAACTCAGCTTCGAACTTGGTCGAGCCACAGAGCGTGACGACCTTCGCCACCCCCTCGGCCGGCCGCGGCGCCTGCTGGTCCTCCATACGGTTCATGATCGGTGAACGGGCTGCAAATGCAAGCCTGTTGACGGCAGCCACACGCCACCCGTCGTCCTCCGCCACCGTGATCAGCCACGGATGCACCTCGCTGTACCGCTGGCTTGCCAAGGGATTCCCTCATTTGCTGGTTGGCCGCCTGACACGTGACTGCTACTTTCCGTGTTGCCAACTGTGCGTATAGCGATCATGGCGGCGGGGGAGGTCTGGGAGTGTTCGGGGTGGATTTGATCGTTGCGGCGTTGGCGGCGGGTGCGACTGCGGGGGTGTCGGGGGCGGCCACGCAGGCGATGTCGGACACGTATGGGCTGCTCAAGCAGTTGATCCGGCGCAGCTTCGGTGGGCGGGAGCAAGCTCGGGCGGCGTTGGAGGCGCAGGAGACCGAGCCGGGGGTGTGGCAGGCACTGATTGGTGGGGACCTTCAGGATTCAGGGGCGGCATCCGACGAGCAGATTCTGAGCGCTGCGCGGGAACTGCTGTTGCTGGCGGATCCGAAAGCAGCGGCCACGTTCAACATCAGTGGCACGGTGAACGGCGCGGTCGGGCAGTTCCATGGTCCGGTCTCATTCGACCAACGCACCCAGGCTCCGCCGGACCCTTCGTCGCCGGCAGCCGGACAGTAGGCCCAGCGGCTGCCGGAGGTCCGCCACCTGGCGTCGGGTCGGCGGGTGCGGTGGGTGTCTTTCACGGTCCGGTCAGTATCGGTGGCCGGTCCTCGGTGCAGTGGCCGTTGCGGGTGGGGGCGGTGCCCCGGCTGGCGGCCGGTCGTCAACCCCGGCCGGCGGATGGGCTGCTGGCGTCCGCGGTCGCTGCTGGCCGGACGGCGGTGGTGTGTCAGGTCTTGGCCGGGATGGGCGGGGTCGGCAAGACCCAGCTGGCGGCGAATCTGGCTACCGGACTATGGGCCGCGGGGCAGGTAGATCTGCTGGTGTGGGTCACCGCTACCAACCGCACCAGCATTGTGGACGACTACGCCCGGGCAGCGGCTGAGATCAGGGGCACAGGCGACGACAGCGACCCTCGGCGGGCGGCGCACTGGTTCCTGGACTGGCTGGCCGCAACCCCGGTGCGGTGGCTGGTGGTACTCGACGACCTGACAGATCCTGCCGACCTGGCCGGATGGTGGCCGCCGGACACCCGATCCGGACGGACAGTAGTCACCACCCGGCGCCGTGACACGGCCCTGTTGGCCGGGCGGCAGGTGATCGACGTCGGGGTGTTCACCACAGTGGAGGCACGGGCCTACCTCGCTGGGCAGATCGGCGACGACGCGCACCGTTTCGAGGAAGCGGACCAACTCGCGTCGGACCTCGGGTACCTGCCGATCGCCCTCGCTCAGGCCGCTGCCTACCTGCTGGACCTGGGTCTCACCTGCACCGGATACCGCACGCGGCTACACGAGCGCCGTCTCGGCCGGGTCCGCCCCGACACTCTGCCCGACGAGCAGCAACTCGCGGTCGCCGAGACCTGGGATCTGTCGATTCAGCTTGCCGACACTGCGACTGAGGGACTGGCAACGCCAATCCTGCGGCTGGCGGCACTGCTGGACCCCAACGGCATCCCTACCAGCCTCTTCACGGCCCAGGCCGTCGTGGACATATGCCGCCAGCAGAGCGGGGAAGATGCCGATGCCAACGATGTCGTCGACGCCATCCATGTTCTGCACAGGCTTAGCCTGGCCGACACGACCCGCGATCCGGACACGGGCGTCACCTTGATACGAGTGCATGCCCTTGTGCAACGTGTCGCCGCGGAGACCACGCCATCCGATCAGATTCAACTGCTCGCTCACTCCGCCTCTGAGGCACTGATAGCAATCTGGCCGGAATTCGAACGCGATTCCACCACCACGCGGCTCGGCCAACTCCTACGCGCCAACACCGCCGCACTCACGATCGCCGGTGGTGAGCACCTGTGGCACACCGGCACCGGCGAACCCGGCATCCGCAGGGTGTTGTTCCGGGCAGGCGACAGTCTCGGGCAGGTGGGGCAGGTCGCCGCCGCTCGCGACCACTACCAGTTCCAGCTTGCGAAGGCGCTGGAGATACTCGGTCCCAACCACCCGGAAACCTTGACCACCCAGCGCAGCCTCGCCTATTGGCGGGGTGAGGCCGGGGATGCGGTCGGGGCTGTCGCCGCCTTCGAGCAGGTGTTGGCTGATGTTTTGCGGGTGCTGGGCCCGGATCACCCGGACACCCTGACCACCCGTCATGACCTCGCCTATTGGCGGGGTGAGGCCGGGGATGCGGTCGGGGCTGTCGCCGCTTTCGAGCAGGTGTTGGCTGATGTTTTGCGGGTGCTGGGCCCGGATCACCCGGACACCCTGACCACCCGCCACGACCTCGCCCGGTGGCGCGGTGAGGCCGGGGACACGGTCGAGGCTGTCGCCGCTTTCGAGCAGGTGTTGGCCGATCGGCTGCGGGTGCTGGGCCCGGATCACCTGGACACCCTGACGACCCGGCACCACCTCGCCCATTGGCGGGGCGTGGCCGGGGATGCGGTCGGGGCTGTCGCCGACCTCGCGCAGGTGTTGGCTGATGCTCTGCGGGTGCTGGGCCCGGATCACCCGGACACCCTGGCCGCCCGGCACAGCCTCGCCCATTGGCGGGCTGGGGTCGGGGATGCGGTCGGGGCTGTCGCCGCTTTCGAGCAGGTGTTGGCCGATCGGCTGCGGGTGCTGGGCCCGGATCACCCCCACACGCTGGAAACCGTCAACAACCTAGCCTTCTGGCGGAGGGTGGCCGGGGATCCTGCCGACGCCGGTGCGGAGCAGCAGCCGTAACGAGACAACGCCAGGCTCTGCCTGCCTCGCACCTGCCTGCCTCCAAACGAACGACCGAACCCAATATGCGATCTGCTTCGGATCGAGCGGATCGAGCGGTCTACTGCCGAATTGAGATTGACCGGGACGGGCTTGTTGCCGAGCTGGTCGACTACCTGGCCGGCATCGGCGAGGCGCCCGCAGCCGGCGCGCCGGCCGCGCCGATCCCGGTTGCCCGTCGATGCCGGTCCGCGACGACGAGGACGACGACCCGGACGCCGACAAGGACCTCGAGTACGCGCCGCCGCCGGTCGATCCGGACTGCCGCCGGACGAGGATCCGCACGAGCCGATCACCCTGCCGGCGCGTCCGCGGATCCCACCCGACCTGGAGCCGGCGGGTGGCGCGTGCCGCATGACCGGCTCGACGATCGCCCGCCGCATCCGCCGGGCCGCATCCTGGCCGCCCGGCGGCCGGGGCGCCACCGTCAGCATCCGATGCCCGTACTGCGGGCTTATGCGCCCGGCCCGGCATTTCCGCCGCAGCGCCCTCGGCTGCCGCCCGCGTATCGGCAACGGCTGATCACTCACCCTCGCACGACACGCTCGAACATCACGCAATGCGATGCGCGCTGGTGGGCATTTCACGCGCTTCACGGACTTCACCCGCAGGCCTTTGAGGTGCATCTACGCGTGCGCGTGCAAGCCTCCGTGAAATCCGTGAAGGCTCTCGATCATGTACAGAAAGTGATGCTGATGTTGTCATGGGTTTCCGGCTCGCCCGCCGCGGAGCCGCCTACGAGTTCGGCCGGCGCTTCTGGCGTTGGTTCACCACGTTCGAGATCATCCGATGGGCCATCCGCCGGGTCCTGCCGACCCTGCTGATCCTCGCCGTCCTCGGCGCCGCCGTCTAGGTCGCCGTCCGTACCGCCGCGTGGTGGATGCCGCGCATCCCCGCACTGGCCGCCATCGCCGGAGCCCTCTTCGTTCTCACCCGGCTCGCCTACCGCTACCGGTGGGAACTACGCGCCGGAATGCCCCGCCTCGCCGCATCCGTGGTCGTCGGGCTCGCCGGGTTCCTCGGCGCCGCCGTCTATTGGCTGCGCTGACCCGGGGCCGCCTGATGAAGATCCGCCTCTACCCGAACCGCGACAACCCCGACCAACTCCGCGTCTACCTCGACGCCTACCTCCCGCCCGATCACGACCTGCCGGAGGACACCCGATGACGACCGCAACCGGAAACCCTGAAGGCCGAGTTCCGCCAACGCCTGAAGATCTAGGCGCCGCTTCCGGTGCTCGTCGTCGGCAGGGGTTGCGACCCGCCTGCGGTCTTCATAGAGTCGATTCCACAACGGGGCTAACGGGGATTCCACAGTGGCGACTTCCAGTCCGCCATCACTAACGGTCAATGTCAATTGTCGGCAGAACGCCGCGACGACCTATTCGGTATCTGACTCATCTCCGGCGGGTTGCCGACCCGCCAAACGACCGACACCTGTCATCGAGCGGGCGCGGCGTCTTGCCGTGCCGGATTTTCGGCCCGACGGAAACGGGGGAGGTGTTGACATGATCCGGTGGTTCAAGGCGCGCTTCGCACGCAAGGCCCTTGGGGGCACTTACGAGTGGGAGTGACATCGATGACCGGTGGCCGGTGAGCGCCGCGGCGCTCACCGGCCACCGCCGGCCACCCGGAGGAGACATTGGCGATCGTGACGCCGCCGGTGCAGGCGAACCTGTCCCGGGCCGACCTGATCAAGGAGTACAACCGGGACCGGCTCGGCTTCCTGCTGAGCGCGGTCCGCCGGTACGGCCCGGTGGTGGAGCTCAGCCCCGGCACCGTGCTCATCGCGGACGGTGAGATCGCACAGGACGTGCTGCGACGGACCGACCGCGACTACCTGAAGGACCGCGACCGCGCGTGGCGTCCCATCGACGGCCGCCGCGGCAGCGACGCGCTGGAGAGCTGGCTGTCCGCGCGCCGGTCGCTGCTGTCCGCACTCTCCGGCGGCCTGGTCGCCGAGCACCTGCGCTGGTATTCGGCCCGGCTCGAGGCGTTGCTCGACACTTGGGCGACGCGGGGCCGCACCGACGATCCGCTGTCGCCGCTGGTACGACTCGACACCGACGCCTTCCTGCGGCTGTGCTCCGGCCCGTCGGGCCGACCCGACCAGCGCGCCGGACTCGCCGCCGCCGTGGAGGAACTGCTGGACTCGCTCAGGCCGATCGTGCGGTCATCGTACGAACTGCCTTGGTTCCTCGAACTGCTGACCGGGCGCCGACGCCGCGCCGCGCGAGCCCAGCAGCGGCTCGAGGCGCAGATGGGAGTGCTTGTCGACAGCCCACCGCCGGGAGGGCTCGCCGAGATCCTGCGCGACGCCGGTGTGCCCCGCGAGCCGCTGGTCCGGATCCTGGTGTCGGCCTCCGTCGCGGCCCGTTTCGTCCCGGCGGCCGCGAACGCGTGGACGTTGCGGGCGCTGGCGTTGCACCGGCCGACCGGCGAGCCCGCACACATCGTCGACGAGGTGCTCCGGCTGTGGCCGCCGACCTGGCTGATCTACCGAGCCACCCACGCCGAGGAGGTGAGCGGCCCATGGCGGTTCCCGGCGCACGCGGCGCTGATGATCAGCCCGTACGCGATCCACCGCGACGAACGCCACTTTCCGGACCCGGCCGAGTTCCGCCCCGAACGCTGGCGCGACTGGCGTCCTCCGGCGGGCGCCTACCTGCCGTTCAGCGGCGGCCCACGCTGGTGCGTCGGTACACACCTGGCCAAGGCGCAGCTCGTCGAGGCCGTCCGCGTGTTCCGCCGATACCGACTGGCAGCCGACTCCGGCCCCGTCGCCGCCGACACGACCGCCACCCTTTACCCCCGCGGCCTAACGCTCCGCGTCGACCGTGCGCACGCCGATCAAGCCGGCTCCTCAGCGGCGGCCGGTGGGTAATCGCATGCACTGTCGCCCGGAAGCGTGCGGTGTTCTCTGGCGCTCTCAAGTACGCGGTTGAGCTACGTCTGCTAGAGGTACACCCGCTGTCTCTCGTGAGCTGGGTGGCTCCGAAGCACAGAGACGAGATCGACCGGAAGGCGGTGGTCAATCCCGAGCAGGCCCGCGCCCTGCTCGCCGCCGTGCGTGCCAGCGTTCCCGAGCTTGAAGCTATGTACTACTCGGCCATGCGGCCCGAGGAAATGCTCAACCTCCGCGAGGACGAGTACGAACGCCCGACCACGAAGGGCGGATGGGGCATGCTGCACCTCACCGGGTCAACGGTCGCGGTGGGCAACGGGTGGGGCGACGCCGCGGGCACGATCGAGCGCCGTGGCCTCAAGCACCGGGCCGACTCCGCAACCCGGGATGTCCCCGCGCCACCCGCGCTGGTGGCCCTGCTCGACCACCACCTTGCCGAGTACAAGCCGTCGAAGGACGGCCGGCTGTTCGTCACTAGGCGCGGCCCCGGCGGCCGGTTCGTGCCCACGCTGGGCCAGCCGATCCCAAGCAACACCTACGGCAAGGCATGGCGTGATGCCCGTGAGGCCGTTTTGACACCCGTGCAGGTCCGCTCGCCGCTGGCCCGGCGCCCGTACGACCTCCGGCATGCCGCCGTGTCGCTCTGGCTGAACTCCGGGGTCCCGGCTACCCAGGTCGCCGAGTGGGCCGGACACAGTGTGCACGTCCTCATGCGGGTGTACGCGAAGTGCGTCTATGGCCAGGACAAAGCGGCCCGCAGACGGGTTGAGGCGGCTCTCACGGCGGCCGACGCGCCGGTGGGGGAGCGGCCGGTCAAGGCAGCTTGATCGGCGACACGTATGCGACACGACCAGTGAGATCAAGCGGTCTTGAGTGAGATCAAGTGGGACTGACGAAAGAAGCCCCTCGCTGCTGTTTTAGCAGGTGAGGGGCTTCTTTTGCCTGTGGTGGCGGGTAGAGGATTCGAACCTCTGTAGCTTTCGCGACGGATTTACAGTCCGCCCTGCGCGTAGCCTCTGAGCTGCTGAAACAGGGGAGATCCGCCGGACCTGGGCACGTATTGGGCAGGCGGCCAACCATCCCTGTGTTTCGGCGACCTCTAGCCCCTACCGCAACAGCGCGGGAGCGGCCCGGTCGAAGCCCACGGGAACCGGGGTCGGCCGCTCGTACTACCCGACCCCGGCTCCTACGTCAGCTCATCAGCCTGGACACCGCCTCCACGACCTTCGCGGCAATGTCAACTACGGCAACCCACATCGGCGCGCCGGACACGAAAGCCTGCCGACCGCATTGCGTGCACGTCGACCCGTTTCGAGTGCCTTTACGCTTACGTTCTCTTACCATCGCCTTGTCTCACCTGGCCTTTTGCTCTTCAGCGGTCATCTGGGGCACTGGGCGGGCAGTCGTTGCACCGGCTGCCCGCCCTTCCACGCGTCTCGTTCCGATCTCGCCGACCTCGACAAGTTGCGTGGCTTGGATTCCAAGATTGACAGGACCATTACCCCTGGTCAAAGCGCCTTCCGTAACCTCTGTAGCGGTATGAGAACGACGCTTGCTTCGGGTTGCATGGCACGGTTGCTGCGGAGTATCGGTAAGGCTGTAGCGGTGGAACGCCGAGCTACTACCTAGATCTAAGCCACCTTTAGAGCGGTGTTAGCCTGAGCTAGCGCAGGAAAGTTATAGGAAGAAGTTCTGTACCCCCAGTACCCCTAGTACCCCACGTACCCCTATAACCCCCGTACCCCTGGTTTCCCCGCTGCAAAGGTCATTGAGTTGCCGAACATCGCCACCAGCAGTCCTACGCCGGAGGGCCGGCGTCGCCTCGAACGTGCAGTCGAGCGTTCACAACGGCGCTCGGTCTCGTTCTTCCCGAGCTTCTACAGGGACGACAGTCTCCAGAACGTTCCGCCACTTGCTCAGCTGCTCCGCGGTGGTCATGGCGGCGAAGTCCGGCTGAAGCTCTACATGACGATGAAGATGCTCGCTACGAGGGCGCCGCACGACATCCGTAATACCCCTGCAAGAGTGTGGGCGTCGATGCTCGCGCTCCCAGATCCGGATGTGAATGGGGCAAGACGCATTTCAGATGCCTTAAGCAGCCTGGAATCTGCCAATCTCGTCCAGCTCGAACGCCGGCCAGGGATGCCCCCAACGATTACAGTCCTAGAAGCTCCCGTGCAGGAAGTAAGTCTGCGGACCAAGAACTGGTGGGTCAACATCCCGATTGGCTTCTGGTCATACGAATGGATTTACCACCTATCCGCCGGGGCGGTGGCGCTTATCATAATTACGCGTGATATGCGAAGCAATCTTGATCCTAGTCAGCCCCCCTGGCTTTCTGGGCGTGACAGAAAACGCTATGGAATATCCGACGACACATGGACGAGAGCGCGTAAAGAACTTGAGGAGTTGGGGCTCCTCAGTATCACGCGCGTTCCGCAAAGTCGTGATCTCGATTACCGCCGACTGCGCAATACCTATTGGCTGGATATCGAACAACTGGATGAAAAAATGCCGGTTCGGTAGAGGACTTGATCTCCTTCTGGTCGGGAGGATGGGGTGATGTGCACCCTTGGCACCCCCGCTGCGTGTCAACTCAGCGTGGATAAGTCGGAGGTGGCGTTTCGGCGATTGTGATTCGCATTTCATCCGGATACCCTCGGACCGCGGCCCACGGTCAAAGGAGCGGTAACATCATGGCGCAAAGCCCCGTCGAACTCATGCTAGAAGATCTCAAATCCAAGTTTGAGGTGCAGCAGGTGTCGTCTGCTTTCACGCGGCTGTACGATGATCAGGAATTCGGGCATATGTTCGCGGTGCTCCATATGCTGCTTAACAAACACTTTGAGGAAATCAACGACCGAGCCAGGACTTCCCGCCACTACTGGGCGGATCCTAGCCGCGAGCTCATTGCTCTCATTGACGACTTAAACCAAGACCTCGCCGACCTGAAGGCGGCCGGCATCCAGGTTGCGCTAGATGACAGGTATCGGCAAGCAATTGAGCGCTGTGTGCCTTGGTTGGCCATGGGTGGCGGCAGTAGGGTGCCTGACGATTTTGAACCCATCGCTTTGATTAAGCATGAGCCAGTCTTCAGTCGGCCGACGACCGTGAAGCTTCGAAAGCGCGACACGCAACCAAAACTGAAGATGGAGGGTGAGGGCAGTTATGCGATTGTCTACTCCTATGTAGATCCTGACTACGGCAAGAAATTCGCGATCAAACGCGCTAAACCGACTATTTCGGAGCGGGACCTTTTTCGGTTTAAGCAGGAATTTGAAATCATGAAGCGGCTCAGCTTCCCTTACATAGTGGAGGTCTATAGCTACGAAGAAGACAACAACCAGTACAGGATGGAGTTTTGTGACGAGACTCTTAGGCATTATATTGCAAGGCGGAACGGCGACCGGTCTTTCTCTTTCTCCTCAAGAAAGCGCATCGCCCTGCAGTTTTTGTACGGCATCCACTACATCCACACGCAGGGCCTGTGGCACCGAGACCTGAGCTTGCAGAACGTCTTGCTGAAGGTCTACGTCAGCGGCGCTGTATTAGTGAAGCTGTCTGATTTCGGGCTAGCTAAGGATCGATCATCGAAGTTCACTAGAACGCAGACAGAGATGCGAGGCAGCATACGCGACCCTCTTCTGGCGAGCTTCAAGGAGTATGGGGAGACAAACGAGATATATTCAGTCGGATGGGTTCTGTCGTATATCTTCACGGGGCGGGACTCGCTAAAGTCGGGTGACGACGAGGTGAGTCGCATCGTCCAAAAATGCACCGCAAACGAGGCCAGTAAGCGATACGCAACAGTTCGCGAGGTAATCGAGGTCATTGAGCGGCTCGAAGCGAGTCCCACGGACGCTCCTGCCTGAAATGTGGAGCTGCAGGCAGGTGGAGGCTTACTCGGGTTAGAGGGCAGGCGAGTTACCCCGCGTGCGGCCACGGGCCGCGCTCAGCCGGCGAAGTAGCCCACGCATGGCCTACATGGCCGTCCTGACTTGCCTCACGCCTCAATTCTCGCGGACGTTGTCCGTCTTGCTCTGCCACCAGACTCCTGGAGCGATCTCCACGAGCGTCGCGTCGCGGCGGGCCAGCTCGCGCATGATCGAGTAGCCGAACGTCAGATCCTCATCGTCGCGCACGTCGATCTCGGGCTCCCCGACGACTTTCTGAGTGAGATACCAGCGCATCCGTCAAGCCTTCCTGCACATGTGCACCGCCTTGGGTTCTTCAGGTTACGCAGGTAGCTGTCCTAGGTAAACTTCCTCGGTAAGCTTCGCGGGTACCTAGCGTGATCACGTGGGCCGCAAGGGGAAGCTGTACACGACCGGAGATGTCGCCGACCTGCTCGGCGTCACCCGGCAGTACGCCTATTCCCTCACGCGCCGGAAAGGCTTCCCGGACTCGTACGACGAGTGGGAGAACGGCATCACAGTCTGGCGAGTGCCGGACGTTCAGGCGTGGCTACGCGAGAACCGCCCCGACGTCAACGCGGACGAGACCTAGCCACGTTCGTCATCGTCCGAGGCCGGGCGATCACCGGCACGCGTCGACCCGTACGTGGCCACCGCACCACGGATGCGGCCGGACCGCTGCGATACGCCATCCGCTGTCCTCGGCCCGGAGAATGAAGACCCACGGGTGTTCGGTGCCCTGCATCGACATCCCGCGTTCCTGCCACCACACCGCCCGGACCGGCACGGTTACCCGAGCGACCTCGTCGCCCTGGTCCTCAACGTCGAAGTGCGGACCCCATTCGAGCTTGTCCGGTGGCGGGTCCGTGCGCTGCATGTCCTTGATCAAGGATTCCCATTGCTGGACTAGGTCGTCACGCTCCCTCGTGATCAGGGCGTGCGTCAGCCCGATCCGCTCTCTGAGCAAGAGCTGGTTGAGGTAGATGTCCACCGCCTCGACGGCAGTGGCCGGCGGGTCGCCTTGCTTGTCCGTGTGGTCGAGGAACGCAGCAACGGGTACGGCGGCCCCCAAGCCGCAGCACAGGAAGCCGACCATGAGGCAAACAGCGAGCGCCCACCGCCGTCGGAGGCTCCACCCAGCTACGAACGACCCGCGCGGTAGCGGTCGGCGGATCTCCCCGGTGATCATCCCGGCACGATAGGCGATCTTCAATCACGAGCCATTCCTAGCCGGCCGATTAGTAGGCAGACCGGGTGCTCAGCCTGTTGCCCGTTCGATCAGTGCATTAGCGATTGCCCCCATGCTGTCGATCACGACGTCTGCCCCTGCCTGCCGGAACGTTGCAGCCTTCGCCGGTCGGTTGGCGTAGCCGATGCTCCGAACGCCAGCGATGCGGCTGCCTTCGATGTCCGAGAGGGAGTCGCCGACGAGAATGGTTCGGTCCGGCGATATGCCGAGGGCACATACGGCGTGCAGGATCGGTTCGGGGTTGGGCTTCATCCGTCCCGGCTCGGCGTACGCCCGACCCACGACCGGCGACACGTACGACGCCAGGCGGTGCGCTGACAGGTACGCGGTCACTGCCCCCGCCGAGTTGTTGCTGACCACCGCCACGGGCAGTCTGGCCTGTCGGGCTGCGACGATCACCTCCCGGCCATACGGCGTCGGTTCGGCGCTCTCGACAGCACGCAGCTCGGCCGCGCACAGCGCATCCTCCACCGCCCGGGTGACTGCCGGATCTCCGGCTGTATCAGCCCAGCGCAGCACCTCAAGCGGGTCCGGCTCGGTCGTTAGGCCCGGCGGCATCGCGACCCCTCGACGTTGCAGCATGTCGACCAACTCCGCGGCGACCTTCGGGGCCGGGTAGCCGGCGAAGATGCTGCACACCGGACCGTCGAAGTCGAGCAGGACGGCGTCCACCTCGGCGAGCAACCGGGCGAGGTCGGCGCTCATCCGTCGTACCGGTAGGCGATCGTCGACCACATCGAGTCGAACCACTGGCGGGACGCTTGCACGAACTGGGTGCCGTGGGACGCGTCGTCCTCAGTCACGGCGTAGTGGAACAGCGGCACGTCCTTGCCCATCAGGTCATAGATGGCCGTGGGCTCGCCCTTGATCGAAACGGTGCGCTCCACAACGGGGTAAAAACCGTAGAACACTTCCTCGCCGTTGATGATGTAGAGCTTGAACAGCGGCGACGCCCGGTGCATTCGGACCTCGACTGTGGTGGAGCGGACCAGGCCGAGGTCGCCCAGCTCGGCGACCTGATCGATGATCCCGTCTGCGGCGCGGCGGGTGATCCGCTCAGCCCGCTCCCGCACGGCCGGATCGTCGGCCTGGGTCTCAGCGCGTGCGGGCAGCGCCATCGGCGCCGTCATGTCGGAGATCAGGACCCGTACGGCAATCGTCTCCGGAGCGAGCCGGCCGCTGCGCACTTTGTCGAGGGCCTCGGCAACCGCGTCTCGTAGCGTCTCGCCGGAGAATCCCGCGAAGTCGATCGTGACGTGCGCCCGTTCGAACGCGGCTTCGATGTGCGGCCGCAACTCCACCGCGAGCTGCGTCTGTGCGCGGACAAAGGCCCCGCTGCCCTGCCGGGTCACGATCAGCCGTTCCGTGCGCAGGATCTCTAGCGCGCGCTTAACCGTCTCCCGCGCTACGCCATAGCGGGTGGCAAGGTCCGGCTGCGACGGAAGCTTGTCGCCCGGCTGGAGGCGACGCGTGAGGATCGCCGCGCGCAGCTTGTTGGCGATCTGCTGCGACGCCTGCTTGGGGTCATCGGGGTCTAGCTGGCCCAGGAAGTCGAGATTCTCGGTCACCGCTACACGGTATCGCTGACTAGCCAAGTTAGGGAAGTTCTCGTTTAGACCTTGACCTGACTAGTCAGGTCGGCTTACGTTGATCTCAGCCAGCCTGACTAGCCAGGCAAGCCAAGAGGTCTCCAAGGACCCTCGATTCCCGTTCCCGGAGGACATCCCGTGAAGAAGGTCTACCTCATCACTGACGGCCCGTCGGCCGCCGACCTGGACGCAATCGAGGTCGAGTGGCCGCTGATCGAGGCCGACATGGACGTGCTCGATGCCGAACTCGCTTTGATCTACGCCGCTGACCACGGCGGTCCGTCGCCGCTGGACTGGCGTCGGCTGCGTCGGGCCGAGGCCCGCGTGACCCGCGTCGCCGCCGAGCTGGCCGCCCGCCCGGCCGCCTTCAAGGCGGTGGCGTGATGCGCAAGCTGTCCGTGTCGGGCCGGGGCTGGGCCTACATCGGTGCCGCTCTCGGTGGCTCGGTCTCGATCGCTGCGAACGTCGCGCATTCCTACGTCCCGCCCGCCGGAGCTCCAGCCGAGTGGACGCCGCAGACCGGCGCAGTCATCGGCTCGATCTTCTGGCCCGTCGCTCTGTTCGTCGCTACCGAGATCCTGGCCCGCGTCGCCTGGCCGACCGGCCGCCGCTGGACGGCGCTGCGGTTCCTCGGCCTGCTCCCCGTCGCCCTGGTCGCCGCGCTGGTGTCCTACAAGCACGGCTCCGGACTGCTCACCTTCTACGGCGAGGACGTCCTGACCGCCCACCTCGGCCCGCTCGCCGTCGACGGCCTGATGGTCATGGCTTCTGCGGCGCTGCTTGCGACCGCCCGCCGCAAGGCTGAAGTCTCCGTGCCGGCCGAATCGCCTGCCCCGGTCGCCGCCGTGGTGACGCCGGAACCGGTCGCCGCGCCGGTGATCGCCGAGCAACCCGTACCGGCTCCGGTGGTCAAGAAGACACCCGCCAAACGCGTCACGCCGCGCCCCGCATCGGCGGAGAAAGTCGCCAAGGTCGCCGCGAGAATGCCCGGCGCCCCGGTCAAGGCCATCGCGGAAAAGGCGGGTGTCTCCCCGTCGACCGCCCGGCGTCACCTCGCCGCGCTGAGCGCCACCGACGCGTCACCATCTGCCCCGGTTCCTGCGGAAACCCCCGCCCTCGCCGCTGCCTAGCTTCGCCCGGTGACGCGGCCCCTACCGCCAAGCAAGCGCCGCGTCACCGGCCCTCCCGTCAGTCATCAGACCTCAGGAGAGACCCCCATCATGACTGCCACTTTCGCCGCTGTCTTCGTTGCCCTTTTCGTCGCTCACCAGGTCGCCGACCACTGGATCCAAACCCAGCACCAAGCCGACTGCAAAGGCCGCCTCGGCTGGCCCGGCCGCATCGCCTGCGCTGCGCACGTCACCACCTACACGCTGACCGCGCTGGTCGCCCTCGCCGCCCTGGCGCTGTCGACCGACCTGGATACCAGCGTCGGCCAGGTCGCCGCCGGACTCGCGGTCTCCGCCGTCACGCACTACATCGCCGACCGGCGCACCCCGCTGCGCAAGCTCGCCGAGCTGACCGGCTCCGCCAGGTTCTACGCCCTCGGCTGCCCCCGGCCCGGACGCGACGACAACCCTTCGCTCGGCACCGGCTCGTACGCCCTGGATCAGTCCTTCCACTACCTGTTCCTGTTCGTCGCCGCCCTCGTGATCGCCGCCTGAGACCGGAGGACATCGTGAGCACCCACCCCCACCACGAACCCGACGACTTTGACGCTACCGACCAGGCCGCCGCTGAGGCCGAGGTGGTCGACCTGGAAGCAGCCCGGACCCGCCGCACCGGCGCGACGGCCGCCCCGGCCCCGGCGGAGGACGACACCGACGACACGGACGCCGAGACCGTCGACGACACCGCGCCCGCCGATGGCGGCCCGGTCGACGTGGCCGAGGACATCCCGCACGAGATCCAGCTGCGCCAGCGGGAGCGCCGGCCGATCCTGGCCGACTGGGCACGCTCCGGCCGCGCCCTCAAAGCCGCCGCCAAGCACCAGAGCAAGGACGCTGGCTACGTCCTGGCCTACCACGCGGTCCGGACGCCGAAGTACGCCGCGAAGACGGCCGTGTGGGCACCGGTCGGGCTGTTCCGCGGCCTCGGCCGCGCGCTGCACTGGGCCACCGCCGAGGAAGGCAACTGGGAGCTGCGGCAGGCCGCCGCGCAGCGCGGCGAGGCCGACACCTGGCTCAAGCTCGACGCCCGCCGCCAGCGCCAGACCGCCTGGCGCTGGTGGGTCCTGGCGTTCACCACCGCACTCATCATCACCGGCACCGTCGTGCTCGCCCTCGGCCCGGTCTGGTGGCGGTGGCTCGCCCTGGCCGCCGTGGTGCCGCTGCTGGCGACCGTGGGCCGCCCGGCCGACAAGCCCCTCACCGACCGCGTATCGGAGGGGACCCGGTACCGCAAGCTCACCGCCGAGCTGGTCCGCCGCGCGCTCACCTCGTTGCAGATGGCCGCGATCAACTCGGCCGTGAGCAAGGACCCGAAGGCCATCAGCTTCCCGGTCGACATCCACCGCGACGGCCCGGGCCACATCGCCATCGTGGACCTCCCGTACGGCGTGGAAGCCTCCGAGGTCATCGCCCGCAGGGGCAAGCTGGCCTCGGCAATGCGGCTGCCGCTGGATCAGGTCTGGCCCGAACCGGCACCCGGACACACCGGCCGCCTCGCGTTGTGGGTCGGCTACGAACCGGCCTCGCAGATGAAGCAGCCGACCTGGCCGCTGTTGAGCGAGTCGGCCAAGGTGGACGTGTTCAAGCCGTTCCCGTTCGCCACCACACCACGGCTGGACACCGTGAGCGTGGACCTGATGTACCGCAACTTCCTCTTCGGCGGTCAGCCCGGTTCCGGCAAGACCTTCGCCCTGCGGGACCTCGTGTTGGCCGCCGCTCTGGACCCCCGTACCGAGATCCGGGGCTACGAACTCAAGGGGGTCGGGGACTTCGCGGTGCTGGAGCCGGTGATGGCCGAGTACGGCAACGGCTTCGATGACGAAACCCTCGCCCGGGCGTTCGCGTTCATCGAGTGGCTCTACGAGGAGTGCCAGCGCCGCTCCAAGCGCATCGCCCACTACGCCCGGCTCGGCAAGGCTCCGGAGAACAAGGTCACCCCCGAACTGGCCTCGCTCAAAGGGTCCGGGCTGCACCCGCTCGTGGCGTTCTTCGACGAGCTGCAGGAGCTGATGCTCAGCAAGTACGGCAAAGACGCCGGCATCCTGCTGGAGAAGGTCATCAAGCTGGCCCGCGCGTTCGGGATCATCCTGTTCATCGGCACCCAGATCCCGGACAAGGACAGCCTGCCGACCGGCATCACCCGCAACGTCAACAGCCGCTTCTGCCTGTCGGTGGCTGACCAGACCGCCAACGACATGATCCTCGGCACCAGCGCCTACAAGAACGGCTACCGGGCCACAGTGTTCCGGCCGGTCGATGAGGCCGGGTGGGGCATCCTGCGCGGCTTCGGCGCCGGAGCGCAGGCCGTGCGGTCGTACTACGTCGACACCAACGCCGCCGCCCGCATCGTCGCCCGCGCCATCGCCCTGCGGACAGCCGCCGGGAACATCCCGACCTTCCCCGCCGAGCGGGACATCGCCCCGCAGCACAGCGTGCTGCACGACCTCGCCCGGATCTGGCCCGACGACGACAAGTCGGCATGGAACGAGACCCTGTGCGCCCACCTCGCCGAACTGAGGCCCGCCGTCTACGGCGGGTGGGAAGCCGCTCAGCTCACTACCGCACTCAAGCCGTACCCCGCGATCAAGGTCGCCGACGTCGGCCGCCGCATCGACGGCAAGTCGGTCACCCGGCGCGGCATCAAGCACACCGACCTGCTCGATGCGATCGCAGACCGTAACCGCAAACGACCCACGGACTGAGGTCACCAGGGCTGCTAGCGCTAGCACCTGCTGCTGCTAGCGCTAGCAGACCCGCTAGCACCCGAACCGAAACCTGAGCTGCCCGCTAGCGGATAGCAGTTCACGGTGCCGCACACCCAAAACCGGCCCTGGAGGCTGTTGTGACCCCCCACCTCACCGCTGCTACCGCCCTCATCCTCGCCCTGCTCGCGCTCACCCTCGGTTACGCCGTCGCGTGCTGGATCTGGCCGTTCAAGTCCTGCCGCAAGTGCGGCGGCGACGGCAAACGCCGCTCACCGTCCCGGCGGGCGTTCCGGCTCTGCCGCCGCTGCGAGGGCACCGGCCGCCGCCTCCGCGCCGGCCGCTGGATCTACAACCACCTGTCCGGCATCCGCCGCGCCTCCCGCTAACCCACCCGCCGAAAGGACCCACCGTGAGCCTGCTCAACCGCATCGCCGACCGCATCCACGCCCGCCACGACGTCGCCGCCCGCGCCCAGGGCCTCACCGTCACCCACCTGCCCGGCGGCCGACGCCAAATCCACCACCCCGACCTCCCGGCACTACTGGAGGCCCGCCGCGTCGCCGCGATCCGGCACGGTCTCGACCTCGCCGACCGACTCCTCATGGACCCCGGCACCCTCGCCGCGCTCGACGCCACCGCCGACCATCTCACCGCGCGACGCCACTAACCCAGCCCGTCGTCCTGTCCCGCTGACTTGTGGAGGAGTGAATCCCTTTGGCACACGCCGGATTCGACCTGGCCGCCGAGCAAGCCGTCATCGGTGCCGCCCTGCTCGCCCCGACCCTGATGGCCGACCTCGCCGCCACCCTCACCCCGTCCGACTTCGGCCGCCCGGCCCACGCGGTGCTGTGGGAGGCGATGTGCGCCATGCACGCCGCCGGTATCCCGACTGACCCGATTACCGTGACCGCGCACCTGGCCGAGGCTAGCGACCTCGGCAAGGTCGGCGGGGCACCGTACCTGCACACGCTGACCGCCGAGGTCCCCTCGGCCGCGAACGCCGGCCACTACGCCGGCATCGTCGCCGGGCACGCCAAGCGGCGGAAGGTTGCCGACCTCGGTACCCAGCTCGCCCAGCTCGCCGCCTCCGGGGCCGACGCGGCCGAGGTGGTCGCCACCGGCCGCGCCCTGCTGGACGACGCGGACACTCCCGGTGGCTGGTCGCCGCTGATCCCGCTTGGGCGCGGCCGGCACCTACCGCCGTTCCCCGCCGAGCTACTGCCCGGCTGGCTCGCCGAGCAGGTATTCGCCGTCGCGGAGTTCACCCAAACCCCGGTCGACCTGGCTGGGAGTATCGCCCTGGCCTGCCTGTCCACCGCCGCCGGAGGTCGCGCCGAGGTCGAGGTACGCGGCTCGTGGCGCGAACCCACCAACCTCTACACCGTCGTTGTCCTGCCGCCCGGTTCACGGAAGTCGGCGGTGTTCGCCGCGATGGTCGCGCCGATCCTCGCCGCAGAAAAGGCCCTGAATGAGCGGGCCGCACCCGCGATCATCGAAGCCGAACTGATGGCCAAGGTCGCCGGGAAAGCAGCCGAGAAAACGGCCCTCGCCGCCGCCAACGCCGACGCCTCAGGCCGGGACACGCTGATTGCCGAGGCGACCGCCGCCGCGATGAACGCCGAAGCCATCACGGTGCCGGTCAAGCCGGTCCTAATCGCTGACGACGTGACCAGCGAGACCGCGACCTCGTGGCTCGCCGCGCAAGGTGGCCGGCTGGCGGTGCTGTCGCCGGAGGGCGGGATCTTCGCCACGATCGCCGGGCGGTACTCCGGCACCCCAAACCTCGAGGTTTTCCTGAAGGGCCACGCCGGGGACATGCTCCGGGTCGGCCGGCAGTCCCGCGACACCGAGCACGTCGACAAACCCGCGCTGACCATGGGCCTCGCCGTGCAGCCGGAGATCCTGCGCGACATCGCGAACATGCCCGGCTTCCGAGGGCTGGGCCTGCTCGCCCGGATCCTGTTCGCCCTGCCGGAGAACACCGTCGGCCGCCGCAAGATCGGCGCCGACCCGATCCCTACCCACGTCGCGGCGGACTACCTCGCCAACCTGCACGCCCTGGTCCTCACCCTTGCCGGGTGGACCGACCCGGCAGTGCTGGTCCTCACCCCGGACGCCAACAACCTCGTGTTGGACATCGAAAGGACGGTAGAGCCCAGGCTCGCGCCGGGTGGGGCGTGGGCGCACATCGTGGACTGGGGATCGAAGTACACCGGCGCGGTCGTGCGGATCGCCGGCCTGATCCACCTCGCCGAGAACCTGCGCGACGGATGGGGACAACCCGTCAGCGCCGACACCCTCGAACGCGCGGCGATGATCGGCGACTACTACGCCGCGCACGCCCTGGCCGCCTTCGACGACATGGGCGCCGACCAGAGCACCCGCAGCGCCCGAACGATCCTGGCGTGGATCGAGCGCACCGGCTCCACCGCGTTCACCAAGCGAGAGGTGTTCCGGGCGCTGAAGTCCTCGCAGCTACCGACTGCCGCCGACTTCGACTCGCCGCTGTCGGTGCTCGAAGCACACGGCTACCTCCGGCCGCTCGACCCGCCCGTACCGAAAAGCGTCGGCGGTAGGCCGCGCTCGCCGAGCTACCTCGTGCATCCCGAGGTCCACCGCCCCGCCGCGACCGTGCACCCGATTGCCGGCGGCCGGAGGTCCGCGTGATGGCCCTGCCAGAACTGCCACAACCGCCACAACTCCCCACCCGCCGAGGTTCTGGCAGTTGTGGCAGTTCTGGCAGGCCCCTCCGCGCGGCCCGCACCCCCTCGACCACGGGGACGCCGACCCGCTCAGAGCCGCACAGAGATTCCGCTTCATGCCGGAGCACTCCAAATCATGCGCCCACGGCGCTCTCAGCGGGCAGGCAGGAGCCCTCCCTTCAGCCGTCGCCTCCCGCTCTTCCAATGAGGACTCCAGCCCGCTGAAAGCCCGTCATAGCAACGCTGACTGCCCGCACGACCCCGCCAAGGGAGGCCGGACCCGATGGCACGCACCTTCATCACTCTGGACGAATTTCTCGCCGAGCTGGATGTCCCGCGATCGACATTCTTCCGCTGGAAGGCGCTTGGGCAGGGTCCCAAGACCTACAAGCTCCCCAACCGATCAATCCGCATCCGCCGCACCGATTACGACGCCTGGTTGTCGAGCCGCGAGGAGCCGCAAGCCGCATGAGTAGCTACGACGTTCGCGTCTACAAGATCGAGGAACGCAAGAGCAAGAGGGCGGGCAAGCCGACCTCCACGTATCGGGTTCGCTGGCAGGTGGCAGGGGAGCGGTTCGGGGACAGCTTCAAGACCAGTGCGCTCGCCGAGAGCTTCCGCGCGAAGCTGATCACCGCCCAGCGGGAGGGCATCGCGTTCGATGAGCGTTGCGGGCTGCCCGAACCCATGGCCCGAGCGCTGAACACCCGAAGCTGGTATCAGCACGTTGTGGCCTTCGTGGACCTGAAGTGGGCGCGCGCCTCGGCGAACCACCGCAAGGGCATCGCCGAGACATTGGCCGGAGCAACAATGCTGCTGCTTTCCTCGACGCGAGGTATGCCGTCCGAGGCGATGTTGCGGAAGGCCTTGCGTACCTACGTCTGCAACAAGAATCGGCGCGACGCCGGGCCGCCGCCGCCCGATCTGGCCTCGGCCGTCGCGTGGGTGGAGTCGAACACGGTCAATCTCATTGATCTCGCCGATGCGTCGCTTGTGCGGAAGGTGCTCGACGGCCTGGCGCTGACTCTCGATGGGCGGGCCGCCGCCGCCAGCACGGTCCATCGCAAGCGGGCCGTGTTCAGCGGCGCACTCCGCTACGGGGTCGAGCTGGGCCACTTCGCCGGTCACCCGATGGACAACGTGAAGTGGTCAGCGCCTACGGCCGAGGACGAAGAGATCGACCGGCGAGCCGTTGCCAACCAGCAGCAGGCACGGCGACTCCTTGTCGGGGTCCGTCAGACCGCGCCCGAGCTGGAGGCGTTCTTCGGCACTCTGTATTTCGCCGGTCTGCGGCCCGAGGAAGCCTTGCACCTGACGAACGACGAGTACGAGCGTCCGGTCAAGAAGGGTGATTGGGGCTGGCTGCACCTCACCGGGGCGACCGTGGAGATCGGCAACGGTTGGGGCGACACGGACGACACGACCGAGGACCGAGGGCTCAAGCACCGGTCGCGGAAGGCGGTCCGCGACGTTCCCGCATCGCCGCCTCTGTGCGCACTGCTTGACCGGCACATCACGAAATGGCCGCCGGGACCGAACGGCCGGCTGTTCGTCACCCGGCGCGGGCCGGGCGGCATGTACGTGCCAACAGCTGGCCGGCCGGTCACGCGCAACGCGATCTCGACTGCGTGGCGCAAGGCACGAGAGGTCGCGCTGACGCCTGCCGAGCACCGGTCTCCGTTGGCAACTGTGCCGTACCAGCTTCGGCACGCCTGCCTGTCGCTGTGGCTCAGTATGGGGATCTCCCCGGCCCTGGTAGCGCGGTGGGCCGGTCACAGCGTCAAGGTCCTGTTAACGGTCTACGCAAGCTGGATCTTCGGGGAGGAGAGAGCCGCCATGGATCGCATCGCCGAGCGATACGAAGAGCTGCCAGAAGCTGACGACACGGCCGAGTGATCTTGCCCTGTCCCCGTGGGCACGTATTGGGCACAGCGACTGAGTCTGAGTTGTTTTGAGCGAGAGCGAGTGAGACTCACGAGAGAGGCCCCTCCCGGCTGTTTCGGCTGGTGAGGGGCCTTCTTGTGCCTGTGGTGGCGGGTAGAGGATTCGAACCTCTGTAGCTTTCGCGACGGATTTACAGTCCGCTCCCATTGGCCGCTCGGGCAACCCGCCTGGGCATGCCGCCGCAGTCGCCCGCGGCAGCGAACAACAGGATAGCCATACCGCCGGGCGGATCCACAACCGGGTACGGTCGGCATGTCGGAGGTTTGTCTCGGCCTTCCGTGTACATCGATACGTGGCCCACCAGCAGGAGTCTGATCATGGCAGCCAGCCCGTCGTTCGACATCGTCAGCAAGGTCGACGGCCAGGAGGTGGACAACGCCTTCCACCAGGCGGAAAAGGAGCTCGGTACCCGGTTCGACTTCCGGGGGACCGGGACGACGATCGCGAAGTCGGGGGAGAACGGGGTCACCATCACCTCCGAGACCGAGGAGCGGGCCGTCGCCGCGCTCGACGTCTACAAGGAGAAGCTGGTCAAGCGGAACATCTCGCTGAAGTCGCTCGAGGCCGGCGAGCCGCGGCAGTCCGGCAAGACCTACAAGATTGACTGCAAGGTGCTCGAGGGCATCGAGGCCGACAAGGCCAAGGCGATCAGCAAGAAGATCCGCGACGAGGGGCCGAAGGGCGTGCAGGCGCAGATCCAGGGCGACCAGCTGCGGGTCACCGGCAAGAAGCGTGACGACCTGCAGGCGGTCATCGCGCTGCTCAAGGCCGAGGACTTCGGCGTCGCGCTGCAGTTCACGAACTACCGGTAGCGGGACGGGCGGCAGCGCAGACTGAGGGTTATGACCCTTGCTGACTCTCTGCTGCTGATTGGCGGCGGGGCCGGTCTGTTGCTGGCGGTTTTCGGTGCGGCGATGCTGGTCACGGGCAAGGCCCCGGCCGTCACGTTGCGCAACTTCACGCGGGTGCGTGCCGCCGGCATGTACCACCTGCTCTTCGGTGTGGCGCTGGTGTTGATGGTGCTGAACCTGCTGACCGGGGCGACGCTGGTGATCACCGTGCTGGCGGTCGCGCTGGTCGTTGTCGCGGTGGTGCGTTATCGGCCGCGCCGTTCAAAGCCGGGGGATGAAGGCTAGAGAAGAACAGGGGAGCGGCTGGTGATCGATCCGGTGGTCGGCTCGGAATGGGTGCGGGAGCAGGGCGATCGGGTCGTGCTCGCCGATGTCCGCTGGTATCTCGACGGGCGGTCGGGGCGCGCCGCGTACGAGTCGGGGCATCTGCCGGGTGCCGTGTTTGTGGATCTTGATCGCTGGCTGGCCGAGCGCGGCTCGGCGGGCGGCGGGCGGCATCCGTTGCCGGAGCCTGAGGTGTTCGCGCGGGGGATGGCGGCGGCCGGCATCGGCGACGGCGACATCGTGGTCGGGTACGACGACGCCGGGGGTGTGGTGGCGGCGCGGCTGGTCTGGATGTTGCGCGCCATCGGGCACGAGGCCGCCCTGCTCGACGGCGGGCTCGGCGCGTACGAGGGTGAACTGGTCCGTGGTGAGCCGGAGCGGCCGGCGGCGGTCTTCACCGCGCGGGCCTGGCCGGCCGACCGGCTGGCCGGGATCGACGATGCGGCCGACGGCTCCGCCGTGGTGCTCGACGCCCGTGATCGGGCGCGGTTCCGGGGTGACACCGAGCCGATCGATCCGCGGGCGGGGCACATTCCGGGGGCGCGCAGCCTGCCGTGCCGGGAGAATCTCGCCGACGACGGCCGTTTTCTGGCGGTGCCGGTGCTGCGGGAGCGTTTCGCCTCCGTCGGGGTGACGGACGGCGCGGATGTCGTCTCCTACTGCGGCTCGGGCGTCACGGCCTGTCACAACCTGCTCGCCATCGAGCATGCCGGCCTCGGCGTCGGCCGGCTCTACCCCGGCTCCTGGTCGCAGTACAGCGCCACGAGCCGACCGGCGGCGACCGGCGACCGGTAACTCAGTCTGGGCTGCCGGCGAGGCCGCGGGCCGCGGACGCCTCGTCCGGGTTGAATCCCTGGTACCCGGTGAGCTCGTGCTGCCGCGCCTGCTCCTCGATCCACCGGTTGTGCGCCTCCCAGGCGGCCTGCTTGCTGGTCCCCAGCGCCGCGCCGATCTGGTTCCACGACGCCCCGGCCGCCCGCGCCGAGCGGACCATCGACTGCCTTCCGTAGCCGGCCTTGCGGATGACCACCTCGCTGAGCGCCAGCAGTTCGAGGGTCTCCTCCCGGGTCAGGGCCTCCTCGCCACTGTCCGGCGTCATCGCGGCGAGGGCCTCCCGCATCCTCAGCTCGTCGTAACGCGTTGTGGCGGTAGAGAGTGTGTGCTGTTGCTCCAGTTCGTCGGGAGTCGTCATGACTCGCAGTCTTTCGTCAGGCCGTCTTGACGTCAAGAAGCCCTGACGATGACATGCGAATTGGACTCACTTCTCCCGCTAAATCGGGCTCAAAGCCACCAATTTTGCTGCCCACAATTCCATGAACGCCTCAGCCGTTCAGTCAAGATTTCGGGATGTGCGGGTTCGACCGGCCGTTCGCCGCTGTCTGACGCACGCGGCGTGTGGCACCATCATGGAACGCATACCCGATACCACTTCACTACGGGAGCCACAGATGTCCGCAAAGAGGCTTGGCCGCTTCGCCGTCGGCTTGCTCGTGGCGCTCGGACTGGTCTTCGGCGGCGTGGCTATGGTCAGCGCCACCACGGTGACTGCTGGGGCGGCCGCGGCCCAGCTCGACCTCGACTGGTCCTGAAGTCACACCTAGGGGCCTGACGCGGACCGAGCATGGAGCACCTCGAACGGTAGGGGCGTTGGATGGCAGGACGTCAGTCCCCACCGCGACGATCTCCTGAATATGTCTGGCTGGTCACTGGGACGCTGACGGTCATTGCCGTCGTGTTCAGCGTGATCCTCGCCGTTCGGCACGACGACTGGCAGGACGGGTGGCCCGTTGCGCTGCTGGCGCTCCCATTCTTCGTACTGCTGGGAATGAGCTCGCGGCACATTCTGATCCGCCGGCACAGCGTCTCCCTGAGCATCATCGAGATTCCCCTCGTGCTCGCCTTCTTCTTCGTTCCGGCCGTCCTCGTGGTGGCCGTTAGCGCCGTGGCGGTGCTGATCAAGGAGATGCGCCGGCACGCCGCGCCGGACAAACTCTCGTTCAACGTCGCCCGGGCCGCCGCTGCCACCGCGACCGGCGGCATCGTCCTGCAGCTGTTCCCACCGATCGACGGCGTCGGCCCCGTCACCTGGGGCGTCCTCGGTGTCGCGGTCACGGTGACCACGTTGGTGACGGTTCTCGCGGTGGCCGCCGCGATGGTGACCGTGCAGGGCCTGTCGGCGGGCCTGGAAATCGTCCGTGTCGCCTGGCCGGTCCTGCTCGCCGCCGAGGTCTGCATCGTCATCGGACTGGTCTTCACCATCGCGCTGGACACGACGTGGTGGTCCGCCTTCCTGCTGCTCGTGCTCGCCGCCGTGCTCACGCTGGCGTACCGGTCCTACTCGGACTTCCTGCGGCAGCACCACACCCTCGCCGAGCTCTACGAGCTGGCCAACGCCGTCGTCGAGTCCGGACAGGACGTCACCCTGATCGACTCGGTGCTGGTCCGCGCGCGGGCCCTCATGCAGACCGAGTACGCGACGGTTCGGCTGCCCACCTCCGGCCGCTATCCCGAGGTGCTGCTGACCTCCAAGATCGAGGCACAGGGCCTGCTCGACGTCAGCCGCACGCCGGCGGCGCTCACCCAGCGAGCGACCGCCGAGCGCCGCAGTGTCGCCGTCGGGACGCAGATCGGTACCGACCGGGACCTGCTGCCGGCGCTGCGGGAGGCGGGGGTCAAGGACTGCATCGTCGTGCCGTTGCGGTCGGGCCAGGCCGTGATCGGCACGCTCGAGATGGTCAACCGGCTCGGCGACATGAAGCACTTCACCACCGGCGACGTGCCGGTGGTCGAGACCATCGCCGCGCACGCGGCCGCGGCGGTGGAGAATTCCCGGCTGGTCGAGCGGCTGCGCTACGACGCCTATCACGACCGGCTCACCGCGCTGCCGAACCGGCGGCGGGTCATCGACGCGCTCACCGAGTCCGTCAAGATCCGTACGCCCGGCGAGGTGGTCGCAGTGATCCTCTTCGACGTCGACGGGCTGCGCGACGTCAACGAGTCCATGGGCCACGACGCGGGCGACAAGCTCCTCACCGAGGTCGCCGGGCGACTGTGCAAGATCGCCGACCCGGGTGCCCTGGTCGGCCGGATCGGCGGCGACGAGTTCGTCGTGACGCTGCGCGCGGAGAGCACCGAGGAGACCGTCCGGCTCGCCACCGAGATGCGCGAGCAGCTGCGCGGTCCGCTGGCCGTCGGCACGCTCACCCTCGACGTGGACACGGCGGCCGGGGTGGCCGTGCAGCCCGACCACGGCGACGACCCGGACGCCCTGCTGCGCCGCGCCGAGCTGGCCGCCAACGCGGCCAAGGTGCTGCCGTACGGCGTGCAGCTGTTCCACCCGGCGCTGGAGTCGCGGGCCGTGCGCCGCCTCGGCCTCGCCGCCGATCTGCGCCGGGCCCTGGACTCGGGCCAGCTCGAGGTCCACTTCCAGCCCAAGGTGACCATCCAGGACCGGCACCTGATCGGCGTCGAGTGCCTGGCCCGCTGGCAGCACCCCGCGCACGGCGAGGTGTCCCCGGAGGACTTCGTCGCCGTCGCCGAGCACACCGGCCAGCTGCACCGCCTCACCGAGGTGGTGCTGACCGCGGGCCTGCGGCACTGCCGGGAGTGGGCGGACGCCGGCCGGCCGCTCTCCATCGCCGTGAACCTGTCCGCGCGCACCCTGCTGGACCCGCGCTTCCCGGACCAGGTGCACGGGCTCCTCAAGCAGTACAAGGTCCCGGCCGGGCAGGTCACCTTCGAGATCTCGGAGCCGGGCATGCTCGGCGAGATCGAACGGGCGCTGCCGACCCTCTACCGGATGCGCGACCTCGGCGTGCGGCTGTCGGTCGACGACTTCGGCACCGGCGCGTCCTCGCTCTCCTACCTGCGGCAGCTCCCGGTGCACGAGGTGAAGATCGACGACAGCTTCGTGCAGGGGATGGCGACCGACTCGGGTGACCTCGCCATCGTGCGCGCGGTGATCGGGCTGTCGCGTGAGTTCGGCCTCACCGTGGTGGCCGAGGGCGTCGAGAGCGAGCTGACCTTCGACCTGCTGGCCGAGCTCGGCTGCGAGATCGGCCAGGGCTACTTCTTCAGCCGGCCGCTGCCCGTCGAGCGGCTGAACACGTGGCTCAGCGCGCAGACCGAGCCCGAGGAGACGCCCACCGGCGAGGTCCGCCGACTGCGCGCGGTCGGCTGACACGGTAGTGACCTGCGGCTTCGCCGGGCCGGGGAGGCGATTTCACCTCGGCTGCGTGGCCGTGTAAGCTTCTGTCTGCGCATCAAGCGAGAGATCGCGCGCGCCCCCTTAGCTCAGTCGGCAGAGCGTCTCCATGGTAAGGAGAAGGTCTACGGTTCGATTCCGTAAGGGGGCTCCACCCGGGTTCGTGACCGAGAGCCTGGCGCGGCGGTGTAGCTCAGATGGCAGAGCAAGCGGCTCATAATCGCTGTGTCGCCGGTTCAAGTCCGGCCACCGCTACTCATCCGGGACCCGTCCCGGATGCCGTACGACCCGGGCTTTCGTCCAGGTTTTTGCATGTCAGCGCGGCTAGCGTCTACGCTGTTATGTCGTATGTGAATCCCGTTAGCAGGAAGGCACCCCGCCGTGGCCAAGGCGACCGACGTCCGTCCCAAGATCACCTTGGCGTGTACGGAGTGCAAGGAGCGCAACTACATCACGCGCAAGAACCGTCGTAACGACCCGGACCGCATCGAGCTCAAGAAGTTCTGCCCCCGGGACGGCAAGCACACGCTGCACCGCGAGACGCGCTGACCGCGTACTGAAAACGCAACGCCTGCTGCGGCGACCGGTTTCCGGTCGCCGCAGAGTATTTTCTAGCAATGCCTTTGGACCAGTCGTTCGCCGGCCGTAGCTGGCCGCCCACCGCGCCCTATCTCGTGGGCCGCGAGAAGATCCGTGAGTTCGCCACCGCGATCGGCGCCACGGATGCCGAGTACCACGACCCGGAGGCCGCCCGCGCCCTCGGCTACGCCGATGTGGTGGCGCCGCCCACGTTCCCGGTCGTGATCACCATGACCGCCAGCCGGCAGATCGTCGCCGACCCCGGGCTCGGCCTGGACTACAGCCGGGTGGTGCACGGCGACCAGCGGTTCGCATACCGCCGGCCCGTGGTCGCCGGCGACTCGCTGGTCTGCGTGAACACGGTCGAGGAGATCATTTCGCGGGGCGGGCACGACTTCCTGACCACCCGCACCGACGTCACCACCGAGGCCGGCGAGGCCGTCGTCACGGTGTGGTCCAAGCTCGTTCAGCGCGGGGAGGAATGATCATGGCTGAGACTCTGCCCACCCAGACGTTCACCGTCACCCGGGCCGACCTGATCCGCTACTGCGGCGCCTCCGGCGACTTCAACACGATCCATTGGAGCGAGCGGATCGCGAACAGCGTCGGCCTGCCCGGCGTGATCGCACACGGGATGTACACCATGGCGCTGGCCGGTCGCGCGGTCTCCACCTGGGCCGGCGCGCCGGACGCGGTGGTCGAGTTCGGCGTGCGGTTCTCCCGCCCGGTCCCGGTGCCGGACACCGACGAGGGCACCGAGGTCGTGGTGACCGGTGTGGTCAAGGAGGTCACCGACGACGGCCTCACCAAGCTCGAGCTGACCGCGACCTGCAACGGCGAGAAGGTCCTGTCGCTCGCGAGGGCGACCATCCGTAAGAGGTAGGGGCGGGTTGGGAAAGCGGCGGACCTACCCGTACACTGGTCCGCCGTGGGGTAAGTGAACCCTGCCTTTCGCGCTGCGACGGGCAGGAGAGCCCCACAAAGGGGTGTAGCTCAATTGGCAGAGCAGCGGTCTCCAAAACCGCAGGCTGCAGGTTCAAGTCCTGTCACCCCTGCGCACCGATCGGCCCAGTAATCCGGACCGGCCATGCGGCTGGTCCGCCCGGCGGCGGGCGGCCGGCCTGACCGAGCGCCGCACCCGGCGCCGATGTGACACCCCTATCGACGACGGAAGAGGGCGGAAGTGGCCGAGAGGAACCGACCCGGTGACGACGCCGCAGGCGACCGCCCCGAGGACGAGGCGTTCGCCGACGGTGACGTCCAGAACGATGCTGTCGAGGCGGCCGACGAGCCGGCGGCCCGCGGCGGCGACAAGGCCGACCGCGACGGCGGCTCGAAGACGACCAAGACAGGCCGCCGCGGCAACCGCATCGGCGGGTTCTTCCGCGAGGTCGTCAGTGAGCTGCGTAAGGTCATTTGGCCGACCCGCAAGGAACTGCTGACCTACACAACCGTGGTGGTTGTGTTCGTCACCGTGGTGACGACGATCGTGGTGACGCTCGACTACGGATTCGGCAAGGCTGTTCTGGCGACGTTCGGCAACTGAAGCTGTTAGCTACGGAAGTGAGCAAGCGTGCCTGAGTACGACGACGAGACCGCCCCGACCGCGGACGAGTCCACGGTCGCGACGGCGGACGACGCCGAGTCGGTAGAGGCCGCCAGCGCAGAGCCCGTCGCCGAGGCGGAGGCCCCCGAGGCTGACGACAACTACGACCCGGTCGCCGAGCTGCGGCAGAAGCTGCGCTACGCACCGGGTGACTGGTACGTGGTGCACTCGTACGCCGGCTACGAGAACAAGGTCAAGACCAACCTCGAGACCCGGATCACGAGCCTCGACATGGAGGACTTCATCTTCCAGGTCGAGGTGCCGACCCGCGAAGAGGTCGAGGTCAAGAACGGCAAGCGCCTCCAGGTGCAGAACAAGGTCTTCCCCGGCTACATCCTGGTCCGGATGGACCTCAGCCCCGAGTCCTACTCGTGCGTGCGCAACACGCCGGGTGTGACCGGCTTCGTCGGCGCGACCGACCGGGTCGACCGTCCGGCGCCGCTGTCGCTCGACGAGGTGCTGAAGTGGCTGGCCCCGGCCGTCGAGGCCGAGGAGAAGAAGGTCAAGCCCGAGGTCCGCGTGCTGGACTTCGAGGTCGGCGACTCGGTCACCGTCACCGACGGCGCGTTCGCGTCGCTGCCGGCCTCGATCAGCGAGATCAACGCCGACCAGCAGAAGCTGAAGGTGCTGGTCTCGATCTTCGGCCGCGAGACGCCGGTTGAGCTCAACTTCAACCAGGTCGCCAAGATCTAAGACGCAAGTCGTGGGAGGGGCGCGAACCGCGCGCCCCGCCATCTACCACAGGAGTAAGAGAGAAATGCAGCGCAGCAAGGCTTACCGCAAGGCCGCCGAGCAGATCGACATCGCGAAGCTCTACGAGCCCGCCGACGCCGTGAAGCTGGCCAAGGACACCAGCCCCACCAAGTTCGACGCGACGGTCGAGGTCGCGATGCGCCTCGGCGTCGACCCGCGCAAGGCCGACCAGATGGTCCGCGGCGTGGTCAACCTGCCGCACGGCACCGGCAAGACCGCCCGCGTGATCGTCTTCGCGCAGGGCGCCAAGGCCGAGGAGGCCGCCGCGGCCGGCGCCGACGAGGTCGGCACGGACGAGCTCGTCGCCCGCATCCAGGGTGGCTGGCTCGACTTCGACGCGGCGATCGCCACCCCGGACCAGATGGCCAAGATCGGCCGGATCGCCCGGATCCTCGGCCCCCGTGGCCTCATGCCGAACCCGAAGACGGGCACGGTCACCATGGACGTGACCAAGGCCGTCTCGGACATCAAGGGCGGCAAGATCACCTTCCGGGTGGACAAGCACTCGAACCTGCACCTGATCATCGGCAAGGCCTCGTTCAGCGAGGACCAGCTGCTGGAGAACTACGGCGCGGTGCTCGACGAGGTCCTGCGGGCCAAGCCGTCGGCCGCCAAGGGCAAGTACCTGAAGAAGGTCACCGTCAGCACCACGATGGGCCCCGGCGTGCAGATCGACCCGAACGTGGTCAAGAACCTGCGCGGCGAGAAGCCCGCCAGCTGATCGTCGGCAACATCGAATGAGGCCCCCGGGGTACACCCCGGGGGCCTTTTCTGTGCGAGGCTTCCGCCGTGCGATTCGACAACGTCTGGTTCCGGTACGGGCGCCGCGCGGGCTGGACCCTGCGGACGGTGGACGCGACCGTCGAGCCGGGCGCCACGGTGGTGGTCCTGGGCCGCAACGGCGCCGGCAAGTCGACCCTGCTGCAGCTGGCGGCCGGCGTGCTGCGGCCCGTGCACGGCGCGGTCCGGGAGCGCCCGCCGGTCGTCGGCTGGGTCCCGGAGCGCTTCCCGGCCGATCAGCCGTTCACGACCGAGCAGTACCTGACCCACATGGCCGCCGTCCGCGGCCTGCGCGGCGGCGCCGGGACCGACCGCTGGATCGAGCGCCTCGGGCTCGGCGAGCACCGCCACACCCGCCTGGCGGACCTCTCCAAGGGCACCGCGCAGAAGGTCGGCCTCGCGCAGGCGCTGCTGGTCCCCCCGGGCCTGCTGGTGCTCGACGAGCCGTGGGAGGGTCTCGACTCCGTGGCCCGCGCGCTGATACCGCAGCTCGTCGGCGAGGTCACCGCCGCCGGCGGCGCGGTGCTGGTCAGCGACCACCGCGGCGAGATCGCCGGCCTGCCGGACGCGATCCGCTGGACGGTCACCGGCGGCACGGTCACCCCCGCGGACCTCGCGCCGGATGCGGAACCCGACGAGGTGGTCGTCGAGCTCGCCGTCCGCCGGGCGGACGCCGACCAGACGATGGCCCGGCTGCGTGCCGACGGTCACCGTGTCCTGGGCGTACGCGCGGAGCGCACGCAATGACCGCGCTCGTCCGGATGCGCCTCGCGGGGTTCGTGCGTAGCGGGCGTGCCCTGGCGCCGGTCATCGCCGCCGTGGTGGTCCTCGGGGTCGTGCACGGCGGCGGGCAGTCCGCGGCCGCCCCGGCGTACGGCTACTCCGCCGTGATGCTCTTCCCGGTGCTCGCCTGGCAGGCCAAGCTGGTGCTGGACGCGGAGCCGGACGTGCAGCGCCGGCTGGCCCGGCTCGGCGTCGGGCCCGGCCGGGAGGCGTCCGCCGGGCTGCTGGCCGCCGCGCTGCTCGGAGCCGTCTTCTGCGCCGTCGCCATGGTGGTGCCCTGGTGGCCGTTCCACGCGATCCGCGGCCCGCTGCTCGGCTCCGGCGAGCCGTCGACGGCCGCCGGCGTCGCGCTCGGCGTGCTGGCGCACCTGCTGGCGCTGCCCGCCGCGGTGGCGCTGGGCGCGCTGGCCAGCCGCGCGGTGACGCGTACCGTCCGTAACGGGATCACGGTGCTGGTCGCCGGCGCGGTGCTGGCGATCGTCCTCGGCCTCAGCGACTCGATCGCGCCGTGGCTGGTCCCCCCGGTGATGGCCACCGCCCGGGCGCTGGCGGCCGACGCCGCGCCGCCCGGCGGCACGCTGTTGCTGCTCGCCGGCTGGACCCTGGCGTGGTGCGCGGCGGCGCTCGCCGGGTACGCCCGGCTGCGCCGCGGCCGCGCCTGACGCCGATTTGGTTTTCGGGTGTCCGGCCGCGTACTCTTCCTCCTGAAGTTCCACCCATAGACCGCTGGTCGCCGCGCCCTCACGGGTCGCGGACGAAGGCCTCGCAGCATGCGGGCGGCCCGCGCAGGGGAGAACGGTTCGTGATCACGTCGACGCGGCAACGCGTCCGTGTCCCGCCCCGTGCGCCCTGCGCCGGGGCGTTTCTCATTGTTCGGGCCGATCGGACGACCGGCGGCCCAGCACTGAGAGAGGAGGGACATGGCGGACAAGCCGGTCCGGGCCGACAAGGCCTCTGCCGTCGCCGAGCTCACGGAGAACTTCCGTAACTCGTCGGCCACCCTGCTGACCGAGTATCGCGGCCTCACGGTCTCGGAGATCACCGAGCTGCGGCGCTCGCTCGGCAGCGAGACCAAGTACTCCGTGTCGAAGAACACGCTCGCTAAGCGGGCGGCGACCGACGCGGGCATCGAGGGCCTCGACGCGCTGTTCACCGGTCCTACCGCGCTCGCCTTCGTGGGCGGGGACCCGGTCGAGGCGGCCAAGGGCCTTCGTGCCTTCGCCAAGGCCCACCCCGTCCTGATCATCAAGGGCGGCGTCTTCGAGGGCAAGGCCGTCACGGCCGCCGAGGTTGGCAAGATCGCCGACCTCGAGTCCCGCGAGGTGCTGCTTGCGAAGCTCGCCGGCGCCATGAAGGGCAACCTGACCAAGGCGGCGGCGACGTTCCAGGCCCCGCTCGCCCAGGTCGCTCGCCTGGCCGCGGCCCTGCAGGACAAGCGCGCACAGGACGGTTCCGCCGAGGCCTGATCGGGCCCCGAGCGGAGTTTGACTTTCAATCCACAGAACCAACGAAAGGTTGCCACCATGGCGAAGCTCAGCACCGACGAGCTGCTCGGCGCGTTCAAGGAAATGACGCTGATCGAGCTGTCCGAGTTCGTGAAGCAGTTCGAAGAGGTCTTCGAGGTCACCGCCGCCGCGCCGGTCGCCGTCGCCGCCGCCGGTGGCGCTGCCGCCGCGCCCGAGGCCGCGGTCGAGCAGGACTCCTTCGACGTCGTCCTCGAGGGTGACGGCGGCAAGAAGATCCAGGTCATCAAGGTCGTGCGTGAGCTGACCGGCCTGGGCCTCAAGGAGGCCAAGGACGCCGTCGAGGCCGCCCCCAAGGCGATCCTCGAGGGTGTCAACAAGGAGAAGGCTGAGGCCGCCAAGGCCAAGCTCGAGGGCGAAGGCGCGAAGGTCACCCTCAAGTGATCTAAGGCTGTGCCGGTCGGGGGTGGTGGTCCGCAAGGACCGCCACCCCCGTCTTCGTTTCGATGGATACGCAGGTCAGCGCCGGTTTTGTCGACCGTCCGAAGGTCGACGGACAAAAGCCCCCAAACCCCGCTTTTCGTACGCTAAAGTCGCTTTTACGTGCCCGGCGGTCGTCGGCGCGGTACCGACCAATGGCGCAGGCCTTGACTGTGTGTCCCGTGACAGGCACGCTGACATCAGCAAGTTTCCGCGCTTGCGACAGCCGCCCTGCGGGTACACCGGGATTCAACGGGTCCTCGCAGATCGGCACCCGAGGGAGAGAAGCCGCGTTCCGAGCGGCCCCGCACGACGCACCGACCTGGAGGCGCAGGTCAGGGGCGGCGGGGATGCGTTCCGCAGGCACCCTCTGGTGTGGGCTGGACAGCGGTTAGCCGAGCGGCTACACTGCTAGTTTGCGCTGCCTTCTGTCTTGAGCCCTGCAGGAATATCCATCCGGATGATTTCCTGGGGGTTCATTGGAGTGCACGCAGACAAGTGACGCAGACAGTTGCATCAGCAGCTCAGCCGCATCAGCAGCACCGGTCCTCGGAAGGACGCATCTTGGCAGCTTCCCGCCCTGCGAAGACCAGTCGTACGTCGAGCGCTTACGCTCCCCGCCGCATTTCATTCGGCAGGATCACCGAGCAACTTGAGGTCCCAAACCTCCTCGCCCTCCAGACGGAGTCCTTCGACTGGTTGGTCGGGAACGAGGCTTGGCAAGCGCGCTCGACGGACGATCCTCACGCCCACTCGGGCCTCGCAGAGATCCTCGAAGAGATCAGTCCCATTGAGGACTTCTCCGGCACCATGTCGCTGTCCTTCTCAGCGCCGCGCTTCGACGAGGTCAAGGCCTCGATCGAGGAGTGCAAGGAGAAGGACCTGACCTACTGCGCGCCGCTGTTCGTGACCGCGGAATTCACCAACAACACCACTGGCGAGATCAAGAGCCAGACCGTGTTCATGGGTGACTTCCCGATGATGACCCCCAAGGGGACGTTCGTCATCAACGGCACTGAGCGCGTCGTGGTGAGTCAGCTCGTCCGCTCGCCGGGCGTGTACTTCACGAAGGAGCCGGACAAGACCTCAGACCGCGACCTTTCCAGCGTCAAGGTCATCCCGAGCCGGGGTGCCTGGCTCGAGTTCGATATCGACAAGCGCGACACCGTCGGTGTCCGCATCGACCGCAAGCGCCGGCAGGCCGTCACCGTCCTGCTCAAGGCGATCGGTTGGTCGGCGGAGCAGATCCGGGAGCGGTTCGGCTGGTCCGAGCTGCTCATGACGACGCTCGAGAAGGACCACATCGCGGGGCAGGACGAGGCCCTGCTCGACATCTACCGCAAGCTCCGCCCTGGCGAGCCGCCGACGCGGGAGAACGCGCAGACCCTGCTCGACAACCTCTTCTTCAACCCGAAGAGGTACGACGTCGCCAAGGTCGGCCGTTACAAGTTCAACAAGAAGCTCGACATCGACGTCCCGATCGTCCGGGGCACGCTGACCGAGGAAGACATCGTCAAGACCGTGGACTACCTCTGCCGGCTGCACGCCGGTGAGGAGGGCTACGAGGCCGACGACATCGACCACTTCGGCAACCGTCGCCTGCGCACCGTCGGCGAGCTCATCCAGAACCAGGTCCGGGTGGGCCTGTCCCGGATGGAGCGCGTCGTCCGTGAGCGCATGACGACCCAGGACGTCGAGGCGATCACGCCGCAGACCCTGATCAACATCCGCCCCGTGGTGGCCGCGATCAAGGAGTTCTTCGGCACGTCGCAGCTGTCGCAGTTCATGGACCAGACCAACCCGCTGGCGGGCCTGACCCACCGGCGCCGGCTGAGCGCGCTCGGCCCCGGTGGTCTGTCCCGTGAGCGGGCCGGCTTCGAGGTCCGCGACGTGCACACGTCGCACTACGGCCGGATGTGCCCGATCGAGACGCCGGAGGGCCCGAACATCGGCCTGATCGGCGCCCTCTCGACGTTCGCGCGGGTCAACCCGTTCGGGTTCATCGAGACGCCGTACCGCCGGGTGGACAACGGCCGGGTCACCGACCAGGTCGACTACCTGACGGCCGACGAAGAGGACCGGTTCGTCAAGGCGCAGGCCAACGCGCCGCTCAAGAGCGACGGCACCTACGCCGAGGACCGCGTTCTCGTCCGCCGTAAGGGCGGCGAGATCGACTACGTCCCCGGCGAGCAGGTCGACTACATGGACGTCTCGCCGCGGCAGATGACCTCGGTCGCGACGGCGATGATCCCGTTCCTCGAGCACGACGACGCGAACCGTGCCCTCATGGGTGCCAACATGCAGCGTCAGGCCGTTCCGCTGGTCAAGGCGGAGGCCCCGCTGGTCGGCACGGGCATGGAGTACCGTGCCGCCGTCGACGCCGGCGACGTGGTCGTCGCCGAGGTCGGCGGTCTGGTCGAGGACCTGTGCGCCGACTACGTGACGGTGCACCAGGACGACGGCCACCGCCGGACCTACCTGCTGCACAAGTTCCGCCGCAGCAACGCGGGCTCCTGCGTCAACCAGAAGCCCGTCGTCTTCGAGGGCGACCGGGTCGAGGCCGGCCAGGTCATCGCCGACGGTCCGTGTACCGACGAGGGTGAGATGGCCCTCGGCCGGAACCTGCTCGTCGCGTTCATGTGCTGGGAAGGCCACAACTACGAGGACGCGATCATCCTGTCGCAGCGCCTCGTGCAGCAGGACGTCCTCACCTCGATCCACATCGAGGAGCACGAGGTCGACGCCCGCGACACCAAGCTCGGCCCGGAAGAGATCACCCGTGACATCCCCAACGTCAGCGAGGAAATGCTCGCCGACCTGGACGAGCGCGGCATCATCCGGATCGGCGCCGAGGTCGTGCCCGGCGACATCCTGGTCGGCAAGGTCACGCCCAAGGGCGAGACCGAGCTGACCCCCGAGGAGCGGCTGCTGCGCGCGATCTTCGGCGAGAAGGCCCGGGAGGTCCGGGACACCTCGCTGAAGGTGCCGCACGGCGAGACCGGCACGGTCATCGGCGTACGCACGTTCTCGCGCGAGGACGGCGACGAGCTGCCCCCGGGCGTGAACGAGCTGGTCCGGGTCTACGTCGCCCAGAAGCGCAAGATCCAGGACGGCGACAAGCTCGCCGGCCGGCACGGCAACAAGGGCGTCATCTCGAAGATCCTGCCCATCGAGGACATGCCGTTTCTCGAGGACGGTACGCCGGTCGACATCGTGCTCAACCCGCTCGGTGTGCCCTCGCGTATGAACATCGGCCAGGTCCTGGAGACCCACCTCGGGTGGATCGCCAAGACGGGCTGGGAGGTCGAGGGCGACGACGCCGACTGGAAGCGGCAGCTGCGCGCCATCGACGCGCACGAGTCGCCGAAGGACAGCAACGTCGCGACGCCGGTCTTCGACGGCGCCCGCGAGGAGGAGATCAAGGGCCTTCTCGAGTCGACGGTGGTCAACCGTGACGGTAAGCGGTTGGTCAACGGCGACGGCAAGGCGCAGCTCTTCGACGGTCGCTCCGGTGAACCGCTGCCGGACCCGATCTCCGTCGGCTACGTCTACATCCTGAAGCTGAACCACCTGGTCGACGACAAGATCCACGCTCGCTCGACCGGCCCGTACTCGATGATCACGCAGCAGCCGCTGGGTGGTAAGGCGCAGTTCGGTGGCCAGCGGTTCGGCGAGATGGAGTGCTGGGCGATGCAGGCCTACGGTGCGGCTTACGCACTGCAGGAGCTGCTCACCATCAAGTCCGACGACGTCCTGGGCCGCGTGAAGGTCTACGAGGCCATCGTCAAGGGCGAGAACATCCCGGAGCCGGGAATCCCCGAGTCGTTCAAGGTGCTGCTCAAGGAGCTGCAGTCGCTGTGCCTGAATGTCGAGGTGCTCTCCAGCGACGGCGTTGCCCTGGAAATGCGTGAGACCGACGACGAGGTCTTCCGGGCCGCGGAAGAACTCGGCATCGACCTGTCGAGGCGTCCGAACGAGGGCGTCAGCAGCGTCGAAGAGATCTGACGGAAGCGTCCCCGGTGGTTGAAACTGCCGGGGACGCCCCCGCCGGCCTGGAAAATATCCGAGCAACGAAACACGAGGGATAGACCAAGTGCTCGACGTCAACTTCTTCGACGAGTTGCGCATCGGCCTTGCTACTGCTGACGACATCCGACAGTGGTCGCACGGTGAGGTCAAGAAGCCCGAGACGATCAACTACCGCACGCTCAAGCCCGAGAAGGACGGACTCTTCTGCGAGAAGATCTTCGGTCCGCAGCGGGACTGGGAGTGCTACTGCGGTAAATACAAGCGGGTTCGGTTCAAGGGCATCATCTGTGAGCGCTGCGGCGTCGAGGTGACCCGGTCCAAGGTGCGCCGTGAGCGCATGGGCCACATCGAGCTGGCCGCGTCGGTCACGCACATCTGGTACTTCAAGGGTGTGCCGAGCCGGCTGGGCTACCTGCTCGACCTGGCGCCCAAGGATCTCGAGAAGATCATCTACTTCGCCTCGTACGTGATCACGAGCGTTGACGCCGAGGCGCGTCACCGCGACATGTCCACCATCGAGAACGAGATCTTCGCCGAGAAGCGGCAGTCCGAGAACAGCCGCGACTCCGAGATCGAGAAGCGGGCCGCCAAGCTCGAGCAGGATCTCGCCGAGCTCGAGGCCGAGGGTGCCAAGGCCGACGTGCGCCGCAAGGTCAAGGAGGCTGGCGAACGCGAGATGCGCCAGATCCGTGACAAGGCGCAGCGCGAGATCGACCGGCTCGACGAGGTGCTCGACACGTTCCGCAAGCTCGACAGCAAGCAGCTCGTCACCGACGAGCTGCTCTACCGCGAGCTGCGCGACCGCTTCGGCGAGTACTTCACCGGTGGCATGGGTGCCGAGGCGATCAAGGCCCTGCTGGAGAACATGGACCTCGACGCCGAGGCCGAGTCGCTGCGCGAGACCATCCGCAGCGGCAAGGGCCAGCGCAAGATCCGTGCGCTCAAGCGGCTCAAGGTCGTCGCCGCGTTCCTGAACACCCGCAACTCGCCGCTCGGCATGGTGCTGGACTGCGTCCCGGTCATCCCGCCGGACCTGCGCCCGATGGTGCAGCTCGACGGTGGCCGCTTCGCGACCAGCGACCTGAACGACCTGTACCGCCGGGTCATCAACCGCAACAACCGGCTCAAGCGACTGATCGACCTCGGCGCCCCCGAGATCATCGTCAACAACGAGAAGCGGATGCTGCAGGAGGCCGTCGACGCGCTGTTCGACAACGGCCGCCGCGGCCGGCCGGTCACCGGCCCGGGTAACCGTCCGCTGAAGTCGCTGTCCGACATGCTCAAGGGCAAGCAGGGCCGCTTCCGGCAGAACCTGCTCGGCAAGCGCGTCGACTACTCCGGCCGTTCCGTCATCGTCGTCGGCCCCCGGCTCAAGCTGCACCAGTGCGGCCTGCCGAAGCAGATGGCGCTGGAGCTGTTCAAGCCGTTCGTGATGAAGCGCCTGGTCGACCTGAACCACGCGCAGAACATCAAGTCGGCCAAGCGGATGGTCGAGCGTCAGCGCGCCGTCGTGTGGGACGTCCTCGAAGAGGTCATCAGCGAGCACCCGGTGCTGCTGAACCGCGCGCCGACCCTGCACCGCCTGGGCATCCAGGCCTTCGAGCCGCAGCTGGTCGAGGGCAAGGCGATCCAGATCCACCCGCTCGTCTGTACGGCGTTCAACGCCGACTTCGACGGCGACCAGATGGCGGTGCACGTGCCGCTGTCGGCCGAGGCGCAGGCCGAGGCCCGGATCCTGATGCTCTCGTCGAACAACATCCTCAAGCCGGCCGACGGCAAGCCCGTCACCATGCCCACCCAGGACATGGTCATCGGCCTCTACTACCTGACGCACCTGACCCAGGGTGCGAAGGGCGAGGGCCGGGTCTTCAGCTCGGACGCCGAGGCTCGGATGGCGTTCGACAACGGCGAACTGCACCTGCAGGCGCAGGTGAAGATCAGGCTGCCCGAGGTGGTCGAGGTCGACAACGGCGCGTCCGCGCCGGCGTGGGCCCAGCCCGAGGGCTGGGAGTCGGGCGACAAGCTGCTCGTCGAGACCACCCTGGGACGGGTGCTCTTCAACGAGACGCTGCCGCCGGGCTACCGCTACGTCAACTACGAGATCCGCAAGGGTCAGCTCTCCGCGATCGTCAACGACCTCGCCGAGCGCTTCCCCAAGGTTGCCCTCGCGGCGACCCTGGACGCGCTCAAGGAGGCCGGCTTCCACTGGGCCACCTGGTCCGGTGTGACGATCGGCATGGGCGACGTCATCGGCCCTCCGCGCAAGCCGGAGATCATCGCTCGCTACCAGGGCGAGGCCGACCGCATCGACAAGCAGTACCAGCGGGGCCTGATGACCGCCGAGGAACGTCGCGGCGAGCTCATCGACATCTGGACCAACGCGACCAAGGACATCTCGAAGGAGATGGAGACGGCGCTGCCGCAGGAGAACCCGCTCTGGGTCATGATCAACTCTGGCGCTCGCGGTAACCTCCTCCAGCTCCGGCAGATCGCCGCGATCCGTGGTCTGGTTGCCAACCCCAAGGGCGAGATCATCCCGCGCCCGATCACCTCGTCGTACCGCGAGGGTCTGACCGTGCTGGAGTACTTCATCTCCACGCACGGTGCCCGTAAGGGCCTGGCGGACACCGCGCTGCGTACCGCCGACTCGGGTTACCTGACCCGGCGTCTGGTGGACGTCTCGCAGGACGTCATCATCCGTGAAGAGGACTGCGGCACCGACCGCGCGATCCCGATGACGGTGAGCGACCGCGAGCCCGACGGCACCCTCGTCGTGCACACGCACGCCGAGACCGGTGTGCACGCCCGCACCATCGCGGACGACATCACCGGCCCCGACGGCAGCATCGTGGTGGCACGTGGTGAGGACCTCAACTCGATCCTGGTCGACAAGCTCGTCGCCGCCGGGGTGGAGACGGTCCGGGTGCGCAGCGTCCTGACCTGCGAGTCGAAGCTCGGCGTGTGCGCGGCCTGCTACGGCCGCTCGCTGCCGACCGGCAAGTCGGTCGACATCGGCGAGGCCGTCGGCATCATCGCGGCCCAGTCCATCGGTGAGCCCGGCACGCAGCTGACGATGCGTACCTTCCACACCGGTGGTGTCGCGGGTGAGGACATCACCCAGGGTCTGCCGCGTGTGCAGGAGATCTTCGAGGCCCGCGTGCCCAAGGGCAAGGCGCCCATCGCCGACACCCCGGGACGCATCCGCATCGAGGACGGCGAGCGGTCGCGGAAGATCGTCGTGATCCCGGACGACGGCAGCGAGGAGATCGTGTACGACAAGATCTCCAAGCGCGTCAAGCTGCGGGCGCTCGACGGCGACCACGTCGCGGTCGGCGAGAAGCTCACCGAGGGCACCATCGACCCGCACGAGCTTCTGCGGATCATGGGTCCGCGGGCGGTCCAGGTCCACCTGACCAGTGAGGTCCAGGAGGTCTACCGCTCGCAGGGTGTGCTCATCCACGACAAGCACATCGAGATCATCATCCGCCAGATGCTCAAGCGGGTCACGGTCATCGACTCCGGCGCGACCGAGTTCCTGCCGGGCGTGCTGGTCGACCGGGCGCTCTTCGAGTCGGAGAACCGCCGGCTCGTCGGCGAGGGTGGCGAGCCCGCCGCCGGTCGCCCGGTGCTGATGGGTATCACCAAGGCCTCGCTGGCGACCGACTCCTGGCTCTCGGCGGCCTCCTTCCAGGAGACCACCCGGGTGCTCACCGACGCTGCGATCAACTCGCGCAGCGACTCGCTGGTGGGCCTCAAGGAGAACGTCATCATCGGCAAGCTCATCCCGGCCGGTACGGGCATCAGCAAGTACCGCAACATCCGGGTCGAGCCGACCGAGGAGGCCAAGGCCAAGGTGTACTCGATGACCGGGTACCCCGAGACCGACTACGGCTTCGGGCCGGCCAGCGGGCAGGCTGTGCCGCTGGACGACTTCGACTTCGGGTCGTACCGCTAAGGGTTTCAGGTAGTACCGCCGGGGCGGCCGCGCATCAATGCGCGGCCGCCCCTCGGTGTTCCTAAGATGGATGGGTGACCCTCCCCGCCACCGCCGTGCCCACCCGCCACCCGATGGATCCGGATCCGGCTCCGTCGACCAAGGCGCGTGCCGTCTTCGCCCTCGGCCTGGTGGCGTTCCTGACCGGGGCGTTCGTCGGCGGGGTGATTCCCGCCACCATCGCGCTGCTGCTGGCCCGCCAGGTCGAGCGCCAGGCCTACTCGGCGGGCGGCTACCTGACCGGCATGGTCTGGGTGCGCCGCGGCCGGCGGCTGGCCTGGGCGGGGATCGTGCTGGCGCTCACCACGCTGGTGGTCGCGGCGATCGCCGGCCTGCTGCATCTGGCCGGCGGGCCGGTCGGCCAGGACTTCGGCGCGAACACCGACTGAGAGCCCGCCAGCGCCCTGGGGCTGCGCCGGACCACGTTCGGGTGACATGCTCGGTTGATCCAGCGGTTGGCGGGGAGAGGGACGGTCCGTGACGCAGCAGCCAGGTTCGTGGTCGGCACCACCGGCGGCGCCGTACGGGCAGCCACCGCCGGCACAGGTGCCGGCGCAGCCGTCCGGCGTCCTGCCGCCGAAGTCGAACGAGCTGTGGACCCCGGAGCGGGTGGAGGCCGTGCCCGGCACCGGGTTCGGCCTGGTCCAGCTCAGGGTTACGCCGATCACGTCCGGACTGGCGATCGGCGCGCTGATGGCCGGAATCGCCTCGATCCTGGTGTCCACGTTGGTGCTCTGCTTCGGCATCGCCGGCTCGTCGGAGGGCTGGGGCGGCTGGGTGGCGGGCGCGTTCGCCCTGCTCAGCGTCCTCTTCGGCGGCGGCGCCGTCGGTGTCGGCCTGGCCGCCCGGCGGCAGATCCGCAGCTCAGGTGCCGCCGGCCGGGTCCGCTTCACCGGCAACGGCGTCGCCGTGGCGGGGCTCTGGTGCGGGGGAGTCGGGCTGGGAATCGCGGTGCTGACGTTGTTGTTGGTAGTGGTGTTGCAGCAATCGTGAGACCTCTGGTGCCGGATCCGACACCGCGGCTCTGTCGTGCCGGGGCACCCGGTACACTTGTTAGTTGGAGATGTCCATCAGGGGAAACCGGCTCGTTTTGACCTGTGTCCCTGAGGTGGGTATTCTTTCCCCTCGTGCCCGGGCTCGCCCGGGCAACTCGTGCGTGCGCCCGAGTCTGTGGTAATCGACGGGGCAGTGGCACGACAGGGTTACAGCCCTGACAAAGACAGAACACTCGTTGCGTGTGTCAAGCGCGCGGCGGGACCGTGAGCCGGACGACACGCCCGACCGCGGGTGTCGGAGACCCAAACCGGGGTCTCACGACGCACAACGCAAACGAAGACATTGCGGCCGCTAATAAGGGCGGCCGAAGGGAGCGGAGAAACCCGGTGCCCACGATCCAGCAGCTGGTCCGAAAGGGCCGCCAGGCGAAGACGAGCAAGACCAAGACGCCGGCGCTGAAGGGAAGCCCTCAGCGGCGCGGCGTGTGCACGCGCGTGTACACCACCACCCCCAAGAAGCCGAACTCTGCGCTGCGCAAGGTCGCTCGTGTGAAGCTCAGCAGCCAGATCGAGGTGACGGCGTACATCCCGGGCGTCGGCCACAACCTGCAGGAGCACTCGATCGTGCTCGTGCGCGGCGGTCGTGTTAAGGACCTCCCGGGCGTCCGCTACAAGATCGTCCGCGGTTCGCTGGACACCCAGGGTGTCCGCAACCGCAAGCAGGCCCGCAGCCGTTACGGCGCGAAGAAGGAGAAGAGCTGATATGCCGCGTAAGGGCCCTGCTCCGCGCCACCCGGTGGTCGCGGACCCGGTTTACAACTCGCCACTGGTCACCCAGCTGGTGAACAAGATCCTGGTCGGCGGCAAGCGTCAGCTCGCTGAGCGCATCGTCTACGGCGCCCTCGAGGGCTGCCGCGAGAAGAGCGGCACCGACCCCGTGGTGACGCTCAAGCGCGCCATGGACAACGTCAAGCCGACCCTCGAGGTCCGCAGCCGCCGTGTCGGTGGCGCGACCTACCAGGTGCCGGTCGAGGTCCGCACGCCGCGGCAGACCACCCTCGGTCTGCGCTGGCTGGTCCAGTACTCCAAGGCCCGCCGCGAGAAGACCATGATCGAGCGCCTGCAGAACGAGCTGCTCGACGCCAGCAACGGCCTCGGTGCCGCCGTCAAGCGGCGCGAGGACACCCACAAGATGGCGGAGTCCAACAAGGCCTTCGCGCACTACCGCTGGTAAGACCCCGCTGCCGGCCCGGTTCCCGCCGGGCCAACGCAGTCGGTCGTACCGGTCCTGCAGAGACGACGCCGAAGAAAAGTAGGGATTGAAGTGGCCGCCGCAGACGCGCTCGCCAAGGTACGCAACATCGGCATCATGGCGCACATCGACGCTGGTAAGACCACGACGACCGAGCGGATCCTGTTCTACACCGGTATCACGTACAAGATCGGTGAAGTCCACGAGGGCGCGGCCGTCATGGACTGGATGGAGCAGGAACAGGAACGCGGCATCACCATCACCTCCGCCGCCACGAAGTGCGAGTGGAACGGGTACACGATTCAGATCATCGACACGCCCGGCCACGTCGACTTCACGGTCGAGGTCGAGCGGTCGCTGCGTGTGCTCGACGGTGCTGTCGCGGTCTACGACGGCGTCGCCGGCGTGGAGCCCCAGACGGAGAACGTCTGGCGGCAGGCGGACAAGTACAACGTCCCGCGGATGTGCTTCGTCAACAAGCTCGACCGGACCGGTGCCGACTTCTTCCGCTGCGTGCAGATGATGATCGACCGGCTCAACGCCACGCCGCTCGTCCTGCAGATCCCGATCGGGCTCGAGGGCGACCACATCGGCGTCGTCGACCTGATCGGCATGCGGGCGCTCACCTGGCGTGGCGAGACCACCAAGGGCGAGGACTACGCGATCGAGGAGATCCCGGCCGACCTGGTCGACTCCGCGAACGAGTGGCGCGAGAAGCTCATCGAGACGCTCGCCGACGTGGACGACGCGGTCATGGAGAAGTACCTCGAGGGCGAAGAGGTCTCCCAGGACGAGATCAAGGCCGCCATCCGGCGCGCCACGATCGCCAGCAAGGCCAACCCGGTGCTGTGCGGCTCGGCGTTCAAGAACAAGGGCGTTCAGCCCATGCTCGACGCCGTCGTCGACTTCCTGCCGTCTCCGCTGGACGTCCCGGCCATCGACGGCACCGCCGTCGACGGTGAGACCCCGATCGTGCGCAAGCCGTCGAACGACGAGCCCTTCTCGGGCCTGGCGTTCAAGATCCAGACGGACAAGCACCTCGGCAAGCTCACCTACGTCCGGGTCTACTCCGGCACGCTCGACTCCGGCTCCCAGGTGGTCAACTCCACCAAGGACCGCAAGGAGCGGATCGGCAAGATCTACCAGATGCACGCGAACAAGCGTGAGGAGCGCCCGTCGGCGCAGGCCGGCGACATCATCGCCGTCCAGGGTCTCAAGCAGACCACCACCGGCGACACGCTCAGCGACCCGGCGAACCCGGTCATCCTGGAGTCGATGACCTTCCCGGAGCCGGTCATCCAGGTCGCCATCGAGCCGAAGACCAAGTCCGACCAGGAGAAGCTGGGCGTCGCGATCCAGCGCCTGGCCGAGGAGGACCCGACCTTCCGCGTCTTCAACGACGAGGAGACCGGTCAGACGGTCATCGCCGGCATGGGCGAGCTGCACCTCGACATCCTCGTGGACCGCATGCGCCGCGAGTTCAACGTCGAGGCGAACATCGGTAAGCCGCAGGTGGCGTACCGCGAGACGATCCGCGGCACCGTGGAGAAGCTCACCTACGTGCACAAGAAGCAGACCGGTGGCTCGGGCCAGTACGCGAAGGTCGTCGTCACCGTCGAGCCCCTGTCGCTCGCGGCGGACGGCCCGACCTACGAGTTCGTCAACGCGGTGTCCGGCGGTCGCATCCCCAAGGAGTACATCCCTTCGGTGGACGCGGGCGCGCAGGACTCGCTGCAGTACGGCGTCCTCGCCGGCTACCCGCTGGTCGGCGTGAAGCTGACGCTGGTGGACGGCCAGTTCCACGAGGTCGACTCGTCGGAAATGGCGTTCAAGATCGCCGGCTCGATCGTGATGAAGGAGGCGGCCCGCAAGGCCGACCCCGCACTCCTCGAGCCGATGATGTCCGTTGAGGTCACCACCCCTGAGGACAACATGGGTGACGTCATCGGTGACCTCAACTCCCGCCGCGGCATCATCCAGTCGATGGAGGAGCGTCACGGCGCTCGCGTCATCAAGGCTCTGGTGCCGCTCTCGGAGATGTTCGGCTACGTCGGCGACCTGCGGTCGAAGACTCAGGGCCGGGCGAGCTACAGCATGCAGTTCGACTCCTACGCCGAAGTTCCTCAGAGCGTGGCGAAGGAGATCATCGCTAAGGCCACCGGCGCCTGACGCGTTGAGGCACGTGCGGTCCGTCGAGGACCGCACGTGCACGAGCAGTCGACAGAGTCCTGAGCGCCTTATCGGCGTGCCGGGCGAGAAGAAAAGACACAGTCCACAGGAGGACACCAGTGGCGAAGGCGAAGTTCGAGCGGACTAAGCCGCACGTCAACATCGGCACCATTGGTCACATCGACCACGGTAAGACGACGCTGACTGCGGCAATCACGAAGGTCCTGCACGACGAGTACCCGGACCTGAACCCCTACACGCCGTTCGACGAGATCGACAAGGCGCCGGAGGAGAAGGCCCGCGGCATCACGATCTCGATCGCGCACGTCGAGTACCAGACCGCGTCGCGGCACTACGCGCACGTGGACTGCCCCGGCCACGCCGACTACATCAAGAACATGATCACCGGTGCCGCGCAGATGGACGGCGCGATCCTGGTGGTTGCCGCGACCGACGGCCCGATGCCGCAGACCAAGGAGCACGTGCTCCTGGCCCGCCAGGTCGGCGTTCCGTACATCGTTGTCGCCCTGAACAAGAGCGACATGGTCGAGGACGAGGAGCTCCTGGAGCTCGTCGAGCTCGAGGTCCGCGAGCTGCTCAGCACCTACGAGTTCCCGGGCGACGACCTGCCGGTCGTGCGTGTCTCGGCGCTCAAGGCGCTCGAGGGCGACGCGGAGTGGAGCGGCAAGCTCATGGAGCTGATGAACGCGGTCGACACCGCGATCCCGCAGCCCGAGCGTGAGACCGAGAAGCCGTTCCTCATGCCGATCGAGGACGTCTTCACGATCACCGGTCGCGGTACGGTCGTCACCGGCCGGGCCGAGCGCGGCATCCTCAAGCCGAACGAGGAGGTCGAGATCGTGGGTATCCGCGAGAAGTCGACCAAGACCGTTTGCACCGGCATCGAGATGTTCCGCAAGCTGCTCGACGAGGCCCGCGCGGGCGAGAACGTCGGTCTGCTGCTGCGTGGCATCAAGCGCGAGGACGTCGAGCGCGGCATGGTCGTCGTGAAGCCCGGCACCAGCACCCCGCACACGGAGTTCGAGGGCCAGGTCTACATCCTCTCGAAGGAGGAGGGCGGCCGGCACACCCCGTTCTTCCAGAACTACCGCCCGCAGTTCTACTTCCGCACCACGGACGTCACCGGCGTCGTCACGCTGCCCGAGGGCACCGAGATGGTCATGCCGGGCGACTCCACCAGCATGTCGGTCAAGCTGATCCAGCCGATCGCCATGGAGCAGGGCCTGAAGTTCGCGATCCGTGAGGGTGGCCGCACCGTCGGCGCCGGCACGGTCACGAAGATCAACGTCTGAGTAAGCACCCCGATTAGCAATGCCGCGATCGATGCGGCATACTAGTCAGGTTGCGTCCGCGCAGGGTGGTTGGCTGCTCTCGCTTTCGAGAGAGGGCGGTCAGCCACCCTCGCCGGGTGTCCGGCGTGGTTCTTAGCAGCCGCCGGCATCCCCGATCCCGACGGATCAAGGAAGACTCCCTGGAGGATTTCTTGCGGGCATGATCGCTCCAGATTCTTGGGGCGGAGCCTGGTTCACCAGCGCGACACGCCCGACCGCGGGGGTCGGACATCGCAGGACCAACGGTCCTGCGGGCATGCGAGGGCCACAGCTTTCGCACGTAGCGGCATCGAGAGAAGGAAACAGAAGCCACCATGGCGGGACAGAAGATCCGCATCCGGCTCAAGGCCTATGACCACGAGGTCGTCGACTCCTCGGCGCGCAAGATCGTCGAGACGGTTACGCGTACCGGTGCGCAGGTTGCTGGCCCGGTGCCGCTGCCCACGGAGATCAACCGTTTCTGCGTGATCCGTTCGCCGCACAAGTACAAGGACTCGCGCGAGCACTTCGAGATGCGCACGCACAAGCGTCTGATCGACATCATCGACCCGACTCCGAAGACGGTCGACTCGCTGATGCGCCTCGACCTTCCGGCTGGCGTCGACATCGAGATCAAGCTGTAGGGATCCGGACAATGGACAGGCAAGTTAAGGGCATCCTGGGCGCCAAGCTCGGCATGACCCAGGTCTGGGACAACAACAAGGTCGTCCCGGTAACCGTGGTGCAGGCCGGCCCGTGCGTCGTGACCCAGGTCCGCACCCCCGAGACAGATGGCTACACCGCGGTTCAGCTGGCGTATGGCGCCATCGACCCGCGGAAGGTCAACAAGCCCGAGGGCGGCCACTACGCGAAGGCGGGTGTGTCGCCGCGGCGCCACATCGTGGAGCTGCGCACCACCGACGCCACCGAGTACGAGCTCGGCCAGGAGGTCACCGTAGAGGCGTTTGCGGTCGGTACGCCGATCGACGTCACCGGTAAGACCAAGGGCAAGGGCTACGCCGGTGTCATGAAGCGGCACGGTTTCCACGGCCTCAAGTCGAGCCACGGTGTTGAGCGCAAGCACCGTTCGCCCGGCTCCATCGGCGCCTGCGCGACGCCCGGCCGCGTCTTCCGGGGTACCCGGATGGCGGGTCGCATGGGCAACAAGCGCTTCACGGTGCAGAACCTGACGGTTCAGGCGGTCGACGTGGAGAACAACCTGCTGCTCGTCAAGGGCGCCGTTCCCGGCCCCAAGGGTGCGCTGGTCCTCGTCCGTACGGCGGCGAAGAAGAAGGGTGGTGCCAAGTGAGCTCGGTTGACGTGATCAACGCCGAGGGCACGAAGGCCGGCTCGGTCGAGCTGCCCGGCGACATCTTCGACGTGCAGGCGAACATCCCGCTGATGCACCAGGTCGTCGTGGCGCAGCTCGCCGCGGCTCGTCAGGGCACGCACAAGGCGAAGTCCCGCGGCGAGGTCTCCGGCGGCGGCAAGAAGCCTTACAAGCAGAAGGGCACCGGTCGCGCCCGTCAGGGCTCGATCCGCGCGCCGCAGTTCACCGGCGGTGGCGTCGTGCACGGCCCCGTGCCGCGCGACTACAGCCAGCGGACCCCGAAGAAGATGAAGGCCGCCGCCCTGCGTGGCGCCCTGTCCGACCGGGCCCGCGACGGCCTGGTGCACGTGGTCGAGGGCTTCATCGTCGGCGAGAAGCCGTCGACGAAGGCCGCGGTGGCCACGCTGCGCAAGGCGACCGAGTCGAACAAGGTTCTGGTCGTCCTGAGCAGCCACGATGAGCTGAACTGGATCTCGCTGCGTAACGAGCCGACCGTCCACCTCATCGAGGCCGGCCAGCTCAACACGTACGACGTCCTGGTCGCCGACGAGGTCGTCTTCACCAAGGAAGCCCTCGACGAGTTCCTGGGCGTTCCGGCCGAAGCCGCCGAGGAGGGGGACAAGTGAGCACGATCGCCGACCCGCGCGACATCATCGTCGCGCCCGTGGTCTCCGAGAAGAGCTACAGCGTTCTCGACCAGAACTGGTACACGTTCCTGGTTCACCCGGACGCCAACAAGACCCAGATCAAGATCGCGATTCAGCAGATCTTCGATGTCCGGGTGCTGACGGTGAACACCGCGAACCGCGAGGGCAAGCGCAAGCGCACCAAGACCGGCTTCGGTCAGCGCAAGGCGACCAAGCGCGCGATGGTGAAGCTGGCTGACGGTGACCGTATCGAGGCCTTCGGCGGCCCGGTCAGCTAAGGGGTTGTAAATCATGGCTATCCGTAAGTACAAGCCGACCACGCCGGGCCGTCGCGGCTCCAGCGTCGCCGACTTCGCCGAGATCACCCGGTCGACGCCGGAGAAGTCTCTGCTGGCCCCGCTGCCCAAGAAGGGTGGCCGCAACGTCCACGGTCGCATCACCACGCGGCACCAGGGCGGCGGTCACAAGCGGCAGTACCGGCTGATCGACTTCAAGCGCAACGACAAGGACGGCGTGCCGGCCAAGGTCGCTCACATCGAGTACGACCCCAACCGCACCTCCCGCATCGCACTGCTGCACTACGCCGACGGCGAGAAGCGCTACATCCTCGCGCCGAAGGACCTCAAGCAGGGCGACCGGGTCGAGTCGGGTGTCGGCGCGGACATCAAGCCGGGCAACAACCTGCCCCTGCGCAACATCCCGGTCGGTACGACGGTCCACGGTGTGGAGCTTCGTCCCGGCGGTGGCGCCAAGCTGGCCCGTTCGGCCGGCGTTGGCATCCAGCTGCTCGGTCGTGAGGGTGTGTACGCCACGCTGCGTATGCCCTCCGGCGAGATCCGTCGCGTGGACATCCGCTGCCGCGCGACCGTCGGCGAGATCGGTAACGCCGAGCAGTCGAACATCAACTGGGGCAAGGCCGGCCGCATGAGGTGGAAGGGCAAGCGCCCGACCGTCCGTGGTGTCGCCATGAACCCGGTCGACCACCCGCACGGTGGTGGTGAGGGTAAGACCTCAGGTGGTCGCCACCCGGTCAACCCCGCCGGAAAGCCGGAGGGCCGTACCCGCCGCAAGGGCCAGGAGAGCGACCGCATGATCGTTCGCCGCCGCTACGCCACCCGCAAGCGCGGGTAACGGGAGTTAAAAGATGCCTCGCAGCCTGAAGAAGGGCCCGTTCGTCGACGACCACCTCATCAAGAAGGTGGAAGTCCAGAACGAGAAGAACTCGAAGAACGTCATCAAGACCTGGTCGCGGCGCTCGACGATCATCCCCGACATGCTCGGGCACACGATCGCCGTGCACGACGGGCGCAAGCACGTCCCGGTGTTCATCACCGAGGCCATGGTCGGGCACAAGCTCGGCGAGTTCGCTCTGACCCGCACGTTCAAGGGTCACGAGAAGGACGACCGCAAGAGCCGTCGTCGCTAAGCAGTCCACGGATTAAGAAACAAGAGGGGTTACAGCGATGCCAGTCAAGGGCGACGCTCCGGCGCTTCCGGGCGCACGGGCGGTTGCGCGCCACGTGCGCATCTCGCCGAACAAGGCGCGCCGTGTGATCAACCTCGTCCGCGGTCTGCCCGCGAAGGAGGCTCTCACGGTTCTGCAGTTCGCACCGCAGGCCGCGAGCGAGCAGGTTTACAAGGTGCTCGCGAGCGCGATTGCGAACGCGGAGAACAACGAGCGGCTCGACCCGGACGCTCTCCTCGTCAGCGAGGCGTTCGTCGACGAGGGTCCGACGCTCAAGCGGTTCCGGCCGCGTGCGCAGGGCCGGGCGTACCGGATCCGCAAGCGCACCTGCCACATCACCGTGGCAGTGGAGGCGGTCCAGGTGGCCACTCCGGCCCGCAAGGCCGCCGCGAAGAAGGCCGCGCCTGCGAAGAAGGCGGCGCCCGCCGCCGAATCCCAGCAGAGCACGGAGGGTGCCGAGTAATGGGTCAGAAAGTTCACCCCACCGGGTTCCGTCTCGGCATCTCCACCGACTGGCGGAGCCGCTGGTTCGCGGACAAGCTCTACAAGGACTACATCGGCGAGGACGTCAAGATCCGCCGGATGATGTCCAAGGGCCTCGAGCGCGCCGGCATCTCCAAGGTCGACATCGAGCGCACCCGCGACCGGGTCCGCGTCGACATCCACACCGCCCGGCCGGGCATCGTCATCGGCCGTAAGGGTGCGGAGGCCGACCGGATCCGTGGCGAGCTCGAGAAGCTCACCGGCAAGCAGGTTCAGCTCAACATCCTCGAGGTGAAGAGCCCGGAGTCGGACGCACAGCTGGTGGCGCAGGGCGTCGCCGAGCAGCTGTCCAGCCGGGTCAGCTTCCGTCGGGCGATGCGCAAGGCGATGCAGTCGGCGATGAAGAACCCGGTCTGCAAGGGCATCCGCGTGCAGGTCTCCGGCCGCCTCGGCGGCGCGGAGATGAGCCGCACGGAGTTCTACCGCGAGGGTCGCGTTCCGCTGCACACGCTGCGCGCCAACATCGAGTACGGCTTCTTCGAGGCCCGTACGACCTTCGGCCGCATCGGTGTGAAGGTCTGGATCTACAAGGGCGACGCCGTGCCGGGTCGCGAGGTCGCCCCCGAGGCGCCCGCGCGTCCGCGCCGTGACCGTGCCGACCGCCCCGAGCGTCCGCGCCGTGGCCGTTCCGGCTCGTCCGGCACGACCGCGGGTGGCACCGAGGCCGGCCGCGCCGCCCAGGCCGCGGCTGTGACCCCCGCCCCGGCGGAGGCCGCACCCACGACCGACACCGCCGTTGCTCCGGCCGCGGCCGAAACGCAGCAGGAGGGCTGACACATGCTGATGCCGCGTAAGCCCCCGAAGGGCTTCCGCAAGCCGCACCACCCGGACCGCCACGGCGCGTCCAAGGGCGGCAACCGGGTGGTCTTCGGTGAGTTCGGTATCCAGGCCCTGGAGCCGGCGTATGTGACCAACCGGCAGATCGAGTCGGCCCGTATCGCCATGACTCGCCACATCAAGCGTGGCGGTAAGGTGTGGATCTCGATCTTCCCGGACCAGGCGCTGACCAAGAAGCCCGCCGAGACCCGCATGGGTTCCGGCAAGGGCTCGCCGGAGTGGTGGGTGGCGAACGTCAAGCCGGGACGGATCCTCTTCGAGATGTCCTTCCCGAACGAGACGATCGCGCGCGAAGCGATGCGTCGCGCGATCCACAAGCTCCCGATGAAGTGCCGCATCGTGACGCGCGAAGTGGGTGAAAGCTGATGGCAGCGGGCGTTAAGGCCTCCGAGCTGCGCGAACTCCCGGAAGAGGAGCTCGTTACGCGACTCAAGGAGTCCAAGGCGGAGCTGTTCAATCTCCGCGTCCAGGGTGCGACCGGTCAGCTCGACAACCACCGTCGTCTGCAGGTCGTCCGCAAGGACATCGCGAAGATCTACACGATCATGCGTGAGCGTGAGCTGGGGCTCTCGGCCGCGCCGACTGAGGTGACTACAGCATGAGCGAGAACGCAGCTGCTGAGCCGCGGAGCCAGCGCAAGGTGCGCGAGGGCCTCGTGGTCAGCGACAAGATGGACAAGACCGTCATCGTCGAGGTCGAGGACCGCGTCAAGCACGCGCTGTACGGCAAGGTTCTGCGGCGCACCCGCAAGCTTCAGGTGCACGACGAGCAGAACGCCTGCGGCGTGGGCGACCGGGTCTCGCTGATGGAGACCCGCCCGCTCTCCGCCACCAAGCGGTGGCGGGTCGTGGAGATCCTCGAAAAGGCCAAGTGAGTTTGCTGGGCCGGCCGGGTTACCCGGCCGGCCCGGCGGCCCGTCCAACCGCCCCGCCGCAGCCCCGGAAACGGACTAACGGCGGAGCAGAGTTCCGCCAAGCTTCGGCTGACCGCCGGAGAACTGGCAGACATAGGAGACAGACGTGATCCAGCAGGAGTCGCGACTGCGCGTCGCCGACAACACGGGTGCCCGGGAGATTCTGTGCATCCGCGTTCTGGGCGGCTCCGGTCGCCGTTACGCGAGCATCGGTGACGTCATCGTGGCCACGGTCAAGGACGCCATTCCGGGTGCCGGTGTGAAGAAGGGTGACGTCGTCAAGGCGGTCATCGTTCGCACCGCCAAGGAGCGCCGCCGTCCCGACGGCTCGTACATCCGCTTCGACGAGAACGCCGCCGTCATCATCAAGGACGGTGGCGACCCCCGCGGTACGCGCATCTTCGGCCCGGTCGGCCGCGAGCTGCGCGACAAGCGGTTCATGAAGATCATCAGCCTGGCGCCGGAGGTGCTCTGACCGTGAAGATCAAGAAGGGCGACACGGTCGTCGTCATCGCCGGCAAGGACAAGGGCGCCAAGGGTAAGGTCATCGCGGCCTTCCCGCGGCAGGACAAGATCCTGGTCGAGGGCGTCAACCGCATCAAGAAGCACGAACGCATCCGCACCACCCAGCGCGGTTCCAAGACCGGCGGCATCGTCACGCAGGAAGCCCCGATCCACATCTCGAACGTGCAGATCGTGGACTCCGAGGGCAACCCGACCCGCGTCGGGTACCGCATCGACGAAGGCGGCCAGAAGGTCCGCATCGCGCGTAGCACCGGTAAGGACCTGTGATGACTGCCGCTACTGAGACCAAGACGCTGCCCCGGCTGAAGCAGAAGTACCGCGGTGAGGTCATCCCCGCGCTTCAGGAGCAGTACAAGTACGGCAACCCCATGCAGATCCCCGGCCTGGTGAAGGTCGTCGTGAACATGGGTGTCGGCGAGGCCGCTCGTGACGCCAAGCTGATCGACGGTGCCGTGCGCGACCTGACGACCATCACCGGTCAGAAGCCGCTGGTGCGCCGTGCGACCAAGTCGATCGCGCAGTTCAAGCTGCGCGAGGGCATGCCGATCGGCGCGAAGGTCACCCTTCGCAACGACCGGATGTGGGAGTTCCTGGACCGGCTGCTGTCGATCGCGCTGCCGCGTATCCGTGACTTCCGCGGCCTGGACGGGCGCAAGCTCGACGGCCACGGCAACTACACGTTCGGTCTGACCGAGCAGTCGGTGTTCCACGAGATCGACCAGGACAAGATCGATCGTCCTCGGGGCATGGACATCACGGTGGTCACCACCGCCACGACCGACGAGGAGGGCCGGCAGCTGCTCAAGCTCCTGGGCTTCCCGTTCAAGGAGAACTGAGCATGGCTAAGAAGGCGCTGATCATCAAGGCGGCCGCGAAGCCGAAGTTCGCCGTGCGTGCGTACACCCGCTGCCAGAAATGCGGACGTCCGCACTCGGTCTACCGCAAGTTCGGTCTGTGCCGGGTGTGTGTCCGGGACATGGCCCACCGCGGTGAGCTGCCCGGCGTGTCGAAGGCTTCCTGGTAACCCCGTCCGACCACCCCCGCCCACCGTCCCCTTAAAAGGACTGAAGGCGGACACATGAAGTACCGCTTCGCCGTAGGCCCGGAACTCTGGGAACCCCGGCGAGAAAGGTTGACGAATACCCATGACGATGACGGACCCGATCGCAGACATGCTCACGCGTCTGCGTAACGCCAACCAGGCGTACCACGACAAGGTGACCATGCCCTTCTCGAAGATCAAGGCGAACATCGCCGAGGTCCTCAAGGCCGAGGGCTACATCGCGTCCTGGTCGGCTGAGGACCCGGCTGAAGGCGAAGTCGGCAAGCGCCTGGTCGTAGAGCTCAAGTACGGCCAGAACCGCGAGCGCAGCCTCGCCGGCATCAAGCGCGTGTCCAAGCCCGGTCTCCGGGTGTACGCCAAGTCCGACGAGCTCCCGCGGGTGCTCGGTGGCCTGGGTGTCGCGATCGTTTCGACGTCCCAGGGGCTGCTGACCGACCGGCAGGCCCGCAAGCGGAGCGTTGGCGGGGAAATCCTCGCCTTCGTTTGGTAACGGAGACTCTGACATGTCGCGAATCGGACGTAAGTCGATCCCGGTACCGGCCGGCGTCGACGTCACCATCACGGGCCAGACCGTCAAGGTCAAGGGCCCCAAGGGCGAGCTGCAGCACATCGTTGCCGAGCCGATCAAGGTCGAGAAGGCCGAGAACGGCGAGCTTTCGGTGAACCGCCCCAACGACGAGCGCCGCGCCAAGGAGCTGCACGGTCTCTCTCGTACCCTGGTCGCCAACATGATCATCGGCGTCACCGAGGGCTACAAGAAGACCCTGGAGATCAACGGCACGGGTTACCGCGTTACCGCGAAGGGCAAGGACCTCGAGTTCGCGCTCGGCTTCTCGCACCCGGTCAACGTGGTCGCTCCGAACGGCATCAGCTTCTCCGTGGAGAAGCCGACCCAGTTCACCGTGGCCGGCATCGACAAGCAGCTCGTCGGCGAGGTTGCTGCGAACATCCGGAAGATCCGCCCGCCGGAGCCTTACAAGGGCAAGGGCGTCAAGTACCAGGGCGAGGTCATCCGCCGCAAGGCTGGAAAGGCAGGTAAGAAGTGACCGCCACGCTGCTCAAGCGCCGCAATGGCGGCGGTGTCGCGTACAAGCGCGCTGTCGGAAAGGCGCGCCGGCACTTCCGGGTCCGCAAGAACGTCCGCGGCACCGCCGAGCGTCCCCGTCTCGTCGTCACCCGGTCCACGCGGAACATCACCGCGCAGATCGTCGACGACCTCAAGGGCCACACGCTCGCGTCGGCATCCACCCTCGATGCGTCCCTGCGGGGCGGCGAGGGTGACAAGAGCTCGCAGGCCGCCAAGGTCGGGGCTCTACTCGCCGAGCGGGCCAAGGCCGCGGGCGTTTCCAAGGTCGTCTTCGACCGCGGTGGCAACCGGTACGCGGGGCGGATCGCCGCGCTTGCCGACGCTGCCCGCGAAGCCGGACTCGAGTTCTAGGAGGGAAGACCAATGCCTGGTCAGCAGCGCCGAGGCGGCGGGTCCGGCGGTAACAACGAAGGTGGCCGCCGCGACAACCGCCGTGAGGGCGGTCGCGGTAACGCGCCCGTCGAGAAGACCCCGCATCTCGAGCGGGTCGTAGCGATCAACCGGGTCGCCAAGGTCGTCAAGGGTGGTCGTCGCTTCAGCTTCACCGCCCTGGTGATCGTCGGCGACGGTGACGGCACCGTCGGCATCGGCTACGGAAAGGCCAAGGAGGTGCCCGCGGCGATCGCCAAGGGCGTCGAGGAGGCCAAGAAGCACTTCTTCAAGGTGCCGCGCATCGCCGCGACGATCCCCCACCCGATCACGGGTGAGGCCGCCGCTGGTGTCGTGCTCCTGAAGCCGGCTTCCGCCGGTACCGGCGTCATCGCCGGTGGCCCGGTGCGTGCCGTGCTGGAGTGCGCCGGCATCCACGACGTGCTCAGCAAGAGCCTCGGCTCGTCCAACCCGATCAACATCGTGCACGCGACGGTGGCGGCCCTGAAGGGCCTGGAGTCCCCGGAGGCCGTCGCGGCCCGCCGTGGCCTCCCGGTCGAGGACGTCGCTCCGGCGGCCATGCTGGCGGCGCGTGCGGAAGCGGCGGTGCGGTGATGGCACGTCTGAAGGTCACCCAGCTCCGTTCCGCCATCGGCCGTAAGCAGAACCAGCGGGACTCCCTGCGGTCGCTCGGGCTGAAGCGGATCAACGATGTGGTGGTCAAGGAGGACCGCCCCGAGATTCGGGGCATGATCTTCGCGGTGAACCACCTCGTCAGTGTCGAGGAGGTCGAGTAATGGCGATCAAGGTTCACCACCTGCGTCCGGCGCCCGGTGCCAAGACCGCGAAGACCCGTGTGGGTCGCGGTGAGGGCTCCAAGGGCAAGACCGCCGGTCGCGGCACCAAGGGCACGAAGGCGCGTTACCAGGTTCCGGCCCGGTTCGAGGGTGGGCAGATGCCCATCCACATGCGCCTGCCCAAGATGAAGGGCTTCAAGAACAAGAACAAGGTCGTCTTCCAGGTCGTGAACCTGGACCGGCTCGCCGAGCTGTTCCCGAACGGTGGCGAGATCGGCCCGCTGGAGCTCGCCGACGCCGGCGCGGTCCGTGCGGGCCACCCGGTCAAGGTTCTGGGCTCCGGCGAACTGGGCGGCGTGACCCTGCGGGTCACGGCGCACGCGTTCAGCGAGTCCGCCAAGGAGAAGATCGCAGCTGCTGGTGGTTCCGCCACCGAGCTGTGAGGCTTTCCGGGGATGCTCGCCCGGGCATCGCGAGATGCTCGGGCAGCATCCCCGTTGTGGCGTCTGAACTGGCGTTTTGCCAGTTCGGACGTCGCTGTTTCACCGGTCACCGGATCGATCTTCGCCCCGGGGCGGAATTGATGCGGCGACCGTGCCTCACAACAGGCACGTCAGACTGTTAAAGTCCGTTCCCAGCTAGGGATATCGGTCGTCCGGACCGATGCCTCCCCCCATCCGCCGATTTACACGCGGCCACCTCGCGCAGGAGGAAGAAGTTGCTCTCCGCCTTTTCCAGTGCGTTCCGGACGCCTGACCTGCGCAAGAAGTTGCTGTTCACAGTAGCGATCATCGCGGTCTACCGGCTCGGCGCTACCCTGCCCAGCCCAGGCGTGTCCTACACCAACGTTCAGAACTGTCTGGACGTGGTGAACAGCACCAACGCCGGTGGCGGGGTGCTGAACCTCCTGAACCTCTTCTCCGGCGGCGCGCTGCTGCAGCTGTCGGTCTTCGCGCTCGGCATCATGCCGTACATCACGGCATCGATCATCCTGCAGCTGCTCACCGTGGTGATTCCGCGCCTCGAGCAGCTCCGCAAGGAGGGCCAGTCCGGCCAGGCGAAGATCACGCAGTACACCCGCTACCTGACCCTGGGCCTCGCGATCCTGCAGTCCTCGGCGTTCGTCGCCCTGGCCCGCTCCGGCCAGCTCTTCGCCAACGCCTGCCCGCAGGACCAGGCGCAGTTCCAGATCGTGCCGGAGAACACCGGCGTCCCGATGTGGCTGACCCTGGTCATGCTGGTGGTCACGATGACGGCCGGTACGGGCGTCGTCATGTGGCTCGGTGAGCTCATCACCGACCGCGGCGTCGGCAACGGCATGTCGGTCCTCATCTTCACCTCGATCTCCGCGCGCCTCCCCGGCGAGGGCTGGACGATCAAGGAGACCAGCGGCACGGCCAAGTTCCTGCTGGTGATCGCGCTCGTGCTGGTCGTCATCTGCGCGGTGGTCTTCATCGAGCAGGCGCAGCGCCGCATCCCGGTGCAGTACGCGAAGCGCATGATCGGCCGGCGCATGTACGGCGGCACCTCGACGTACATCCCGCTCAAGGTCAACCAGGCCGGCGTCGTGCCGGTGATCTTCGCGTCCTCGCTGCTCTACCTGCCGCAGCTGTACCTGCAGTTCTTCGACCCGAACAACCTCAAGGGCTACCAGCAGTGGATCCAGAACAACCTGGCCAACCCCAGTAACTGGATCTACATCACCACGTACTTCCTGCTGATCATCTTCTTCACGTACTTCTACGTCTCGATCACGTTCAACCCGACCGAGGTCGCGGAGAACATGAAGAAGTACGGTGGATTCGTCCCGGGCATCCGTCCCGGCAAGCCGACCGCCGACTACCTGGACTTCATCCTCAGCAGGATCACGCTGCCGGGCGCGCTCTACCTCGGCCTGATCTCGGTTCTGCCGAACTTCTTCTTCATCTGGCTGAACAATGCCCAGTACCAGAACTTCCCGTTCGGTGGTACCGCGGTGCTGATCATGGTGGGTGTCGGCCTGGAGACGGTGAAGCAGATCGAGAGCCAGCTGATGCAGCGCAACTACGAAGGGTTCCTCCGGTAGTGGGGGCGCGGAGCCGGGGGGCTCTTGCGTCTGTGGTTTGCGAGGCTCGTTCTCACCGAAGCGAGGCGATGTAGGTGCGGCTGGTACTGGTGGGCCCTCCGGGGGCCGGCAAGGGGACCCAGGCTGAGTTCATCGCTGCCCATCTCGCCGTACCGAAGATCTCGACCGGTGACATCTTCCGGGCCAACGTGTCGCAGGGTACGCCGCTCGGCGTCGAGGCCAAGCGGTACATGGACGCGGGCAACCTCGTCCCGGACGAGGTCACCATCAACATGGTCCGCGACCGGCTCGCCGAGCCCGACGCCGGCGACGGCTTCCTGCTGGACGGTTTCCCGAGAACCGTCCCGCAGGCGTCGGCGCTCGACAAGCTGCTCGCGGACCTGGGCACCGCGCTCGATCTGGTGATGGAGCTCGTGGTCGACGACGACGAAGTGATCCGGCGGCTCTCGGGCCGCCGGACCTGTCGCGGCTGCGGCAAGATCTGGCACGTCGAGTTCGACCCGACCAGCAAGGAGAACATCTGCGACAGGTGTGGCTCCGAGCTGTTCCAGCGCGACGACGACAAGGCGGAGACCATCGCCAACCGCCTCGTCGAGTACGCGGACAAGACCGCCCCGCTGGTCGACTTCTACGGGGCACAGGGCAAGCTCGTCGGCATCGACGCGACGGGGCCGGTCGAGGACGTCACGGTGCGCGCCATCGACGCCCTGCGGTCGTACGGGGGCTGAGATGCGCCGTCAGCAGCTGGACATCCAGCTGAAGACCCCGGAGCAGATCGAGCTCATGCGGGGAGCCGGCCTGGTGGTCGCCGCCGCGCTCGACGCGATGCGGGACGCGGTGGCGCCGGGCGTGTCGACGGGCGACCTCGACGCGATCGCGGAGAAGGTCATCCGGGACGCGGGCGCGACCCCGTCGTTCAAGGGCTACCACGGCTTCCCGGCCTCGATCTGCGCCTCGGTCAACGAGCAGGTCGTGCACGGCATCCCGAGCGCCGGGCACATCCTCAAGGAGGGCGACCTGGTGTCGCTCGACTGCGGCGCCATCCTGGACGGCTGGCACGGCGACTCGGCGATCACGGTCGGGGTCGGCGAGACCGACCCGGCGCTGCTGCGGTTGGCCGAGGTCGCCGAGGACGCCATGTGGGCCGGCATCGCCGCCGCGGCCCGCGGCGCGGCCAACGGCCGGGGCCGGCTCACCGACATCTCGTTCAACATCGAGAAGGCCGTCCGCAAGGCCGGCCGCTTCGGCATCGTCGACGGTTACGGCGGCCACGGCATCGGCACCGAGATGCACCAGGACCCGCACGTGCTCAACCACGGCAAGCCCGGCAAGGGCCCGCGCCTGGTGCCCGGCCTGTGCCTGGCGATCGAGCCGATGATCACCCTGGGCTCGCCGCGCACCGCCGAGCTCGACGACGGCTGGACCGTGGTCACCCGCGACGGCTCGATGGCGGCGCACGTGGAGCACACGATGGCCCTGCTCGACGACGGCGTGTGGGTCACCACCGCGCCGGACGGCGGCCGCGCACGCCTCGGTGACCTGGTCACCGCCCGCCAGCCGGGGGAGTAGCCGCATGGGCCAGGCGGAGATGCGGGCGGGGGACGGCGAGCGGCAGGCCGTCGCCGACCAGTTGAAGGTGGCGCTGGACGAGGGCCGGCTGGACCTGCACGAGTACGACGAGCGGCTGCAGCGGGCGTACGCGGCGAAGACCTATGGGGACCTCGACGGCCTCGTGGCGGACCTGCCCGGGGTGATCCCGGCGCAGCGCTCCCGGCTGGAGCCCCGTCAGCAGCCCGCGGCGCCCGGGGTGGAACCGGCCCGCAAGGCAGGCGGACGGCCGTTCCTGGCGTCGTACGGCGGCGTGGTGCTGGTCTGCGTGGTCATCTGGGCGCTGTCCTGCCTCGGCTCCGGCGAGTTCGTCTACTTCTGGCCGGGTTGGATGCTGATTCCGCTCCTGTTCGGATTGATCGGCCGGTTCGCCAACCGGAATCGGTAGCGCGCTTTCTGGCCCGCTGCTGGCATGCTGGAGGGCATGGGGCGGGACGAGATGCGAGCGGCCGACGCCGATCGGCAGGCCGTCGCCGACCAGTTGAAGGTCGCGCTGGAAGAGGGCCGGCTGGACCTGCACGAGTACGACGAGCGGCTGCAGCGGGCCTACGCGGCCAAGACCTACGGCGACCTGCACCCGCTGCTCGACGACCTGCCGTCGGCCCACACAATCGCGCTGCCCGGCGCCGCGGCCCCGGCGAGCGCGCCGGCGGTGATCGGCACGAACGCCGAGCTGACCCGGCGCTGGGTGCTCGAGGTGTGGGGCAGCTGGGCGACGGTCGCCGGCATCTGCACGGTGATCTGGCTCATCTCCTGGCTCGGCTCGGGCGCGCCGGACTACTTCTGGCCCGTCTGGGTCGCCGGACCCTGGGGCGCCGTCCTGGTCTTCGTCACGCTGGGCGGCATCGCCAACGGCGAGCCGCGCAAGCAGGCCGAGAAGCGGGCCCGCAAGGAGCGGGCGAAGCAGCTGAAGCGGGAGCGCAAGGCCTTGGAGGCCGACGGCGCCACCGAGGGCGAACTACACTTTCCCACGGCGAAAAGGGACAAAGAGTCAGGCTAAATAAGCCTGTTTGTCCGGATACGATCATCGTCGACACACCCGACCTCGGGTTACGGGGACCTCGGTTTGGTGTCGATGCACGGGCGCGCGTACACTGGCTAGCTGGCGCGCAGCGTCCACTCTTCCATGTCCACCAGCGCTTCGGTGGCGGGAGAGCCGCGGCTGGTTCCGGATCGATCCCTCGACTCCGGAATGAGCGTTGCAAGCCTGCCCCAGAACCCGATGTCAGGTAGCGGAGGACATGCCAAAGAAAGACGGAGCCATCGAGATCGAAGGCCGAGTGATCGAGCCCCTGCCGAACGCCATGTTCCGTGTGGAGCTTGCGAATGGTCACAAGGTGCTGGCTCACATCAGCGGCAAGATGCGGCAGCACTACATCCGCATCCTCCCCGAGGATCGAGTCGTCGTCGAGCTTTCGCCGTACGACCTCACCCGTGGGCGAATTGTCTACCGTTACAAGTAAGGGTCGCGGGGGCTTATCCAGTCCCGTCTGACGAGAGTTAAGGCACAACCGTGAAGGTCAAGCCGAGCGTCAAGCGGATCTGCCAGAAGTGCCGGGTCATCCGCCGGCACGGCCGGGTCATGGTCATCTGCAGCGACCCGCGCCACAAGCAGCGCCAGGGCTGATCCAGCCCGACGCTGTACAGATCCGTTACACAGAACAAGCTCGTCCCAGCCGCGGAGTCGACACGTCGATGCGCGCGGTTTCACCCCCGGTCGGAGGCCGGGGCCCGTCGGGGCAGACGGGGTGGGTCGGGCACAGACCTCCGTGAGACACCTGAGGAGTAAGCCCACCAATGGCTAGACTCGTCGGCGTCGATCTTCCCCGCGAGAAGCGGATGGAGATCGCGCTCACCTACATCTTCGGGGTCGGTCGGACCCGCGCCGTTGAGGCGCTCACCGCGACCGGCATTGACCTGAACAAGCGCGCCAAGGACCTCACGGACGAGGAGCTGGTACAGCTCCGCGACTACATCGAGGCCAATTTCAAGGTTGAAGGCGACCTGCGCCGCGAGGTCGCCGCCGACATCCGCCGCAAGGTTGAGATCGGCTGCTACGCCGGCATCCGCCACCGCCGGGGTCTCCCCGTCCGCGGACAGCGGACCCGGACCAACGCTCGTACCCGCAAGGGTCCGAAGCGCACGGTCGCTGGCAAGAAGAAGCCCGGTCGGAAGTAATAGGAGCGCACTGACTTATGCCACCGAAGGCACGCGCTGGGGCCCCAGTCAAGAAGGTCCGGCGCAAGGAACGCAAGAACGTCGCCCACGGGCAGGCGCACATCAAGAGCACGTTCAACAACACCATCGTGTCGATCACCGACCCGACCGGTGCTGTCATCTCCTGGGCCTCTTCCGGCCAGGTGGGCTTCAAGGGCTCCCGCAAGTCGACTCCGTTCGCCGCGCAGCTGGCCGCCGAGGCCGCCGCGCGCCGGGCCATGGAGCACGGCATGCGCAAGGTCGACGTGTTCGTCAAGGGCCCCGGTTCCGGCCGGGAGACCGCCATCCGTTCGCTGCAGGCCGCGGGCCTCGAGGTCGGCCAGATCTCCGACGTCACGCCCCAGCCGCACAACGGTTGCCGTCCGCCGAAGCGTCGCCGGGTCTAAGGGAGAGATCGAAGCATGGCTCGTTACACAGGGGCGGACTGCAAGCGCTGCCGCCGCGAGAAGATGAAGCTGTTCCTCAAGGGCAGCAAGTGCGACGGGCCCAAGTGCCCGTTCGAGTCGCGTCCCTTCCCGCCCGGCCAGCACGGCCGCGGTCGGACCAAGGAGACCGAGTACCTGCTCCAGCACCGCGAGAAGCAGAAGGCCCGCCGCACCTACGGCGTGCTCGAGAAGCAGTTCCGCGGTTACTACGAGGAGGCCGTCACCAAGCCCGGCAAGACCGGTGAGGTGCTGCTGCAGATCCTCGAGTCGCGTCTCGACAACGTGGTCTACCGGGCCGGCTACGCCGCGTCCCGCGACATGGCCCGCCAGCTGGTCAAGCACGGCCACCTGCTGGTCAACGGCGTCAAGGTCGACATCCCGTCGTACCGGGTGAAGGACCACGACATCGTCCAGGTTCGCGAGAAGTCGCGCGAGATGACGCCGTTCGTGGTCGCGCAGGCCCAGGCGGGTTCCCGCCCGGTGCCGGCGTGGCTCGAGCCGATCCCGAGCGAGATGAAGATCCTGATCCACTCGCTCCCGGCCCGCCAGGTCATCGACACGCAGGTCCAGGAGCAGCTGATCGTGGAGCTCTACTCCAAGTAGCGCTCAGGTTCCGGCGTCCACCACTGGCGGGCGCCGGAACCGCACCACCACAGGACGGGCGTCATATAGCGGATGCCCCGAACGAAAGAAGAATCGCGTGCTCATCAGTCAGCGCCCGAGCCTCTCGGAAGAGTCGCTCAGCGAAACCCGCTCCCGGTTCACCATCGAGCCCCTGGAGCCGGGCTTCGGCTACACCCTCGGCAACTCGCTGCGGCGGACCCTGCTGTCGTCCATCCCGGGCGCGGCGGTCACCAGCATCAAGATCGACGGCGTGCTGCACGAGTTCACCACCATCCCCGGTGTCAAGGAGGACGTGGTCGAGCTCGTCATGAACGTCAAGGAGCTGACCGTCAGCTCCGAGCACGACGAGCCCGTCAGCATGTACCTGCGCAAGCAGGGCCCGGGCGACGTCACCGCGGGTGACATCCAGCCCCCGGCCGGCGTCTCCGTGCACAACCCCGACCTGAAGCTGGCCACGCTCAACAGCAAGGGCCGGCTCGACATGGAGCTCACCGTCGAGCGGGGTCGTGGCTACGTCACGGCCGCGCAGAACAAGAACGCCGGCGCCGAGATCGGCCGCATCCCGGTCGACTCGATCTACTCGCCGGTCATGAAGGTGACCTACCGCGTCGAGGCGACCCGTGTCGAGCAGCGCACCGACTTCGACCGTCTGATCATCGACGTCGAGTCGAAGGCGTCGATCTCGCCCCGTACCGCGCTGGCGTCGGCCGGCTCGACCCTCGTCGAGCTGTTCGGCCTCTGCCGCGAGCTGGACGAGACCGCCGAGGGCATCGACATCGGGCCGTCCCCGCAGGACGCTCAGCTGGCCGCCGACCTGGCCCTGCCGATCGAGGAGCTGGACCTCACCGTCCGGTCGTACAACTGCCTCAAGCGCGAGGGCATCAACACCGTCGGTGAGCTGATCGGGCGGACGGAGGCCGACCTTCTGGATATAAGGAATTTCGGTCAGAAGTCGATCGACGAGGTCAAGATGAAGCTCGCCGGAATGGGCCTGGGCCTGAAGGACAGCGCACCGTCCTTCGACCCGGCGCACGTGGTCGACTCGTTCGGCGACGTGGACTACGACACCGACGACTACCGCGAGACCGAGCAGCTGTAACAGCGCGGCCGCGCCGCACTGCCCGGTAAATTCCTGAAGGAGCATCAGAAATGCCCACGCCCACCAAGGGTCCCCGCCTCGGCGGCAGCCCGGCGCACGAGAAGTTGCTGCTGGCCAACCTGGCCACGGAGCTCTTCCGGCACGGGAAGATCAAGACCACCGAGACCAAGGCCAAGCGCCTGCGCCCCCTGGCGGAGCAGCTGATCACCAAGGCCAAGCGCGGTGACCTGCACTCCCGTCGCCGGGTGCTGACCGTGGTCAAGGACAAGGACGTCGTGTACGCGCTGTTCGAGCAGATCGCGCCGCGTTACGGCAACCGTCCGGGTGGCTACACCCGGATCACCAAGACCGGTCCGCGCAAGGGTGACGCCGCTCCGATGGCCGTCATCGAGCTGGTCGAGGAGCTCGAGGTCGCGGCCACCACGGCGCCGGCCAAGAAGGCGGCCCGCAAGGCCGCCGCGCAGCAGGACAAGGTCGAGGCCCTCGCCCGCGAGGACGAGACCCCCGCGTCCGACGCCGGCGACCAGGGCACCGAGGCAGCGGCCGACAAGGCCGAGGGCGACGACACCGACGCCAAGGCCTGATCCTTCGCAAGGTTGTGAGGCCCGGCACCCTGGTGGGTGCCGGGCCTTCCTTCTTGTACGGCTACCCAGTCCACGAACTTTGCGGGGTAACAGGTCGACATGGACGAAACAACGCGACTGCGCCTGGACGTCTCCTACGACGGCCGGGAGTTCTCGGGCTGGGCCGCGCAGCCGGCGCGGCGCACCGTCGCCGGGGTGCTCGTCGCGGCGCTCGAGCGGCTCGTCGGCCCCGACGTCCCGCTGGGCCTGACCGTGGCCGGCCGCACCGACGCCGGGGTGCACGCCACCGGCCAGGTCTGCCACATCGACCTGCCGACGGCCGCCTGGTCGACACTGGAGGGCTCGCTGCTGCGGCGGCTGGCCGCGCTCATGCCCCCGGACGCCCGGGTGCGTGCCGTGACGCCGGTACCGTCCACCTTCGACGCCCGGTTCTCCGCCACCTTCCGGCGCTACGAGTACCGGGTCGCCGACACCGTCTCCGGGCCCGAGCCGCTGCGCCGCTACGACACGCTCTGGTGGGTACGGCCGCTGGATCTCGGCCGGCTGCGGGAGGCCGCGGCGGGGCTGGTCGGGCTGCACGACTTCGCCGCGTTCTGCAAGCGCAAGGAGCACGCCACCACCGTGCGGGCCATCACCCGGCTCGACTGGCGGCGGGAGCCGGACGGTGTCGCCGTCGCCACCGTGCAGGCCGACGCGTTCTGCCAGGCCATGGTGCGCAGCCTGGTCGGCGCCATGCTGACCGTCGGCGACGGCCGGCGGGACGCGGCCTGGCCGGCGAAGCTGCTGACCTTGCGGGAGCGGTCGAGCGAGGTGACCGTCGCGCCCGCGCACGGCCTGACGCTGATTGCGGTCGGCTACCCGGCGGAGTCGGAGTACGCGGACCGGGCCGAGGCCACCCGCCGCCTGCGCGCCTAGGTCCTAAGGCTGCCCGGCCCGGTTGCTGATGATCGTCTCGTCCAGGTAGTGCCCGATCAGGTCTGCGGTGATCCGTTCCGCGTACGGGTCGTCGTCCTGGACGAGGCTGCCGTCCGGTCGGGCGATCACGCAGTAGAGCAGGAAGTGCCCGCGGTGCTGCCAGCCGACCTGGGCCAGCGGCTCCGCGAGCGGATCGCTGCCGAGCCCGCCCATCGCGGCGAAGCTGCCCCGGCCGGTCTCGACCAGCGCGGCGGCGTCCGCGGAGACCTGCGCCGCACCGGCCTCCTCGGCGAGGTTGAAGACGCCGACGGTGACCTGGTAGCCGCCGAACGGCGCGATCAGGCCCGCCCGGACCACCTGGTCGCAGCCGTGTTCGGCGAGCAGGGCGCCCAGCTCGCCGGTCGTGGCGATGTGGCAGTCGGTGTCGATGTGGGTCATCGTGATCTGGTACGGGGTCGCGCCCGAGACCAGGCGGATCTCCGGCTGCGGGAACACCTCGCGCTGGCTCAGCGGCTCGGCGTCCACCTCGCGCGAGGCGATGGCCGCCGAGGAGACCGCCGGCGGGGCCGCGGAGTCACCGCGTCCGCGCCGCTCGTCGGCGACGATGAAGAACGCGCTCAGCCCGATGATCGACACGATGATCACGGCGCCCATTCCGCTCATCAGCGTCTGCAGCGCCCGCTGCGCCTGCTGCGCCTGCTGCGGTGCGCGGGGCGTGCGCCAGGGCCCGCGCCACGGCCCGGGCCAGGGCCCGCGCCGCGGCCGCTGCGGCCGGGCGGCGTGCGAGTGCGCGGATCGGGCGTGCGCGGCGCGGGTCTGCCGGTGCTGCGGCGGGGCCTGTCGGGTCAGGCCCTGCCGAGCGAGCACCTGGCGGGCGAGGGCCGGTCCGGCCAGCGCCTGTCGCGTCAGAAGAGCGAGTCCGCCCTCCGGGTTCGCGCGATGTGCGGAGCGGGGGTGCGGGTCGCCAGGCATGCAGGTCACGGTAGGAGCGCACCGTGATCGATGGACGCACAGGCTGTGCGGCACCCCCGGCGGCCTCCCGTCGTTGCGGTCGAGCGGTTGAGGGAGGATGGGCGTCGTGACCGCCGACCATTACTTCAGCGCCGAACCCGCCGCGCCCGACAATCGGAGCCGCATCGAGTTCACCGCCGCCGGGCGGGCCTATGCCCTCACTGTCGCGGCGGGTGTGTTCTCCGCCGGGCGGCTCGACCCCGGCACCGCCGTACTGCTGCGCAAGGCGGACCTGCCGACGGCCGCCGCCGGCGGCACCTTCCTCGACCTCGGGTGTGGCTACGGCCCGATCGCGTGCGTGCTCGCCACCGAGGCGCCGGCGGCGACCGTGTGGGCGATCGACGTCAACGCCCGGGCCCGCGACCTGACCGCGGCGAACGCGGCCGCGCTGGGCCTCGTCGGTCGAGTGAAGGTGGCGTCCCCGGACGACGTGCCCGGTGACGTGGGGTTCGACGAGATCTGGAGCAACCCGCCGACCCATGTCGGCAAGGCCGAGCTGCACGCCCTGCTGGAGCGGTGGCTGCCCCGGCTGAAGCCCGCCGGCGTCGCCTGGGTCGTGATCAACCGGAACCTGGGCGGTGACTCGCTGCACGCCTGGCTCACGTCGCTGGGCTGGGACGTGGCGCGTACGGCGAGCCAGCGGGGTTTCCGGGTGCTGCGCGTGAGCCGGAAAACCGGCTGACCCGCCGACGGTTGTCGGGGAGGATGCTCGCGTGGGTTATGTAGACGTCTCAGGCGTCGGATTCGTGCTGCCGGACGGCCGCGAGCTCTTCTCCGACGTGTCGTTCCGGGTCGGCGAGGGCGCGAAGGTGGCGCTGGTCGGCCCGAACGGCGCCGGCAAGACCACCCTGCTGCGGATGGTCGCCGGGGACACGCCCACGCCGGTCGGCAGCATCGCCCGCGCGGGCGGGCTCGGGGTCATGCGGCAGTTCATCGGCATGATCGGCGATGACCGTACCCTCGAGGATCTGGCTTTGTCCCTGGTCGCGCCGCCGCTGCGCGCGGCCGGCGGTGCGCTCGCGGCCGCGCAGGCCGCGCTGGATGCGAGCCCCGACGCGGAGAAGGCGCAGCTCGGGTACGCCAACGCGATCGCCGGCTGGGGCGAGGCCGGCGGTTACGACGCCGAGGTGCTCTTCGACGTCGTGGCCGTGTCCATTCTCGGCAAGCCGTGGGACGAGGTCCGGCACCGCGGGGTGCGCACGCTCTCCGGCGGCCAGCAGAAGCGGTTCGCCCTCGACCTGCTGCTGCGCGGCGGCGACGAGGTGCTGCTGCTCGACGAGCCGGACAACTTCCTGGACGTGCCGGGCAAGCGCTGGCTGGAGGCCCGGCTGCGGGAGTCGCCGAAGTCGGTGCTCTACGTGTCGCACGACCGGGAGCTGCTGGCGCAGACCGCGGATCGGGTCGTCGCCGTCGAGGGCGGCGGCGCGTGGACGCACCCGGGCGGCTTCGCGTCGTGGCACGAGGCCCGCTCGGATCGCCACGAACGCCTGCTCGAGCTGCGCCGGCGCTGGGACGAGGAGCACGAGAAGCTCCGCGAGCTGGTGTTCACGCTGAAGAACAAGGCGGCGTACAACGACGGGCTGGCCTCGCGTTATCAGGCGGCGCAGACCCGCCTGCGCAAGTTCGAGGAGGCCGGGCCGCCGCCGCTGCCGCCCAAGGAGCAGTCGCTGCGGATGAACCTGCGCGGCGGGCGTACCGGCAAGCGCGCGGTGATGTGCACGGGCCTGGAGCTGGAGAACCTGACGTTCCCGTTCGACCTGGAGATCTGGTACGGCGACCGGGTAGCGGTGCTCGGCGCGAACGGCACCGGCAAGAGCCACTTCCTGCGGCTGCTGGCCGCCGGCGGCACCGCGCCCGATGTGGACAACAAGCCGGTCGACGGCGCGCCGCTGGCGCACGTGGCGCACAGCGGCGTGGCGCGGCTCGGCGCCCGCGTCCGGCCCGGCCACTTCTCGCAGACGCATGACCGCCCGGAGCTGCTGAAACGCACCCTGGTCGAGATTCTGTGGCGCGGCGACGACCACCGCAGCGGCACGGACCGGGCCGGCGCGATGAAGGCGCTCAACCGCTACGAGCTCGCGGCGCAGGGCGACCAGGTCTTCGGCACGCTCTCGGGCGGCCAGCAGGCGCGGTTCCTGGTGCTGCTGCTGGAGCTCTCCGGCGCGACCGTGCTGCTGCTCGACGAGCCGACGGACAACCTGGACCTGGCCTCGGCGGAGGCGCTCGAGGAGGGGCTGCAGGCGTTCGAGGGCACGGTGATCGCGGTGACGCACGACCGCTGGTTCACCCGGGGCTTCGATCGCTTCGTGCTGTTCCAGGGCGACGGCGAGGTCGTGGAGACCCCGGAACCGGTCTGGGACGTCCGCTGATCCGGCGGTGACGCGCGTCACCCATGTTGATCATGGATGACCTGATGCCTGATTTTCGCGGGCGAAAGGCCTGCGTGCGTGCTCTCCGAGGTGGTGTGGACACCCACTGTGGAGCGACGAGGGGGCTTTACGGCCGGCCCGGTGCGGGGTTACGGTCTGCGCGGAACCAACCCCACGGGAGTCCGGTGCACCGGGCTGAGAGGGGGGCTGTCGCTGCCCCCGACCGTCGAACCTGATCCGGATCATGCCGGCGCAGGGAGGAGCGCGTTGTGGGCCCTGATTTCCCGCACCTTCATCTCATCACCGACGCCCGGCGCGGGCGTGCGCCGCTGGCCGTCGTCGCCGCCGTGGTCGCCGCGGCGCGCGGGCGCGGCGCGACCGGGCGACTGGCGGTCCAGGTCCGCGTCGAGGACGACGCCACCGACCGGGAGACGTACGAGCTGGCCGACGCCGTGCTGGAGCTCTGCCGGCCGCACGGCGTGATGTGCCTGGTCAACGACCGGTTGCATGTAGCGCTGGCGGTCGGCGCGGACGGCGGGCACGTCGGCGCCGCCGACCTTCCCGTCGCGGCGGCGCGCCGGGTGCTCGGGCCCGCCGGCGTGCTCGGCGCCACCTGCCGCGACGCGGCGGCCGCCCGGGCGGCACGGCGCGCGGGCGCGTCCTATCTGGGCGTCGGGCCGGCGTACGTGACCGCGACCAAGTCCGGCCTGCCGGATCCGCTGGGCCCGGCCGTCGTCGGCGACGTCGCCGCCGCCGTCCCGGACACCCCGATCGTCGCGATCGGCGGCGTGACGGCCGCGAACGCGGGCGCGCTGATGGCCGCGGGAGCCGCCGCGGTCGCGGTCGTCGCCGCGATCGCGGACGCGGCGGATCCCGGGCGGGCCGCGGCGGAGCTGCTGGAGGTGCTCAAGTGAGCGAGGTCGTGGTCGTCGGCGGCGGCATCATCGGGCTCTGCATCGCCTGGCGATGTGCGCAGCGCGGGCTGGCGGTGACCGTCCACGACGACGGCGGGGACGGCGGCGCCTGGTACGCCGCCGCGGGAATGCTGGCGCCGGCCGGCGAGGCGGGCTTCGGGCAGGAGGCGCTGACCGAGCTCATGGTCGAGTCCGCGGGCCGGTGGCCCGGGTTCGCCGAGGAGCTGAGCCGGGCGTCCGGCATCGACGTCGGCTACGACCGCACGGGCACGCTGACCGTCGCGTTGACCGCCGACGACGTCGCCGCGGCGCAGCGGCTCTGGGCGTACCGGCGAGGGCTTGGTCTCGGGTTGAGCCCGCTCGGGCCGAGCGCGCTGCGCGAGCTGGAGCCGGCGCTCTCGCCGCGGCTGCGCGGCGGCGCGCACGCGCCCGACGACCGGCAGGTCGATCCGCGCCGGGTCGTCGCAGCGCTGCGCGCGGTCCTCGGGCCCGCCGTGCTCCGGCGCCGGGTGGACGAACTGCCGGCGGGCGTGCCGGTGGTGGTCGCGGCCGGGTCCGGGACCGCCGCGCTGACCGGGCTGCCGGTGCGGCCGGTGAAGGGGCTCGTGCTGCGGCTGCGCGGCGAGCCCGGCCTGCTGCGGCACGTGGTCAGCGGCTGGGCCGACGGGCGGCACGTCTATCTCGTGCCGCGCGCCGACGGCGAGGTCGTCGTCGGCGCCACCCAGGACGAGCGTCAGGACAGCACGGTGACCGCCGGGCAGGTCCTCGATCTGTTGCGGGCCGCCACCGACCTGGTACCCGAGCTGGGCGAGTGCGAGCTGACCGAGACCGTGGTGCGGCACCGGCCGGCGACCCCCGACAACGCGCCGCTGCTCGGCGCGCACACCGGCGGCCTGATCATCGCCGCCGGGCATCACCGCAACGGGGTGCTGCTCGCGCCCGTCACCGCCGACCTGATCGCCGAGCTGGTGGCGACCGGGAAGGCCGATCCGCTGCTGGACGCGTTCGCGCCGGGGAGGTTCGCATGAGGGTCATCGTCAACGGCGCCGCGCGCGACGTCGAAGTAGCCGACGTCGCGGCGCTGGTCGCGCAGCTGACCGAGGCCACCCGGGGGGTCGCGGTCGCCGTCAACGGCGAGGTCGTGCCGCGGTCGGCGTGGCCCGGCGCGCCGCTGCGCGACGGCGACCGCGTCGAGGTGCTCACGGCGGCGCAGGGTGGCTGACATGTTCGGCGAGTCCCGGCTGATCCTGGGCACCGGCGGCGCGGAGAGCCTGGCCGCGCTCGAGGCCGCCGTCATCGCCTCGGGCACCGAGATGGTCACCGTCGCGCTGCGCCGGGTGGACGCCGCCGGACCGGGGCTGCTGCCGATGCTGGACCGGCTCGGCATGCGGATCCTGCCCAACACGGCCGGCTGCTACACGGCCGCCGACGCGGTGAAGGCCGCACACCTGGCCCGGGAGGCCTTCGAGACCGACCTGGTGAAGCTCGAGGTCATCGGCGACGAGCGCACCCTGCTGCCGGACGGGGTCGAGCTGCTGCGTGCGGCGGAGACCCTGGTGGCGGACGGGTTCCAGGTGCTGCCGTACACCAGCGACGACCCGATCCTGGCCCGTCGGCTCGCCGACGCCGGGTGCGCGGCGGTGATGCCGGCGGGCGCGCCGATCGGCTCCGGGCTGGGCATCTCCAACCCGCACCACATTCGGCTCATCCGGGACAGCGTCGACGTGCCGGTGATCCTGGACGCGGGCATCGGCACCGCCTCGGACGCGGCGCTGGCCATGGAGCTGGGCTGCGACGCGGTGCTCATCGCGAGCGCGATCACCCGGGCCGAGGACCCGGCGCGGATGGCCGCCGCGATGCGGCACGCGGTGCGGGCCGGGCGGCTGGCCTTCGGCGCCGGCCGGATTCCCCGGCGCTTCCACGCGCTCGCGTCCACATCGGACGAGGGGCGGCCGGAGTGGTGATCCCGTCCGGCGTCGTCGTGCTCACGGACCGCCGGCTCGCGGCGCGGCCGCTCGTCGAGGTGGTCGCGGCCGCGGTCCGCGGCGGCGCGGGGTGGGTCATCCTGCGCGACAAGGACCTGGCGTACGCGGCCAGGCGCGCGCTGGCGACGGCCCTGCGGGCCGTGGTACCGCCGGGCCGGCTGGTGGTCGCCGGCCCGGATCCGCTCGGCGGCGACGCCGTGCACCTGTCGCGGACCGATCCCGTGCCGCCGGATGCCGGGATCGTCGGGCGCTCCTGCCACGGCGAGCCGCGACTCTCCACGGAGGACTATGTGACGCTCTCGCCGATCTACCCGACGGAAACCAAGCCCAGCTACGGCCCGGCGCTGGGCCCGGCGCGGGCCGCGGAGCTCGCCGGCGACGTGCCGTGGCTGGCCCTCGGCGGGATCGACTCGCCCGCGCGGGTCGCCGAGTGCATGGCGGCGGGCGCCGCCGGGGTCGCGGTGCTCGGCGCGGTGATGCGGGCGGCCGATCCGGAGGCCGTGACCGCCGGATTTGTGGCGGCGGTGCAGGCATGACGCCGACCGTGGTGCTGACCATCGCCGGCTCCGATTCCGGTGCGGGCGCCGGCATCCAGGCCGACCTGAAGACCTTCGCGGCGCTGGGCGTCTACGGCGTCTCGGTGCTCACCGCGGTGACCGCGCAGAACACGCTCGGCGTCACGGCGATCCACTCCGTGCCCGCCGAGGTGGTCGCCGCGCAGCTGACCGCGGTGCTCGACGACTTCACCGTCGCGGCCGTCAAGGTCGGCATGATCGGGGATCCCGAGGTCGCGGCCCTGCTCGCCGCGCGCGCCGCCGAGCTGCCGGAGCTGGTGGTGGATCCGGTGCTCGTCGCCACCAGCGGCAGCCGACTCTCCGGCGTCGCGGCCGTCGAGCCGCTGATCCCGTACCCCCGGGTCCTGACGCCGAACCGGCACGAGGCCGGCGCCCTGCTCGGGCGGGAGGTGGGCACGGCCGAGGAGATGGCCGATGCGGCCGCCGAACTCGCGGCCCGCGGGCCGGAGGCGGTGGTGGTGACCGGCAGCGAGCTGGCCGTCGACGTGCTGCACCACGACGGGCGCACGGTCGTGCTCTCCGGCGAGCCCGTCGCGACCGCCAACAATCACGGCTCGGGCTGCACGTTCTCGTCCGCGATAGCGGCCCGGCTGGCGCTGGGCGACGACGTCGTCGCCGCGGTGCGTTTCGCCAAGAAATACGTCGCCGGGGCGCTCGCCGGCGGCCAAAACTGGAAGCTCGGCCGGGGGCCGGGACCGCTGCACCACTTCGTCTGAGGGGTCGATCCGGCGATCGCGCGATCCCGTGCGGTCGCACGCCGCCCTGTTCGTCACGATTGGGGAGGAAATATGAGGCGCAAGGTGTACGTCGAGGGATCCCGGCCGGACCTGCGGGTGCCGTTCGCGGAGGTCGAGCTGTCGGGCGACAACCCGCCGGTGCGGCTGTACGACACGTCCGGGCCGGGCAGCGATCCCGCCGTCGGGCTGCCGCCGCTGCGCGGCCCCTGGATCGCCGAACGCGGCGACGTCGCGCCGGTCGCCGGCGCCGGCACGCCGCTGGCGGGGGAGCGGCCCACCCAGCTCGCGTACGCGCGGGCCGGGCTGGTCACCGCCGAGATGGAGTTCGTCGCGATCCGCGAGGGCGTCGAGCCCGAGGTGGTCCGCGAGGAGATCGCGGCCGGGCGGGCCGTGCTGCCGGCCAACGTCAACCACCCGGAGATCGAGCCGATGATCATCGGCTCGCGGTTCCTGGTGAAGGTCAACGCGAACATCGGCACGTCCGCGGTCACCTCCTCGATCGCCGAGGAGGTCGACAAGCTCACCTGGGCGACGAAGTGGGGCGCCGACACCGTGATGGACCTCTCGACCGGCAAGCGGATCCACGAGACGCGCGAGTCGATCGTGCGCAACTCGGCGGTGCCGATCGGGACCGTGCCGATCTACCAGGCGCTGGAGAAGGTCGACGGCGACCCGGTCAAGCTCAGCTGGGAGATCTTCCGGGAGACCGTGATCGAGCAGGCCGAGCAGGGCGTCGACTACATGACCGTGCACGCCGGGGTGCTGCTGCCGTACGTGCCGCTGGCCGTCGACCGGGTCACCGGGATCGTGTCGCGCGGCGGCTCGATCATGGCGGCGTGGTGCCTCGCCCATCACACCGAGAACTTCCTCTACACCAACTTCGCCGAGCTCTGCGAGATCCTGGCCCGCTACGACGTCACGTTCTCGCTCGGCGACGGCCTGCGGCCGGGCTCGATCGCGGACGCCAACGACGAGGCGCAGTTCGCGGAGCTGCGGACCCTCGGTGAGCTGACGCACGTCGCCTGGGAGCACGGCGTGCAGGTCATGATCGAAGGGCCGGGCCACGTGCCCATGCACAAGATCAAGGAGAATGTGGACCTGCAGCAGGAGCTGTGCGCCGGTGCCCCGTTCTACACGCTCGGCCCGCTGACGACGGACATCGCGCCCGCGTACGACCACATCACCTCGGCGATCGGCGCCGCGATGATCGGCATGTTCGGCACCGCGATGCTCTGCTACGTCACGCCGAAGGAGCACCTCGGGCTGCCGGACCGCGACGACGTGAAGGCCGGGGTGATCGCCTACAAGATCGCCGCGCACGCCGCCGACCTGGCCAAGGGCCACCCGGGCGCGCAGGACTGGGACAACGCGCTGAGCAAGGCGCGGTTCGAGTTCCGCTGGGAGGACCAGTTCAACCTGGCGCTCGACCCGGACACCGCCCGGGCGTACCACGACGCGACCCTGCCGGCCGCGCCCGCCAAGACCGCGCACTTCTGCTCGATGTGCGGCCCCAAGTTCTGCTCCATGAAGATCACCCAGGAGCTGAAGGAGTACGCCGCACGCGGGATGAAGGACAAGAGCGACGAGTTCGTGAACGCGGGAGGTCGCGTGTACCTCCCGGTCACGTCGCCTCAGAGCTTGTAGAAGTTGACGTAGTGGTCGGGGGTGAACCAGGTCTCGCGGGTGGACCGGTTCACCACGATCCGGTACGCGTCCCGCGCGGCGCCCCGGGCCCGGGGATAGACGTCGTACTCGCTGTAGGTGGCGTTGAGCGGCAGCTGCCGTTCGCGGTTCTGGAACGTGCCGCCGGTGTAGTTGTACTGCCCGTACGGCCAGCTGTACCAGCCCGCGCTGGTCGGCCAGCCCAGCGAGCTCCACCCGGTCCGCGCGGTGCGCGCGGCCGAGCAGCGCGACATCGTGCAGGTGGAGTAGACCGCGGCCTCGGCGGCCGGCGTGTGTGTCGGCGCCACCACGGCGGGGGCGACGAGGCCGGCGGTGGCGAGCGCGAAGGTGATCGCGATCGCCGACGCCAGGCGGCGTAGACGGGAGGGTCGGTGTGCGTCAGGGGTCATGGCGGACTCCGATGCGTCAGGGCCCATGGCGTTGGGCCGTGACTACATGGTCAGTCCGCCGGCGGACCCGCGGTACATCCCCGACTCGTCATTACATTGGTGTTCGACTATGTGTTGCCGGCTATTGGCCGAGGCCGCTGACCCAGTCCACGTAGTCGGAGTCCCGGCCGTGCCGGGGCTTGCCGTCCTGGCCCGGTTCGGCGTGGCGCTGCCGCGGCACCGGGGTGACCGACAGCGGCGCGCTGATCGGACTCGGCTGCGGCAGCGGCGCGCTGATCGCCGTCGGCTCCGGGACCAGCGGTTCGGCGTTCCGGCCCCGGGCGGGCCCGCCTCCGCCGGCCGGCGGGCGGCCGGTGAAGGCGTCCGCGACGTTCGCGCGCCGCCCCTTGCGGCGGGGCGTCGCCGGCTTGCGGGCGGCCACCGGCGCCGGTACCGCTGCTCCGGCCTGCGGCTCGGCGGCCGCCTCGGTGCTCGGCTCCGGCTTAACGCCGGAGGAGGTCTCCGCCGGGCGGGCGGGCGCACCGGGCGCCCCCGTGCCGGCGGCGGCGATCGCGGAGTCGGACCGGCCGGTCCGCTTCGGCAGCGGCGGCTTGTCCTGCCCCGGCGCGCCCGCGTCGTCGTCGTCCGGGCCGGGGCCGCGGCGCACGACCGCGGCGAGCACCGACCCGAGGACCCCGGCGCCGGCGGCGGTCATCGCGGCCCAGTAGGGCACCACCTGGTAGCGGTCGTCGCCCGCGCCCGGGCCCGCGATCAGGTACGCGAGCGTCAGCAGCGCCGGCCCGGCCAGCCCGGCCAGCGCGATGGTCAGGATGGGCAGTTCCCGGCGGCGCGCGACCCAGCCCAGCGCCAGGCCGATCAGAAACGCCAGCGCGGGCATCGTCGCCAGCGCGGTCCGCTGCGTCACCGCGGACGGCAGGAAGCCGGCGTCGAACACCCCGAGCCGGACGGCGGGCAGCGGGTCGCTCGGCGACAGCGACGGCGCGACCGAGATCACCGCGAGGACCCAGACCGCGATTGAAGTGACGACGATGCTCCACCGCGCCACCGCCTGCGCCAGCGCGGCCCACGCCGCGAAGATGCCGACCAGCGCGCCGAGCCCGGCGCAGATCGCGATCACGACGACCTCGTTGACGCCCGCGACCTGGGCCGTGCGGGCCGGCTGCATGGTCAGCGGCACCACCACGCCGGCGCCGAGCGCGGCCGCGAAGGAGAGCGCCAGCTCGGTGCCGACGCCGAGCCGGACCCGGTCCGGGTACCAGCGCCGCAGCAGCACCGCGCCGGCCAGCGCGCCGGCCGCGGCCGCCACCATCGCGAACCAGGCGATCCACGCGAGCTGCGCCGTCCACTGATCACGCGTGGTCACGTCCAGCACACGCGTGAGTCGCACGATGCCGAGCCCGTACGCCACGCCGAGCTGACTCGCGCCGGCCAGCGCGGCGACGCCAAGGGTGGCCGCCAACAGCTTGGCCCAGGTCCGAAATGCCATGCCAGGCACGTTACGGGCTGCTGTGGAGCGCGGCCAGTCCACGGCGCGCTTCTTAAGGCTGGCCAAACCTCCGGCTAGGCGGCGACTCCGCCGTCCTTCAACTCAACGATGCGGCCGATATACGCAGTGTCACCCGCGTTGGTCAGCATGTGTGTCTGGCCGGGCTCCCGGAACACCACGCCGCCGGTCTCCTCCTCGACGTCGATGCGCTCGCCCGCGGCCGTGTGGATCACGTTCCGGGCGCCCTGGACGGCGACCACCACGTACGCCAGGCCGTGGTGGTGCAGGGGCTGCGTCTCGCCCGGCCCGAGCGCGATGTGCCAGATCCGCACCCTGTCGTTCTCGAGCATGATCTGCTGCCCGACGGGGCTCAGCGCCTGATCGCTCACAGCTCTCCTACCTGGGGGAGGACCCGGGAAGCGATCAGCTCCACGTGGTCGAGGTCGTCCATCTCGATGATCCGCAGATGCACCCGGGTCGCGCCGATCGCGGCCAGCTCGCCGATCCGCTGCACGAGCGCGTCCGGCGATCCGACCACCGGATCCTCCGGCGGCAGGGCGCTCGGCACGTGCAGGGGCGCCGCCCGCCGCTGTGCCTCGGACTCGGTACGCCCGACGGCGACCACCACGCCCGCCGACAGCCGCAGGTCGCGCCCGTGGCGGGCGGCCGCCGCGCGTACCCGGGAGAAGCCCGCCGCCGTCTCCGCGACGGTCTTGAACGGCATGTTGAACTCGTCCGCGAAGCGGGCGGCGATCTCGGGCGTGCGCTTCGGGCCGCGGCCGCCGACGATGATCGGCGGCCCGGGGCGCTGCACCGGCTTGGGCAGCGCGGGCGCGTCGAGCAGCCGGTGGTGCTTGCCGTCGAAGGAGAACCGCTCGCCCTCCGCGGTCGCCCACAGCCCGGTGATGATCGCGAGCTGCTCCTCCAGCCGGTCGAAGCGCTCGGCCAGCGGCGGGAACGGGATGCCATACGAGGTGTGTTCGCGCTCCAGCCAGCCGGCGCCCATCCCGAGCTCGATCCGGCCGCCGCTCATCGCGTCCACCTGGGCCACCATGATCGCCAGTGGTCCGGGCAGCCGGAACGTCGCCGAGTTGACCAGCGTGCCCAGCCGGATCCGGGAGGTCTCCCGGGCCAGGCCGGCGCACGTGATCCAGGCGTCGGTCGGGCCGGGCAGCCCCAGGTCGGCGCCCATCGACTGGTAGTGGTCGGCGCGCAGGTAACCCTCGAAGCCCGCGTCCTCGGCGAGCCGGGCCAGCCGCAGCTGGTCCTCATAGGTCGCGCCGCGGTGCGGCTCGGTGAACAGGCAAACGCGCATGTGCCGTCCTATGCCATCAGCAGTTCGTGTAGCTCCGCGCTGCAGCGGGCCACCTCTTCGAGATGTGCACCCCGGCCGAGCGTGCGGGGCCGGGGGATCTTGATGTCGAGGACCTCGCGGATCCGGCCGGGGCGCGGGCTGAGCACGACCACCCGGTCGGCGAGCAGCACCGCCTCGTCGATCGAATGGGTGACGAAGACGATCGTGGTGCCCAGCTCCATGTGCACCCGCTGCAGCTCACCGGAGAGCTCCTCGCGGGTCAGCGCGTCCAGCGCGGAGAACGGCTCGTCCATGAGCATCAACCGCGGGTTGGCGATCAGCGAACGGCACAGCGCCACCCGCTGCTGCATGCCGCCGGAGAGCTCGTGCGGCAGCCGCTTCTCGAAGCCGGACAGGCCCGTCATGGCCAGCAGTTCGTGTGCGCGCGCCCGGTGCGCCGCCTTGCGCCAGCCGAAGATCTGCACCGGAAGCAGCACGTTGTCGAGCACCGAGCGCCAGGGAAGCAGGGCCGGGCGCTGGAACATCATGGCGATGTCGCGGCGCGGCCGGTCCACCAGGTCGCCGGAGACCCGTACCTCGCCGGCGGTCGCCGGCAGCAGGCCCGCGACCAACCGGAGCAGGGTGGACTTCCCGCAGCCCGAGCGGCCGAGGACGGCGACGAACTCGCCGTCGCCAACGTCCAGGTCGATCTCCCGTAGCGCCTCGACAGTGCCGCGACGGCCCGCGAACGTACGGGAGACGCCGGTGAGACGGATCATCTGCGCGCGCTCCCATAGGGTCGAGTCAATGCGCTGACACTGTAGCCATTCGGTGTTGCTAAGTGATGATCAGCCCGTCCACAAGGGTGTCCCGGACCCACCTGGCATCGATCATCGTTGTGGCTTCCCCTACGCTAACGCGCGAGTTTCGCAAAACACCTCCCGGCGCCGGCGCACCCTCCGCCCGACGCCGGCCAGCTCAACACCCTCGGTTGGGAAGGAATACGGTGCACAGAAGAACGTTCACTCGCACGCTCGTGGCCGCCGCGCTGGCCACGACCCTCGCCGCCGCAGCCGGTTGCAGCGACGACGGAGACGGCGGCGCGGACAGCGGTACGCAGGCGCTGGAGAAGATCACCTATCTGACCTCGTTCGGCAACTTCGGCCGCGACTCGTACGCCTACGTCGCGAAGGAGAAGGGCTACTTCCGCGACGCCGGCTTCGACGTCGAGATCAAGGCCGGTGCCGGCAGCGGCGAGAACATCAAGCAGATCGTCGCGGGCACGGCGCAGTTCACGCCGATCGACCTCACCGGCGGCCTGTTCGCCGCGGGCGGCAAGGGCAAGGTCACCGGCTTCACCGCGGTGGCGGCGATCCAGCAGCGCACCATGGCCGCGGTCATGTCCCTCGACGGCTACGGCATCAACTCGCCGAAGGACCTCGAGGGCAAGACCGTCGCCGACCTGCCCGGCTCGGTCGTGCGCAGCCTGTTCCCGACCTACGCGAAGGCGGCGAACATTGACCACAACAAGGTCACGTTCGTGAACGGGACGCCGCAGACGCTGTTCGGCACGCTCGCGCAGCACAAGGTGGACGGCATCGGCCAGTTCGTCGTCGGCAAGCCCACGATCGAGAACATCGCCAGGGGCAAGACCGCGGTCCTCCTGCCGTACAGCGACTACCTGCAGGACCTCTACGGCAACGCGCTGATCACCTCGACCAGCTACGCCAAGGCGAACCCGGAGAAGGTGAAGAAGTTCACCGCGGCCCTGCTCAAGGGCCTGCAGGACTCGATCACCAGCCCGGACGAGGCCGGCGCCGTCCTGAAGAAGAACGTGCCGACCGCCGACCCGAAGTCGGCCGCCGCCGAGCTGACGCTGATGGGCCCGTTCGTGCGCTCGGAGGCCTCCGGCGTGCCCGTCGGCGCGCTGGACAGCCAGCGGGTCGCGCGCAGCATCGCCATCCTCCAGGGCTCCGGTCAGATCGAGGCCGGGCTCACGCCCGAGCAGGTGATCGACTTCTCGCTGGTGCCGAACGCCTGATCCGGCTGCGGCGCGGGACCCGTCGCACGACGGGCGGGCCCCGCGCCGCCGGGGAGTTGGAGCTGTACAGATGACCGACCTGGCGACGGCACCCGTACCCGACGCGGCGACCTCGGCGGAACCCGCGCGCCGCCGCGGCCTCTCGGCCGTGGCCTGGCCGCTTCTCGGCCTGGCCATCGCGCTCGCCGTCTGGTGGGGCTGCACCGAGTTCTTCGCGATCAACACGGTCGTGCTGCCGTCGCCGCCCGACGTGGTCGACGGTTTCAACCGGTACCGCGAGTTCCTGCTCATCGAGACCTGGCACACCGCGTACGCGACGCTGCTGGGCTTCGGCCTGTCCGTGCTCGTCGGCGTGCTGATCGGCACGGCCATCGCGGCGTGGCGGCCGGTCGAGCGGATGTTCTCGCCGCTGCTCGTCGCGTTCAACGCGGTGCCGAAGGTGGCGCTCGCGCCGCTCATGCTGATCTGGTTCGGCTACGGGCGCACGCCGATCCTGGCGATGGCTTTCATGGTCTGCTTCTTCCCGATCGTGCTGTCCACCGCGACCGGCCTGACCAGCACCCCGGCCGACCTGGCCGAGCTGGTCCGGTCGATGGACGCCTCCCGGCTGCAGACCTTCGCCCGGGTGCGGCTGCCCGCGGCCCTTCCGCAGATCTTCGTCGGGCTCAAGGTGGCGATGCCGCTCGCGGTGATCGGCGTGGTCGTCGGCGAGATGCAGTACGGCGAGAGCGGACTCGGCACGATCATCGTGCAGACCAGTGGCCAGGGTGACACCGCAACGGCATTCGCCGCGATCAGTCTGTTAGCGGTGATCAGCATCGTCTTCTACTACATCCTGGTGCTTGTCGAAAGACTACTTCTCCCATGGGTACGGGCGACTACGTCGAGCCGCTGAGTGCGTACGCGAAAAAGCCGGCCGGCGCGAACGCCGACCGGCTTTTCCATGCCTGTTTCGAGTTAGCTGAGCAGCCGCCAGCGGCCGCTGCGGGCCACCAGCAGGGTCAGCGCCTGCGGCATCAGTCCGGAGTGGTTGTCCGGGGTGAGGCGGATCGGGCCGGAGAGGCCGTCGGTCTGCGAGGTCTCCAGCACGTCCCGGATGCGCTGGCGGTCGCCGCCCACCTTGGCGACCGCGTCGGCGATCAGGTCGACCGCGTCCGCCGCGAACGACGCGACACCCGAGTAGGTGCCGTACCGGGAGGTGTAGTCGCGGAACCACTGCTTGCGGGTGGCCTTCGCCGGCGTCGTCGCGATCACGTCGTCGATCGCCAGGATCTGGGTGAAGACCATCGTCGTCTTGTCGGTGGCGGCCCGGGCCGCCTGCGGCAGGAAGAGGTCGCCGGCGGCGGCCGCGTCGAAGTAGACCGCTCCGCCGTACGCGGCCGCCTTCGCGCTGGTGGCGGCCAGGGTGGCCTGGTCGCTGCCGGCCCAGACGACGAGCGCGTCCGGTGCGGCGTCGGTCAGCGTGCCGACGGTCTGGGTGATGTCGGTCGCGGTCGGCTTGACCGGCAGGGCCGCCGTCACGTTGATCCCGGCCTTCTTGAGCTCGGCGACCATCTTGGTCTTGCCGCCGCGGCCGTAGAGGTTGTCGGAGTAGAGCAGCGCGGCGGTCTTGGTCTTCTTGCGGATCAGCTCGGCGACCAGCGCGGCTGAGCTGTCGGTCGAGTTCGGGCCGAGCTTGAACACGTACCGCCGGCTCGCGATCGGGCTGGTGACCTCGTCGGCCGCGGCCAGCGCGATCGTCGGGAGCTTCTGGTCGTTGATCGTCTTGGCGGCGCCGACCACGCAGGCGTCGCAGGAGCCGGTGATCACGGCGGCGATCGACTTGTCCTGCGCGAACGTGCTGATGTTGCGCAGCGACAAGGTCGGGTCGGACCGGTTGTCCAGGATGCGCAGGACCAGGTTGCGCTCGCCGAGGACGCCGGACGCGTTCACCTGCTCGACCTTGAGCTGTAGCGCGCGGGTGTATGCGAAGTCGACCGTCGTGCCCGTGGCCAGGTCGGCGCCGATCACGATGTCGGTGGCTTCGCCGGATTCGGTGTCCGAGTCGCAGCCCGTGAGTGCGGTGACGGCGAGCGTCGCTGCGATCACGGACGCCGTCAGACGGCGGGGGAGCCTCACTGCGGGTGCCTCCTAAGGGGCGGAGCACGGTTTTGAACCATCCCGGCGAACGAAACGTTGTCCGGTGTGGACCGCGGGAACACGGACAGTCCGTCCGTCCAATCGCGCCAAACCTTGCCAACGTGAAGGTCCCTGGTCAAGCTGTGCCGAATATGGTGAGCGGGATAGCTTTCCCACATAGTGGTTGGAATCTTGATGCATCTGCGTCACTGCGCCAACACGGATAGTTATCACGATTACATTCGTGCACTTCAACGCCTACGCATTGTCGATTGTTGAACCGAATGGGTGATTGCCAGTGCCTTGTGAACGCTGTTTCCGGAACGTCTCAGGCTTCCCAAACGGTTGCCGGTTCTGATGAAATCGCGGCCGTGCCGCGTGTGGCACCAGCCCTGCCGCTTGATTCGGCTGGGCCCGGGAGACAGCACTCGGGCGGGCGCAGAGATGCGGGGATGACCAGCGAGGAGATGTCGTGAGCACCGGTTCTTCGGCCCAGGCTTCGACCTATCCCGCGGGCGCCGCCGAGTTACCTACGGGTAGCGGCGCGGGCGGCGGCCGGTCGAGCGGGTTCGGCACCCGGGAACGGCGTGGCCGCATCCCCCGGCTGCGGGACGCCAGGATCCGTTCCAAACTGGCACTGATTCTCTTCGTGCCGCTGCTGGCGGTCCTCGCGCTCGCCACCGTGCGCCTCGTCGACGTCGGTGGCCGGGCGCTCGACGCCCGCCAGGTGGAGCAACTCACCCGGCTCTCCACCGACGTATCCCGGCTCACCCAATACCTGCACAAGGAGCGGATGGCGGCGGCGCAGTACCTCGCCGTACCCGGCGCCGAGCGGGACGATTTCAACGCCGCGATCGAGCAGAGCGACGCCCAGATCCAGAAGTACACAGCGGACCGTCGCGAGCTCGACGAGCCGCCGGCCGCCGTGCAGGACCGGCTCGTCCGGATCGACGACCACCTGCAGACGATGGACGCGACCCGGACGAAGATCGCCGACCGCGACGAGATCGCGATCTCCGAGGCGGTGCTGCGCTACGGCGTCGTGATCACCGACCTGGTCGGCTACGGCGAGGTGCTGAGCCAGTACGCGGGCGAGGGCACCGTCGCCGACAGCCTGCGGGCCGTGTCCGCGTTCGCCCGGGCCAAGGCCGGCACCGCCGAGCAGGAGGCGGTCGCCTACGCGGCCCGCGCCTCCGGCGACCTCAGCGCCGAGCAGCTCTCCGTCTTCACCGCCACCCAGACCAGCCAGCAGGAGGCCCTCGAGGGCTTCGCCCTGGTCGCCACCCCCGCGCAGCAGTCGCTGGTGGACAACACGGTCACCGGCGACGCCGTCAACCTGGCCGACGGAATCGCCACCCAGCTCAACCGCTCCGCCCCGATCGATCCGTTGGAGATCACCCAGTCCTTCGGCGCGGTGGTCGACCTGATGCGCTGGGCCGAGCAGCGGCTCGAACAGCAGACCCTCGCCGAGGCCGCCGACGAGAGCGCCTCGGTCACCCGCCAGGCCGCGATCGAGACCAGCCTGGTCCTGCTCACCCTGATCCTCGCCGTCGCGCTCGCCGTGGTGCTGGCCCGCTCGCTCAACCAGTCGCTGCGCCGCCTGCGCGAGGGCGCGCTGGCGGTGGCCAACCGCGACCTGCCCGACGCGGTCGCCCGGCTGCGCGACGCCCGCAACCTGGGCGACGGCGGCGCCGAGGACATCGTCCGGCAGGTACGCGACCCGATCCGGCTCAACAACCGCGACGAGGTCGGTCAGGTGGCGCAGGCGTTCAACGTCGTGCACCGCGAGGCCGTGCGCATCGCGGCCGAGCAGGCCGCCCTGCGGACCAGCGTCTCGGCGATGTTCCTCAACCTGGCCCGCCGCTCGCAGAGCCTGGTCGACCGGATGATCGGCGAACTGGACCAGATCGAGCGCGGCGAGGAGGACCCGAAGCGGCTCGCCCAGCTCTTCGAGCTCGACCACCTCGCCACCCGGATGCGCCGCAACGACGAGAACCTGCTGGTTCTCGCCGGCGCCGACTCCAGCGCGCCGCGGCGCGAGGACGCCCTCGTCGTCGACGCGCTGCGCGCCGCGCAGTCCGAGGTGGAGCTCTACAACCGCATCGAGTTCGGCACCGTCGACACCGACATCTCGATCATGGCCGTCGCCGTGAACGATGTCGTGCGTCTCGTCGCCGAGCTGCTCGACAACGCCACCCGCTTCTCGCCGCCGAACACGGTGGTGGTCGCGGACGGCCGGCGCATCCGCGACTACGTCGTGATCCAGGTGGAGGACCGCGGCCTCGGCATGTCCGAGGAGCAGATGGACTCGCTGAACCGCCGGCTGGCCGAGACGCCCGACGTCGACGTCGCCGCGTTCCGCCTGATGGGCCTGGCCGTCGTCAGCCGCCTCGCCAGCCGGTACGGCATCCGGGTCGAGCTGCGGGCCAACATCGAGGGCGGCACCGTCGCCCAGGTGGTGCTCCCGAACCACATCGTCATCCTGCCGAACAGCCGGCCGGGCGACTCCTCGCGCGGCAACCGCCAGCTCGACACCCCGGCGAGCTGGAACGACCCGATGCCGCTCGGCCGGGGCAACGCCGCGACGGCGACCCTGCCGGCCGTCTCGGGAGAACCGTGGGGCCAGCGCTCCGGCGGCTTCCCCGCCATCACCGCGCCGCAGCATCCGCAACTCCCGGTCCCGCCCTCCCACCTGCCGGCTCGCGGCGACGACCTGCCGACCCCGGACCGCCCGGTGCTGCCCAAGCGCGGCGACGGGCAGCCCGGCGAGCGGCCGCCGCTGCCGGTCCGCGTGCCGCAGCCCGCGGATCCCGCGCCGGCGTACGGCGCCGGCTCGCCGACGATGGCCTTCCCGGCGATGAGCACCACCACCGTGCCGGACCGGCCGGCAACCAGCGTCGCGCCGGCGACGGGCTTCGTCACCCCCGACGGCGCCAAGATCCCGGCGCCGAGGCGCCCGTCGAGCCCCAACCCGAACGGCTGGGGAGCCGCACTCGCCTCCATGCCTCCGGCGCCGCCGCCCCCGGTACCCGCGCTGGCCGGCGAGTCCGGCGAGACCTCGCCGATCTTCCTCGAAATGCAGCAGAGCTGGTTCAAGGAGCACGACGGGCCGGTCTCCGGTGAGTGGAGCATGCCGACCGCGGGCTACGCGCCGCCGCCGAACCAGGCGCAGTCCCCAGCCGCGAGGCTGGCACCGGTCTCGGCACCCGCCGCGGCTCCGGCAGCCCCGGCTGCCCCGGCCGCTGCGGCCGCCCCGATCGCGCCGCCGGCGCCCGCGGCACCACCGGTCTCCAAGCCACAGAACGCAGGGCACAATGGTTCGCGGTCGGCGGACGCCGGCCCGGACAACGGTGCGCAGACGGTGCCCCGGCCACGCAGGTCGGCCGAGGAAGCCTGGCGCACCGCCGCCGACGATGGATGGCAGCGGGCGATGGCGGCGGCGGAACCCGTCGTCAACGACACCACCCGCTCCGGACTACCCAAGCGGGTTCCACAGGCCCAGCTCGTCCCCGGTGGCGTGCAGGACAGCCCGCGCAACCAGAACCGTCGCAGCCCGGATGAGGTGCGCGGCCTGCTTTCCGCGTACCACCGAGGTGTGCAACGCGGGCGTACGGCCGGCAGTGAAGAAACAGCTGTCGTGGACGCCCCCGCTCCGAAGGAGAACAGAAAGTGACCAGGCCCCCCACCATGCAGGACATGGGCTGGCTGCTCAGCAACTTCGCCGACAGCGTGGCAGGCATCGCGCACGTCGTCGCGGTCTCGGCGGACGGCCTGCTGCTGGCCTCGTCCCGGGACCTACCGGCCGACCGCGCCGATCAGCTCGCCGCGATCACGTCGGGCGTCGTCAGCCTCACTGACGGCGCCTCGCGCATGTTCAACGCCGGCGAGGTGCAGCAGACCATTATCGAAATGGACAGTGGGTACCTCTTCCTGATGTCCATCAGCGACGGGTCGTCGATGGCGGTGCTCGCGGCGCGCAGCTGCGACGTGGGCCAGGTCGGCTACGAAATGGCTCTGCTGGTCGAGCGGGTCGGTGCCGCCCTGGTGCCCGCACCCCGCGAGGCCGTTGCGCACCAGGTCTGACCTGGAGCGATATCCGCGCCAGAAGCCGTTGAACGCCGGAAGGAGGTGACCGCACGATGGGAGAACCGCATGATCCGCGGGGCAATCTGGTCCGTCCATATGCGGTCACCCGGGGCCGGACGGAGCCGAGGCGCGAAATTCCCATCGAGGCGGTCCTGGTCGCCAGCCCGCCCGCCGTTCAGGAGGCCCGGTTCGCCGGGCATGACAAATACCGCATCGCCGTGCTGTGCGAGCGTGCGCAGTCGCTGGCCGAAATCGCGGCCTATAGCCGGCTCGCGCTGGGTGTTGCCCGAGTTCTTGTCGCCGACATGGTCGCCGACGGGTTGTTGACGCTGCACAGTGCCGCTCCCAAACAAGGCTTCACGGAGCGGATGGATCTGCTGGAAAGGGTGTTGAGTGGACTTCGCAAGCTCTGAGCGGGCGGGGGCGCAACCCAAGGAGATCACCTCCGCGAAGATCGTCGTAGCCGGTGGTTTCGGCGTAGGCAAGACGACGCTCGTCGGCGCGGTCTCCGAGATCGAGCCGCTGACCACCGAGGCCGTCATGACCTCTGCTGGTCAGGGCATCGATGATGCGTCCAAGGTGCCCGGCAAGGAGACCACAACGGTCGCCATGGACTTCGGCCGCATCACGATGGCCGAGGACCTGATCCTGTACCTCTTCGGCACGCCCGGCCAGACCCGGTTCTGGTTCATGTGGGACGAGCTGATCAGGGGTGCGGTCGGTGCGGCCGTGCTGGTGGACACCCGGCGCATCGCCGACGCCTTCGCGCCGCTCGACTACTTCGAGAACCGGCACCTGCCGTACCTGGTGGCGCTGAACTGCTTCGACGGCGCTCCCCGGTACGAACCGGAGGAGGTCCGCGAGGCCCTGGCCATCGCGCCGCACGTCCCGCTGATCATGTGCGACGCGCGGCACCGGGACTCGGTGAAGACGGTGCTGGTCGGGGTGGTCGAGCACGCCATGGCGACGCTCGTGGCCGAGCAGGGCAGGGGATTCCCGGCGACCGTCGGCTGATCCTTTGCCCGGGCCCGGGCTTCTCTGCCGACGGCGGGCTCGTCAAGCGGGCAGTCGGTAGCCGCGTTTGACGACGGTCTGGATCACGCCCGGCGTGCCCAGGCCGGCCCGGAGCCGGGCCACCGCCATCTCCACCGCGTGCTCGTCGGCGCCCCGGGGCAGGGCCCGGAGCAGGGCCGCCCGGGACAGCACCCGTCCCGGCATCGCGGCCAGCGCCCGCAGGACCGCCATCGGGGCCGGGGCCAGCGGCCTCAGGTCCCCGTCCACGATCGCCGCGTGGCCGCGCAGAACCAGGGTGTGGCCCGCCACCTCGAGCCTTATCGCCCGTTTGGGCAGTTCGTCGATGATTGTCCGGACCAGTGCGCTCAGCCGGGCCCGAGCCGGCGTCACCACCGGGATGTCGTGTCGGCGCAGCGGCGCCGCCGTCACCGGGCCGACGCAGGCCGACAGCACGTCACCACGGAGGGCGTCCAGCAGCAGGTCCGTGCTTGGCCCGGCCGCGCTCAGCAGGGCGGAGACCGCCGGGGCCGAGGTGAACGTCACGGCGTCCACCAGGCGACCCGCGACCAGGTCCACGAGGCGGTGCAGCGGCGCCGGGTCCAGCGGGGCCGCCCACCGGTACACCGGGACCTCGATCACCCGGGCCTTCGCGGCCTCCAGCGCCTCGGTGCACTCCGGCTGGCTCTCGCCGTGCAGCTGCATCGCCACCGTCAGGCCGGCGATGCCGCGGGCCGCGAGGTGCTCGACCACTTCCTCATAGCTCTCGCCCTCCGGCGACCACTGCTCGTGCAGGCCGGCCGACCTCGTCGCCGCGCGGGCCTTCGGGCCCCTCGCCACCAGGTAGGCCCGGGAGAGCACCGCCCGCAACGGCTCCGCCAGGCCCCAGCCCTCCGCGGCCTCCAGCCAGCCGCGCATGCCGATACCCGTGTTGACCAGCACGACGTCCGGGGGCGTCTCCAGGCAGGCCCGGGTCGCCGCACGCAGCACGGCGTCGTCGGCGATCGGGACTATGCGCAGCGCCGGTGCGATGACCACGCGCGCGCCGCGGCCCTCCAACAGGCCCGCCAGCTCGTCGCGGCGGCGGTCGGATGTCACGCCGATCGTGTATCCGGACAACGAGGCCGTCGGCGCCGTCAGCGCCGATGCCGTGATCACGGTTCTTCGCGGTCTCCCGGTCCGGTCCGTCATCCGGGGATCCGCCCTCCACGCACCCTCGTGCGGGGAGGGCCTTCGAGAAGCCGCGGCGTGTCCGGCCGGTCCACCGAAGGGCACGCTCGGAGATCGCCGTCCTCAGCGTCGACCCGCTCCCATGTCACGCTTACGTTCTCCGCCGTACCTCCGGCCGGCGCACGCCGCGGCCCTCTGCCGAGCCGCAGTACCGGCTCGGCGTACACCGCCAGGTCCGTCCTCAACCCTGGCGGTGGCTCGTGGGTGATGCGCCTGAAGGCACTGCCGGGCCGGAGCCCTGGCCGCGTCGTCGCGGTGACCGCACCACTCGCCATGTCGGAAGCGTGCCGGGGGGTAATTTCGGACTCGGGTCCCGTATGTTTCGAACCTGCTAAGAGGCATTCACGTACGCTGGGTACCACCGTGGGTGGGATCACGCAGCCCCGTGTCGGCGCGCCGCGGGGCACCGCCTAAACTGGGGGCGCTACGTTATCCGGTCCCGTCTGCACGGCGGGCCCACCGCCCGTTTTGACCGCGCGCCGCGCAGGCGGGTATTGTTGCCTGCTGTTGTGCGACAGCTGCGAGCGTACCCGTTCGGGGTATGTTTGATGTTCGTGCTTCTTGCGACCAGCGCGCGCCCCCAGACCGACGACGAGACAAGGTAATTCTGTGCGTACGTACAGCCCGAAGCCGGGTGAGATCGAGCGTCAGTGGCACATCATCGACGCCTCCGACGTCGTTCTGGGCCGGCTCGCCACCCACACCGCCACCCTCCTGCGGGGTAAGCACAAGCCCACGTTCGCCCCGCACGTCGACACCGGCGACTTCGTGGTGATCATCAACGCGGGCAAGGTCGCGCTGACCGGCAACAAGCGGCAGACCAAGGTCGCGTACCGGCACTCCGGATACCCGGGCGGCCTCAAGAAGGTCGGCTACGAGGAGCTGCTGAGCAAGCGCCCCGAGCACGCGGTGGAGCTGGCCGTCAAGGGCATGCTCCCGCACAACAAGCTCGCCCGTCAGATCCTCAAGAAGCTGAAGGTCTACCCGGGCGCCGAGCACCCGCACGCCGCGCAGCAGCCGGTGCCGTTCGAAATCAAGCAGATCGCGCAGTGAGCGCGGGCGAAGGAAACAGCATGACCGACATCGTCGAGCCCGAGGTCGTCGAGACCGTCGAGGAGCCGGCCGCCGAGGCCCCCGCCGAGACTGTTGTGGTCGTCGAGGCGCCGGCGCCTGCCGTTCGCGCCCCGCGCCCGGGTGACCGTCCGATCCAGACCGTCGGCCGCCGCAAGGAGGCCATCGTCCGGGTGCGCCTCGTGCCCGGCACCGGCAAGATCACCTGCAACGGTCGCGACCTGGACGCCTACTTCCCGAGCAAGGTGCACCAGCAGCTCATCCGCGAGCCGCTGAGCACCGCCGAGAAGGCCGAGCAGTTCGACGTGATCGCGAACCTGCGCGGCGGCGGCATCACCGGCCAGGCCGGCGCCCTGCGCCTCGGCATCGCCCGCGCGCTCATCACGAACGACCCGGACGACCGCCCCGCCCTGAAGAAGGCCGGCTTCCTGACCCGTGACTCCCGGGTCAAGGAGAGCAAGAAGTACGGTCTCAAGAAGGCCCGCAAGGCGCCGCAGTACTCGAAGCGCTGATCGCAGCGCTCGTCTTGCACCGCGTCTGACAGACGGCCGGGTGCGCTCCCTCGCTTGGGGGCGTGCCCGGCCGTCCGCGTTTTCCCTCCTCTCAACAATCTGCATCGGTCCACCCCTTCACGAGTGAGGGCAGGCGGCCGGCGAAAGGAACGACCGCCATGGGGCGACTCTTCGGCACGGACGGCGTACGCGGGCTCGCGAACGGTGACCTCCTCACTCCGGAACTGGCCCTGGCGGTCGCCGTCGCGGCCGCCCGGGTGCTCATCGAGAGCGACGCCAGCCACCAGCCGCTCGCGATCGTCGGGCGTGACCCCCGGGCCAGCGGCGAGATGCTCGAGGCCGCGGTCGTCGCGGGTCTGACCAGCGCCGGCGCGAACGTCGTCCGGGTCGGCGTGCTGCCGACGCCCGCGGTCGCCTTCCTCGTCGGCCAGACCGGCGCCGACCTCGGCGTGATGCTGTCCGCCTCGCACAACCCCATGCCGGACAACGGCATCAAGCTCTTCGCCCCCGGCGGCCAGAAGCTCCCCGACGAGCTCGAAGCCAAGATCGAGGCGGCCATCGAGGACGGGCACGGCCTCGTCGGACGCCCGACCGGCGCCGGCGTCGGCCGCGTGCACGACCTGCTCGACGGCGCCGAGCACTACATCAAGCACCTGGTCGAGTCGACGCCGCACAGCCTGGCCGGGATCAAGGTCGTGGTCGACTGCGCGAACGGCGCGGCCAGCGAGGCCGGCCCGACCGCGTACGCCGAGGCGGGCGCCGAGGTCATCGCGATCCACGCGGAGCCCGACGGCCTCAACATCAACGACAACTGCGGCTCGACCCACCTCGAAGCGGTCCGCGAGGCCGTCCTGGCCAACGGCGCCGACCTGGGCCTGGCACACGACGGCGACGCCGACCGCTGCCTCGCCGTCACTGCGGCGGGCGACGTGGTCGACGGCGACCAGCTCATGGCGATCCTGGCGCTGGCCATGCGCGACGCCGGCACCCTGACCGACAACACCCTGGTCGCGACCGTGATGAGCAACCTCGGCCTGCGGCTGGCGATGAAGCAGGCCGGCATCCGCCTGCTGGAGACCAAGGTCGGCGACCGGTACGTGCTGGAGGAGCTCACCGCCGGCGACTACGCCCTCGGCGGCGAACAGAGCGGCCACATCGTGATGCCCGCCTTCGCGACGACGGGCGACGGCGTACTCACCGGCCTGCACCTGATGGCGACGATCGCGTCGAGCGGCAAGTCGCTGGCCGACCTGGCGGCGGTGGTGCACAAGCTGCCGCAGGTGCTGATCAACGTGCCGGTCAAGGACCGCCAGGCGGGCGCGTCGGCGCCTACCGTGCAGGCGGCCGTGGCGCTGGCGGAGAACGAGCTCGGGGAGAGCGGCCGGGTGCTGCTGCGCCCGTCCGGCACCGAGCACCTGGTCCGGGTGATGGTCGAGGCCGGCACGGAGGAGCAGGCACGAACCATCGCGGAGCGCGTAGCCGACGAGGTCCGGTCCGCAAGCCCGGCCTGACCACGGACCGCAAGCCCGGCCTGACCACGGACCGCAAGCCCGGCCTGACCACGGACCGCAAGCCCGGCCTGACCACGGACCGCAAGCCCGGCCTGACCTGAGGGGCAGGGCCGGCCCGCTTCCGGAGCGGGCGGCGGGCTTGGCCTTGTGCGGTGAGGCTGCTGCTTTCCGGCGCCGGGAGGGAAGTTCCCCGCGCCCTGCAGGCGGAGGTGAGGTGGCATGGCCCTTGCGTCGGCGGGAGGGCGTTAGGCCAGGGTGCGGAGGCGCTTTGCCGCCTCGTCGATGACGTCCTCGCGCTTGCAGAAGGCGAAGCGGATCAGGCGGCGGCCCTGCTCCTGGTGGTCGTAGAAGACCTGGGTCGGCACGGCCACCACGCCGCACCGCGCGGGCAGCTCCCGGCAGAAGTCGACGCCGTCCGTGCCGCCCAGCGGGGTGATGTCGGCGGTCACAAAGTAGGTGCCCGCGGACGGCAGCACCGTGAACCCGGCATCGGCCAGACCGGCCACCAGCCGATCCCGCCGGGCCTGCAGGCCGGCGCGGAAGCCTTCGAAGTACGAGTCCGGCAGCGCCAGCGCGACGGCGACCGCCGGCTGCAACGGTCCCGCGTTCACGAACGTCAGGAACTGTTTCACCCGCAGCACCGCGGACACCAGCGGAGCGGGGCCGGTCGCCCAGCCGACCTTCCAGCCGGTGCAGGAGAAGGTCTTGCCCGCGGACGAGATCCGCAGGGTGCGCTCCAGCATGCCCGGCAGCCCGGCGAGCGGGATGTGCGGCGCGGGCGAGTCGGTGAAGACCAGGTGCTCGTAGACCTCGTCGGTCACGGCGTACACATCGTGCTCCCGGCAGAGCCGCGCGATCAGCGCGAGCTCGTCGGCCGTGAACACCTTGCCGGTGGGGTTGTGCGGGGTGTTCAGCAGCACCAGGCGGGTGCGGGGGCCGAAGGCCGCGCGCAGCTCGCCCTCGTCGAAGCCGTAGCCGCCGTCCGGGCCCGGCCGCAGCGTCACAGGCCGGCGGACCGCGCCGGCCAGGGCGATCGAGGCCGCGTACGAGTCGTAGTACGGCTCGAAGCACACGACCTCATCCCCGGGCTCGCACAGCCCGAGGATGCTCGCGGCGATCGCCTCGGTGGCACCGGCGGTGACCGCCACCTCGGTGTCCGGGTCGCGGCTCAACCCCCAGAACCGCTGCTCGTGCGCGACGATGGCGGCCCGCAGCGCCGGGATGCCGGGCAGCGGCGGGTACTGGTTCGCCCCGGAGCGGAGCGCCTCGGCGGCCGCGGCCAGCATCTCCGGCGGACCGTCGGTGTCCGGGAAGCCCTGCCCCAGGTTCACCGAGCCGGTCCGCGCGGCGAGCGCGGACATCTCGGTGAAGATGGTGGTGCCGAACGGGCGCATGCGGCCGACGAGTGGATCGGCCGGGGTCGACGTCGTCACGCCCGCCAGCCTACGGCCACCGGCCCGGAAGCGCGTCCGGCCGCGATCGTCAGAGGATGACGAGCGCGTCCGGCCGCGATCGTCAGAGGATGACGAGCGCGTCCGGCCGCGATCGTCAGAGGATGACCTTTGTGCAGGAGGTCGTGATGAAGGTGCCGGTGCTCGTCTTCGAGGCGACCTCCTCGCCGTCGACCTTCGCGCTGCAGGTCAGCTCGCCCTCCGACGTGCTGCCGCGGACGGCGACCACCGAGACGAGCGCCGATCCCTGCATGGTCAGCGTCTTGCGCCAGGGCAGGGAGGCGTTGCGCACCCGCTGGGGTTCGCCGCCGAGCTTCTCCAGGTAGACGATCTCGACCGGGCCGTCGCCGGTGACCTCGTACTCCACCTCGATCTTCCGGTCCTGATTCAGGCCCGGAATGTTCGGCAGGTCGGTCGGTACGGCGGTCGGCAGATCGGTAGGCAGATCCGTCGGAAGGTCGGTGGGCAGGTCCGTGGGCAACTGGGTGGGCAGGGACTCGAGGGTCTCCTCGGCCTTCTGCTTCGCGTTGTTGTACAGCAGCACCACCGAGGTCACGCCGCCCGCGCAGAGCAGCATGGTCACCGCAATCAGGACCGCTACCAGCGGGAGATTGCTGCGCTTCGGCGGCGGTGGCGGTGCGCCGTATCCCGGCGGCGGACCGTATCCGGGCGGCGGGCCGTACGCCGGCGGGCCGTACCCGGGCGGCGGCATCTGGTCGGGCGGCGGTTGATACGCCGGCGGCGAAAACTGCCCCGGTTGCGCGGGGAACTGCGAGGTCGGCGGGTAGCCGTCCGGAGGCCCGCTGGCCTGCTGGCCCGCGCTCGGCAGCTGGGCGTACCCGGGCTGGAACGTCGGCGCGGGAGGCCGAGGCGGCTGGTACGGCTCGGTCGCGAGGGGGTCGCCCGACGGTGACGACCACGGCTGACCGGACACGGGTTCGTCCCCCGGGTACTGGCGTGTCGGGTCCGAAGGCGGTGGGTAACTCAATCGTCTCTCCAGAGCAGGCGTCGGCCCGACGGTACGCCCTCGGCGCCAGAACCGGATCACCCAGTCGTGTCACTCGCCGCCCTGACCTGGCCACAGAGTGACCTCCGTTGGGCCGAACGGCCCTTTCGATCACGTACGATGCGCGAAAGTATGCCTCTTGCGCAGAAGCCATGAGCGGAAGTCCGCTACGCTGCCCCTCATGTGTGGGATCGTGGGTTACGTCGGCAGTCGGCCGGCTCTGCAAATCGTCCTCGACGGGCTCCGCCGGCTGGAGTACCGCGGTTATGACTCCGCTGGTATCGCGGTCATCGACGGCTCCGTCATCCTGACCGAGAAAAAGGCCGGCAAGCTGGCGAACTTGGAAAAGGCGCTGGCGGAACGGGCGAGTGACGGCATCACCGTCGGCTCGACGGCCATCGGTCACACCCGCTGGGCGACACACGGCGGACCCACCGACCGCAACGCGCACCCGCACCTGTCGGCGGACGGCCGGGTCGCGGTGATTCACAACGGCATCATCGAGAACTTCTCCCGCCTGCGCGCCGAGCTGGAGGCGACTGGCGTCGAGTTCGTCAGCGACACCGACACCGAGTGCGCCGCCCACCTGCTCGCCGCCGAGATGCGCTTCCTGCGCGAGTCGGGTGCCGAGGAGGGGCCGCAGCTGCTGGCCGAGGGCATGCGTCGCACCGTGCGCCGCCTGGAGGGTGCCTTCACTCTGCTCGCCGTCGACGCCGCCGTGCCCGACGCCGTCGTCGCCGCCCGGCGCAACTCGCCGCTGGTCGTCGGCCGGGGCAAGGGCGAGAACTTCCTCGCCAGCGACGTCTCCGCCTTCATCGAGCACACCCGCGAGGCCGTCGAGCTCGGTCAGGACCAGGTCGTTCTGATCACCCCGGAGGCCATCGAGATCACCGACTTCGACGGTGCGCCGGCCACCGGCAAGGAGTTCCACATCGACTGGGACGCCTCCGCCGCGGAGAAGGGCGGCTACGACTACTTCATGCTCAAGGAGATCGCCGAGCAGCCGCAGGCGATCGCGGACACCCTGCTCGGCCGCCTCTCCGAGCGCGGCGAGATCGTGCTCGACGAGGTCCGCCTCACCGACCAGGACCTGCGCGACGTCGACAAGGTCTTCATCGTGGCCTGCGGCACCTCGTACCACGCCGGGATGGTCGCCAAGTACGCGATCGAGCACTGGGTGCGCATCCCGTGCGAGGTGGAGCTGGCCAGCGAGTTCCGATACCGCGACCCGATCCTGGACCGCTCGACCCTGATGATCGTGATCAGCCAGTCCGGCGAGACCATGGACACCCTCATGGCCCTGCGGCACGCCAAGGAGCAGAAGGCCCGGGTCCTCGCCATCTGCAACACCAACGGGTCCACCATCCCGCGCGAGTCGGACGCCGTGCTCTACACGCACGGCGGCCCCGAGATCGCGGTGGCCTCCACCAAGGCGTTCGTCACCCAGCTGGTCGCCTGCTACCTGATCGGCCTGCACCTCGCCCAGATCCGCGGCGTCATGTACGCCGACGAGGTCGCCGCCGTGGTGGAGCGGCTGCAGCGCACCCCGGACGACCTGCGCGAACTGCTCGCCGGCATGGAGGACGTCCGCGCCCTGGCGCGCGATCTGAGCAACGCGTCGACGCTGCTGTTCATCGGCCGGCACGTCGGCTTCCCGGTGGCGCTCGAGGGCGCGCTGAAGCTCAAGGAACTCGCCTACATGCACGCCGAGGGCTTCGCGGCCGGCGAGCTGAAGCACGGACCGATCGCCCTGATCGACGAGGGCACGCCGGTCGTCTGCGTGGTGCCCTCGCCAGCCGGCCGCGGCGTCCTGCGGGACAAGGTCGTCTCCAACATCCAGGAGGTACGCGCCCGCGGCGCCCGCACCATCGTGATCGCCGAGGAGGGCGACGAGAGTGTCCGCGCCTTCGCCGACCACCTGATCCAGGTTCCGCGCACGCCGACTCTGCTCGCGCCCCTGATGACCACCGTGCCGCTGCAGATCCTCGCCTGCGAGATCGCGGCCGCCCGTGGTCACGACGTCGACCAGCCGCGAAACCTGGCGAAGTCCGTCACCGTGGAGTGACATCACCCCTCCCTTTCGGTACGTCGGTCGGCGACTCGCTGCCAGCGTCCCGGTGACCCAGGTGCCCGGCATCCGGCCGGCCTGCAAAGGCCTGGCCGGAACGCTGGCGCGTCTGGGTAGGCGCGCGATGGCCTGGCCGGAACGCTGGCGCGTCTGGGTAGGCGCGCGATGGCCTGGCCGGAACGCTGGCGCGTCTGGGTAGGCGCGCGATGGCCTGGCTGGAACGCTGGCGCGTCTGGGTAGGCCCGCGATGGCGTGGGTTCCGGCTGTGGGTTCGCCTGGGTGGGCTCGGCTGGCTGGGCCTGTGATGGCGTGGGTCCCTGGCTGTGGCTGGGCTCGTTGGAACCGTGATGACAGGGTTCGGGATGTCGGGGCGCCTGGCTGGTGCAGACGGCATACAAAGTGGTTCCTCCTGCTCGGTAAAGCTGGAACCACGCTCCTTGGCGCGGCCTGGCTGAGGTCCTCGGCCGGGCCCTCGGACGCGCCGCGAGCGAACCGAACACTCGTGGGGAGTCGGCGGGCCGTAAACCGCCCGGCGGCATGTGTAATCCGCCGTCGGGTCCACGCCGCCGCCCAGCGCGCCCATGACCGGACCGTCGGTGGGCGGGCGGCCGCGGGGAACGGGCCACCGTCCGGGTGCGGCCTGCCGCTGTGTCGACCCTCGAGCTCGGACGTCATCGGCAACCTCCCGGTGGAAGCGGTTCGGCCGCCGACGTTAGGGCAAATCAGCGGCGCCGGGGCCGCCCCTGTGGACAGCGGTCCGGGCGTGCGACGGTTGTCCACAGGCGTGGCGCACGACTGATCGGGACAGCGGCCGGGCCGATAGGGTTGGCCTGTGATCGTGTCTGTCGGGATCGACGTCGTGCTGGTCGATCGATTCGCCAAGGCGCTGGAGCGCACCCCGTTGCTCGCCGACCGCCTGTTCACCGATTCGGAGCGCATGACCTCGTCCGGCAACCCGCGATCACCGGAGTCGCTCGCCGGGCGGTTCGCGGCCAAGGAGGCCGTGGCAAAGGCGTTGGGCGCGCCGGCCGGGCTGCGCTGGCACGACTGCGAGGTCGTCACGGATCCCGATGGGCGGCCATGGCTGACCGTCTCCGGTACGGTCGCGGCGGTGGCGGCGGAACGGGGCGTCAGCAGGTGGCACCTGTCGCTGTCGCACGACGGCGGCATCGCCTCGGCAATGGTCGTCGCGGAGGCCTGAGTTCCCAGGGGGTTACTGCATGCGGCAGGCGTGGCGGGTGGCGGACGTACGTGCGGCGGAGAAGGCGCTGATGGCGACCCTGCCGGCGGGCACGCTCATGCAGCGCGCCGCGGCCGGGTTGGCCCGGCGGTGCGCGCTGCTGCTGGGTGAGTCCGGCGGGGTTTACGGCGCGACCGTGGTGCTGCTGGTCGGCAGCGGAGACAACGGCGGCGACACGCTCTACGCCGGCGCCACGCTGGCGGCGCGCGGCGCGGGCGTCAGGGCGATCCTGCTGCGACCCGACCGGGTGCATCTCGCCGGACTAGCCGCGTTCCGCCGCGCGGGTGGCGTCACCGTCGGTGACCTGCCGGCCCGGGTGGACCTGGTCGTCGACGGCATCGTCGGCATCGGCGCGAGCGGCGGCCTCCGGGAGCCGGCGGTCGCGCTGGTCAGACGCCTTCCGGGGCTGCGCGGGCGGGGCGGCGCCCGGCCGCCGGTGGTCGCCGTCGACGTGCCGAGCGGGGTCGCGGTCGACACCGGTGACGTGCCCGGCGACGCCGTACACGCCGACGTCACCGTCACCTTCGGCTGCCTGAAGCCCGCGCACGTCGTCGGTGCTGCGGCGGCCCTGGCGGGCCACGTCGAGCTGATCGACATCGGCCTGAGCGAGACGCTGCACGGTGACCCGGCGGTGCGGGTGCCCGACGCTTCCGACATCGCCGGCTGGTGGCCCCGGGCCGACGCCGGCTCGGACAAATACAGCCGGGGCGTCGTCGGCGTCGCCACCGGTTCGGCGACCTACCCGGGCGCGGCCGTGCTCTCGGTCGCGGGCGCCCTGGCCGGCCCCACCGGCATGGTCCGCTACGCGGGCAGCGCCGATCGCGACGTGGTGCACCTGCATCCGTCCGTGGTGGTCGCGCCGCGGGTCGCCGACGCGGGCCGGGTGCAGGCCTGGGTGTGCGGCTCCGGGCTGGGCACCGACGACGGCGCTCGCACCGAGTTGCGCAGCGTCCTGGCCACCTCCCTGCCGGTGCTGCTCGACGCGGACGCCCTCACCCTGCTCGTGGGCGGCCAGCACGCCAACGACCTGCGCCGGGACGCTCCGCTGGTGATCACTCCGCACGACGGCGAGTTCGCGCGGCTGGCGGGCGAGCGGCCGGGCGCGGACCGGATCGGCGCGGCCTGCCGGCTGGCGGCCTGGATCAACGCCGTGGTGCTGCTCAAGGGCGACCGGACGATCGTGGCGACCCCGTCGGGGGAGGCGTGGGCCAACCCGACCGGGAGCCCCGCGCTGGCCACCGCGGGCAGCGGTGACGTGCTCGCGGGCCTGCTCGGCTCGCTGCTGGCCGCCGGCGTTCCGCCGGAGCGGGCGGCGATCATGGCCGCTTATGTGCACGGCCTCGCCGGGCGCCGCGCCGAGCGGGACGGCCCGGTGACGTCGCCGGATGTGGCCGCCGCGTTGCGCCCCGTGCTCGCTGAGCTGCTGTGACGCGGTTATGTCGTACCGATCAGTAGGCTGGTGAGCATGTGGCAGGCCGAGGTCCGGGTAGATCTGGACGCCATCCGGGACAACGTTGCGACGCTGCGCGCCGGCACCACCGCGGAGGTCATGGCGGTGGTCAAGGCGGACGGCTATGGGCACGGCATGTTGCCGTCCGCCCGGGCGGCGCTGGCCGGCGGCGCGACCTGGCTGGGGGTCGCCACCCTCGACGAGGCGCTGACCCTGCGCCGGGCGGGCATCACGGCGCCGGTGCTGGCCTGGCTGCTCGCACCGGGCCTGCCCCTGCACGACGGCGTCGCGGCCGACGTCGACCTCAACGCGGGGAGTCTGGACCAGCTCGGCGAGCTGGTCACGGCCGCACGCCGGGTCGGCCGCACGGCCCGGGTGCACCTCAAGATCGACACCGGCCTGGCGCGCGGCGGCGCCACCCCGGCGGATTGGCCCGCGCTGCTCGAGGCGGCGGCCAAGGCGCAGGCCGGCGGCGAGGTCGAGGTGGTCGGCATCTGGAGCCACTTCGTGTACGCGGACGCGCCCGGCCACGAGACCGTCGATCACCAACTGGCCGTCTTCGCTGAGGGGCTGGCCACCGCCGAGCAGTTCGGCATCGAGCCGCGCTACCGGCACATCGCGAACTCGGCGGCGACCCTGACCCGCCCGGACGCGCACTACGACCTGGTACGCCCGGGCATCGCGGTATACGGCCTGTCGCCGTTGCCCGCCGAGCACGAGACCGGGTTGCGCCCGGCGATGACGGCCCGGGCCCGGGTGGCCCTCACCAAGCGCGTCCCGGCCGGTCAGGGCGTCTCTTATGGGCACGCCTACTACACGGCCTGCGAGACGACGCTGGCGCTGGTGCCGCTGGGCTACGGCGACGGCGTGCCCCGCCACGCCTCCAACGTCGGCCCGGTGTGGCTGGGCGGGCGCACGCGGACGATCGCGGGGCGGGTCTGCATGGACCAGATCGTCCTCGACTGCGGCGACGACCCGGTCGCGCCCGGTGACGTGGCGACGCTGTTCGGGCCGGGCGACAACGGCATGCCGACGGCCACCGACTGGGCCGACGCGATCGGCACCATCAACTACGAGATCGTGACGCGCTTCGGCGGCTCCCGGGTCGCCCGCGTCTACGACGGCACGGCTGGCATCCCCACCCCAGACCCCACGGGAACGGATCCTGCGGTTTCGGGTCCTGCGGTTTCGGGTCCTGCGGTTTCGGGTCCTGCGGTTTCGGGTCCTGCGGTTTCAGGTGCTGCGGTTTCAGGTGCTGCAGTTTCGGGCGCTGCGGTTTCAGGCGCTGCGGTTTCGGGTCCTGCGGTTTCGGGCGCCGCGGTTTCGGGCGCTGCGGTTTCGAGTCCTGCGATCTTGGGCACCGCGGATTCGGGCTCTGTGGGTTTGGGTGTTGTGGGTTTGGGTGCTGCGGGTTCTCGCTCTGTGGGTTCGGGTCGCATGGATCAGGATTCCGCTGAGTCGGGTGGCATGGATCGGGGTGCCTTGGTTCGCGATCCCGGGGCTCCGGGTGTCGTGGCCTCGGCTGAGGAGGTTGCATGAGTCCGGCGAGGAAGTCCGCCCGGTCCGGTCCGCGGCGGCGGGCCAAGAAGGTCGGGATCGTCGGCGCGGCCGTCGGTGTCGCCGCGGCCGGCCTGGCGACGGCTTTCGCCGTCGAGCGCGCTCTGGTTCGCAAGTCGCTCAACGCGCCTGGTGATCCCCATGCCGACGTGGAGTTCGGCGATCAGCCGTTCGACTCCGAGCTGACCGTGACCGCCGCCGATGGCACCGATCTGCACGTCGAGATCGTCGAGCCGACCGCGCCTACCGGCAAGCCCACCATCGTCTTCGTGCACGGGTTCGCCCTGGACATGGGCACGTTCTTCTTCCAGCGGCAGGTGCTCGCCGAGCAGGGCGACTATCGGCTCGTCTTCTACGACCAGCCGGGGCACGGGCGGTCCAGCCGGCTCAAGTCCGGCGATTACGACATCGCCGCGCTGGGCAAGTCGCTGGCGGCGGTTCTCGACGCGACCGTCCCGGATGGACACATTATCCTGGTCGGGCACTCGATGGGCGGCATGACGATCATGGCGTTCGCCGAGCAGTTCCCGGAGTGGTTCGGCGAGCGGGTGACGGGCGTCGTGCTGATTTCCACGTCCGCCGGGCTGATCGACAAGTCCAAGCTCGGGCTGACCACGCTGGTCGCCCGGGTCAGCGCGCCGTTCTTCCCGCTGTGGGGTGGCGCGGCCCGGATCGGCGGCGGCACCATCGACCGGGCCCGGGTGGCCTCCTCCGACCTGGCCTGGCTGCTGACCCGTCGGTACGGCTTCGGCGACGCCCGGCCCAGCCCGTCGCTGGTCACCTTCGTGGAACAGATGAACTCCAAGACCCCGGTGGAGACCCTCACCAAGTACCTGCAGACGCTCTACACGCACAACCGCTTCCCGGCGCTGTCCACCCTCAGCGGCGTGCCCGTGCTGGTGCTGGTCGGCACGAAGGACTATCTGACCCCGGTGACGCACTCGGAGGAGATCCTGCGACACCTGCCGAAGGCCGAGCTGGTGAAGATCGACAACAGCGGGCACGTCGTCATGCTCGAGAAGGCCGACGAGGTCAACGCCGCGCTGTTCCCGTTCCTGAAGAAGATCTCTTGACCGGCACCGGACTCCGGCTGGCCACTGTCGACGACACCCAGGCGTTCGGCCGGCGACTCGCCGCCGTGCTGCGGCCCGGTGACCTGGTGCTGCTGACCGGGCCGCTGGGCGCCGGGAAGACCGCGCTGGTGCAGGGGATCGGCGCGGGGCTGGGCGTGCTCGGCGCCATCACCTCGCCGACCTTTGTCATCGCACGGGTGCACCGCCCCGACCCGGCGCTCGGTGGGGCGCTGCCGTTGGTACACGCCGACGCGTACCGGTTGGGCGATGCCGCCGATCCGCGGGCCGAGATCGACGATCTTGATCTGGATGCTTCCGCGGAGCAGTCGGTGACGGTGGTCGAGTGGGGCACGGGCCTGGTCGAGCAGCTCAACGACGAATACCTGGCCGTCCGGATCGGACGGCTCGACGACGACACCCGGGTCATCGACCTCGTTCCCCATGGCGGCGACTGGGCCGCCCGACTGGAGAAGATGTGAACCTGCCTGACCTGCTCCCGGACGCCTGGCGCGCGGAGCTGACGCCGCTGCTCGACGCGGACGCCACCGCTTCGCTGAGCGCGTTCGTGGAAGAGCAGTACCGGACGCACACCGTGTATCCGCCGATCGAGGACCTGTTCGCCGCCTATCGGCTGTGCCCGCCCGAGCAGACCCGGGTGCTGATCCTCGGGCAGGATCCGTACCACGGGCCGGGGCAGGCGCACGGGCTCAGCTTCAGCGTCCGCGAGGGGGTGCGGATCCCGCCGTCACTGCGCAACGTCTTCAAGGAGCTTGCCGAGGACGTGGGCGTGCCGCCGGCGACCAGCGGCGACCTGACCGGCTGGGCCCGGCAGGGTGTGCTGCTGCTCAACGCGGTCCTGACGGTCCGGGCGGCCGCCGCGGCGTCGCACGCCAACAAGGGCTGGGAGGCGTTCACGGACGCGACGATCCAGGCGCTGAACGCCCGCGACGAGCGCGTGGTGTTCCTGCTCTGGGGCGGCTACGCACGCAAGAAGGCGGCCCTGGTCACGAACCCGGCGCACGTCGTCCTGGAGGCCGGCCACCCGAGCCCGCTGAACCCGAAGGGCTTCCGCGGCTCCCGCCCGTTCAGCTCGGCCAACAAGGCGCTCGCCGACGCGGGCCGCCCCCTCGTGGTCTGGGATCCCCGCCCGGACGCGTAGCTGCACCCCCGCTGAACCGACGCGCCGGCGCCAAGGCTCCCCGACGGCCTGCCGCTGACGAAGGCAGCCAGGGCCGGGTGCTGCGGGCCGGGTGCTGCGGGCCGGGTGCTGCGGGCCGGGTGCTGCGGGCCGGGTGCTGCGGGCCGGGTGCTGCGGGCCGGGTGCTGCGGGCCGGGTGCT
>NZ_JBITLR010000006.1:742588-746416 GCF_044465445.1 Actinoplanes sp. NPDC049668
ATGCGGGCCGGGCCGACGGCTGTGGTGGGTCGTGCCCGGCGCGGGTGGGTTGTTTTCCGGCGGCTAGGGTTCTTTACGTGCTCGTACTCGCCCTGGATACCTCCACGCCCGCGGTGACCGCCGCCCTCGGGGAGGTCACCGACTCCGGCGTGAAAGGGCTGGCCGAGCGCCGCACCGTCGATCCTCGCGCGCACGGCGAGCGCCTCGCGCCGCAGGTGCGGCTGATTCTCGACGAGGCCGGCGTGCGGACCCGGGAGTTGGCCGCGATCGTCGCCGGTGTCGGGCCGGGGCCGTTCACCGGGCTGCGGGTCGGGCTTGCCACCGCCGCCGCCATGGGGCAGGCGCTCGCCATCCCCACCTACGGGGTCTGCTCGCTCGATGCGCTCGGCCGGGCCGCCGGGCCGGGTCGCGTGCTGGTCGCCACCGATGCGCGGCGGCGTGAGGTCTATTACGCCACCTACCTTGACGGCGTGCGGGCCACCGACCCAGGTGTCGACAAGCCCGCCGAGGTGCGGGTCGAGGTCGATCGGGCGGTCGGCGAGGGTGCGCTGAAGTACGCCGAGATCTTCGGGGTGCCGATCGACGACCGCGTTCAGTTCCCGCCGGGTGAGGCCCTGATCGCTCTCGCCGCCGAGCGGGTCCGGCGGCGGGCGCCGGGCGAGTCGCTCACCCCGCTCTACCTGCGGCGGCCGGACGCTGTCGAGCCGGGTGCGCGCAAGCCGGTGCTGCACTGATGCATATCACCCGGTTCCGCTGGTGGCACATCGCCGAGGTGCTGCCGATCGAGGAGGACCTCTTCGGGTCCGAGAAGTGGTCCGCGGCGATGTTCTGGAACGAGCTCGCGCAGCGCAACTTCTACCTCGTGGCCGAGGCGGAGGACGGGAAGGTGGCCGGCTACGCCGGTCTCGCCGTGGTGGACCAGGACGAGTCCTGGGTGCAGAACATCGCCGTGTCCCGTGATGCCCAGCGGCGGGGGACGGGGCGGCAGCTGCTCGAGGCCCTGCTCGCCGAGGCCGGCGGGCGCAAGGTGCTGCTCGAGGTCGCCGTCGACAACGCACCGGCCCAGCGGCTCTACGCCGGCTACGACTTCGAGCCCGTCGGCATCCGGCGCGGCTACTACCAGCCCAGTAACACCGACGCCCTGGTGATGATGAGAAGTGCCTGACGAACCCCTGGTCCTCGGGATCGAGACCTCCTGCGACGAGACCGGCGTCGGCATCGTCCGCGGGCACACCCTGCTCGCCGACGCGCTCGCGTCCAGTGTCGAGCAGCACGCGCGGTTCGGCGGGGTGGTGCCCGAGGTCGCCAGCCGCGCGCACCTCGAGGCGATCGTGCCGACCATGCAGCGGGCCCTCGACGACGCGGGGGTGACCCTCGCCGACATCGACGCGATCGCCGTGACGGCCGGGCCCGGCCTCGCGGGGGCGCTGCTCGTCGGGGTCGCCGCCGCCAAGGGGTACGCGCTCGCCGCCGACAAGCCGATCTACGGGGTCAACCACCTGGCCGCGCACGTCGCTGTGGACACTCTCGAGCACGGGCCGCTGCCGGAGCCCGCCGTCGCCATGCTCGTGTCGGGCGGTCACTCCTCCTTGTTGCTGGTCGACGACCTCACCGCGGGCGTGACGCCGTTGGGCGCGACGATCGACGACGCGGCCGGCGAGGCGTTCGACAAGGTCGCCCGGCTGCTCGGCCTGGGGTTTCCGGGTGGGCCGGTGATCGACCGGCTCGCGCGCGAGGGCGACCCGGCCGCGATCGGCTTCCCGCGTGGACTGACGGCGCCGAAGGACCAGGCCAAGCATCGGTTCGACTTCTCGTTCTCGGGGCTGAAGACCGCGGTGGCGCGGTGGGTCGAGGCCCGCGAGCGCGCCGGCGAGCCGGTGCCGGTCGCCGATGTGGCCGCCAGTTTCCAGGCCGCGGTCTGTGACGTGCTCACCGCCAAGGCCTTGGACGCGTGCCGGGAGAACGGCGTCGAGACCCTGGTCATCGGCGGCGGCGTCGCCGCCAACTCGCGGCTGCGGCTGCTCGCCGAGGAGCGGGCGGCGAAGCTGGGGATCCGGGTACGGGTGCCCCGGCCGGGGCTGTGCACCGACAACGGTGCGATGGTCGCCGCGCTCGGCTCGCATCTGGTGGCCGCCGGGATCGCGCCGAGCCGGCTCGACCTGCCGGCCGATTCCGCAATGCCATTGACCTCGGTCACTGTGGCGGGGTAGGAAGCCTGCATGATCGCACGCATGTGGGAGGTACGGGCGCTGGGCAGCGGCTTCGACGAGCTGCTGGCCTGGGTCTGCGACGAGGCGTTGCCGCAGGTGGAGGTGCTGCCGTCGCACGTGTCGAGCGAGGTCTTCTCGTCGACCGACCACCGCATCGTCGTCATCTCGAAGTGGCGCAACACCCCGGCCGACCTGCCCGCGCCGCCGGAGCGGTTGACGGCACGCGCCCCGCACGTGTGGGATTTCACACCCGTCGACCGGTAGCGCGGTCGGCGCAGACCGGGCGAGCGATCAGAGCAGCGGATCCGCGAGCAGCCGTTCGAAGGCCAGCTCCGCGGCGCCGATCAGGGCGGCGTCCGTGCCCAGCTCCGGGGTGCGGAGCCGGACGTGTTCGCGGCAGGCCGGCAGCGCGACCTCGTTGAGGCGGCTGCGGATCTGGGCGGCCGCCACCAGGTACACGTCTCGCAACGTGCCGCCGAAGATCACGGCTTCCGGATTGAAGATGTTGATCAGGTTGCCGACGCCCAGGCCGATCCAGTCGCCCACCTGGCGTACCGCCTGCTGCGCGGCCCGGTCGCCGCGCATCGCCGCGTCGACCACGCCGAGCACCGCGTCCTTGCCGCTCTCGTTGCCGCGGCCGGCGAGTTCCAGCAGGGCGTACTCGCCGATCTCGGTCTCCCAGCAGCCGCGGGAGCCGCAGCTGCAGGGCTTGCCGGACGGGTTGATCACCATGTGGCCGACCTCGCCGCCGTAGCCGCCGTGGCCGGTCACCCGGCGGCCGCCCGCGATGATGCCGCCGCCGACGCCGACATCGCCGTACAGGTAGATCACGTTGTCGTGGCCAGCCGCCGCGCCCCGGCTGTGTTCGACCATGGCCGAGACGTCGGCGATGTTGCCGACGGTCAGCGGGCCGACGTCCGCGCCCTCGAGGCCGCGCAGCTCCGAGCTGAGGGCCTCGCCGACCGGCTCCTCGACCCAGCCGATAGTCGGCGCCAGGCGCACCATGCCGTCGTCGCGGCGGACCATGCCGGCCACCGCCAGGCCGCCGCCCACGTAACGGGCGCCCTCCGGGACGTCGCGGCGCATCTCGTGGATGAACTCGGCGAGCGGCTGGACCGCGTCGGCGACCTGCATGCCGCGCGGCCGGTCCGTCTCGCGGCGGTCCAGGATCTTGCCGCCCAGGCCGACCCGGGCGGCGCGCAGCCGGTCCACCTCGATCGCCAGCGCGTACGCGTACACCTGGTACGACTCGGGCCGGACGACCAGTGACGGTCGCCCGGCCCGCACGGTCTCCTCGGGCGGCCGCTCCGTGACCAGGCCCGCGGCGGCCAGTTCGGTGGTCAGCGTGCCGATCGTGCTGCGGTTCAGTCCGAGCTTCGTGGTGAGTTCGGCCCGGGAGGTAGCACCGTGAACATGTACATATCTCAACAACGTGCCCAGGTTGTGCCTGCGAACCTCCTCGTGGCTGGGGCCGGCTCGCATCAGGGAGCCGCCCCCGTGCCCGCGGGGCTGTTCATCGGTTACCGGTGGCTGCCGCTCTGCGGCGTGAGAGGGCGTCGACGCTTGCGGCGAGTAGCAGGATGAGGCCGGTGACGATGAATTTGACGCCGGAGCTGTA
>NZ_JBITLR010000007.1:0-24806 GCF_044465445.1 Actinoplanes sp. NPDC049668
CCTCCCTGGGGGGGGTCGACGGGGGGGGGGTCGCCGCTATAATCTGCCCCGCACCGCTCGGCCCGGGTGGGGGGGGGGCCCGGGGCCCGGGGGGGGGGGGGGGGGGCCGGGGGGGGGGGGGCCGGGGGGCCCCCCCGCCGCTCCTAGCATGGCCTCATGACCATAGATCTGTTCGCGGGCATCCCGGTGCGCGACTACGCCACCGCGGTCGCCTGGTACGAGCGGCTCCTCGGCGCCCCGCCGTCGTTCCTGCCCAACGACACCGAGGCGGTGTGGGAGCTGGCCGGCAACCGGTACGTGTTCATCGAGGTGCGGCCCGCGCACGCCGGGCACGCGATGCACACGCTCTTCGTCGGCGACTTCGAGGCCCGCCTCTCGGACATCGCCGGGCGGGGCCTGGAGCCGGAGCGGCTGGAGACCTACGACAACGGCGTACGCAAGGCGACGTTCCGCGATCCGGACGGCAACGAGATCGGATTCGGTGGCGGGCCGGTCTGAGCCCCCGCGGGTGATCGGGATACTGGTCTGATGTCGCACTACACCGAGCTCCTGCGGCGCCTCGGCAACCAGCGGTGGTTCGCCGCCCTCGGCCGCCTGGTGACCCCGCTGGACCGCCGCCTGTACCGGCTGACCAACGGGCGCTGGTCGGTGATCGGCCGGCACCAGCTGCCGTCGCTGCTGCTGACCACGACCGGCCGGAAGTCGGGCCTGCCCCGGACCCAGCCGCTGCTCTACGCCACCGACGGCGACGCGTACATCGTGATCGGCTCGAACTGGGGCCAGGCGCACCACCCCGCGTGGTCGGCGAACCTGCTCGCCCAGCCGGCCGCCCGGGTGACCCTCGCCGATCGCGAGTTCGGCGTGCACGCCACCCTGGCCGAGGGCGCCGAGCGGGAGCGGCTCTGGGAGCTGCTGCGGCGGATCTGGCCGGGCTACGCCGCGTACGCCCGGCGCGCCGAGGGCCGGCAGATCCGGATCTTCCGGCTCACGCCCGACGAATAGTCAGCGGCTCAGGTCGTGCCGGCGGTGCACGGCCTTCTCGGTCAGGGCCGCCGGCAGCACGCGGCGCAGGGCGAAGGCGAGTGGGGCGTTGCTGCCGACGGCGTACCGGGGCCGGGGCCGGGCGGCCTCGATGGCCTTGACGATCACCCCGGCGACGCGCTCCGGTGCCACGCCGGCGCGTTCGTTGCGGTCGAGGGCGGCCAGCATCGTCTCGAAGTCACGCCGGTGCGGGGAGTCCGGGCCGATGTACCGGGTGCGCCGCTCGCTGATGCCGGTGTTGATCGAGCCGGGCTCGACCGTGGTGAGCCAGACCCCGAACGGCGAGAGCTCGTGGCGCGCGCCGTTGCTGAAGCCCTTCAGGGCCGCCTTCGTCGCGACATAGGAGGAGCGGTAGGAGAGCGGGAACGACGCGAGCATCGAGCCGACCATGACCACCCGCCCGTAGCCGCGTTCCCGCATGCCGGGCAGGGCGAGCTGGCTCAGCCGGACCGGGCCGAGGACGTTGACCTGGAACAGCCGGCGCAGCGCGTCGCCGGGCAGCTCCTCGAACGGGCCGGACTGGCTCTCGCCCGCGTTGTTGACCAGGATGTCGACGCCCGCGAGCCGGTCGGCCAGGGCCTCGATCGACTCCTCGGAGGCCAGGTCGAGTGCGAGATACTCCACGCCGTCGGCGCGGCGCTCGGCGGGCAGGGACCGCGGGTCGCGGCTGGTGCCCAGGACGCGGTAGCCGCGCGCGGCGAGCGCGACGGCCGTCGCCAGGCCGATGCCGGACGAGGCCCCGGTGACGAGCGCGGTGCGATTCATCGGTGCACCATACCGGTGCGACCGGGTGGCGGTTACCCGCACTTTAGGGTGTACGTCCCATATTCAGAGACTCTGTTGACTTATTAAACTTAACGTCGTATTCATGCTCTTTGCTCCGATTATCCGCCGCGCCCTGCCGCGCCGGCGCCACCTGGGACTGTTACTCGCCGCCTCGCTCGCCGTGCTGGGCGCGCCCGTCGCGGCGGTCGCGGACGCCAAGGCCATTCAGATGGTGTCCGCCGCGCCCGTCGCCTCGGTCGGCTTCGACGGCCTGGTGTACACCAGCACCTACGTCGGCAACACGATGTACGTGGGCGGCAGCTTCCGCAACGCGCTCGTGGACGGCAAGCCGGTGCTGCGCAAGCGGCTTGCCGCGCTGGACGCCCGCACGGGCAAGCTGCTGCCGTGGGCGCCCGCCATCGACGGCACCGTGTTCGGGATGACCGCCGCGGGAACGCAGCTCTACGTCACCGGCAAGTTCAAGAACGTCGGCGGCCAGGCCCGCGCGGGCCTGGCCGGCATCGACCTGAAGACCGGCGCCGTCGGCCCGCTCAAGCACACCGTGGACGGCGAGGGCTCCACCCTGGCCGCCGGCGGCGGGCGGCTGTACCTGGGCGGCACGATCACCAAGGTCGACGGCAAGGCGGTGAAGAACCTGGCGGCGTTCCGGCTGCCCGGCGGCGCGGTCGACACCGCGTTCCCCGGCACCGCCGACGCCCAGGTCAGGGCCCTGACCGTGGCCGGCTCCCGGCTGTACGTCGGCGGCAAGTTCAAGAAGCTCAACGGCGCCGGCACGGCCCGGTTCGGCGCGCTGAAGACGGCCGACGGGACGGTGGACACCACGTTCCGCCCGGCGACTCCGTACGAGGTCTTCGGAATCACGCTCGTCGCGGGCAAGGTGTACGCGGGGCTCGGCGGCGTCGGCGGCCGGGTGGCCGCGTACAAGGCCGACGGCGGGTTCATCTGGAGCACCGTCACGGACGGCGACATCCAGGCGATCACCAACCTGGGCGGCGCCATCTACGCCGGCGGGCACTTCACCGAGGTCTGCCCGACGCCGTCGGCGAGCGCGACCACCTGGTGCCCGGGCAAGAAGCTGCGCAGCCAGCCGAAGGTGGCCGCGCTGGACGGGGCGACCGGCAAGCTGCTCGCCTGGAACCCGCGCAGCAACGGCAAGTGGGGCGTGCTCACGATGGACGCCAACCCGGCGCTCAGCAAGATCGCGCTGGGCGGCGAGTTCACCGCCTTCGGCGGCGTCAGCCGCCCGCACTTCGCCCAGTTCAGCGCCTGCGCGTACGGCTGCGGCGGCCGAGCCGAGTAGCCATCGTCCGTCGGTCATCGGGGCGGCGCCGGGGTACCGGCGCCGCCCCTCAGCATTCTCACGGCACCAGGGCGATGTCCGGGTTGGGGCGCAGGGCGACCTTGACGGCGCCCGCCCGCGGCCCGGCCGACGCGGTACGCAGCGCGGCACGCCAGTCGTCGAGGCCGAACGTGTGCGTCAGCACGTCGTCGACGGCGTAGGACGGATCGGTGAGCCACTCCACCACCTGCGACATGGTGGTCCGCCCGTCCAGCCGGGGCTCGGGGCCGGAGTTGACGGTGCCCTGGACGGTGAGCTGTCGGTTCCAGACCAACGACCAGTCGACAGACTGCCGGCCGGCGCCGCCGACCAGCACGAGCATGCCGGTCGGCCGGAGCAGGTGCAGCCCGAGGTCGAGCGAGGCGGGCAGGGCGACGCAGTCGAAGACGACGTCGACGCCCTGCTCGAGAATGGGCGTCCTGGTCAGCCGCGGCCGGATCACCCGGCCGCCCTGCAGCAGAGCGAGCGACTCGACGACCCGCGGCCCGGGCTCGAGTGCCCGGTCGGCGCCCGCCCGCACGCCCCGGTCCTGGCTGAACGCGCCCGGTCCGACGGCGGTGATGTCGAGGTCGGGGTGCAGCCGGCGCAGGGCGGCGATCAGCAGCAGGCCGATGGTTCCGGGCCCGGTCACCACCGCCCGGTCGCCGCGCCGCTCCCAGTGCAGCGCCGCGTGCAGGGCGATGGAGGCGGGCTCGGAGAGGACCGCGCGGTGGGACGGCAGCGCGCCCAGCCGGTGCAGCTGCGACTGGTGCGCGACGACGTACTGGCCCCAGCCGCCGCCCAGCGCCGCGTCGAATCCCAGCGTGGACGAGCGGCACCTCGACGCCCCGGGCAGGTCGAAGCGCTCGCAGACGTACGGAAAGCCCTCGCGGCAGGAGCGGCAGGGCGCGAAGCCGCGGTGCGCGCAGGAGAGCACCGGATCGATCGCCACCCGGTCACCCGGCGACACCGACGTGGTACCCGGGCCGATCCGGTCCACGACCGCGACGATCTCGTGTCCGAAGATCTGCCGGCGCGCGGCGTAGAAGGCGCTGAGGACGCGCGACGACCTGGCCTGGGCCACGGCGGTGTCGCTGCCGCAGATCCCGGATAGCTCGGGACGCAGCAGCACCCAGCCGGGCGCCTGCGGCAGGTCCGGCGTCGGCAGGTCGTCGCGCAGCGAGATCATGCCCGACAACCCCCATCCCGTACCCCTGCCGATGCCGCGGGGCAGGTGCTGGGCCGCCGCGGTGAGCAGGTACCGCGGAATGGACAGGTCGGTGAGAACCGCTCGCATCGTCACCCCTGACAGGGTTCCCGCTTCGGGCCGTCCCGCACCAGCCCCGGCCGGCGATCGCCGGCCGGGGCCGCCCCCGTCGGTCAGCAGGTGGGTATCACGGTGCCGTTGTTGTCCCTGGCCTCGTCGTTGCCCCACCGGCTGAGGTAGTAGGCGGAGACGAACTGCTCCGCCGGTCCGCTGTCCGGGTCGGTCTTGAGCCACCAGTGGTTGTAGCTGGTGCCGCTGCCGATCTGGCGTCCCCAGGTCTTGCAGAAGACGTAGTTGGTGCCCTGGTTCAGGGTGCCGGTCTGTGCGGTGCTGGTCGCCGAGGCGAAGACCGGTGCGTTGGCGAACGTGTCCACCCAGTACTTGGGCCGCGTCCCGCCGGCGCAGTCGGGGATGACGACGCCGCTGTTGTCCCTGGCCTCGTCGTTGCCCCAACGGCTCAGGTAGTAGGCGGAGACGTACTGGTTGGCCGGTCCGGTGTCGGGGTCGGTCTTGAGCCACCAGTGGTTGTAGCTGGTGCCGCTGCCGATCTGGCGTCCCCAGGTCTTGCAGAAGACGTAGTTGGTGCCCTGGTTCAGGGTGCCGGTCTGTGCGGTGCTGGTCGCCGAGGCGAAGACCGGTGCGTTGGCGAACGTGTCCACCCAGTACCGGCTGCCGCCCGAACCGCCGCCGCCGGACCAGAGCGCGTTGGCCAGCAGCTGGGCGTCGTGCACCTCGTAGCCGTACGCGTCCGGGAGGGCGGAGACCTGCACCGCCTGGCAGATCCTCCCGATGTCGCCGCTCATCCAGGCGTTGTTCGGATACTTGCGCAGCATCGCGTTGAGGAACGCGTTCGTCGCGTAGATCGGGTCGACGAGCTGGGCCGGGGTTCCCCAGCCCTGGGAGGGGCGCTGCTGGAACAGGCCGAGGCTGTCGTGGTCGACGGCCTCGGTGTAGTTGTGCAGGGACGACTCGGTGATCGCGGTCGTGATGGCGATGACCGCGGCGCGCTTGTCGAGGCCGCGGCCGGCCGCCGTCGCGGTGATGACCCGGGCGCAGGAGACGTGGTACGCGCTGAGCGACGCGCCCAGTCGCCGGCCGTTCATCCGGCCGCGGAGCTGGTTGGCGACCGTGGTGTCCGCGCTGGTGGCGCCGCCGGAGACGCACTGGGCGTACGCGATGGACGCGACCATCGACAGCGGTACCGGCGGCCCGGCCGGGCCGGGGCCCGGCGCCGCCGCGTGCGAGGGGGCGGCCGCGGTCAGCAGCACGGCGGCGACGGCGGCGCCGAACGCGACCACGCGCAGGGAACGGGAGAGGGGTTGCCAGGGCATGGGGGTACCTCCAAGAAATAGGGGGTTGTTCAGCAGTCCGGGACGTTCGGCAGCCGGTTGTCCGGGGAACTGACATAGATGTTGGTCAGGTAGCCGCCGAACTGCGGCAGGTAGGCCCACCACGGGTTGCGGTACGGGCTGACCACGACCTCCTCGCCCAGCTTCTGGCAGGAGACCAGGACATCGGTGCCGGCCGGTACGACGCCGAGCGGCGCGGCGCCGGTGTTCGGCGCGGACCGCACCCGCACGCCCGAGCCCCACGTGCCGAACGCCGTACCCGGTAGCCGCGCGCCGCCGGGCACGTTGAGCGACCGGGTGATGCCGGTCAGGGCGTTGTACGCCTTGGCGAACGGCGTGCCGTCCGGGTGCAGGGTCAGCACGACCACGATGTCGCGGTCGTCCGGTCCGACGGTGCCCGTGGTGTGCAGCGCCTCCCGTACCAGGTCGACGCCGGCCGCGGCGGCACGTGCCGCCGGCGCCGACCCGCCGGTGCAGGTCATGGGCGCGTCGCCGAAGCCGGACCAGCCCTGCTTGACCGCCCTCGGGCGGGCGAACACGCTGGGAATGCCGAAGTTCTGGTCGTACGAGTCGGCCGCGCACCGGGTGCTCTGCCGCAGGTCGTCCATGATGAGCTGCCGCACCGCGGGCGGGGCCGAGTCCAGCAGGTACCGGTAGACGCGCACCACGTCGCCCGCGGTGATGGCGGTGTATCCCCAGTACCCGCGCTGCGCGGCCGGCGGCGGCGCCGTGTCGCGCAGCCCGAGGCGCGGAACCATCCTGTTGATCACCTGCTCGTAGCCGTTCCTGGCCCAGTAGTACGAGGCGGCGTCGTCGTCGCTGCCGCGCAGCATCGCGTCGAGGCGGGTGCGGTCGGCGGCCGGAACGGCGTAGTCCGGCCCGCGCAGCCAGAGGTAGTCCAGCGCGATGAGCAGCTTGACGATGGACGCGGACCGGAACCGCAGATCGACGTTGAGCTGCTCGGTGAAGGCCGCCGCCTGCCGGTCGAAGACCGCGACGCCGGCCGTGACCCCGGCGGGCACGGCGATCGAGGCGGGTGCGGCGGCGGACTCCGCGCCGCGGGCCGGGCCGGCGGCGGCCGTGGTGACCAGCGTGCACGCGACGGCGAACAGTCCCGCCAGCCGCCTTCCGATTGAGGCACGCATCTCAGCAGTTGGGTATGACGACGCCGTTGTTGTCCTTGGCCTCGTCGTTGCCCCACCGGGTGAGGTAATAGGCGGAGACGTACTGGTCGGCCGGTCCGCTGTCGGGGTCGGTCCTGAGCCACCAGTGGTTGTAGGTGGCGCCGCTGCCGATCTGGCGTCCCCAGGTCTTGCAGAAGACGTAGTTGGTGCCCTGGTACAGGGTGCCGGTCTGCGTGGTGCCGGTCGCCGAGGCGAAGACCGGCGCGTTGGCGAAGGTGTCCACCCAGTACTTGAGCGGGACCGGGCCACCGCATCCGTTGGTGCTGGTGAGCGACCTGGAGCCGTAGGTGCCGGGGTACGGCGCCAGCGACGCGCCCTCGATCACGATGGGCTGGCCGACGCCGTTGTAGAGCTGCTCGTAATGGATGTGCGCGCCGGTGGAGTTCCCGGTGCTGCCGGTGGTGCCGATCTGCTGCCCCTGCCCGACGGACGCGCCGCTCGCGACGGAGTACGCGCTCAGGTGGAAGTAGTACGTGTGCCAGCCGCCGCCGTGATTGATGTCGATGTAGTTGCCGGCGCCGTCGGGCTGCGAGTGGCGGGTGGCCGTGCCGGCCGCCGAGGCCAGCACCGGAGTGCCCGCGGTCCCACCGCCGTCGTTGCGGATGAAGTCCAGCGCCTGTCGCACCTCCTGGCTGTGGTGCGAGTAGGTCCACCGCTGGCCGCACGGGAACGGCGCCTTGAAGTTGGGCGCGGCGGCCTGGGCGGGTGCGGCGACCGCGGCGCCGGCGAGGACCGCGCCGAGCGCGACCGCGACGCGGGCGAGTAGGTGTCTGCCTGGCATGGGAGTCCTCCGGGGGTGCTGAGATGGATGTCCGTCGATCGCGAAGCATCCTGGAGGCGACCCCTCCGGGGAACCTGCAAGGTTCCAGGGGGTCGTCGATGGAACCGAACTTCGCCGTAGCGCGAGACAGTGATGCCTGTGAATAATGTCTTGGCGTTGCCGGACTCACGGGGGAAGCCATGGAGCAGGGTGCCTGCACCGTGCGTGTGCCGACGGGTTACCGCGTCGGCGGTTGGCGTGTGGAGCAACCCTTGGCCAGCGGCAGCTGGAGCAGCGTCTACTCCGCCGCGCGGGTGGACGCCGATCCGGGCGCGGCGCGGCAGCAGGCCGCGCTCAAGTTCATCGCGACCGGCACGCTGACCTCGCGCCAGCTCAGCCACCTCGCGGACATGACCAGCCGGGAGGTCGCCGTCTCCCGCCACGTCGCCCATCCCGGCCTGATCCGGGTGCTGGACGTGATGGTCATCGACGATCCGGCCAACCCGGCGCTCGACGGCGGGACGGTCCTGGCGCTGGAGCTGGCGGCCGGGTCCGCGGCGACGGCGCTGGAGGAGGCGAAGGGCGCCGGGCTGGCGGACGCGCCACGGATCATCGCCGAGGTGTGCGCCGCGCTCGCGCACCTGCACCGGGCGGGCTGGGTGCACGGCGACCTGAAGCCGGGCAACATCCTGCTCATGCCGGACGGCTCGGTGCGGCTGGCCGACTTCGGGCTGGCGGCGCACGTCGACGGCACACACGCGTACCTGCCGCCCGGCGGCACGTCCGACTACATGCCGCCGGAGCGGTGGGCCGAGCCGGTGCGACGGCGCGGCACGCCCGTGCGCCAGACCGCCGACCTGTGGGCGCTCGGCGTCACGGCGTGCCAGCTGCTCACCGGCCGGCTGCCGTTCCCGGGCGTCACGTCGCGGGCGCGCGCCGCCGCGGCCGCCGCATACGCGTCCGGCCAGGCGGCGCTCAACCTGCCGGACGTGCTCACCGAGCCGTGGCGGCGCTTCATCATCGACTGCCTGGCGCCCGATCACGCCACCCGCAAGCGGCACGACGCCGCGCGGATACACCGGCGGGCGGGTGAGATCGTCGCGGCCGAGCGTGGGGTCCGGCGTGTGTCCGCCTTCCGCCGCGGCATCGCCGTCGCCGCGGGACTCCTCGCCGTAACCGGCGTCGCCGTCGCGGCGGCCTGGCAGCTCCCGCTGACCGGGAAGCCGGCCGGCGCCGCGGCCTCGGCCCCGCCGACCGGATACGAGCGCCATTTCCGAACGGACGCCGACATTCCGCCGGCCTACTACGCGCTCATCGTCCGGGCGGGAACGACGTGTCCGGAGAACCACGCCGTGACGCCGTGGCTGGTGGCGGCCATGCTCAAGGCCGAGAGCGACTTCGACCCCGATCTGTCCGACCCGGCGGCGGACGAGTACGGCATCGCGCGCTGGACCCCGGGCGTGCTCAAGTTCTACATGCCGGCCGGTCAGCGGGACAAGGTGCCCACCCCGCCGTTCCCGCCCGAGATGTCCATCCCGGCGGTGGGCAGGTACCTGTGCTCGATGACCTCCGCGCTGGAGGAGGTGCCGGGCAGCCCGGAGGAGAACCTGGCCGCCGCGTACCGGACGTCGACGGACGTGGTGCGGCTCGCCGGCGGGGTGCCGAAGGACCGGCCCAAGCTGACGCGCTACATCGAGCGCCTGCGCACGTTCCTGAGCCGCTACCGCCCCGCCGCGGCGGGCACGCCATTCCCCTCGGCCTCGTAGCCGTTAGCCGGTGAGCAGCGCGAGGTGCTCCTCGCGTACGAGATCGAACTGGAGCGCGAGCGAGACCAGCGCGCTGCGCTGCCAGTCGCACTTGGTGTTCTCGGCGTCGTCCGGCGTCTTCACCCGCAGCTTCTCGCGGGCGAGGTAGCCGATGTGGAAGTTGATCGCGGCCCGGGTCAGGCCGGCCGCGCCCGGCAGGCCGGCGAGCCGGTCCAGGATCTCCGGCGCGGTGGGTATGACCGGGCTGGAGGAGTTGCGCAGCCGCGGCTCGCAGAGCGCGAGCAGGATGAGGAAGTACTTAGCGGTCTCGTCCAGCGGAAACGAGGTGCGGGTGGCGTCGGCCGAGCCGTCGGGGGTCAGCGAGACGTCGGCGTAGGCGTGCTGGGGTGCGAAGACGTAGAAGGCGGCCGGGCGGTCGGAGCCGGGGAGCACGACCCGGGAGAACTCGAACGGGACCGGCATCTCCAGGCGGCGCGGCGCCACCTTGATGAACTCGCCGCCGCCCTCCGGGTTCTCGATGACATAGGTGCGGCGCGAGCTCAGGTTGCTCACCAGCCAGTGGTCCTCGACGGCGAGCACGCTGCCCGCCACCCGCGAGATCGCCGCGTCCGGCAGGACTATGTCCACCGGGGACTGCGGTGAGCCGCGGCCGAACGTCGCCGCCTGGCCCGGCGCCAGTTCCCGGACGCTGGGCGGGTCGTCACAGCTCTGCACGATGACCCCGGCCATCCGCACTTTTCGCCTCCCCTTCGAGCCGCCACCGGCAGAGTACGCGTCGACCGCACCTCCCGACGGCCCGAGCGGAACAGCGATCATCGTCACTGCTCGCGTTGGCGTCGGAGCGGTAAGATCATCGAGCTGGGGCGGGGTTACAGAGACGGTGGTGGGTGTGTCCGAGACGTGCCCGACGGCCGTGCTGCGCCATGCCGACGCGGGCGAATGGGAACAGGCCGCCGAGCACGCCGATCGCACCGCCGGCGGCACCGGCGCGCTGTCCGCCCGTACGGCGTGGCCGACGATCATGGTGCTCTACCTGCAGGGGCGGCTCGAGGCCGCAGAGAGTGTCCGCGAGCGGGTGGCGCACCCGCCGGACCCGGCCGACGACGTCGCCGACCGTGCGCTGCTCGCGGCCTGGGCGGCCAGCGTCGCCTGGGCCCGCGGCGAGGTGCCCGCCTGCCGCGCGGCGGCGGACCGCGCCCTGTCCCTTGCGCCACCCGGCAGCGACCCGCGGGCGCTGGCGGCCGTCCACACGGTCCTCGCGCTGCTGGCCGCGGCGGAGGGCGACCGCCGGGGCAACGACCGGCACTACGCGCTGGCGCTGGCCGCCGCCGTGGCCGCCGGTGACCGGACGCAGCAGCTGCGGATCCGGGCCAACCGCGCCTCGCAGCGGCTGGAGGAGGGCGACCTCGCCGGCGCGCTCGCCGAGCTCGACGAGGCGCTCGGCCTGACCCGCGGCGGCGCCGAGCCGCACCCGGCCATGGTCGGCCTGGCCCAGCACAACCGGGCCGACCTGCTGCTGCGCGGCGGCCGGCCGCGCGCGGCCCGGGACGGGTTCCGGGCCGCACGCACCACCCTGCAGCGCGCCGGCGCGGGCAGCGTCGCGTACCCCCTGACCGGCCTCGGCGAGAGCTACGAGCTCTGCGGCGACCTGCCGCAGGCGCGCGCGGCGTACGAGGAGGCCGTGCTCGTCGCCGAGGGCACCGGAATCACCCAGGCGCTGGTGCCGGCCCTGTGTGGACTGGCCCGGGTGCTGGCCGCGACGGGTGACGCCGGCGCGGTGCCGACGGCGGCCCGGGCGCTCGCCGCGTCGACGGGCCTGACCGAGCCGGCGGCGCGGGTCGCCATGGGATGGGCGGTGCTGGAATCGGACCCGGCGGCCGCCCGGGAGCACGCCGAGCGGGCGATCGGCCTGGCCCGGACCGGCCGGAATCCCGCGGCCCTGGCCGACGGCCTCGAACTCGCGGCGATGACCCACCCGGGCGCCGCGGCGGACCCGCTGCTGGCCGACGCGGCCCGGGTCGGGACGGACATCGGCGATCCGGTCGCGGTGGCCCGGGTCGCGCTGACGCGGGCGCGCCGCGGCGCGGGCCGGTCACCGGCGGCGGCGCGCATCATCGCCGAGCGCACGCTGCTCGCGCTCGGCGTCGAATCGGCCACCGGCACCCGCTCGCTGGCGCCGTCGCTGTGGCCGCAGCAGAGCCCGGTGACCGTGCGGATGCTGGGCTCGTTCGCGGTCCTGCACGGCGGCGAGTCGGTGACCGCGGCGACCTGGCAGAGCCGCAAGGCGCGCGACCTGCTCAAGCTCCTGGTCGCCCGGCGCGGCCGCCCGATCAGCCGGGAGGCCATCGGCGAGGCGCTGTGGCCGGGCGAGAACGCGGTCGCCAACCGCCTGTCGATCACCCTGTCGATCCTGCGCACGGTCCTGGATCCCACCCGTTCCGTCCCGCCGGACCACTACGTCGTCACCGGCCCGGCCGGCGTCGCGTACGACCCGCACACGCTCACCGTGGACGTCGACGTCTTCCTGCAGCTCGCCGCCGCCGGGACCGCCGCGCTGGCCGCCGGGCGCACCGACGAGGCCCGGGCGCTGCTCGAGGCGGCGGACGCCGCGTACGCCGGCGCCGTGCTGGACGACGAGCCGGACCTGGAGGCGGTGCGGGCGCTGCGCGACGAGGCGCGCACCGGTTACCTGGCCGCGATGCGGGCGCTGGGCGCCGCCTGCGCGGAGGCGGGCGACACCGACGCGGCCGTGCAGGCCTGGCGGCGGCTGCTCGATCAGGACCCGTACGACGAGGACGGCGCCCTGCGGATGGTCGACGTGCTGACCGGCAGCGGCCGGCACGGCGAGGCCGCCCGGCGCTATCGCATCTACACGACGCGAATGCGGGAGCTGGGCGTCCCGCCGGCACCGATGCGACGACGCGCCGGACGCCGGCCGGTCAGCTAGCCGGTGGCGGCTGCTCCGGGCGCGGCTGGGGTGCCGCGTGCCAGTACGGGTATCCGTGTGCCGGCGGGTACGGGCAGACGAGCGGCGCAGGGTATCGGTACGGCTGGGGCGCCGGCCGCTGCGGGGAGAAGAACCGGTTCGCGGTGCCGGTCAGCAGCAGGACGCCGATCGCGATCCCGAGCAGGAGCGCCACCGTTGCGGTGGTCGCCGAAAGTACGTCGTACGCGACCGACCAGCCCTCGGTGTCGAGCTGCTCCAGCTTGTCGTAGAAGGGCGACTCCTCCCACCCGGTTTCGTCGGCGAAGCCCTCCTCGTCGGCGAAGCCCTCCTCGTCGGGGAACACCTCGCCCGGCGCCGCCGACACGAGCCCGACGAAAAGCAGCCCGACCAGGCCGCCGAAGACGCACGTCAGCGCGCCCAGCAGCACCGGGCCGCCCAGCCCGACCAGGGTGAGGATCCGCGCGACGCCGCTGCCCCGCCGCAGCCAGATCGCCGCGATGCCGAGCCACACCGCTATCACCAGCGCCGGCACCGCGGCGAACAGCGCACCGGACAGATTCGCCGCGCGCTCGAAGCCCGCTTCCAGGGTGTCCGGCCCGGCGGCCCGGACGGCCCGGTCGATCAACCCGTCGTAGTGCACGGCATCGGCGACCGCCACGCCGACGAGCAGCAGCAGCGTCCCGACGAGGGCGAGCTGGAGCGCGAACGCCACGGTCACCGCCGCGGGCCGCGTGGCGGTGGCGGGGACGACCGGAGGGGCGGCTGGCTGAGTCACAGCGGCACGCTACGGCCCTGGTAGCGGCTCCGGCAGGGCCGGTCGGCCAAATCTGGATCATGATTCGCGTCACTCTGAAAGTTTCGGTACCAACCATTGGTTTGGTAAGTCCATTCTCGCCTCTGAAGGCGTGGGAACGCATTGACATGTGTCGAATGGTCGCCTTAATCTGCGAATCAGATACCGGTTGTTCACCGAAAGTTCCGGCCAGGTTCAGTCGCTCGAAGGGACGGAAGTATGTCCGAATTCGCGTTGCTCGGGGCCGAGGTGGTCGCCGTCACCGTGCTCGTGTTCGGGCTGTACTTCCCGCGGCACCGGCGCCGGGACCTGGTGGTGGCCTACTTCAGCGTCAACATCGGGGTGCTGGCCGTCGCCGACGCGCTGCGCACCAGCAACACCGGCACCGGCCTCGGCCTGGGGCTGGCGCTGTTCGGCGTGCTGTCCATCATCCGGCTGCGCTCCACCGAGCTGGACCAGCACGAGGTGGCCTACTTCTTCTCCGCGCTCGCCCTCGGCCTGCTCGGCGCGCTCGACACCGCGTCGATCTGGCGCAACCTCGCCCTGATGGGCCTGATCCTCGTGGTCATGGCGATCGTCGACAACCAGCGGCTGCTCGCCCGGTACCGGCAGCAGATCATCGTGCTCGACTCCGCCGTCGCCCACCAGGACGAGCTGGTCCGCCGCCTCGAGGAGCTGCTCGGCGCGCACGTGCACTCCGCCCGGCTGCTGCGCATCGACCTGATCAACGACTCGACCGTGGTCGACGTCCGGTACGCCGGACCGTCGCGCCGGCCGGTCGCGCCGGTCAGCCCGGCCGCGTACGCGGCGCACCGATGAGCGCCGGCCCGGTCTTCCCGGACCTGGCCACGCTGCCCCGCATCGGCCTGGCCGAGCTGGAGGCGAGGGCGGCCCTGCAGAGCCGGGTCGACCGCAAGTACATCGTGCCGGTCGCGGAGGCGGGCTGGCTGCTGCGGCGGCTGGCGCCGCACGCCGCGGCGCTCGACATCGACGGGATCCGGCACTTCACCTACGAATCGCTCTACTTCGACACCCCCGACCTGAGCAGCTACCTGCGGACCGCGTACCGGCACCGCCGGCGCTTCAAGATCCGGACCCGGACGTACGTCGACTCCGGCTCCTGCTGGCTGGAGGTGAAGGTGCCGGGCCCGCGCGGCAGCACGGTCAAGTACCGGGCGCCGCACGAACTCGGGCAGCGCGACGCCGTCGACGGCGGGCGCGCCTTCGTCGACGAGGTCTTCGGGCGCCACGGCCTGGCCGCCGGCGGCCGGGCCGAGCTCGCGCCCGTGCTGCGCACCGCCTACCTGCGCTTCACGCTGCTGCTGCCGGACACCGACAGCCGGGTCACCGTCGACACCGACCTGCGGTGGATCGCCGGCGGCCGGGAACTGCGGCTGCCCTCCACGGCGATCGTGGAGACCAAGACCGGCGCCGCCGCATCGACCGCCGATCGCCGGCTGTGGCGCCGGGGCCACCGGCCCGTCGCCATCTCCAAGTACGCCACCGGGCTGGCCGCCTTCCGCGCGGACCTGCCGGCGGCGCCCTGGCGCCGGGTGCTCCGGCGGCACTTCACCGCTGTGAGAGAGGAACTGCATCATGGGTAGGCGCATCAGGATCGTCCTCGCCGCGCTCGTCGCCCTCTGCGTCGTCGCCACGCTTCTGCGTACGGTGCCGGCCGCGGCGGCCGCCGACGACATCACGTTCTCCGTGCCCAGCGGAACGTTCCAGGGCTCCGTCTCGGTGGCGATGAGCACCGCGATCGCCGGCGCCGAGCTCCGGTACACCACGGACGGGCGGCCGCCGGCACCCACCTCGACGCTCTACCCCGGCCGGGCCCTGAACCTGACCGCGACCACCCAGCTGCGCGCGCAGGCCTACGTGAACGGGGTGGCGACCGGCGCCGGCGGCACCGGGCTGTACGTCGCCCGCTCGTTCGACGCACAGCACAACCTGCCGCTGCTGCTCATCGACGACTACGGCCGGGGCAAGCCGGGGCGCGACTTCGTCGACGCCGCCGCCATGGTCTTCGACGCCGCCGCCGGCAGCACCTCGCTCTCGGCGACCCCGGCCGTCGCCACCCGGGCCGGCATCCATCTGCGCGGCCAGTCGTCGGCCACGTTCGACAAGGCGCCGTACCGGCTGGAGCTGCGCGACAGCACCGACGACGACGCCGACCTTCCCGTGCTGGGCATGCCGGCCGACTCGGACTGGGTGCTGCGCGGGCCGTTCAGCGACAAGTCGCTGATCCGCGAGGCGCTGGTCTACGACCTCGGCCGGGAGATGGGCATGGTCGCGCCGCGTTACCGCTTCGTCGAGCTCTACCTCAACGTCGACTCCGCGCCGGTGGCCGCCGCCGACTACCAGGGCGTCTACATGCTCGTCGAGACGATCAAGAACAGCAAGGAGCGGCTCGACCTCAAGCAGCTCAAGGAGGCCGACACCACCCTTCCCAAGATCACCGGCGGCTACATCTTCAAGTTCGAGTGGCTTGCGGCGGAAGAACCGACCCTCACCTGTACGGGCGCGGCGTCGACCTGTTGGAACTACCTGGAGGTCGAGGACCCGTCGCCGCTGAACGTCCAGCAGAAGTCCTGGCTGACGCAGTACCTGCAACAGTTCCACGACCTGTTGCACAGCTCCCGTTTCGCCGACCCGCAGACCGGCTACCGGAGCTGGATCGACACCGGCTCCTGGGTCGACCTGATCATCCTCAACGAGTTCAGCCGCGAGATGGACTCGTACCTGCGCAGCACCTACTTCTACAAGGACCGGGAGGGCCCGATCGTCGCCGGTCCGCTGTGGGACTACGACCTGACGTTCGGCACCGGCGGCTTCTTCGGCAACGAGCAGACGGCCGGCTGGCAGCACCAGCAGACCCGGACGCCCCAGGCCAACGACTGGTTCCAGATCCTGCTGACCGATCCCGCGCTCCAGCAGGACCTCAGGACCCGCTGGCAGGCGCTGCGCCGGGGCCTGCTCTCCGACTCGGCGCTCGGCGCCCGCATCGACGCGCTGAGCGCGCCGCTGACCGCCGCGGCCCAGCGCAACTTCCAGCGGTGGCCGAACCTGACCACCCGGATGATCGGGCCGTTCGTCACCGACACCGCCGCGACCTGGGCCGGCCAGGTCCAGGTGATGCGCACCTGGATGACCCGGCGCGCGGCCTGGCTCGACGGCGCGTCGGCCTGGGGCGGTACCACCACCACGCCGCCGACGACGCCGCCGACCACGCCGCCGCCCACCACGCCGCCGCCGGCGACCGGCGGCTGCACCGCGACCTACACCCAGGTGGGCCAGTGGGCGGGCGGCTTCCAGGGCGAGGTGCGGGTGACCGCCGGCGCGACGCGCGTCAACGGCTGGACCGCCACCCTGACGTTCGCCAACGGCCAGCGCGTCAGCCAGGGCTGGAACGCGGTGCTGTCCACCAGCGGCGCGACGGTGACGGCCCGCAACGAGAGCTACAACGGCACCCTCGCACCGGCGGCGAGTACCACCTTCGGCTTCCTCGGCTCGTGGACCGCAACGAACACGCCGCCGACGCTGACCTGCACTACCACTTGATCGGTACGCAGTTACCCGTCTTGTAGGTGCCGTCGGCGTCGGGCACGAGGCCGTGCTGGGAGTTCGCGACCCGGGCGCACACCTTCGGCGCGTTGCCGATGGCCTTGAGGAAGGCCGGCTCGTCCGTGCCGATCACCGAGGGCTGCTCGTCGTCGACGTACCAGGTGCCCTGCTCGTCCTCGGGCGCCTGCTCGCCCATGATCCGGTCCGGCGGGTTGGTGCCGTCGCCGCCCCAGATGTGCAGGTGCCATCCGCCGGAGCTGGACGGCCGGGCGCCGTCGAACTCCGCGTCGTACTCGACGGTGAGCTTGCCGTCGGCGACCGTCGCCGAGGTAAGGCAGACCCAGCGGGAGTTGCTCTTGATCTCGTCGGTGCACTGCTCGTCGGCCGGGACCTCGGGGGTGTCGTTGCCCGTCGCGGTGTCGTTGCCCGTCGCGGCGCGGTTGTTCTTGTCGTCGCCCTTGTCGTCGGCCCGGGTCAGCGCCCAGCCCGCGACGCCGGCGGCGAGCAGCACGACCATCGCGGCGCCGGTCGCGATCAGGGCGCCCCGGCGCCGCCGGGCCGGCCGCTCGGGCGCCGGTGCCATCGGCGCGGCCGGGCTCACCGCGGCCGCGGCCGATACGAACGTCCTGGCCCGCGGGGGTGTGCCGGACCGGCGAGGTGCGGCCGACGGCAGGCCGGGGCCGTCGACCACGGTCGCGGCCACGGCCGGCGGAGGCGCCGGGTGGACGCGCGGCGCCGGGACCGGCGCCGGGGCCGCGGGCTCCGCGCGGTAGATGCCCGGTACGGCCGCGGGCCTGGCGGCCGGTGTCCCGGACGCCGCGGGCTGCGCGGGCGGGACCGTCCGCCGGGGCGGCCGGGTGGCCGGGGTCGCGGGTGCCGCCTGCTGGCGGGGCGGTGCCGACACCGGCGCGGCGCCCGCGGGCTTGGCCAGCGCGGCGCCGGCCAGCCAGGCCGCGCCGAGCGCGACCGAGTGCTTGGGGTGCGCGTCGACGACCACCGGGCGGCCCAGCTCCGAGCCGACCAGCTGGGCGACGATCGGCATCCGGGACGAGCCGCCGACCAGCAGCACCGAGCGCACCTGCTCCGGCGTGCAGTCGGCCGACCGCAGGGCGCGCTGCAGCGCCTCGACGGACCCGTGCAGCGCCGGCCGGACCATCGCCTCGAACTCGGCCCGGGTGAGCCGGACCTCCGTGGACACCTCCGGCAGCAGCACCGGGATGGTCGTGTCGGTGTCCGAGGAGAGCGCCTCCTTGGCCTGCACGCACTCGTCCCGCAGCCGGGCAACGGCGTTGATCGCCGCGGTGTCGTCCTCGTCGAGCGCCTCCAGCTTGCCGTCGAGGGCCGCGCGGACGTGGTTGAAGACGGCGGCGTCGAAGTCGGTGCCGCCCAGCCGCTCGATGCCCTCCGGCTGCCCCATGACCTCGAACCCGGTCGCGGTCTTGCGCAGCACCGCGGCGTCGAAGGTGCCGCCGCCCAGGTCGTAGACGGCCACGACGGAGCCCTGCTCCACGCGCTGCTGCTGGGTGTAGTTGACCGCCGCCGCCTCGGGCTCGGTGGTGTAGGTCACCGGCAGGTCGAGGTCGGCCATCCGGGCGGCCTGGCGCATGAGATCCATCTTGTACGGACCCCAGTTCGCGGGGTGCGTGATGCAGATCGCGGCGGGCGCGCCGCCCTCACGGCGGGTCACCTCGTCGACCACCCAGCGGAGCAGCCGCGACATCAGCGCCTCGGCGGACTGCGGCACGCCGCCGAGCAGGAACGGGGTGGTGTCGCCCAGCCGCCGCTTGAACTCGCGGGCCACCCGCTGCGGCTCGGAGAATCCCCGGCGGTGCGCCGCGTCCCCGGTGAGGAACGTCTCGTCCTGGCGCAGCAGCACCACCGACGGGATCGCCGCGCTGCGGTCGCCGAGCGAGACGGTCTCCGCCCGGCCGTCGCGCCAGATCGCCGCCGCCGTGAACGTGGTTCCGAGGTCAATTCCAAGCGCGTACATGGATGGATGCTCCGATTATGATCATCGATACGAGGCTCAGGAGGTCGTCGCGCAGACGGTGGCGGGACCGTCGCAGATGACACGGTACTGACACCGCGCTCATCGAAGCCGCCGCCGCTCTGTGATCATGCCCTCGCAGGATCGGACGGCCACCCGGGCGGCGACCGCCATCTCCGCGGAGGTCATGGGGTTCTCGGCCCGGCGCTGCCAGCGGGCGAGCGCCGCGTCCGCCGCCGCGTCGACCTCGGCGCCGGAGGCGTCCGCCGGCAGCCGCAGCCGCTGGTGCACGCCGGCGCCGGCGCCGCCGATGAGCTGTTCCAGCTCGGCGACCACATCGGGCTTTCCGGTCACCCACCCGGAGCGCAGGCCGGAGAGCACCCGCAGCTCGTTGAACGGGTGCGCCGAGGCGATGATCTCCTCCACCGCGCCGGCGATCTTCTCGCTGCCCGGCCGGGGGCTGACGCGGGTGACCTCGGCCAGGGCGAGCAGCGCGGACCGGGACTTGAGCACGTCCCGGCGCTCGAAGAACAGCGAGCCGAGCACCTCCCGGAGCTGCCCGAGGCCGCTGCGCTCGGTCAGCTCCCGGGCCAGCTCCGTCGCGGTGCCGCAGGTGCCGTGCCGCAGCAGGGCCGCGGACAGCCGCAGCCCGAACAGGCCGAAGCGGCCCAGCAGCTCCTCCCGCTCGATCGAGGTCATGCCCAGCTCCGGCATGCTCTGCACGAACCGGTCGGCGGAGAGCAGCAGCTGCTCGGCCGCTGCGACGGGCAGCTCCGAGATCCGGCGCAACCGGGCGAATTCCACCTCGGTGAGCGTCGTCGCGGTCTCGGCGAGCAGACCCGCGACGGGCACGACGGACTGCACCAGCCGCCGTACGCTCCCGGTGGTGCTCAGCTTGCCGGCGATGCGGCGCGCCGAGGCCATCGCGTCGAGCCGGCCGACCGCGATCTCGTCGGCCCGGGACAGGACGCCGATGGCGTTGACCGGGTTGGGCCGGGACACCTCGACGTCGTGGAAGGCCCGCAGGAACTCGACGTCGTTGTTGTGCAGGTGCCGCATCAGGTAGATGACGGCGTCGGCGGGCGTCTCCTCGTCATCGGGCACGAGCAGGTCCCAGGAGCGCAGCGAGGTCTTTTCGGACAGTGACCCGATACCCGGGGTGTCGATCAGCGTCACGGTCCGCAACGCCTGCGACGGCCAGCTGACCTGCAGCTGCGCCACTTCGTCCACCTTGAGGTCGCCCAGGTCCACCTCGATGGCGCCGTCCTCGCGGCTGAACCGGAGCTGGCGCGGCGGACCCTGATAGGGCTGGGCCGTCACCTGGTAGGTGTGCCCGTCCTGGTACCAGGTGACGATGCGGGTGCACTCGCCCGCGTCGGTCGGCGCCAGCCGCTCGCCGACCAGGGCGTTGAGCAGGGTCGACTTGCCGGCCTTGATCCGGCCGGCGACGGCGACCCGGAGCGGCTCGTCGAGCCGGTGGCGCACGGCGGCGAGCCGCCGCTCGTACGGCGTGCCGCGGTACACCTCGACGGCCTCGCCGAGCACCGCCCGCGTACGGTCGATCAGGCTCATGCCGTTCCTCCGCTGGCGCTGTGTCGCTTCCCGCGCACCGACCGTTGTTCCTCCTGGCAGACGCACTGAGCATGCCACCCGGGAACAAGCCTCGCGGAGCGCGGGCACCCGGAGCAAGGCACCGGGCGGTCTGCTATCGCTCGGCCGAACGGTCTGTGTCCCTTTCGGCTTTCCGACAGCTTCCTGCCGCGAGCCCGGCGGACGGTAGACGCTCGTCTCAGTGGCGCGACCTCGGCCGCCACCAGCCGTAAGCTGCCAGATCGGTGCCGGCGAGAGGGGAAGTCACGGGTGACTGTCGTGGTTGGGGTCGACGGCTCCGGGCGGACCCGCAGGCTCGGCGAGATCGCCGTGGCCGCCTGCCGCCCGGTCGTCACCGTGATCTTCACGACGGTCGGGGACCTGGAGGCGCTGCTGGCCCGCGCCCGCGGGGACGACGCGTTGATCGTCGTCGACGACGCACACCGCCTGCCGCCGGACGCGCTGCGGGTGCTGGCCGCCGCCGCCCGTTCCGGCACGCCGATGGCGATCGCCCGCCGCCCCACGATCGACAACCCGGATCTGGCCGAACTGGACGAAGCGGTCGCCGCTACCGGAAAGGTCGAACACCTCGGCCCGCTCGACCCCGGCGCGCTCTCCGCGCTGGTCGCCGCCGCGATCGGCCGGCCGGCGACGCCGGAGCACCTGGCCGCCGTGCAGGCCGCCTCGGCCGGCCTGGCCGCCGTGGCCGAGGCGGTGGCCGCCGCACCGGACGACACGCCGCCCGCGCTGGTCGCCCGGCTGCAACGCCGGCTCGCCGGGCCCGGCCGCGACACGGCGGAGCTGGCCATGATCCTGGCGCTCGGGCTGGACCTCGACGACGACGTGGTCTGCGCGGCGGCCCGGCTGGAGCCGGCGCGGGCGGCGACCGCGACCCGCGCGCTGCGTGACCAGGGCCTGCTGACGCCCGACGGGGAACGGATGATCCCGGCGGTCGCCCGCGCGGTGCTCGCCGACCTGTCGCCGCCGGAGCGCCGCCGGCTGCACGACGCGGTGGCGACGGCCCTGCTGTCCGCCGGCGCCGACCCGGTCCGCGCCGCGGAGCAGCTGCGCGCGGCCCGCGCGCGCACCACCGCGGCGGCCGACGTCTACCGGCGCGCCGCCGACCGGCTCCGCTTCGCCGCGCCCGAGCGGGCGGTGTCCTGGTACGACGAGGCGCTCAACGCCGGCGCCGAGCCCGCGACCGTCGCCGCCGGCCGGGCAGAGGCGGCCACCCTGCTCGGCCTGCCCGTCGACCTGGACGTGGCGACGGCGTCGGAGTCCGACGCGGCCCGGCTCGCGGTGGTCGCCGGCGCCGCCGCGGCACACGACGGCCGGTCCGGCCGGGCGGCCGAGGCGCTGCTGGCGACGGGCCCACCCGGCCCGGTCCTGGCCGTCGCGGCGCTGATGGCCACGGGCCGGCCGGAGGCGGCGCGCGCCGCGGCGGCCGGCCAGGCCCCGCTGCCGTTGCGGCGCCTCGCCGAGGCGGCGCTGGCGATCGGCAGCCCCGCGGCCGCCCTGCCGCTGCTGATCGAGGCGGCCGAGGCCTACGAACAGGCCCCGCCGGCGGTCACGCTGCCCGACCTGCCGCACGCGCTCGGCGCGCTGGTCGCGGTGACCGCCGGCGACACGCCGACCGCCGAGCATCTGCTGGAGCGCGCGCTGCGTGCCGGTGCCGGCGGCCCCGTCGCCCAGAACCGGCACCGGCTGCTGCTGGCCTGGGCGCGGCTGCGGGCCGGCCGGTACGACACCGCGCTCGCCGAGCTCCAGCGCCTGACCGGCGCGCCGCTGCCGGGCCGCGACCGCCTGGCGTTCGCCTGCCTCAGCGCCGGCATCGCGCGCCGCCGCGGCGACATCGCCCAGCTTCGCGCGGCGTGGGAGCTGGCCGAGCCGGTGCTCGCCCGGCGCGCGGTCGACCTGTTCCAGCTGGAGATGGTCGAGGAGCTGCTGGTGGCCGCCGCCCGGCTGCGCCGGCACCAGCGGATCACGCCGATCCTCGACGACCTGGGCGCGGTCGTCGACCGGCTCGGCGGCCCGGCCGCCTGGGCGGTGTCGCTCGGCTGGATCCGGCTGCAGATCGCCGTCGTCGGCGAGGATCAGCCGGCCGCGGCCGAGGCCGCGGACCGGCTCGGCGGCCTCGAGCCCGCCGGCGCCCGGCAGCAGGCGCAGTGCGGCGCCGCGCTCCGGTGGGCCGCCGCGCTCGCCGGCGAGGTGAGCCCGGACGACGTGCTGGCCGACGCCGCCGGCCTCGTCGCTGTCGATCTGCCCTGGGAGTCGTCCCGGCTGCTCGGGCAGGCCGCGATCCGCACCGGCGATCCGGCGGCCGCGCGCCGGCTGCTGGAGCGGGCGCGGGAGCTGTCCCGCGCCGAGCCGGTGGCGGACGAGGCGCCGCCGGACGCGGGCCGGGGCGGCCTGTCGGACCGGGAGGTGGAGGTGGCCCGGCTGGTGCTGGCGGGCCGCACCCACCGCGAGATCGGATCGCAGCTCTACCTGTCGCCGAAGACGGTGGAGCACCACGTGGCCCGGATCCGGGCCAAGCTCGGCGCCGGCAACCGGGCCGAGATGATCGCCGCGCTGCGCAGCCACCTCCCGGCGGAGCCCTGACCCCGCCGGGGCGAACCCCCTAACCCCCAGTGCCCGGAAGGGGGATAGCCCCGATGCCGGGCAGGGGCCACAACCGGCACGCTTGCACTTGTCCGACCACCGGGGCGGGCCAGAAACAGGAGAGAAGTCATGGCCGCAATCGAAGTTACCCCGCTCATCATCGACAACATCAAGGCGCTGTTCAACAAGGTGTTCAGCAGCGACGCGGAGACCGCGAAGTTCCTCGCCGACCCGGCCGGTGCCTTCGCCGCCAACGACATCGACGCCGAGACGCTCGGCGCGGTCGACATCAACCAGATCGTCTCGGATGCCGCATACGGCAGCCACGACGGACCGGCGAGCGGCTACAGCGGCGGCGGTTCCTACGGCGGAGGTTCGTACAGCGGCGGCGGTGGTGGCGGCGGTGGCTTCCACGGCGGTGGCGGCGGCGGTGGCGGCGCGGCGGCCTCGGCGCCGGCCGCGCAGACGGTGCAGCAGGTCAGCCAGGTGACGCAGACCTTCACCACCCAGAACTTCGTCGACAACTCCCGCGACTTCATCGACAACTCGACCGACAACTCCACCGACATCGACAACTCCACCGACGTCGACGTCGACGGCACCGTCCTCGGTGACATCGACATCGACTCGGAGAACGTCAACCAGACGGGCGACGGCAACGTCGCCGGCACCGGCACCGGCGATGTCAACGCGGCCACCGGCGACGGCGCCGTGGCGCAGCAGGGCGACGGGGACCAGGTCGCCGCGACCGGCGGCTCGGTGGCGGCGGGGGACGACGCGATCGCCGCGACCGGCGACGACTCGTCGGTTGAGGTCGTCGAGGGCGACAAGGTCACCGCGGGCGACGGCGCCGTGGTCGGCACCGGCGAGGGCGACGTGCTCGGGGCGACCGGGGACGGCGGGTTCGTGGGTCAGTCGGAGTTCGGCGACGTGGTCGGCAACACCGGCGACAACGCGGTGACCGCGGGTCGCGACATCACCGGGGCCACCAACACCGGCGTCAACTCCGGCGTGCAGGCCGGCGGCGACGCCGAGAAGGTGCTGCTGGGCGACAACTTCGGCATCGTCGGCGACGACGTGGACAAGGCGGTCGTCGGCGACGACAACCAGGCCGCCCAGTTCGACATCGACACCAGGGGCGGCGCGGGCGGCAACGCCAGCGGCACCGGCGGCTCCGGCGGCATCGGCGGCGACGCGCAGGCCGGCGGCGGAAGCGGCGGCGACGGTGCGGTCGGTGCCGGGGTCGGTGCCGGGGTCGGCGTCGGGCTCCGCGGCAGCGGCTCGGGCTTCGGCCAGGGTGCTGGCGGCGACGGCGGCGCGGGCGGCGCGGGCGGCACCGCGGTCGGCGGCAACGCCTCCGGCGGCGCCGGGGTCGGCGGCAACGCGAGCGGCGGCAGCGGCGGCGAGGTCGGCCCGATCAACATCAACTTCGGCGGGGGCAGCCAGCAGGCCGTCACCGACTCCGAGGTCGAGGACTCGTCGCTGGCCTCCGGCGGCGACGCGAAGACGACGCAGGACTCGTTCAACGACCAGTCGACCAACGACTCGTTCAACGACAAGTCGACGAACGACTCCTTCAACGACCAGTCGACGGACGACTCGTTCAACACCGAGGACTCGTTCAACAACAAGGACTCGTTCAACAGCGACGACTCGTTCAACGACAACGACGACTCGGACCCGAGCCTCGGCTCCTGACCATCGGGCCCCGGGCGGATCGGAACCACGGGCGTGGGGGGGGGGGGGCCGCGCCCCCCCCCCCCCCCCCCCCCCCCCCCCCCCCGCCCCGCCCCCCCCCCCCCCCCCCACCAACAACAAGATACAGCACACCCCCACCCACCACCCCCACCCCC
>NZ_JBITLR010000007.1:24816-255535 GCF_044465445.1 Actinoplanes sp. NPDC049668
AAAACACACACCGCATATTACCCCCCCGCCCCCTCTTTAACCCCCCCCCCCCCGCCGCCCCCCGGGGGCGGGGGGCCCCCCCGGGGGGGGGGGGGGGCCCCCCCCGGGGGGGGGGGGGGGGGGCCCCCCCCCCCCCCCCCCGCTCGTACCCACCGGGCTCCGGATCGCCGTAACGTACCGTCTCGGGAAGGAACGACGTTGACCGCGAACACCGCACCCACCGACGCCGACGCCACGCTGCGCCGGGCGACCGAGATCGTCGACCTCGCGCTGCGCGCCTGCGAGGCGTACGAGCGTGCGGATCTGCGCGAACGGCTCGCCGCCGTCCGCACGACCCTGGCCGACCCGGTGGTGCACATCGTCGTCGTCGGCGAGTTCAAGCAGGGCAAGAGCTCGCTGGTGAACGCGCTGGTCGGCACGAAGGTCTGCCCGGTGAACGACGACGTCGCCACCGCGCTGCCGACCTATGTCCGCTACGGCAAGGAACCGTCCGCGCAGGTGCTCCTCGACGAGGTGCCGCCGCGGCGCGAGTCGGTGCCCGTCGACCGGGTGCGGGAGTTCGTCCTGGAGAAGGAGGCCGGCGGCGCGGTCGAGGGCGCCACCGGCGTGGAGGTCCGCCTGCCGCGCCAGCTGCTCTCCAGCGGCCTGGTCATCGTCGACACCCCCGGCGTCGGCGGCCTCGGCTCGGTGCACTCGGCCGCCAGCCTGACCGCGGCGTCCATGGCCGACGCGCTGCTGTTCGTCACCGATGCCGCCCAGGAGCTCACCCGCAGCGAGCTGGAGTTCCTGCGCCAGGCCCGCGAGGTGTGCCCGACGGCGGTGTGCGTGCTCACCAAGACCGACTTCTATCCGTACTGGCGCAAGATCCGTGACCTCAACGCCGGGCACCTGCGCGGCGCGGGGGAGCTGCCGATCATTCCGGTCTCGTCCGACCTGCGGCTGCGCGCCGTCGCCGGCGGCGACAAGGAGCTCAACGTCGAGTCCGGCTTCCCGGACCTGGTCAAGTTCGTCTCCCAGCGGGTCTCCGGCGGGGCGGCCGCCCGGGCCGCGGCGCAGGCGGGCGCGTCGGTCGTCGGGATCTGCGAGCAGATCGAGAGCCAGTTCGAGGCCGAGCGGGCCGCGCTCGCGGACCCGGCCGCCGCGGCCCGGGTGATGGACGACCTGACCGGGCTGAAGAAGCGCGTCGAGGCGCTCAAGGCGGCCGCCGCGAAGTGGCAGCAGACCCTCGGCGACGGCATCGCCGACCTCAGCTCCGACATCGACCACGACCTGCGCGGCCGGATCCGCCGGCTGGTGGAGGAGGCGGACGCCGAGATCGAGGAGAACGACCCGGCCGACACCTGGGACGAGACCGAGCGGTGGCTGCAGGCCCGGGTCTCGCACGAGCTGCTGGCCAACTACATGATGCTCCGGGACCGGGCGATCGTCCTCAGCGACCAGGTGGGCACCCACTTCCAGGAGGCCGCGGGCCAGATCCTCCGCCAGGTCGCGATCGCCAACCCGGTGCCGCTGGCCGGCACCGCCAAGGTCGACCACAAGATCGAGCTGGCCAAGATGAAGGTCGGCAAGCAGGCGATGGTGGCGCTCAAGAGCGCGTACGGCGGCGCGCTGATGTTCACCATGCTCGGCACGCTGGCCGGCATCGCCCTCGGCCCGATCGGCGTCGGTATCGGCCTGGTGATGGGCCGCAAGGGCCTGCGCGAGGAGAAGAAGCGGCAGCGCACGAACCGGCAGAATCAGGCCCGGAACGCGATCCGCCGCTACTGCGACGAGGTCACCTTCGTGATGACCAAGGACTCCCGGGACACCCTGCGCCGGATCCAGCGTCAGCTCCGGGACCACTACAGCGGCCTGGCCGAGGAGCTGGCCCAGTCCAACGCCAAGTCCCTGGCGGCCGCGTCGGAGGCGGCCAAGCGCAGCGCGGCCGAGCGCGAGAGCCGGCTGCGCGATCTGACGGCCGAGCTGGAGCGCCTGGGGCAGCTGCGGGAGCACGCGGCGGCGATCGTCGGCTGATCCGGCCGGGCGGGTGTTCCTGACGAGCGAGGCCGGGTCCGGTGACCCGGCCTTACTCGTCGATGTCGTCGATCTCCGGTGCCTCGTCCGGCAGCGAGGGTGCCGCCCACAGCTCGTCGGCCGGCGACGGCAGCTCCTCGTGCATCGGCGGCTGGTGCGGCTCGGTGTAACCGGCCGGCTCCGCCTCCACGATCGAGGCGTCGTCGTCGAACGGGGCGGCCGCGTGGCCGTGGCCGAACGCCATGTCCAGCGGCGCCCAGCCGGGCTCGGCGGCCAGGTCGTCGAGGGCGTCGCCCTCCCCGTCGCCGGCCTCGACCGGCGGATCGAGCTCCGCCGCCAGGTCCGGGTCGTCGTCGAACCCGCCCGCGGGGGCGGTGGCGAGCAGACCGGGCAGCTGACCGATATCGCCCGCGCCGGCGTCGCCCTCGGCGATCGGGCCGTGCGCCATGACGAACGGGGCGAGATGCTCGGCGACCTCGGCCGGCGCGGTGCCGGCGTAGCTGACCACGGCCTCGGCGAGCAGCTCCTCCGGTAGGTCCGGGTGCCCGCCGGCGTGCAGCACGGCTGCGAGATCGCCCGAGGTCCCGGCGCCGCCGGTCAACCCCGCGATGATCTCGTGAAGGGATCGCGCCGCTGCCATGTCACTACTGTAGGAACAGGCTCACCGGTACCGGCAGGGGGACATCCCCTGACCGCCCCCTAACGGTTCCCGGGCGTCACACCCGGGCCGGCACCGGCGTCTCGGGCGCGACCAGACCGAGATAGGCCAGCTTCTGCCGGATGATCTCCGGGGTGAACGGCTTGAGCACGTACTCGTGTGCGCCCGCCGCGAGCGCGCGCACCATCTGGCTGTGTTCGGCCTCGGTCGTCACCATCATCATGCACATGTCCCGCAGCGGTGGAATCTTGCGGACGTGGCGGATCAGCTCCAGGCCGTCCATCACCGGCATGTTCCAGTCGATCAGCGCCACGTCCGGGACCGTGGGGATCTCCAGCAGCAGGTCGAGAGCCTCCCGCCCGTTGCTCGCCTCGTACGAGGCGAAACCTAGCCCGCCGACGATGCGCTGCAGGATGTGGCGCATCGTGTTCGAGTCGTCGACCACCAGTGCCAGCATTCAGTCGCCTTTCGAAGGGGGGTGAGCAACCGGATCCAATCGGCCGGGGCGGGGCTCTCTTGAGCAGAACGCACGACAATCCGGTACGCCGGGCACCCGAACGAGAGTGACGGGCATCACGGGTGACCGGCGCCGATGGGTGCCGTTAACCCAGGGCCACACCTAGGCTGAAGGCCCCGGCAGCATCGACCGTGCGGGTCCGTCGCCCGTTCAAGGGATCCCTCGTGGAAGCACAGCAGCCGTTCGACCCGCTCATCGCGTTCGCGGAACTCAGCCTGATCAACCTCAGCGACACCGACCTCGAAGGCGTCCTGCACCGGGTCGCCGAGCTGGCCAAGCGCGCCGTCGCCGCCGTCGACGAGGCGTCCGTGACCTTGATACGGGTCCGGAACGCGCACACCGCGGCGTTCACCGGGAACCTCGCGCTGAGCCTGGACGAGCGGCAGTACGAGGGCGGCGGCCCGTGCCTGCAGGCCGCGGCGACCGCGGCCACCCTCTCGGTGCCCGACCTGACCCGCGAGCAACGCTGGCCGGCCTACGTCCGGCAGGCGCTCAAGGCGGGGATCCACAGCTCGCTCTCGATCGGCCTGCCGGTGCACGACGACGTCACCGGAGCGCTGAACCTCTACGCCAGGCGGCCCGGCGTGTTCGACGACGAGGCGGTCGTGCTGGCGACGACGTTCTCCGGCTACGCGGCGGTCGCGCTCGCCAACGCGCACGCGTACGACGCGACGGCGGCGCTGGCAAGGCAGCTGCGGGACGCCATGGTGCACCGGGCGATCATCGAGCAGGCCAAGGGCATCGTCATGGCGGACCGGCGGTGCGGGCCCGACGAGGCGTTCTCGATCCTGAGCCGGCTGTCGCAGGACACCAACCGCAAACTCCGCGACGTCGCCGCCGCCCTGGTCGAACAGACCATTCGGCCGGGCCCGTAGCGCTGGCCTGACCCTCCCGGCCTCCGTATGCTGAAGGCGGGTCAAGCCACTGTGCCCGCCGAGCCTGTTGATAGAGGTGGGTGGATGCTGTATCCACGAGCGCGGCTGTCGTTTGCGGACAAACGTTCGCCGCGCACAACTCGACGACATTCACGCCCTCAGGGGAATCCCGGCCTGCGGATCAGGCAGGTTCGGCGCGGTCCGGTCCTCGTGGTCAAGGTCGCCGGTGACGTCGACGCCGACACGGCGCACACGTTGTCCGCCGCCCTGTCCGCGGCGATCCAGGTCACCCCGCACGTCTGCTGCGACCTGCGCGGCGTCGACTTCTTCGGTGCCGAGGGCGCGAATGTTCTTGCCACCGCGCATATTCACGCCGCGCACGCCCGCGGCGCGTTCTCGGTTCGCGGCGTGCACGGGGTCGCGGCGCAGGTTCTCGATGTCACCGGACTGAGTGGCATTCTGCGAATGGACAATTGATCTTGCCTACGCGCGGGTCCGATCCGGATAGGACCCGGCTGTTCGTCGCCGAGTAGCATGGCGATCCTGCGGCCGGCCGTCGAAGTAATCGGCCGGTGCACCAGCGTCAAGCAGCGGCGCGGGTCCGTGAGTGTCCGCCACTTTCGGGCAGTAAGACACCCGTACCGCACGGTCGCCTGGCGGAGGCCGTGCGCCCGCTGCAGGGAAACTGACGTTGACGGACCAGCCGGTGGAGTCCCTCTGCACCTTCTCGGAGATCGGCCAGATCAAGTTCAGCGAAACCGATTTGAACGGCGTTTTCGAACGAGTGGCCGACCTTGCCCGGCGTAGCCTGCCCGGCGCCGACGCGGCGGCGGTCACCATTATCAGTGAGTTCGTTTCGCGTACGGTCGCCACCGGCGATCTCGCTCAGCGTCTCGAGGAATGGCAGCATCAACGGCGCGCGGGACCGTCCGTCGACGCGGCCGCCGGCGACCTGCCCGTGGTCATCGCCGACGCGGCCGCGGATCCTCGCTGGGCCGAGTGGGCCGCGCATGCCACCGCGGCCGGAGTGCGCGCCGCGCTCTCGGTCGGCCTGCCCATGCACGACTCATACAGCGGAGCGCTCACCGTCTACAGCGGCACGCCCAGCGCCTTCGCCGGTGACAGCGTCGCCCGCGCCAAGATGCTCGCCGGTTATGCCGCGGTCGCGCTGGCCAACGCACACCTCTATGACTCGTCCGCCAGCCTCGCCGAGCATCTGCGCCGGGCGATGGAACACCGGGCCGTCATCGAGCAGGCCAAGGGCATCATCATGGGCGAGCGCCGGTGCACGGCCGACGAGGCCTTCGCGATCCTGACCAGCATCTCTCAGGACACAAACCGCAAACTCCGCGAGGTCGCCGCGGCACTCGTCGCCAAGGCGACCGGCCAGGACGAATAGCGATTAGGGTCGGGTGCGTCGGTCAAACAGAGCGCCGCGGCAACCCTCGAGCACGCGTTCCGAGAGGACCACATGCGCACAGCATCGGCGCAGACTTCGGTCGTCGCCGCGACCAGCCGGGACGAACACGCCGTCGGGCTGGTCGTCGCGTTCGGCGCGTTGCCGGTCGGCCATCCGGCCCGGCCCGATCTTCGCCGCCGGTCCATCGAGGCCTGGACGCCCATGGCGGACCGCCTCGCCCGCCGCTACGCCGGCCGCGGCGAGCCGTTCGATGATCTCCAGCAGACCGCCGCCATCGGCCTGATCAAGGCCGTCGACCGGTTCGATCCCGGCAGCGGCAACGACTTCGCCGCCTTCGCGGTGCCGACCATCCTGGGCGAGATCCGCCGGCACTTCCGGGATCGAACCTGGATCGTCCGGGTGCCGCGCCGGATTCAGGAACTGTGGCTGGCGATCAGCGAGGCGAACAGCCTGTGGCAGGCGCGGTACGGCCGCACGCCGACCGTGGCCGACCTGGCGGCGTACCTGAGTGTCTCGGACGAGGAGATCATCGAGGGGCTCGAGGGATCCCGGGCCTACCGGGCGTGGTCCCTGTCGACCCCGGTCGGGCCCGACGGATCGTGCGAGCTCGTCGACACGCTCGGCGTGCCGGAGTACGGCTACGCGCTCGCGGAACTGGGTATCGACCTCGGCCCGGCGATGGCGACGCTGACGGAGCGCGAACAACGCGTCGTCTCGCTGCGCTTCTACGGCAACCACACGCTGGCGCAGATCGCCGAGCGGATCGGAGTCTCTCCGATGCATGCCTCCCGGCTGCTAGCCATGAGCCTGGCCAAGCTGCGCCGGCGCCTGGCGTCCTGGGAGGGCCGGTCCGACCGGGCTCCCGCGCTGGTCGTGCCGGGGTAGTTACGGCCCGCGGGTCGTCGCCCCGCCGGGTGATGGCCGGGTCCCCGGCCGGGGGTAGTGTCGCCTAGAGCCTTCAGCAGTGAGGGAAGTTCCACCCACTGCGCTGGAGGCACCATGTGCGATGAACGCGTGCTCGACGTCGAACAACCGGAGTCGCGGTCGTTCTTCATCACCCTCGACCGGGGCGATGACCGGAGCGTGCAGACCATCATCGTGGTCGGCGAGATCGATGCGCTCAACGCCGGCCAGCTGCACAAGGTGGTCCTCGGCGTACTGCGCAAGTACCGCCCCAGCCGCATCGAGATCAACATGTTCAGCGTGGGCTTCCTCGACTCCGCCGGGATCAGGGTGCTGCTGCTGTGCCACAGCGACGCCCGGCTCGTGGACTGCGAGTTGAGGGTGACCGACGCGCACCCCACGGCGCACCGCATTCTGCAGATCACCGGGCTGGCCGAACACTTCGGCCTCGCGGACGGGCCGCTACCCGGGTGCGGCTGAGCCCGCGTTGCGGATATCGGGCCAAACGCGCGGATGCCCAGGCCGACTACTTGACCTCGGGCACCCGCCGGACCACTCAGGTCGGTGCCTGAGCAGGTTCGACCTCTTGTATAGCGGCCGCCCGCGCCGCGCCGCCAGCGATTCGTCGTGTGGACTACGTCGGCCGCGAAGGCGATGCGTATCGTGGACAAAGGTGCCTGTCCCGGTACGGGGCGTGGGTGCATCCTCGAGGAGGAGGTGGTCGGTATGACCGCCGGCACGCTCTTTTCCGGCCCGCAGTGGCAGCGCTTCGCCACCGCCGACTCCGATCAGGCGCACGCCTTCATCCGGCGTTCCCTGGTCGACGTCAACGTGCGGTTCGCCGGCGAGGGCCCGGGCGGTTCCGGCCTGCGTACCGTCTTCACCGAGCTCGACGACGTCAGGGTGAACCGGCTGCACTGGTCGACGCGCACCCAGCTCGGCACGGCGCCCGCCGGGGACCTGATCATCACCCACCTGATAACCGGGTACTACCTCGCGACCCGCGGCAAGGACGAGTATCCGCTGCGGCCGGGCGACGTGGTGCTGATCCTGCCGGACCAGCCCCTCGAGGTCGACTTCAGCGACGTCGACTCGCTGAACGTCCGGCTGCCCCGCAGGCTGCTCGAGGAGGTCGCGGACGCGCAGACCGGCATCAGCGGCGCGGACCTGCGCTTCGACACCCCCCGGCCGATCTCCCCGGCGCTGGGCCGCCATTGGGTGCACACCGTCGCGTACCTCACGCGCACCGTGCTGTCCGACCCCGCGCTCATGGCGAACCCGCTGATCGCCGGGCAGGCGTGCCAGCTACTCGCCTCGACCGCGCTCTCGGTGTTCCCCAACACCGGCCTCGACGTGCGGCCGCGCCACGCGGGCACGGTCTCGTCGCAGGTGTTGCGCCGGGCGATGGCCTACGTCGAGGCGAACATCGACCGGTCGCTCACGGTGGCGGAGATCGCCGCCGCGGCCGGCGTGCGCCCCCGCGCGCTTCAGCTCGCGTTCCGCCGCCACCGCGACACCACGCCGACGCAATACGCCCGCACGGTCCGCATGGAGCGGGCGCACCGCGACCTGCAGGCCTCGGACCCGACCACCGGCGTCACCGTCGCGATGATCGCCAACCGGTGGGGCTTCACCCACCTCGGACGATTCAGCACCGACTATCGCGCCGCCTACGGCAACAGCCCCAGCCGTACCCTGCGTACCTGATCCTCTGTGGCAGGGTTGCCGGGTGCCCGCAGACGCCTGGTCCGACCGCGTGGACCGCCACACCGAACTGTCCGAGAGGCTTGCCGCGCTCAGCGACCGCGAGGTCGAGGCGCTGCTCGCCGGGGCCGAGGCGTCCACCGCGGGCATCGGCGGCACGACGCAGACGGTAACGGTCGGCGGCCTGCCGGTCTTCGTGAAGCGGGTGCCCCTGACCGACCTGGAGCGGCGTCCGGAGAACGCCGGCTCGACGGCGAACCTCTTCCGGCTTCCGCTGTTCTACCAGTACGGCATCGGCTCGACCGGCTTCGGCGCGTGGCGCGAGGTCGCCGTGCACGACCTGACGACCCGCTGGGTTCTGGAGGATCGCTTCGACGGCTTTCCGCTGCTGTACCACCGGCGCGTCCTGCCCCGGGATCCGGATCCGATGCCGGACGACGAGCTGGAACGCTGGGTGGCCCACTGGGACGGCGCCGAGGAGGTGCGCGCCCGGCTGCGGGCGATCGGCTCGGCCTCGGCCGCGGTGGTCCTGTTCCTGGAGCACATCCCGTACACGGTGGACGCCTGGCTGGCCGCGCGAACGGCCGCCGGCGGCGAGGCCGCCGAGGCCGCGTACGCGTTCGTCGACGCCGCCCTGCTTGCGGGCGTGGACTTCCTGGAGTCCCACGGGCTCCTGCATTTCGACGCGCACTTCCGTAACCTGCTGACCGACGGCCGCCGCGTCTACTTCGCGGACTTCGGCCTGGCCGTGCATGAGCGGTTCGACCTCAGCGCCGAGGAGTCCGCCTTCGTCCGGCGGCACCGCAGCTACGACCGCTGCTACACGGCCACCCACCTGACCGTCTGGCTGGTGAGCAACCTGCTGAAGATCCCCTGGCAGGACTGCCCCGCCTACATCCGCGATCAGGCCGGCGACCCCGCGGACATCCCGGCCTCGGCGTGCGCCGGCCGGATCGTGGCGCGGCACACGCCCGTCGCGGCGGTCACCGAACGGTTCTTCGACGCCGTCGTGAATGTCAGCAAGCGCACGCCGTACCCCGCCGAGGAGCTCGGCGGGGTGCTCGCGGGCGTCAGACCAGGGGCCTGAGCGCGGCGCCCACCTGGGTGACGAAGCCGGGCCGGTGGCCGTTGCGGACCAGGTTGATGGTGATCCCGTCGATCCCCGCGCCGAGCACCCGCTCGTGCAGCTGCTCGGCGACCTGCTCCGGCGTGCCGAGGAAGACCCGGTTGCGACGGTCGTCGGGAACGATCTCACCGAGCTCCTTCACCTCCTGCTCCGTCTCGCCGACCAGGCCCATGCTCAGGTAGCTGGTCGCCAGCGTCGCGGGGTCCCGGCCGATCTCCTCGCAGCGCTGCCGCAGCACGGCGACCTTGCGTGGCAGCTCCGCGACGTCGCAGATGATGTTCATGTGGTCGGCGAAGCGGGCGGCGAGCCGGAACGTCTTCTGCTCGCCACTGCCGCCCAGCATGATCGGGATGGTCGGGCGCAGCCGCGGGTTGTTCATGGCGCCGCGTGCGGTGTACCACTTGCCGTCGAGCGTCGCCGGCTCGCCCTTCAGCATCGGCGCGATGATGTTCAGCGCCTCCTCGAGCCGCTCGAAGCGCTGCCCGAAGGTGCCGAACTCGAAGCCGTAGTCGTGGTGCTCCCGCTCGAACCAGCCGGCGCCGATCCCGAGGATCGCCCGGCCCTTGGAGACCACGTCGAGGGTGGTCACGGTCTTCGCCAGCAGGGCGGGATTACGGTACGTGTTCCCGGTGACCAGCGCGGACAGCTGGATCGTCGAGGTGACCCCGGCGAGCGCCCCGAGCGTGGTGTACGCCTCGAGCATCGCGTTCTCCGGCGCGCCGATGCCGGGCAGCTGATAGAAGTGGTCCATCACCAGCACGGTGTCGAAGCCCGCGCCCTCGGCCTCCCGGGCCTGCGCGGCGACGGTGTCGAAGAGGTCGCCCACCTCGACGCCCGGATAGGTGAAGTTCGGAATCTGGTAACCGAGCCGGATGCTCACGGGTGCCTCCGTCATGTAAGAGGGCTATCACTTGCTAATGTAAGAGGTAACTTACACGGCGGCAAGCGGGGAGGCGGGGATGTCGGCGGATCGGGGCTACCACCATGGCGATCTCCGCGCGGCGCTCATCGACACCAGCTTCGCCCTGCTCGCCGAGCAGGGACTCGAGCGCTTCTCGGTCGCCGCGGTCGCCCGTCGGCTCGGCGTCAGCTCGGCCGCGCCGTACCGGCACTTCCCGGACCGCATCCACCTGCTCGGCGCGGTCTCGGCCGCCGCCGCCCGCGACCTGCGCGCCGCGATCGCCGCCGCCGCCGAGGCGGCGGGTCCCGACCCGGCCGACCGCCTGGCCGCGGCGGCGGGCGCCTATGTCCGGTACGTGGCCCGCACCGGCGCCGGCATCCACGTCATCTACGCCGCCGAGCTGTACGGCCTCGCGGACGACGCCCGCCGCGAGCAGGCCCGCGCGCTGATGACCACGCTGCTGGACCTGGCCGCGGCGACCGGCCCGCGGTCGTACGAGGCGGCCGTCCTGCTGATCGAGGCGACCCTCGCCGTCGCGCACGGCTACACGTCGCTGTACGCCGAGGGCTTCTTCGCCCGCAAGTCCAACAACGTCGACGATGTCGCCGCCCGGGCCTGCGCGGCCGCCCGGACCCTTATCATTTGATCTGCGTTACCTGTCGTTTCGCGAAGTTGAACCGGCGCCGAACCTGAAATAACCGGTCCGACATTGTCGTTTGTCGTTCCCTTTCCCTCTCATCATTTCTTCCCGAATATGCGCCCCCTCGCCCGGGCATTGGCACGCTACTGCAAGAATGGCGGCCCGTTACGTGGAGAGGAGGGCGGCCAGGGTGCAGTCGATGATCGGCCGGGAGGCCGAGTGGCGCACCGTCACCGAGGCGCTGGACTCCCTCGGCGACGGCGCACAGGTGATCGAGGTCGTCGGCGAGCCCGGCATCGGCAAGACCCGCCTGCTCGCCGAGCTGGCCGGGTACGCCCGGGAGAGCAAGCTGCTGACGCTCACCGGCCGCGCCACCGAGTTCGAGTCCGAGATGCCGTTCGCGCTGCTGACCGAGGCGCTGGACGACCACGTACGCCTGCACGGCGAGACCTTGCGCGCCCGGCTCTCCGCCGATGACGTGAGCCGGCTCGGCGAGATCCTCGACGGCCTGCGGGCCGGGCCGGCCGCGCCGCCGGCGTCGGGCGGCGCCGCCGAGCGTTACCGGTCGCTGCGGGCGCTGCGCCGCCTGCTCGAGACCATCGCCGAGCCGGACGGGCTGCTGCTGATCCTCGACGACGTGCACTGGTGCGACCCGGCGACCACAGACCTCATCGACTACCTGCTGCGCCGCCCGCCCGCCGGCCCGGTGGTGCTGGCGCTCGCCTACCGGCCGGCGCAGGCGCCGCCCCGGCTGGCCGCCGCGCTCGCCGCCGGTCACGCCGGCCGGCCGCACCGCCGGCTGGCGCTGGCGCCGTTGCACCAGGCGGACGCGACCCTGCTGCTCGGGCCCGGCGCGGACGCCCGCGACGCGGCCTACCTGTACCGCCTGAGCGGCGGGAACCCGCTCTACCTGGACGCGCTGCGCCGCTGCGGCACCACCGCGCTCGGCACCGCCCGTACCCGCGACGACCCCGACCCCGCGCTGGCGTCCCTGCCCGCCGAGGTGCGGGCCGCGCTCGGCGCGGAGTGGGAGTCCGTCGGGCCGGACAGCCGCCTGCTGGCCTCGGCCGCCGCCGTCGGCGGCGACGAGTGCGAGCCGGCCCTGCTCGCCGAGGTGGCCGAGCTGCCGATGCCGGCCGTGCTGCGCTGCCTCGACGAGCTGGTGGCCCGCGACCTCGTCCAGGTGGTGGCCGGCACCGGCCGGTTCCGCTTCCGCCATCCGCTGGTCCGGCATGTCGTGTACGCGTCGGCCGCCGCCGGGTGGCGGCTCGGCGCGCACGCGCGGGCCGCGGCGTACCTGGAGCGGGTCGGCGCGCCGCCGCGGGCCCGGGCGCACCACGTCGCCCGGTCGGCGGCGATCGGTGACGCCGCCGCGGCGGTCACCCTGGTCTCGGCCGCCCGGGCGGTCGGCGCGCAGGCGCCCGCCACCGCGGCCGAGTGGCTGCGGACCGCGCTGCGCCTGGTGCCCGGCGACACCGCCGGCGCCGGCCTCCCGGCCCGCGCCGAGCTGCTCACCTACCTGGCCGAACGGCACGCGGCCAGTGGAAACCTCGCCGAGGCGCGGCAGGCGATGGTCGTCGTCCTCGACGAGCTGCTGCCGGCCGGTCATCCCGCCCGGGCGACCGCCGTGGCGTACACCGCCGTGCTGATCCGGCTGCTCGGCCGGCACGACGAGGCGCAGGCGCTGCTCACCGCGGAGCTGGACCACCGGCCCGACGCGGACAACTCCGATGTGCTGCTGCAGATCGCCACCTATGCGCTGATGCGCGGCCGCCTCGGCGAGGCCGACGAGCGCCTGTGCCAGATCATCGCGCGCGCACCGGGCGGCACTGCCGTCGCGATCGCGCGCGCCATGCGGCCGTTGACCGGGTACGCGACCGGGCCGGCGGACCGCTCCGGCGAGCCGCGCTCGGCGGTCGACCTGCTGGACACGCTGAGCGACGAGGACATCGCCTGCCGGTTCGAGGTCGTCGCCTGGCTCTGCTGGACCGGGCTCGAGGCGCAGGGGCCCCGGGACTCGCTGCGCCGGCTGCTGCGCTGCCGGCAGATCGCCGTACAGGCCGGACAGAGCTTCGTGCTCCCGTACCTGCTGGCCATGCAGGCGCTGATGCAGGCCCGGCTGGGCCGGATCGGCGACGCGAAGCGAGCCGCCGAGGAGGCGCTCGCCATCTCGCGGCTGCTGGCCGCCGCCGAGCCGCTGGCGCTCGCGCTGCTGACCCAGAGCTGGCTGCACCGCTGCGCCGGCGACTACGCGGCGGCGATCGCGACGGGCGAGCAGGCGGTCGCGGCGGCGTCGGTGAGCCGCGGCTGGCTCGCCACCGCCAAGGCGATCCTGGCGTTCAGCCGGGTCGCGGCCGGTGACGTGCGGCGCGGCGCGGCCGACCTGATGGCCGCCGGCGGCGGACCCGAGCTGACCGCGCTGTACCCGCACAACCGGCTGATCGCCTGCACCGTGCTCAGCGAGATCGCCGCGAGGACCGGCGAGCCCGAGTCGCCGCTGCACTGGGCGGACCTGGCCGACCGGATCGCCGCCTCCGGTCACCGGGCGGGCCCGGCGCTGGCGCTGCTGGCGCGGGCGCACCCGGTCGGCGCCGACGACCGGGCCCGGGGTGCCGAGCTCGCCGAGCGGGCCGCCGCCCTGCTGGCCGAGGCGGAGCTGCCGCTGGTGGCCGGCCGGGCCTGGCTCACGGCGGGCACCCTGCGCCTGGCCGCGGGCGACGAGCCGGCGGCGCTGGCAGCCCTCGCCCGAGCCGAGGAGATCGGCGAGGAGGCCGACGCCGAGGACCTGCACGCGGCGATCCGGCGCCTGTGCCGGCGGCTGCGGCCGGACGCGCCGCCGCCGGCCGCGCCCGGCGCGGCGGACTTCACCCGGCGCGAGGGCGAGATCGCGGTGCTGATCGCGGCGGGCATGACCAACGCCGAGATCGCCGCCGAGCTGTACGTGAGCGTGCGCACCGTCGAGACGCACGTGTCGCGGATCTACACGAAGCTCGGCGTCACCGGCCGCGCCGCCGCGGTCAGCCGGCTGGCCCGCTGAGGCTGTCAGCAGCCTGTGTCTTGCTGTGCGTGCCTGTGAATCGCTCGCCGGCGCGGGCGGCCGCACCGATGGGAGCGGCGTCCGACACGAACGGCGAACCAGGAGTGAACATGACCATCACCGCGTTGAGCGGCACCGGCCAGAGCGGTGCGAGCTGGCCGGCACAGCGGTCCGGCAAGGCGATCGACACCGCGGCGGAGACGCTCGGGACGCAGGGCGGGCCGCCGCCCGGTGGCCCGGCCGGTCCGCCGCCCGGAGGCCACGGCGGTCCGCCGCCCGCGGTCGGCGCCGCCATGAAGTCGCTGGCCGAGACCCTCGGCGTCGACGAGGACGACCTCACGTCCGAACTGCAGAGCGGCACGAGCCTGACCGACGTCGCGGCCGCGTACGGGATGGACGCGGACACGCTGCGGACCACCCTGACCGCGGCCCTGACCGAGGCCGACTCGTCGCTGACCGCCGACCAGGCCGCCGGCCTGGCCGACAAGATGATCGCCGGCCCGAACCGGGACCAGGACAATCCGGTCTCCCGGCTGACGTTCGACAGCCAACTGTCCGGATCCGGTACCGCCGGCGGCGGCGTGGTGACCCAGGCCGCGCTCCAGGCGCTGTACAGCCAGTACTCCGCTGTTTAGTCAGGTGTCCCGGCCCGGCGACGGGCCGGGACAACCTATTGGTCGTCCCGGATGATCGAGCTCCAGCGCAGGCGGTGCTTGCCGAACCAGGCCGCTAGGCGGACGCCGTCCTCCTGCCGCGCGAGGCGGCGGGCGCGGATGCTCAGCAGGACGCCGCCGGCCATCGCGAGGCCGGAGAGGCCGAGCAGGGTCGCCTCCGGTTGCGGTGTCGGTTCGTTCGGTACCTTGCCGGCGATCCTGATGGTGACCGCGACGAGCATGGCGACGACCGCGACGGCGCTGAGGACCGTGACCAGCCGCCAGCGGGCGCGCATCCGTTGGGTGTCCGCCACGCTGTAGACCCGGCACTCCACCGCCTGCCCGCAGTGCTCGCACTCGACCAGGGTGGTGGTCCGGCCGGTCTCCGGCCGGGGACCCCGGACGGAGGTGAGCGCATAGTCGTCCGAGCGTCGATGCGCGACGCTGCGTCGCGCGATCGCCACCTCCATGGGGCATTCCCTCCGCCGGGCGGTCTGAGATCCACAACTGTAGAGCGGCCCGGCACCCCTACCGCGGCCGGTCGAGGGCCAGCTGATTACGTTGAGTCAAATTCTGATCACCGTACTCGCCGGTTGAATTCTTCCCCCATTCGTCCAGTTTGGAATGCACGATCATCCGCCGTACCCCAGGTCAGCCCCGCACTGGCGATCTTCGCCGGAACCTGGCACGCGGTCGCACCCCTACATCCGGTACACCCACAGAGAGTAGTGATCAGCGGCCCCTCAAGGAGGGCCGGACCACAAGCGGGAGAACCGGTGGAGCACATCAGCGGAGAGCTGCTCAGCGCAGCCGTAGCGGTAGTCGGCGGGCTCGGCCTCAGCGGCCTGGTACGCGCCTGGATCCGCCACCGCACAAGACTTCAGGTGGAACGCGAGCGGTCGGCCCGGGCCGTCGCGCGCGCCACGGGCCTGGCCCGGATCGCCAGGCGGCACGAGACGGTTCTCATCGACGAGAAGGACCAGGACGGCCACCGCGTGGTGGAGATGCGCGGCCCGGCCCGCGGCTCCCGGGAGGAGGCGGCGTGAGCATCCTGCACTCGCGGGCCGGCGACGACGCCGCCACCGACGAGAAGCTTCGCACGGCGGGGCTGGACGCGACGTTCACCTGCTTCGTCCACGAGCACCACCTGACGGTCAAGCGCTTCCTGCGCCGCCTGGAGGCGGACGGCGGGATGGTGGAGGACGTGAGTCAGGAGGCCCTGATGGCGGTCCGGGAGAAGTGGGCGGACGTGCAGGGCTACCGGGATCCGCGGGCCTGGACCCTGCGGGTCGCCCGCAACATCCTGCGGGACCACCAGCGCACTCGCGGCCGGCGCCGGGTCCTCTTCTTCGACGACCTCAGCATGCCCGAGCTGCCCGCACCGACCGACCCGGAGGAGGCCGACGAGCGGCTCGCCGGCTGGATCCAGCTGCTGCCCACCAGGATGGGCGAGGTGATGAGCATGTCGCTCGCGGGCCTGCCGGACCGGACCATCGCCCTGGAGCTCGGCATCTCGTACAACACCGTCCGCGACACCAAGAAGAAGGCCCGCGAGAAGCTCCAGCAGCTCGCGGAGGCGGACGGATTCATCACTCCGGCGGGGCGGAGGCGCACATGAACCTCGACGACATCCTCGAGCTCGCGGCCGCCCGTACGCCGTCGTCCCTGGACCGGGCCCGGGCCCGCCGCGCCGCCGAGCGGGTGCTGCGGGAGTACGCCGAGGCGACCGCCGAGGGCCGCAACCTGCTCGGCGACCTGGACGTGGAGGACGTGCTGGCCCCCGACGCCGACGAGGCGACCCGGATCACCCGGGTGGCGCAGTCGGCCAAGACCGGCTGGATCAAGTGGACCGCGGCGACCGGCGAGCTGACCTGGTCGGACGAGATGTCGCGGCTGTTCGGCTATCCGGCCGTGACCACGCACGTCCCGGTCGAAACGCTGATCAAGGGCGTGCACCAGGAGGACTTCACCCGGGTCAAGGAGCTGGTCGAGCAGGGCTGGCGGCACCAGATCCCGCAGGAGTTCAGCTTCCGGGTGCTGCGCGCGGACGGCGCCATGCGGTACGCCGGCTGCCTGGTCGAGCTGCTCGGCGACGACGGCCGGGAGCCGACCGGCATCGTGGCGACCGTCCGGGACATCACCCGCCAGGAGCTCGAACGGCAGGAGATCGACCGGCGCCGCCGGCGGCGGGTGACCGAGACCGACCTGCCCGGCCGCGACACCGTCAGCGGCATGCTCGGCCGTGACCGGTTCGCCGACGAGCTGGACCGGGCGGCCCGCGGCGGGCAGGGCACGCTGCTGGTCGTGGCCGTCGAGCCCGATCGTGAGCTGTCCGAGGCACAGAGCGAGCAGGTGACCCGGACGGTCACGGGCATCCTCGACGAGATCACCGACAGTCTCTGCGGTGCCCTGGGCTCCGGGGAGTTCGGCATGGTGCTGGGCGACGTCGGGCACGCGCGGGAGGTGGCCGGCGCGGTGCTGGGCTGCCTGCATCAGCGCCGGACCCTGGCGATCTCCGCCGGGGTACGGCTGCGCGCCTGGGCCGCGCTGGTGCCGTTCGCCCGCGCGGACCGGGCCGGCGGCCAGGACCTCCTGCTCGACGCGAGCTGGGCCTGGCGGGAGGGGCGGCGCGACGGCGACATGCTGAAGGAGCTGCCCGGCCCCCGGGAGGCCGGCACGCGGGAGGCCGCCACCCGCCGGATGATCGCGGCGATGGTCGGCGACGATCGCCTCTGCCTGCACGCCCAGGCCATCCTCGACCTGACCCTCAACGAGATCACCCGGCACGAGGTCCTGGTCCGGGTCCTCGACGAGCACGGGCGCCCGGAGCTGCCGGCGGCCTTCCTGGCCGTCGCGGAACGCTTCGACCAGATCGGGGCCGTCGACCGGTGGGTGGTCGAGCAGAGCCTGGCGCTGATCGGGCAGGGTCCGCAGACGTCGCACCACCAGATCAATCTCTCCGGCCGCACGCTGTCCCGGCCGGGGCTCGCCGAGTTCGTGATCGACGCCCTCGACCGCCACGGCGTCGACCCTCGGACGATCACCTTCGAGATCACCGAGTCGGCGGCCGTCGACAACCTCGCCGCCGCGGCCGAGTTCGCGGCCGGGGTGCGCAGCCGCGGCTGCGGCCTCGCCCTCGACGACTTCGGCACCGGGCACTCGTCGCTGATGCTGCTCAAGTACCTGCCGATCGACCTGGTCAAGATCGATGGCGTCTTCGTGACCGGGCTGCGCGACTCGGCGTTCGACCGCATCGCCGTCCGGCATGTGGTGCAGCTGTGCCGGGAGCTCGGCGTACGGACGGCCGCGGAGTTCGCCGAGGACGCCGCGACGGTGGAGCTGCTGCGCGACATGGGTCTCGACTTCGCGCAGGGGTACGCCATCGCGCGGCCGCTGCCGATGGCGGCGACCCCGGCCGCGGCGGCGGAGCTGGCCGCCGGCTGAGCCCCTTACCATCTGGGGATGGCGCTGGGCCGGGAACCAACGCTCAGCCGGCGGGCGGTGCTGCTGGCCGCGGCAGGGTCGCTCGCCGGCTGCTCCCGGCGGCCCGCGGCCGGCGAGGTCCAGCTGCGGCTGGCCACCGGCCCGGCGGGTGCGGTGTACCGGCGCATCGGCGGTGCGCTGGCCGAGCGCATCACCGAGCGGGTGCCGGGCGTCACGGTGACCACCGTGCCGAGCGGGGCGTCCACCGACAACATCCGGATGCTGCGGGCCGGCGAGGTGCACCTCGGGCTGTCCAGCCTGGACGCGGCGGTCGCGGCCGACGGCAGCGTGCCCGCGGGGCTGTCCGCGGTGTGCCGGCTCTACGACAGCCACCTGCACCTCGTGGTCATGGCCGGCTCGGCCATCGACGGGTTCGGGGATCTCGCGGGCCGGCGGGTGTCGCTCGGCGCGCGGGACTCGGGCACGGAGTTCACGTCGCTGCGGGCGCTCCGGCTCGGGCGCGTGACCGTCGACGGCCGGTACCTGAGCCAGGCCGAGTCGGCGGCGGCGCTGCGCGACGGCGGGCTCGACGCGATGTTCTCCCTGACCGGCGTGCCGACGCCGGCGATCGCGGACCTGGCGCTGCGGCATCCGATCCGGCTGATCCCGCTGGGCGGCCAGGCGGACGCGCTCGTCTCGGTGTATCCCAGCTCGTACACCCCGGCGACGATCTCGGCGACCGCCTACGCCGGGGTGCCGGCCACCCGCACCGTCGCCGTGCCGAACGTGCTTCTCGTGCGCAACGATCTGCCCCACGACCTGATCTACGCCATCACCGAGACCATCTTCGTGCACACCGGCTCGATCGCCTCCGGCGCCGAGGCCGTACCGGAGGCCTGGCAGATCAATGTGCGTACCGGGATATCCACCGGGGGGATTCCGCTGCATCCGGGCGCGGCCGCCTGGTTCCGGGACCGCAAGCGCTGACCGGCTACGGCGCGGCCGGGACGGCGGGCAGCGTGATCACGGCCGCGAACCCGTGCCCGGAGCCGTCCGGACGCGGCAGTCCCTCCTCCAGCCGCAGCTTGCCGCCGGCCGTGCCGATCAGGTCGGCGCAGATCGCCAGCCCGAGGCCGGTCCCGGACACGTTCTGGTGCCGCGGCGAGCGCCAGAACCGCCAGAGCGCCTGCGCCCGCTCGGACGCGTCGAGCCCCCGGCCGTCGTCCCGGACCGCGATGACGACGCTCCCGGCGGCCCGGGCGCTCACCTCGATGGTCCGCGCGTCCGACAGCCGCAGCGCGTTGCTGATCAGCTCGTCCAGGACGCTGCCCAGCCCGCCCGGCGGCTCCAGCAGCCGCAGCCCGGGCGTGACGTCGACCGTCAGCGTCTTGCCCTTCGTCGTCGTCAACGCCCGCCATCGCTCCAGCCGGGTGGCCAGCACCGCGTCCAGCTCCACCGGCGAGGCCGTCCGCATGCTCTCTATCCGCGCACTGGCCTGCAGCGCGTTGAGCAGCCGCTGCATCGCCGTCATCTCGTCGACGGCGACGTCGTACACCTGACGGCCGTCGCCGGCGGGGGACAGGTGCGGTTCGAGGCTCTCCACCGCGAGCCGGAGGCTGGTCAGCGGGTTGCGCAGCTGGTGCGACGCGTCGGAGACGAAGGCACGCTGGCGCTGCGCGGCGTTCTCGACCGCGTCCATCATGGTGTTGAACGAGCCCGCCAGCCGGCGCAGCTCGGCCGGGCCGGCCTCCGCGTCGGCGCGGGTCGTGAGGTCGCCCCGGGAGATCCGCGAGGTCGCCGCGTCCAGCTCCCGCACCGGCCGGAGCACCCACGCGGACACCGGCCAGGCGACGGCCACCAGGGCGATCAGCGGCAGCAGCCCGAGCCCGGCGAGCTGCGCCCAGCGCACCAGGATGCGCTCGCGGGTCCGCGACAGGTCGGAGATCGTCACGACGGCGCCGACGACCTCGCTGTCGCGGCCGACCGGCTCCGCGACGACCAGCGCTGAGTCGCGCCACGGCGCCCATTCCCCGTACGGCTCGGACCTCGCGCCGGCCAGCGCCGCGGTCACGGTCCGGGGCAGCGCCGGCTCGGAGCGCGCCGCCTCCCGGTACGCGCCGGCCGGCCCGAGCAGCACCGTTCCGGAGGTGTCGATGACCGCGACCGGTATGTCGTACAGCTCGTGATAGCGGGTCAGCTCCTGGTCGAGCGCCTCGGTCCGCCCGGTCGACAGCGCGGTCTCGGCCAGCGACGCGAACCGGTCGATGTCACCCAGCCGGTCGACGTAGACCTCCTGCATCTCCCGCTCGGCGACGGCGACGCCGAGCGGCATCCCGAGCGCCGCGACGAGCAGCACCGCGAGCGGCACCAGGACGACGAGCAGGCGGCGGTGCACGCCGGCCTAGCCGATCAGCTCCGGCTGGTCGGCCAGCAGCCGATAGCCCACCCCGTGTACGGTCCGGATCGGAGCGCCCCGGCCGAGCTTGTGCCGCAGCGCCGCGATGTGGGTGTCCAGGGTGCGGGTGGTGGACTCCCAGGTCGCGCCCCAGATCTGGTCGATGATGACGTCGCGGCTGACCACGTTCGGCGCCCGCCGGGCCAGCAGCAGGAGCAGCTCGAACTCCTTGCGGGTGAGCGCGACCGGCGCGCCGTCGACGGTGACCTCGCGGGTGCCGACGCCGATCCGCATCGGGCCGAGGGTGAGCGGCTCGCCCGGGTGGCACGCGGCGCGGGCGCCCCGGGTGCGCCGCAGGACGGCGTCGATCCGGGCCAGCAGCTCGGCGACGCCGAACGGCTTGACTATGTAGTCGTCGGCGCCGGCGCGCAGGCCGCGGACCCGCTCGTGCTCCTCCGACCGCGCGGTCACCACGATGACGGCGGTCTCCGGGCGGTCGCGCAGCCGGCGGATCACGTCGAGGCCGTCGCCGTCGGGCAGGCCGAGATCGACGAGCACCACTTCGGACGGCGCGGCCGCCGCGGCCTCCGCGGCGGTGGCGGCGCGGTGCACCTCGAAGCCGGCCTGGGACAGAACGGTCACCAGACCTCGCGCCACGCGGTCGTCATCCTCGATGACGGTAATCCGCATAACGGAAGATTCTAGTTCTTGGGATTCCTCTGACACCATCCTCGCCCGCGCCGTTCGAGACTGAGGCGATGCCCGCATCGACGCTAGGAGGCCGCACCATGAGAAGGATCAGCAGGCTGGTCGCCGCGATCGGCGTCGTCTCACTCGTCGCCGCCTGTTCCGACGACGGCGGCGGCGGGGGCGACGGCGGCGCGGGCGGTTATCCGGACCAGAACATCACCATCGTCGTGCCCTTCAGCGCCGGCGGCCCGACGGACACCGTCACCCGGATGATCTCCGAGCCGATGGCGAAGGCGCTCGGCGGCAAGATCGTCGTCCAGAACGTCGAGGGCGCGGGCGGCACGGTCGGCGCCGGCGAGGTCGCGCGGGCCGAACCCGACGGCTACACCGTGCTGATGCACCACATCGGCATGTCGACGGCGCCCGCCCTCTACAAGGACCTGGGCTACCAGCCGATCGAGGACTTCGAGACGGTCGGGCTCGTCACCGAGGTGCCGATGACGATCGTCGCCCGCAAGGACTTCCAGCCCGCCACGTTCCAGGAACTCGTGACGTACGTGAAGGCCAACGCCGCCAAGGTCACCCTGGCCAACGCCGGCATCGGCGCCGCGTCGCACCTGTGCGGCCTGCTGTTCCAGTCCGCAGCCGGCGTCAAGCTCCAGGAGGTCCCGTACGAGGGGACCGGTCCCGCGCTGACCGATCTCGTCGGCGGCCAGGTCGACTTCATGTGCGACCAGACGACCAACACCACCGGCCAGATCACCGCCGGCGCCGTCAAGGCGTACGCGGTCACCACCCCGGAGCGGGTGAAGAGCCTGCCCGACCTGCCGACCACGACCGAGGCCGGGATGCCCCAGCTGCAGGTCAGCGTCTGGCACGGCCTCTACGTCCCGGCCGAGACGCCGCCGGAGGTCGTACAGAAGCTGTCCGACGCGCTGAAGGCCGCGCTGGCCGACCAGGCGGTCATCGATCAGATGGCGAAGCTCGGCACCGCGCCGGTCCCGGCCGGGGACGCGACCCCGCAGGCGCACCAGGCGCAGCTGGAGGAGCAGCTCGGCACCTGGGCGAAGATCATTTCCGACGCCGGGGTCAAGGCCTCCTGAGGTGGAGCGCCGACGGTCCCTCCCGGACATCCTCGCCGGGAGCCTCTTCCTCGTGATCGGCGGCGCCTTCGTGGTGGGGTCGCTCGGCTACCGGCTGGGCGACCCCGTACGGATGGGCCCCGGCTACTTCCCGCTGCTGGTCGGGGTGATCGTCGCCGCGCTCGGCCTGGCGATCATCGTCAAGGGCCTGATCGCCGGCGAGATCCTGAAGTTCGGGCCGGTGCCCTGGCGCGCGATCGTCGCCATCGTGTGCGCGATCCTGTTCTTCGGATTCGCCATCCGGCGCCTCGGGTTCGTGCCGACCTCGGCGGTGACCGCCCTGCTCGCCACGCTGGCCAGCTCGCGGGTGCGGCCTCTGGCGGCCGTCGCCGTCGCCGCCGGGCTGACCGTCGCCGCAACCCTCATCTTCGTCGTCGGGCTCCAGCTGCGCATCCCGCTGTGGGGCTCGTGAGGCATGGACCTCTTCGACAACCTCGTGCTGGGCTTCTCGACGGCGCTGCTGATCGAGAACGTCCTCTACTGCTTCCTCGGCGTGCTGCTCGGCACCGCCGTCGGCGTGCTGCCCGGCATCGGGCCGACGGCGACGGTGGCGATGCTGCTGCCGATCACGTTCAACTTCGAGCCGGTCACGGCGCTGATCATGCTGGCCGGCATCTACTACGGCGCACAGTACGGCGGCTCGACGACCGCCATCCTGATCAACCTCCCCGGCGAGTCGTCGGCCGCGGTCACCGCCCTCGACGGCCACGAGATGGCCCGCCAGGGCCGGGCCGGCCCGGCCCTGGCCGTCGCCGCGATCGGCTCCTTCATCGCGGGCACCGTGGCGACGATCGTGCTGGCCGTCGCGGCCCCGCCGCTGGCCGGCGTCGCGCTGCGGTTCGGCCCGGCCGAATACTTCTCGCTGGTGCTGCTCGGCCTGATCGTGTCGATCGCCCTGGCCCGCGGCTCGGCGCTCAAGGCGCTGGCGATGATCGCGCTCGGCATCCTGTTCGGCACGGTCGGACAGGACATCTACACCGGTACGCCGCGGTTCGTCTTCGACCAGCGCGAGCTCTACGGCGGCATCGACTTCGTGTCGGTCGCCGTCGGCATGTTCGGGGTGGCCGAGATCCTGCGCAACCTGGAGAGCGGGCAGACCCGCACGGCCATCGTCGACAAGGTGCGCAACCTCTGGCCGACGGCCGAGGACCGCCGCCGGATGGTCGGCCCGATCGCCCGGGGCACCGGCCTCGGCTCCGCCCTCGGCGTGCTGCCCGGCGGCGGCCACGTGCTGGCATCCTTCACCTCGTACGCCGTGGAGAAGCGCATCTCGAGGCGCCCGCAGGAGTTCGGGCACGGCGCGATCGAGGGCGTTGCCGGTCCCGAGTCGGCGAACAACGCCGCCGCGCAGACGTCGTTCATTCCGCTGCTCACCCTCGGCCTGCCCGCGCACCCGGTCATGGCGCTGATGGTCGGCGCCTTCATCGTGCACGGCATCACCCCCGGGCCGAACGTCATCAACGACGAGCCGGCACTGTTCTGGGGCCTGATCGCGTCGATGTGGATCGGCAACGTGCTACTCGTGCTGCTGAACCTGCCACTGATCGGCATCTGGGTACGCATGCTGCGCATCCCGTACGAGGTGCTGTTCCCGATGATCATCCTGTTCGCCGCGATCGGCACGTACTCGCTGGGCTTCAACGCGTACGACGTGTACGCGATCGCGCTGTTCGGGATCCTGGGCTACGTCCTGATCAAATGCGGCTGCGAGCCGGCGCCGCTGCTGCTCGGCTTCGTACTCGGGCCACTGCTCGAGAAGAACCTGCGGCGAGCGCTGATCATCTCCCACGGCGACACGTCGGTCTTCCTGACCCGGCCGATCTCCGCGGTGCTGCTGGCCCTGGCCGCGGCGGCACTCATCATCACCGTCCTCCCGGCGATCCGCCGGCGCCGCGAGGTCGTGTTCGCCGAGGAGGAGTAGGAGCTAGATCGGGAAGCTGCCGCGGCGCCAGTGCCAGTGGCCGCCCGCTTTCAGGTGGTCGATGGTCGCGCGCTGCAGCGCGGTGCGGCGCGGCAGCTGATCGAGTGGCGTGCTCAGGGTGCGGAACACGAACCGCAGCATCTCGACGTCGGCGTCCAGCCCCTCCGGCTCCTCGTAGGGCTCCAGCTCGAACCTCCGCTGGAACCGGGCGATGTTGGAATCGCAGGGCAGGTACCGCAGCAGCTGCGGGTCGAGCAGCCACGAGCCGCAGGTGAAGGCCGTGTAGGGCTCGTCGGGGAAGTGGCGCGGGAAGAACGCGCGGGCCTCGTCGAGCGACGCGTCCACGGCCTCCGGCGTCAGCGGCCCGGAGTCGGGGATGTGCAGGCTGATGGCGGTGTCGCCGCGATGGTGCTGCAGCCGGCCCAGCTCGTAGAGGCCGCCGCGGGCGTGCAGCGTCAGCCAGCTCTGCATGACCGGCCAGCCCTCGCCGTGCATCCGCCGGTCGATCGCCAGGTTGCGGCCCAGGTCCGCGAGGGTCGCCCAGGACACGGCGTCGGCGATGCCATGGTCGCGGTGGTATTCCGTGACGACGTCGATCAGCGCCAGGTAGGCGTACACGTAGAGATGCCGCCAGGCGAGGCCCCGGTCGCGCGGTAGCTCCGGGCCGGGCGCCAGCCAGTCGTGGCCGCCGAGGTCGGCGCGGACGAGGGCGATCGAGCGGTCGAGCAGCCAGCGCAGCTCCGGAGTCCACATTGGGGACACGGGGTCGGGCCAGCCCGCCAGGATTTCCGCGGCGCCCTCCGGCCGTACCCCGAGCCGGTCGAGGATCGCGGGCGCGTCGGCCTTGGCCGGCAGCGGAGCCGACGGCCGGTCGCCGGCGAGCCGGCTCACGCGGTCGACGTCCTCGACGGGTACCCCGAGCCGCGCGGCGATGTCGTCCAGATCCACGCGGACGACCTTACTGGCCGGCGTCGATCCGGGGCAGCGCCCGTCGTACCCGGCGATTAGCATTCGGGTCTCCTTGATTACTCCGAAAAGGAGATCGCATGACCCTGCTCCGCCGTGTCCTCGTGCCGATCGGTGCCGCTCTCGTCACGGCAGCACTCGCCACACCCGCGACGGCTGCGCCGGCCTCGACGCTTTTCGAGGGCGCGCACGTCGGCTTCGACGACCCGAACGCCAGCCGGACCCTGACCGTCGACCTCGACCGCATCGACGGGGTGGCCCAGCTGGACGTCGAATACTGGTCCCGCTCCTGCACCGAATCCGCCGGCCTGGAGACCTGCGAGACGATCTTCCGGAACGCGTACGACCAGACGCCGTCACGGGTCAGGATGTCGCTGAAAGGTGCCTCGGCCACCGGGGTGGTGACCTACTCGCAGACCGTGCGGACGTGCACGTTCGGGCCGGTCAACGAAGAGGGCGAACGCCCGGAGTCGTGCACGGACGCCCCGGCGACCGAGGGTACGACCAGCGTGAAGATCACCTGGACCGGGACCGGCGAGGTGGTGAAGGAACGCTGGAGTGACGAGGAGGGCGCCCGCTACGTCACGCGGCGACGGACCGCCGCCGTGGTGGCCACCGCGTTCGGCGAGTCGTTCCCGGCCGAGCATTCGCTGATCACGTCGCTGAGCCGTACCCGGAAATACGCGGCGGCCTGACCGTCTCCGCCCGGTGTCTCCGCCTGGGGGCACCGGGCTCAATTCCGGTGCAGAATCGGTTCGGGGCCTCCAGTCCTGTCTACGTCATGACCTCGATCCGTGGCTTCGGGAGGTGGACGTTGCGCGGTCCACTCGTGGTGTGTCTGATTCTGACGGCCGGTACGCTCACCGCCGGCTGCACCGCCGACGATCCCCAGCCGCTGCCGATCCCGCCGCCGCAGGTCACCTCACCCGCACCGGGTGGGCTGGTGATGGCGGTTCCGCGGGCTTCCCATACCGCGACGCCGCTGCCCGGCGGCCGCGTGCTGATCGTGGGTGGATGCGTGGTGGACCACTGCGACGGCACCGCCGGAGCCGACAGCGAACTGTTCGACCCGGCGACCGGCCGGTTCACGCCCGGCGCACCGATGTCCGTGCCGCGGGCAGGTCACACCGCGACGGCTCTGGCGGACGGCCGCGTCCTGGTGGTCGGCGGGTTCTCGGGCGAACGGCTGCCGCCGCTGGTCAGCGCCGAGGTGTACGACCCGGCGACCGCCCGGTTCGAGCCGACCGGTGCGATGTCGGTGCGCCGCGCGGAGCACACGGCCACCCGCCTGCGGGACGGGCGGGTCCTCATCGCCGGCGGCGCGAACGGCACGAACATCCTCGCCGGCGCGGAGATCTACGACCCGGCGACCGGCCGGTTCAGCGCCGCCCCGGCGCTACCCGGGCCGCGATCGATGCACGGCGCGACCCTGCTCGCAGGCGGTCGGGTCCTCGTCGCGGGCGGCCAGTCCGCTCGCGGCACGTTGCTCGACACAGCGGCGATCTACGACCCGGCCACCGACTCCTGGCGCGCGGCCGGCCGGCTCGACGCGCCGAAGTACAAGCTGGCCGTCGCCGCTCTGCCGGACGGCGGCGCCCTGGTCGTGGGCGGCCAGACCGCCGACGACCGCCAGGCCCGACTCGCCCGCACCGAACGCTTCGACCCACGCTCCGGCACGTTCCGGCCGGGCCCACAGATGTCCGAGCCGCGCTACAAGATCTCCGATGCGGTGGTCACCCTGGCCGACGGCCGGGTCGTCATCGCGGGCGGCTACGGCGTCGATACCTACGCCGACGGCGCGCTGCGTGCACTGGGAACCGTCTCCGGCCCGGAACGGCAGTTCCCGGCGGCGGCCGCGCTCCCGGCCGGCCGCGTCCTGATCACCGGCGGCTACGACGACCGCACCTATCTCACGGCAACCGCCGTCGTAGTCCAGCCGTAATCCTCTGCCCGCGATCTGGACGTCTTCCGGCGCGGCACTCGGCCCGCATCAAGGAGTACTCGGTCGCAAGGGCGCAGGCGAAGTCGACAGCGGAATGCTCCGGGCCGACGATCGAAGCTGGAGGTATCTCGGTATCCGCCGCTGCGGCTGTCGTGAGGCAAAGCTCCCGGCCGCGCGACCCGGTCAAGACGCCGTTTCCCCCACGGAGGCGCTGGTCAGGCGCTGCTTGCGGGCGCGGTAGAGATACACCGCTCCGACGATCCCGGGCAGCGAGCCCCACACGATGCAGAACGGGCTAATCAGCACCACGAAGCCGGCACCGATATTGGCGCCGATGCCGCCGGCGGTCCACACTCGCCAGCAGAAGCCAAGGAAGTAGCCGATGGCCAGGATCGATGCGGTCACCCACCACCAGGCCGGGGCGATCGTCCGACGGGCCGTGCCGAAGACCAGCAGAGCCAGGCACGCCACGACCACGGCGCACGCCCCGATGCCGATCACGGTGTCGGCCAACGGCCCGAAACTCAGCGGCTCGATCCCGTAGTCCAGGTCCACACCCTGCGCGGCGAGTTGCTTGGCCTCGTCGTTGGTCTGGTCGGGGATCAACCAGATCGCCGCGACCGGAGTCGCCACGGTCAGCACGAGGGCGGTGAACGGCCCGGAATATCGCTTCACTGTTGGGCGGCCTCGGCTTCTGTGAGCAGGGAGACAGATGATTGCCAAGATCAAAGCTCCCGTCAAGCGCACCAGGAGGAGCCACCGCCGGCCATGCGGACGGCTCAGTACCGGCGCTGTACTCGCATATCACCGACGGAATGATTGGCGAGCTACTCGACGGGCTGACCCGGATGTGGGAGGAGGCGGTGGCCCCACGCCGACGGCTGGGTGCTCGTTCCCCGGTCGCGATACTCAATTGATTGCTGACGGGAGCGGGGGAATGACCAAGGTGACGTCATCAAGATCGTCTCCAAGATCTCTCCAGATCTTGGCCACCAACGAGAAACGGGCTCCGCACCGTGAGGGCGAAACCCGCTCTGACCTGCTGTACTGCTTGGTGGGCGATACTGGGATCGAACCAGTGACCTCTTCCGTGTCAAGGAAGCGCGCTCCCGCTGCGCCAATCGCCCTCGATCGAAATGCCGAGGTGGAGACGGGATTTGAACCCGTGTACACGGCTTTGCAGGCCGTTGCCTCGCCTCTCGGCCACTCCACCGAGCTGACCCCGCACGTAACCTGTGGCGGCCTCTCCGAGCGGACGACGGGATTCGAACCCGCGACCCTCACCTTGGCAAGGTGATGCGCTACCAGCTGCGCTACGTCCGCTTGTCTCTCCGGTGGCGTTCCCCGGCGACGGATGAAACATTAGCGGGTACCCCGGCCCATTGCCAAACCGGGGGTCCCCCGGCGCGTCGCGGGCCGGTTATCCACAGGCCAGGAAACGGGTGAGCGCCCAGCCCGCGTTCCCGGTTGGATGGCCTCATGGAGATCCGACAGATCACCGCCGCAGAGCGCACCGACACCATGTTTCCGCTGCAGTCGTATGCCTTCATGCCCTCACCCTGCGCCGATGCCGATCGGGACACCTACGCCGGCCGGATGCGGTATTACGACACCGCCGTCAGCCTCATCGCCGAGGAGGACGGGCAGGCGCTGGCCGGCGTCGCCGCCTTCCCGATGCGGCAGAACGTGCGTGGCGTCGTCCACGACATGGCCGGGGTCGCGTCCGTCGCCACCCATCCGGCCGCGCGTCGTCGCGGCTTCGTCCGGGCGCTGCTGGGCCGGCTGCTGCACGAGATGCACGACCGGGGGAGCACGGTGAGCACCCTCTATCCGTTCCGTGCGTCGTTCTACGGCCGCTTCGGCTTCGTGGGCCTTCCACGGTTCCGGACCGCGACCTTCGCCCCGGAGGGCCTCTCGCATCTCCTGAGGGCCGAGCTGCGGGGTGACGTGGAGCGGCTGCCCATGCGGGAGGCCTTCGACGACTACAACGCCCTGACGCTGCGCCTGCTGGGCGAGCGGCACGGCTTCTCGGTGTTCGACGAGGTGCGCACCGCCGAGTTCCGGGAGAGCCCGGCGCGCTGGGTGGCGGTCGCCCGGGTCGACGGCGAGGTGGTGGGTGCCGTGGCCTATCGGATCGACGAGTTCGGCGGTGATCTGATCACGGACGACCTGCTGGTCACGGGGCCGCTGGGCCGCGCGCTGCTGCTGCAGTTCTTCGCACGGCACGTCGACCAGGTCGCCCGGATCGTCATGAAGGTCGGGGTGGACGAGGTGCCGGAGCTGTGGGGGACCGACCTCGCGGTGCTCACCGAGGGGCGAGTCGCGTTTCCCCGCCGGGGCGGACCGATGGGTCGCCTGCTTTCGATGGAGGCGCTGACCGGCACCACCACGTCGGCGACCGGGGCCGTGACGGTCGAGGTGGCCGGCGACGAGTTCATCGGCGGGCGCTACCGGCTGGCCGGCGAGGACGGCCGGCTCGTTGTGGAACAGGGCAAGGACGAGCCGTAGGCCACGCTCACCTGCTCCGGCATCTCGGCCCTCGCCTACGGCGTCCTCGACCCGGTCGAGGTCATGACGAGGGGCTTCGGCCAGGTCGACGCCGCGGCGATCGACCCGCTGACCGCACTCTTCCCGAGGCGAATGCCTTACATGTTCGCTGACTTCTGATCACCCACGACGGCGAACCCACGCAGGTGCGACCGGCCGGCCGCACCCGCCGCAGGGTCGGCGCACCTGACGGCGGATCAGACTGCGGGCACCAATCCGGCTGAGCTGACCGCCGGCTCGTCGGCCGGGTCGCGCGTTTGCCGGCTGGTTGGTGATCCTGGGGGTGGATCTGGCTGGGGGTGGGGACCTGGTTGTGCTGAACGCCGGTTCGTGGGTGGGCTCGGCGTTGTCGGCAGGTCGGTGGTCCTGGGGGTGGATCAGACTGCGGGTGCCAATCCGGCTGGGCTGACTGTTGGCTCGTCGGCCGGGTCGCGCGTTTGCCGGCTGGTTGGTGGTCCTGGGGGTGGATCTGGTTGGGGGTGGGGACTTGGTTGTGCTGAACGCCGGTTCGTGGGTGGGCTGGGCGTTGTCGGCAGGTCAGTGGTCATGGGGGCGGGGCGGGGACCTGGTCGAGCTGAACGTCGGCTCGTGGGCGGACCGCGCGTTGTCAGTGGGCTGCGCGTTGTCGGCGGGTCGGTGGTCCTGGGGGTGGATCTGGCTGTGGTGGGCACCTGGTCGAGCTGGACATCGGCTCGTGGGCAGACTGCGCGTTGCTGGCGGGTCGGTGAACCTGGCGGTGGATCCGACTGCGGCAACCTGGCCGACCTGAGCGTCGGCTCGCGGGTGGGTCGCGCGTTTCATGAGCAGGTGAGCAGGTGAGCAGGTGAGCAGGTGAGCAGGTGAGCAGGTGAGCAGGTGAGCAGGTGAGCAGGTGAGCAGGTGAGCAGGTCGGTGGTCGCGGCTGCGGCTGCGGATCAGACTGCGGCCGGTAGACCCGCCGAGCTGAACGCTCGTCTGTCGTCTGTCACGACCGCTGAGTCGTAGCCGTCGGCGGCGCGCTTGGCGAGCCAGGCGATTCCCGCCTCGCCCATGGCCAGCGCGGCGGTCGCGTAGGCGTCGGCGAGTGCCAGGTCGGGGCCGACGACGGTCACCGACCGTAGACCCCGGGCAGGCCCGCCCGTACGTGGATTGAAGACATGATCACCACGTTCATAGGTACCGGAAGTCGCCACCGCCTGGTCGGTCAGCGTGAGCACCCAGCTCAGCTTGTCCGCCTCCCACGGGTGCCGGACGCCGACCCGCCACGGCGCGCCGGCCGCGGATCGGCCTCGGGCCCTGATGTCTCCGCCCGCGTTCACGCAGTGGTTCACCGAACCAGCCTCGGCCAGGCGGGCCGACGCGACCTCCACCGACCAGCCCTTGACGTACCCGGACGGGTCCAGCGGGCCGGCCGCGTACGCGTCGAAGTAGCCGTCGGTCTTCCGCCACAGGTCGGCGCACGCCTCCAAAACGTGGCGCATGTCCGGCGAGAAGTCCTCCGGTGTGATCTCTCGCCGGCGCAGGCGGCTGACCTCGCTGTCGTCCCGGTACGTGCTGAAGCGCCGGTCGACCTCGTGCAGCCAGCCGCAGGTGTCGTCGATCATCGTCCGCAGGTCCGCCTCCGGGAGGTCGTCCGCGAGGTCGATGCTGACGACCGTGCCCATGACGTGTTCTGCGTGGTGCATGGTGACGGACCCTACGCGGACGCGGCGTCGATCGCGGCCTGCAGTGACTTCACGTACGACTCCGACGTGAAGGTCGCGCCGGAGACCGCGTCCACCTCGGCGCTCTGTGCCTTGACCGTCGCCTGCTTGAGCGAGGCGATCGCCGGCGGGTTGATCGTCGCGCTGTCGCCGGTGACCGGGTACGTGGCGTCCGCTGCGGTGATCTTGCCGCCGGTGACCTTGATCGAGACCTGGACGGTGCCGTACGGGTTCTTCGCCGCCGAGCCCTTGAAGACGCCGTTGGTGAGGCCGGCGCCACCGGCCTCACCCGACGCCTCGTCGGCTGACTTCTCGGGGGCGGGCTTCTTCGAGGCCTTCTTCGACGGCGTGGCGGTCGGGTCCGCGTCCTCACCCGAGCCCGCCAGGTCGACCGCGGGCGGCGCGGCCGCGGGGATGACAGGTGCGGACACGCTCAGCCGGACACCGACGATCAAAGCTGCGCCGGTCAACGTCCCGATGGCTGCTGCGGTGCTGCGTCGCATGAGGAAACTCCCGGAAATCAGAATTCGAAGGGGTCGAGGTGCAACTGGCTGTCTGGCACTTCCAGCTCGCGCAGGGTCTGCACCGCGGCGTCCACCAGCCCGGGCGGGCCGCACAGGTAGACATCCCGGCGGTTGACGTCGGGCACCAGCCCCAGCAGGCCGTTCGCGGTGAAGAGGCGCTTCGGGCCCGGGTCGTTGCGGGAGCCGACGATGTAGCGGACCCAGGCGTCGCGCCGCTCGGCCAAGTCCTCCAGCTCCTCGCGGAAGACCAGTTCATCGGGGCGGCTGGCGCGGTAGATCACGATCGTGTCCGGCGGCATGTCCTCGAGCAGGGCGCGGATCGGCGCGATGCCGCTGCCGCCCGCGATCAGCAGGGCGCGGCGGCGGGTGCGGCGCTGGGCGGTGAACGTGCCGAACGGGCCCTCGGCCCAGATCGGCGTGCCCGGCTCCATCTCCGCCAGCTTCGCGGTGTGCCCGCCGACGGCCGCGACGGTCAGGCGCAGCCACTGCGAGTTCGGCGCCGCCGAGAGCGAGAACGGGTGCGACTGCCACCAGCCGTTGGCGGTCAGGAACCGCCAGCGCATGAACTGGCCCGCCACGGCCGGCAGCTTGTCGAGGTTGCGGCCGTCGATGTAGATCGAGAACGTGTTCGTGCCCTCCGCGACGACCTCGGCGACCTCGAAGCGGTGCCGCACGTTCAGCCAGAGCGGCTCGACCAGCCGGCCCCAGACCAGGGCGGCGATCACCAGCGCGCTCAACCCGGGCCAGAAGATCGAAGCGAAGCGGCCGGACAGGTCCGCGCCTACCGCGACCTGGTGGCCATAACCCAGCAAAAGCACGAGGTACGCGGTGAGGTGGATGAAGTGCCACAACTCGTACGGCAGTTTGCTGCGGGCCGCCCGGATCGAGATGAGGCTGATCAGCACCAGCAGGCCGGTGGCGACCGTCGCGCTGATCATCTCGGGGAGCGTGGTGATGATCGTCCAGGCCTGGTCGACCACGCCGGCCTCGGCCGTCAGCGCGTAGCCGTAGACGATGAACACGACGTGCGCGAGCACCAGGACCACGAGCGACGTGCCCAGCCAGCGGTGCCAGCGCAGCAGGTCGCGGGCGCCGACCCACTCCTCGAGCCAGGAGACCCGGCTCATCATCAGCAACTGGATGAAGAGCACGTAGCCGCCGGCCAGGCCGGTGATCCGGCCGACCGCCAGCATCAGGGTCGCGGTGTCGTTGATCGCGCCGGCCTGGGTGTCGAAGAGCCAGAGCGCGAGGCTGGCCGCCAGCCCGGAGAAGAACAGCAGCACCATGAGCAGGCGGTTGCCCGAGGTGGCCTCGGCCGGCGGCCGGTCGTCGGTGACGATCGCCGGGCCGGTGCCCTGCCAGCCGGACGGCTCGGTCGGCGCCTCGACGATGATGTCGCCGCGGGGCACGCCCTCGTTCAGGTCCGGCTGCTGCCAGAACTCACGCTCGGGCGCGAGGGTCTGCGTGAACGCCGGCTCGCGCTGGTCGGTCTGCGGGAATGCCGGCCCGCGCAGGTCGGTCTGCGGGAACGCCGGCTCGCGCAGGTCGTCGAAGGATGGAAACGCGGTCGGCCCTGGTCGGCCGGCAGTGTCGCCGTTCGCTCGCGCCATCGACCTCACCCGCTCAGCAGTCGTCGTTCGGCGTCGCCGCCCCCCGGCGGCCGACGTGGCGGCCCGGTTCTCGGCAGGCCGTCGACGGGTACTACGCGGTTCAGCGGGTGAAGGCTCAAACCTGAGAAGAAAAAGTCAGTTGTACGAGATGATCTTGTCTATCAGGCCGCCGCCGGGGAAGTCGAGCATGACCATTCCGGTACGGGTCAGGCCGTGGCCCTCATTGAGGTAGACCAGCAGAAACGGGTCCACGCCCTGCACTCCGAACGCGCCGCCGGCCACCTGGTGCGGCTGGGCGAAGATGCTGGAACCGCTGCCGAAATTGACATACATCTTCGCGACCTCGCCGGCGCTCGTGGCGTCGAGATGGCGCCTGACCTGGTCGCGTTTTGTGGCGATTGCGCCGACGTTGGGCACCGAGTAGTTGTCCTGCACGTAGGTCGACGAGCCGTTGCGCCACTGCTCGAACTGGGTCAGCCCGTAGTGCTCGATCGGGCTGCCGTGCGCGCCGTGCAGCACGGCGAGCACCACCTTGCCCCGGACCGCGCCCAGCGTGGGCGTCGCGGCGGCGGCCCCGCGGGTCACCGACGGCTGCCAGAACAGCGACGAGACGTATGAGTCGAAAATGTCGGGAAAGCTCTTCTGGCCCGATACGTCGGTACAGGATCCGATTTCTCCCGTGCACTCCTGCTTGAGCCGCATGACGACGGTCTCGCCCGGGTGGGCCGAGAGGAAGGCGCGCAGTGCATTCAGGACATCGCCGAAATTGGCGTTCTGATAGACCGCGCCGTGGTGGATCGTGAAGGTGTTCCCGCCGTTCACCCGGGCCCGGATGTCGATCATTCGGATGCCGGCGTCGAGCTGCCGGGCCAGCGTCGCGGCGCTGTCGCCGAAGTTCTCCTGGGTCTGGGTCAGCGCGCCGCCGTGGATCGACATCGAGTTGTGCGTGCCGGGGATGGACAGCGCGGATAGACCGGTCGAATCGGGCAATGATCGCATCCAATCCGGATGGCTCGCCGAACCGAGCGTCCGATAGGACGCATCGGCGGCGAGCGCGCCGGCGGGTGCGGTGCCGACCGCGGCGGGTGCGGCGGGCGCAGCGCCGAGTGCGGCGGGTGCAGCGGGTGCAGCGCCGAGTGCGGCGGGTGCGGCGGGTGCGGCGCCGAGTGCGGCGGGCGCGTTCGGGAGTGCGGCGGGTGCGGCCGGGAGTGCGGCGTCGTGCGCGGCGAGTGCTGTGGGTGTTGGCGCGGCGGCGGAGGTGGCGTGCGCGGCGGCAGGTGGCGCTACCAGCGAGGCAAGGACTGCGAGCGCGGTGAGAGAGCCCTTCATGCAGTGAAACCTATCGATATCTAAGAGGCTGTGGAAGCCCTCCGGATTCCGGCGGCCAACGTCACGACGTGGCCGACAACCCTGTCGCCCTCACCGTGGCCGACGCCGTCGGCGGCGTCTGTGCAACCGGAGCCGTCGCGTCCACAAGCTCACCTCGGCCGGCCGCCGCCGGGTGCCCGGACGGCAGCCATGTGGATGGGCCACTTGGACCCCGGGGATCCGGATGACGGCCACCCGGATGCCGGGCATTCGGACGACGGCCAGTTGGACCTCGGGCATCCGGATGCAGGGCGTCTGCATGGTGGCAACTGTGACGGTGGGCATGTGGATGGTGGCTACCTGGATACCGGCGGCTGGGATCTCGGGCACTGGGACGGTGGCTGCCCGGCCGCCGGACACTCGGATGGTGGGCATGTGGATAGCGGTTACCCGGACAACCGCGGCCCGGATATCGGGCACTGGGACGGTGGGCTGCCCGAACGCCGCCATTCGGACGGTTGGCATGTGGATGGCGGTTACTTCGACAACGGCGGCCCGGATATCGGTTGTTGGGACGGTGGCCACCCGGACACCGGGCACTCGGACGGCGGCCACTTGGATGCCGGGCAGCTGGATGCCGGGCACGTGGAGTCGGGCACGTGGATTCGGGCACGCTGATTCGGACACGTGGACGGGCACGTGGCTGCAAGCCAGCTGGAGGGTGGGCACCCGGAGGCAGGGCGTTTGCATGGCGGCCGCCGGGACGTCAGGCACCCGGACGGTGGGCACGTGGATGGCGGGTACATGGAAGGTCGTCGCCCAGGTGCCGGTTACGTGGATGGTGGCCAGTCAGCTGGTGGGCACTTGGACGGCGGCTGCCCGGATGGTCGCCATCCGGATTGTGGCCGCACGGATGATGGGCGCAGGGGTGCGGTCGTTGCCGGGCCCCGGCCGCTGGTACCAGGCCTGCCCGACACGGTCTCCGAGAGCGACGGTCAACCAGCCAAACGAGAGGTCCGCGCCGTAACTCTGGCGACTCGCAGCTCGCGCCGGCGGCGACGCGAACCTCGACGCCGGCCCGGGGAACCGGCAAATAGGCTCCGGCAGCACCGCGACGGAGTGGATGCGCATCCACCGGGACGGCGGGCGATCGCGGTCAAGCCCTGCGCAGACCGGCACCCGTCGATCAGGTCCGGCGGCGCAGCAGGTAGGTATCCATGATCCAGCCGTGCCGCTCGCTGGCCTCCGCCCGCACCCGGCGGATCTCGTCGGCCACCTCGTCGAGCGGCCCGGATACCAACAGCTCGTCCCCGGTACCCAGATACGCGCCCCAGAAGATCTCCACGTTCTCGCCGTCCACCGTGCCGAAGCTCTGCTGCGCGTCCAGCATCACGACCACGTCTTCAGCGCCGTCCGGCCACCCCTGCGCGAGCCGGCGCCCCGTCGTCACGTGGAACGGCCGCCCGACCCGGTTCAGGCCGATCCGGTGCTTGGCGGCCAGGGTGGAGACGCTGCTGATGCCGGGGATGACCTCGTACTCGAAGCTGCTCTGGCCGCGGGCCAGGATCTCGTCGAGGACGGCGATCGTCGAGTCGTAGAGCGACGGGTCGCCCCAGACCAGGAACGCGCCGGTCTCGCCGTCGAGCAGGTGCTCGCCGATCAGCGCCTCGGCGACCTCGGAGCGCCGCCGCTGCCAGTCGCCGATCGTGGCCTCGCTGTCGGCCGGCGTCGGGTCGCGGCCCTCCGCGATGCGCCGGCTCGGCCGGCCGTACGCCTTCAGCAGCCGGCGGCGGAGCTCGACCATGCTCTCCTTGGCCTCGCCCTCGTCGAGGAGGAAGAACACGTCGGTCCGGCCGATCGCCTTGGCTGCCTGCAGGGTCAGCTGGTCGGGATCGCCCGAGCCGATCCCGATGACGTAGATCTTCCGCACACCGGCAAGTCTGCCGTACCGGCCGCGGCCAGCCGTCAGGACCGGGCCAGGACGCAGAACTCGTGGCCCTCCGGGTCGGACAGGCACGTCCACGGCGCGGCGCCCTGGCCGATGTCGAGGTCGGCGGCGCCGAGGGCCCGCAGCCGGGCCACCTCGGCCGCCTTGTCGTCGCCGGGGTGCGGCAGCAGGTCGAGATGGACGCGGTCCGGCGCGGGCCGGGTGCCGGGGATGCGGAGGAACTCGAGGTACGGGCCGACGGCGCCGGCGGAGCGCAACGACGCGAACTCGTCGGTCGCCTCGCGCACGGCCCAGTCCGTCGCCTCGCCCCAGAACCGGGCCATGGCCCGCGGATCCACGCAGTCGACCACGACGGCGGCGATCGGCCCGGTGTCCCGGTAGACCTCCCGGGGCTCCAGCACGCAGAACTCGTTGCCCTCCGGGTCGGCGAGCACCGCCCACGGCACCTCGCCCTGGCCCACGTCGGCGGGCGTCGCGCCGAGCGCCAGCAGGCGCGCGACCAGCTCGGCCTGGTGTGCCGCGGAGGCGGTGGCGAGATCGAGGTGCACCCGGTTCTTCGCCGCGGTCTTGGGTTCCGGTACCGGAACGACGTCGATGCCGAGGACGACCGGGTCCGGCCAGACGGGGCCGCCGGCGGGCCCGACGTAGGTCGTCTCGCCCGGGTAGGCGCTCCAGCCGAGCGCCTCCGCCCAGAACCGGCCGACCGCCGCGTGATCGACTGCCTTGATATTGATGTGAGCAGGACGCAATGCCACACCGGCGATCCTAGGTCCTGTTCCGGACCGGGTGCCTGGCCGGCGAAATCCCGGCGCACACCCAGACGACGCGCGACCCCGGTCGGAACGGGACCTTAGACCGCCACCGCCGTCGCGCGGGCGTGCTCGATGGCCAGCTCCAGGGCGCCGCGCAATGCCGCGTCGGTGCTGAGGGCGCCGTGCTCCACTCGGATCGGGCCGGGGAAGGAGATCGCCGTGCGTACCCGGGGCAGCAGCGCCGGATGGGTGCCCACCGGGCCGCCGAGCAGGACCAGCGCGGGGTCGACCACGGCGGCGACCGAGTTGATCGCGCGGGCCACCGCCTCCGCGAGTACCCGCAGCGCCGTCTCGTCCCCCCGGTCGAGCAGCGCCAGCGCCGCCGCGACGTCGTTGGACGGCGCGTCCGAGCGGCCCAGCCCGCCCGCCGCCAGGTCCGCCGCGAGCGTCGGTGCCGAGGCGCCGGGCAGGTAGCCGATCTCGCCGGCCAGCCCGTGCGCGCCGCGGATGAGCTGGTCGCCGATGTACAGCCCGACGCCGAGGCCGGCGCCGACGTAGACGTACGCGAAGCTGGCCTCGCCCACCGCCCGGCCCGCGCGGTGTTCGGCCAGCGCGGCGAGGTTGACGTCGTTGTCGACCAGCACCGGGGCCGCCGCCAGGTCGCCGATCATCTCCACCGGGCTGAGCAGGCCCTCCGGGAATGGCGTGCCGGCCAGCGGAACGGTCTGGTGGGTGGCCGGGTCGACCGGGTTCGCGATCGAGACGCCGATCGTGCGCAGCGGGCCCGCGCCGCCGTCGATCGTCCGCACCGCGGCCCGCACGCTCTCGACCAGCGCCGCGGCGTCGCCCGGCGGGGTGGGCGGTCGGCGCAGCTCGGCGCGGGTGCGGCCGGCCAGGTCGGCGGCGCGGGCGTGCACGCCGGACTGGTCCAGCTCGAGGCCGAGCACCCAGCCGGACTGCGCTCCCAGCTCGTAGAAGGTGCCGACCCGGCCCCGCCGGCCGGTCTCCTTCAGGCCGGTCGCGTCGAGCAGGCCGGCCTCGACCAGGCGGCGGACCGCCTCGGAGACGGTCGGCCGCGAGTAGCCGGTGACGTCGGCCAGTTCGGCGCGCGTGGTCCGGCCCTGGCGGATGGTCTCGTCGAGCAGGCGGCGGTCGGTGGCCTCGCGCAGGACCGTCTGCGGCAGGGCCCGGGCGACCTCGTTCACGGATCCCCCTTGCGATCTTTGCTGCCGACCTCCTACATTAAGACACATTCTAGTTAGGTCACCTAATCAAATACTACCCAGTCGACGCAGGGAGACACCGATGAGCACCGCACCGGCCGACATCCCCACCGCGATCCGCGAGACCAAGGCGCGGCTGCGGGCGCAGATCGGCGACGTCGCCGCGGCCTTCGCCCGGGCCGAGGCCGCCGTCCGCGCCGAGGTCGCCGAGATCGTCGCCCAGCGCGGGCGGGGCGAGGAGGTCTGGCCCGTCGTGCGATTCGCCGACGTCGCCGCCGGCACCGTCCCGGCCGACCTGGTCGAGGCCGTCCGCCGCCGCGGCTGCGCGGTCATCAAGGGCACCTTCCCCCGCGTACGCGCTGAGCGCTGGGACGCCGAGCTGGTCGACTACCTGGACCGCAACGACTTCGCCGGCACTTACCGCTACCTCGACGACGGCGTCTTCGGCGGCCTCGCCGCGAGCCGGCCGTCGATCTTCCCGATCTACTGGTCGCGGCCGCAGATGCAGGCCCGCGAGGACGACAACATGGTCGCGGTCCGGGGCTTCCTGAACTCGTTCTGGAAGCACGAATCGCAGGGCCGGGTCTGGTTCGACCCCACCCGCGACACCGCGTACCCGGACCGCGTGCGCCGCCGCGAGCCGGGCAGCGACTCGGCCGGCCTGTCCGCGCACACCGACTCCGGCTCGATCGAACGCTGGCTGCTCCCGGCGTATCAGAACGTCTTCCGGCACGTGTTCCGCGGCGACCCGGACGCCTACGACCCGTGGGACGGCGCCTACCGCACCGACGTGCACGAGTACGAGTCGACGGTGATGTGCTCGGCGTTCCGTACCTTCCAGGGCTGGACCGCGCTGTCCGACATGGCGCCGACCGAGGGCGTGCTGCACGTCGTGCCGATCCCGTCGGCGATGGCATACCTGCTGCTGCGCGCCCTGCAGGACGACGTCGCCGACGACGACCTGTGCGGCGCCGCGAACGGGCAGGCGCTGCCGATCAGCGAGCGCTGGCACCCGGCGCTGATGCCCGCGCTGACCCCGATCCCCGCGGTCGAGCCCGGCGACACCGTCTGGTGGCACGGCGACATGATCCACTCCGTCGGGGCGGTGAAGAACCAGCAGGGCTGGGGCAACGTCATGTACATCCCGGCGAGCCCGTACTGCGAGAAGAACGCCGCATACGCGGCCGAGTGCGGGCAGGCCTTCATCAAGGGCATCAGCCCGTCGGACTTCGCGCCCGAGGACTACGAGATCGACTGGGCCGGCCGCCCGATGGCCGACGATCTCAACGCCACCGGCCGGGCCCAACTCGGCCTCGAGCCGTAGCCGGTCGCGATCTCCGGCCGACCGGCCGTAGCCGGGCCGGGAATCAGTCCGGCAGGATCGGTACGGACGGGTTCAGGTCGCGGCCCAGCGACGCCGCGCGGGTGACCGACGTCGAGCCGAAGCGGTCGCGGACCGCGTCGAGGGCGGTGTCCAGGCTGTCCTCGGCGGGTAGGTCGAAGGGCAGCTCCAGCTGAACGGCGCCGTCCCGGTCGAGGTTGCCGACCGCGACGCCGACCAGGGTCAGGCCGCGCTCGTCGATCAGCGGCCGGGCCTCGCGCAGCAGCTGCCGGGCGGTCTCGAGGATCGCCTGGGTCTGCATCGTCGCCTTGAGCAGGCTGCGCGAGCGGGTCGCCCGGGTGAAGTCGCCGAAGCGCAGGCGCAGCGTGATCGTGCGGCCGGCCCGGCGGGCCTTGCGCATCCGGCGGGTGACCCGGTCGACCAGCGCGGCCAGGGTCGCCTCGACCTCCGCGAACGGGCGCTGCCGCCGGCCGAGCGCGCACTGCGAACCGATCGACCCGCGCCGGTGGCCGGTGCGCACCCGGCGCGGGTCGCGGTTGTGCGCCAGCGCGTGCAGGTGCCGGCCGGCGTGCGCGCCGAGCATGGCGACCAGGGCGGCCTCGCCGATGCGGGCGACGTGGCCGACCGTCAGGATGTGCCGCTCGCGCAGCTTGCCGGCGGTGACCGGGCCGACGCCCCAGAGCCGCTCGATCGGCAGCGGGTGCAGGAACTCCAGCTCCTCTCCGGGCGCGACGACCAGCAGACCGTCCGGCTTCCCGACCCCGCTGGCGACCTTGGCCAGGAACTTCGTGCGGGCCACCCCGACCGTGATCGGCAGCCCGACCCGTTCGCGGACGTCGGCGCGCAGCCGTGCGGCGATCGCGGCCGGCGTGCCGCGGATCCGGTGCAGGCCGCCGACCTCCAGGAATGCCTCGTCGATGGAGACGCCCTCGACGATCGGCGTGGTGTCGCGGAAGACCTCGAACACCGCCTTGCTCGCCGCCGAGTACGCCGACATCCGCGGCGGCACGATCAGCGCGTGCGGGCAGAGCGCCCGCGCCTGCGCGATGCCCATCGGGGTGCGCACCCCGAAGGCCTTGGCCTCGTAGCTCGCCGCCAGCACCACGCCGCCGCCGACGAGCACCGGCCGGCCGCGCAGCCCGGGGTCGTCGCGCTGCTCGACCGAGGCGTAGAAGGAGTCGAGGTCGGCGTGCAGGATGGTCGCCTGGTCGGACACGCGGCCATCTTCGCACACATGTTCGAATGCGGTATCAGTGCCGGAACGCGAAGTAGTTGATGTTGAGGAACTCGTCGCCGTCGTCGGCGGCGAAGACGAGGAAGACCGTGTGCCGCCCGGTGGTCGGCTGGATCTCGGTGCTCCGGCTCGTCCAGTCCTGCCAGCCGCCCGTTTCGCCCGTGATCAGGGTGCCCGCTGGCGGGTTGGCCGGGCTGTCGATCCGGATCTCGATCCGGCCGCGGCTGTCGTCGTCGGCGTCGGAGGCGATCCGGGCGGCGAACCCGGTCGCCGGGGTGTCGCCGAACTCGACGTCGTCGAAGCGCAGCCAGTCGCCGTTGCTGATCCAGCCGACGTTCTGCCCGCCGCCCTCGTCCTCGGTCTCCTCGACCTCGGTGCCCTGCCGCCCGGACGCCGCCTCGGCCTGAAGCACGGAGTACGCGTCCAGTCCGGGCGTCGCCGGCTCGGTCGTGGGCGGCTCGGTCGAGGGTTCCGGCGCCGGCGAGGCCGACGCGGAGGGCGGCGGCGGCGGCGCGGCGACGGCGGGCGCTTCGGTGCCGCCCTGTAGGCGCCCGATCAGGTACCCGAGCAGCGTGAGCGCCAGCCCGGCCGCGGCGAGTCCGACCCGGTTGCGGGTGACCCGCGAGCGGGAGCGGTACGTGCCGGGCGGCGGGAGCGTGGGCGTAGTCATCGGCTCAGCAGACTAGCCGAGCACGGCCCGCGCGTTAAGCCCGTGCCTCAGATCCTCGGGATCAGGACCTCGGCGATCGTCGCGGCCTTGGCCAGGTTCTCCGCGTCGTCGTCGCCGCGGCTGTACACGTCGATCGACACCGTGCCGTAGAGCACGTAGAGGTGGCCGGCCAGCGCGAAGGCGTCCTCGCCGACGCCGTCCACCGGGGTCGCCTCCGCGATCTTGATCTTGAAGTCGTCAGCGGTCGTCCGGCCCAGGAAGACCGCCAGCTGGCCGCCGGACTGCTGCCACTGGCAGTACCGGTTCTCGTCGCCGTCCGGGAGCCCGTCCTCGTCGATCTGGCTGATGTCGCGCCCGGTCAGGCGCGTGACCTCGGCCCGGCTCAGCAGCGTGCACGGGTCGGGGATGGTTCCGGCGTCCTTCACGGAGTCGCCGAAACCACTGTCGGAGCGGGGTGTCGCGGAGGCGGCCGGCGTCGGGGCGTCGCCCGCGGCGGAGGTCGGCGAGTCGCCGAGCGTCCCGCATCCGGCCGGGAGGGTCAGGGCGGCGACGGCGGCGACGGCGACGAGCGGGCGGCGGAACATGGCTCTCCCTGGTTAGGCGCTGCGTGCGGCGTCTGCCCAGGTTGCCGGTACGCGAGGGGCACCGGGAAGGTCTGCGGGGGGAACTTCAGCCGTTCGGTGCGAGCGCGGTCAGAATCTCCTCGGCCCGCTCGCCCGCCGCGCGCGGGTCACCGTCCGGCCCGCCGATGAACGGGTCCCAGTTGAGGTCGTAGAAGAGCTCGGTGACGCCGGCCTGCGCGTACCGCTGTGCGCCGTCCCGGATCTGGTCCCAGGTGCCCGACAATGGCACGTTGTCGTCGCGCAGGCCGGCCCGGACCACGCCGCGCACGACGATGCGTACCGAATCGGGGTCCCGGCCCGCCTCCTGCGCCGCGCGCCGGACGGTCTGGGCGCCGCGGGTGATGTCGTCGAGGCTGGCGCGGCTGCTGCTGACCCAGCCGTCGGCGATCCGCCCGGCCCGGCGCAGCGCGACGTCCGCGCTGCCGCCCAGCAGGATCGGCGGGCCGCCGGCCTGCACCGGCCGGGGCGCCATCACGCTCGGCGGCACGGTGTAGAACTCGCCGTCGAAGCGCGCGGGTTCGCCCCGGAACAGGGTGCGCAGGACGGCGAGGTACTCCGCGGTGCGGCGCCCGCGGGGGTTCGGGTCGGAGCCGGTCGCGGTGAACTCCACCTCGGACCAACCGGTGCCCAGGCCCAGGTCGAAGCGGCCGCCGCAGAGCACGTCGAGGGTGCTTGCCTGCTTGGCGAGGTAGGTCGGGGAGAGGTACGGCAGGTTGATCACGGCGACGCCGAGCCGGATCTGGGTGGTGCGGGCCGCGGCGTAGGTGAGCGCCAGCAGCGGGTCCAGGACGCTGCGGTAGACCGGTTCGAGCTCCTGGCCCGCGCCGATGAGCAGGCGCTGGAACGACCACAGGCCGTGGTAGCCGAGCTCCTCCGCGCGCATCGCGAAGCCGGTCAACGACATCGGGTCCGCCCACACGCCGGACACCGGGCACCCGCAGCTGATCAACATGCGGTTCACGTTACTGCCGGGCTCCGGAGGGGTACCACCGAAGCCCGGCATTTCGCCTCCCGAGAAAACTAGCCCGCCAGCAGCCGGCCGACCTCCGCCGCCCGGTCGCCGAGCGCCGCGCGCAGCGCCGCCGCGGCCTCCTGGTTGGACAGACCGTTGCCGAGCGCGTCCAGCGCCGTCTGCGGGTTCACCTGCGCGCCGACCGGCGCGCCCGAATGACTCTTGGCCAGGGCGTCGACCGCCGCCTGCACCTTGTCCACCCGCTCGCGGATCTCGTGGCCCAGGGTCGCGGCGACCACCGCGCGGTGCAGCGCGTAGTTCGGCCCGAAGGTCGGGTTGCTCTTGAATCCGACCGGGTCCGGGTTCGGTACGCCGCCGGGACGGACGTGGCCGCTCGCGTCGACGCCGGGGTCCCAGGCCAGGACCGCCACGGCCAGGGCCTCGCGCCCCACCGGGCTGCGCGCCCACTCGGTCATCCAGGCGTTGAATTCGGTCTTCGTCACGTCTTCCTCCAGCAGTCCCCAGGGACTCGTGTCGCGCTCCTGCGCGGTGGTGTAACGGGCCGAGAAGTGCGCGTGTTCGGTGTGTGCGCTGGCGCCGGTGTACGGCCGGGCCGTCCAGCCCCACGACCGAGACCAGATGCGACGGTTGTAGATGACGTTCTGCAGCCGGTCGTCGTGGCCCTTGCGGTGCCGGGTGACGATGATCTCCACGCACCGGTCCATGGTCCAGCCGGCCTTGTGCAGGTGGTCATCGACGTCGATGGCGTGCACCTCGTTCTTGTCGTCGCCGTCCTCCTGCGGCGTTCTGCCCGTCTCGTCGGGGTTGTGGTCCGAGGAGTTCCCCGCGTGCGAGGTGTCGCCGACGGATCCGTCGCTCGCCTTGTCGCGCTTCGGGGCCAGCCGGTTGAACTCATCGCGCAGAGTCACCAGACACGGCACCAGGGTCCACTTCACCATCGGGGCCCCACATCCTGCCTTTTCTCCTGTCCAGTCCCTATCGGACCGGTTGGTCAGATGATTGCCCGATTCCGGAGGGCGTGTGTATACCCCGACCGAGGGACGGCCGCTCCGATTCAGCCCCTGGTCACCGTTTTCTCCGGACATGCCGGGCGACCGTGTCACTCGGTCGTGAAAGGGTCACCTCATGGCATTGACGCTGCTGGAAATGGACGACCGGGACTTCGCGGCGCGGCGCGAGCTGATGGTCACCGGCTACGCGACGGCGATCGCCGTCGCCCGCAAGCTCTCCGCGCGGGACGCGGCGGCGGAGTCCGAGCGCGACATCGCCGAGCGGCTGCCGCGCGGCGCGGCGACGCGAGGCCAGCTGCTGCGCAAGGCCGTTGTGGACGGTGCCGAGATCGGCTGGATCTGGGTGTCGCTGCCGGGCACGACCATGCCCGACATGGCCTGGATCTGCGACGTCGAGGTGGACGCCGGCCGCCGCGGCCGGGGGTACGGCGCGGCGATCATCGAGGCCGTCGAGGCCGAGCTGGCGGGGCTGGGCGTGTCGCGGCTCGGCCTGAACGTCTTCGGCGACAACGACACGGCCCGCCGCCTCTACGAGCGGCTCGGCTTCGACGTGACCGCGCAGCAGTGGTCCCGCTCGCCGGCCGGCCCGCCGCCCGCGGCCGGGATCGAGCTCGTGCCGATGATCGACTATGCGGGCCGCATCGAGGCGCACTTCGCCGAGTACGCCCAGCGCCTGGTGCGGCAGCAGGGCGTCTGGCACGGCGAGGCGGAAGCCCGTTCGGCCCGGCGGCTGGCCGAGCTGCTACCGCAGGGCGACCGGACCGAGGGCGCGATCCTGCGCACGGTGTGCGCGCGGGGTGGGCCGGTCGGCTGGGTCTGGGCCGCGATGCCGGCGCCGCCCCGGCCCGGCCTGGGCTGGCTGCACCACGTCGGCATCGACGAGGGCCTCCGCCGCCGGGGGTACGGCACGGCGGTGATCGCCGCGATCGAGGCCGAGCTGGCGCGCCGCGGGGTGCACAGCCTGGGCCTCAACATCGACGGCGGCAACGACGGTGCCCGGCGCCTCGTCGAGCGGCTGGGCTACCGGCTGCTGGCCCAGCAGATGGTCAAGGACCTGCGGTGATCCGGCCGGTCAGCTGCCGTACACCCGGGACGGGCTGATCAGGACCGCGGTTCGCCCCTGCTCGGCCATCACCCGGTCGTACTCCGCCCAGTCGTCGTGGGTGCCGCCCGCGGCGGCGAAGACCTCGCGCAGCAGCAGCCGCAGGCGCTCCGCGTCCAGCCAGGGCCGCGGGTCGCCCGGGCCGGCCAGCTCCGCGCGGCCCTCGACGGCCGCCCACTGCCAGCCCTTGCGGAACGCCGCCGTCACCTGCGGCCGGGCCCGCAGGTTGGCCATCTTGACCTTCCCGTACGTGACGAAGCCCAGCACCGGCTCCCCGGTCGACGGGTGGGCCAGGACGCCCGTGTTGACCAGCGACGACTGGATCGTCCCGTCGGTGCGCACTGTGGACACGATGGCCAGGCCGCTGTCGTCGCGGGCCAGGCTCCAGGCCTCGTCGAGCCTCACCGCGCGGCCTCGGCCTCGGCGTCGCGCAGGAAGTTCTCCATCCACTCGACGCGGTGCGGGGCCAGGCCGGCCTCGTGCGCCTGCGCCACCGCCTCGCGGACGCGGGCCAGCCCCCGCTCGCGCCGCCCGTCGGCCAGCTCGGCGATGCCCAGCGCGATCGTCCCGCCCGGGATCCAGCGCGGGTCGCCCAGCTCGGCGCGCAGGTCGTGCGAGATCCGCAGGTGCTCGAGCGCCTTGTCGGACCGCAGGTCGGACATCGCGTAGTAGAAGCCGACGTGCCGGTGCACCTCGGAGCGCAGCAGCAGGTCGCCGTGCGCCTCGGCCAGGTCGAGGGCCTCCCGGTAGCACGGCATGGCGGCGTCCCAGTCCCGGCGCAGGACCTGGTGCACCAGGCCGACGCCGAACAGCGACTCGGCGGTGCCCACCGGGTCGCCGAGGTCGCGGCGGATCGCCAGGGCCTGCTGGAAGAGCGCCTCCTCGCCGTCGGCGTCGGCCTGCTCCAGGTCGCCCTCCAGGGCCCGGAAATGCATGAGCATGCCGAGCCGGTCCAGCGCGGCCGCCTCGAGGGCCCGGTCGCCGTCGGCCCGGGCCCGGCTCAGCAGAGCCTGGAAGGTCTGCTCGGCCTCGCCGTAGTCGCCGGTGCGGAACGCGCCCTCGAGCATCGCCTCGTTGCCCGCCGCCAGTGTCTGCCCCGTCGTCCCCATGCCTCGCAGGCTACTGGCCGGGCGGTGACCCTGCCGGCCCGATCGGGTCGGCGGCCGGCGCCGGCTCGAACGCGACGGCCGACACGTCGGCCGCCACGTCGATGAAGTCGGTGCCGTACGCCGCCGGCTCGACGATCCGCAGCACCAGGCAGAACGGCCGGTCGGCGCCGTACTGGCGCTCGAGCTGCCGATGCCGGCCGGCGAGGTAGCGGGCGGCCGCGAGATTGGCGCCCGCGGTGAGGCCGCCGAGCAGGAAGACGGGGCAGCCGCGGCCCGGCCCCCAGAACCGCGCCAGCACCACATAGGTCGTGTCCGGGGTCCGGGCGTACTCCGTGCCGCCGACGGTGAAGGCCAGCCGGGGCTCGTCGGCATCGACGCTCGCGAAGGTCACGCCGCGCAGGATCGTGCGCAGGTGCACCCCGCTGCGGGGGTTGGCGGTGAGCGGCCCGCCGACGCAGAACTCCGTCTGCCTGCCGATCTCCCCGGCGGGTTCGGACTCGCCGACCCGGTCGGCCCGGGCGCCGCACTCGCGGGCGATCGTGGCGAGCTCGACCAGCGCCGCGACGTCGCGGCGGTGGACGCTGTTCTCGCGCGGGGACGACGCGTGCCGGGCGACGACGAGCAGGCAGCTCGCGCCCTCGGTGAGGCCGAAGAAGGCGCGTTCGCGGGCCAGCCGGCGGCGGCGCAGGACGTGCCCGGCGAGCCAGACGGCGGTGCCGGCGATGACGCTGGCGAGAAGATTGATCAGGAGGTCGCCCACGCAGTCATGATGGCCGATCGGGTCGACCGTCGCCCCGGCGGATCAGGCGGATTCGCGGATCACCAGGGTCGGCTGGAACGTCACCGAGCGCGGCAGCCGGTTCGGCGCGGCGATGCGGGCCATCAGCACCTCGGCCATCTCCGCGGCCATCTCCTCGACCGGCTGGCGGATCGTGGTGAGCAGCGGCCGGCAGTCGAGGGCGGCGCTGCTGTCGTCGAAGCCGACCACCGCGATGTCGTCGGGCACCCGGCGGCCGAGGTCCTGCACCGCCAGCAGGGCGCCCTCGGCCATGAGGTCGCTGGCGACGAAGAGGCCGTCGACGTCGGGGTGCTCGCCGAGCAGCCGCCGGGCGCTCGACTCGCCGCCGTGCCGGGTGAAGTCGCCCTCGACGGCGGGCACGTCCGCGAAGCCGCGGCCTGCCAGGTAGGACCGGAAGCCGTCGAGCCGGTCCTGGCTGGAGGGCATGTCCAGCGGCCCGCTGATGGTGGCGAGCCGGCGGCAGCCGCGGCCGAGCAGGTGCTCGGCGGCGAGCCGGGCGCCGAGGCGCTGGTCGACGTCGACGAAGCTGACGGCCAGCGGCGAGGCGGGCCGGGCCGAGACGACCGCGGGGATGCCCAGCTCGTGCACCTGGCGGGGCAGCGGGTCCAGCTCGTGGCTGCTGATCAGCAGCACCCCGTCGACGTGGCCCTGGCGCAGGTAGCGGAGCACGTGGTGGTGGTCCGTCGAGTCGGTCGGAATGATCACCAGGTGGATGTCGTGCGGGCGCAGCGCGCCGGTCGCGCCCGCGGTGATCCGGCCGAAGTACGGGTCCGTGAAGATCCGGTTGAGGAACGAGGAGTCGAACGGCCGGTCCGGCTCGGAGATGACCAGCGCGACCGAATTCGACTTGCGGGTGACCAGCGAGCGGGCGGCGACGTTCGGCACGTAGCCGGTCTCGGCGATGGCCCGCTGGACGATCTCACGGATCTTGGCATCTACGCTGGGTGCGCCGTTGATCACCCGGGATACGGTCGCCCGCGAGACCCCGGCCGCCTCGGCGACCTGGTCCATCGTCGGGTGCTGCCCTCCGCGGGCGGGCCGGGTTGTCATGGCGTCTGTTATAGCACCAGAATATTTCGGTCTGAGAGCGCTTTCTTGTACCGATTTGGCCCGTCTCCGCGGGCCGCCGGGGCCTTTTTGCGCCCCGGCGGCCGCGGCGGTCATCTCAGGGCCGCCCGTTGGTGCCGCACTTGACGATGATCCGGATGCAGTCGTTGACCCGGCGGGCCATCTCGTCCTCCGGCCAGGCGTTGAAGAAGTCGCCGTGCATCGTATAGCCGGGCCCGGACGCCAGCCGGAAGCCGGCCGGGTTGCCGCTGACCGGGTACCGCATGACCTGGCGCAGCTTCGGCACGACCACCGGGTGGCTGGTCGGGCACGCGTTGCCGACCGGGTACGCCATATGGCTCTTGTGATCGGTCGAGTCCAGGTGCACCCCGTCCCAGCAGTGCGGGAAGTCGAGGTACGACTCCAGCATCGTGCCGGCCGGGCAGGTCACGAAGTCCGGCGACGAGCCGACCTGCCCGGCGTGCAGGCAGGACCAGCGCGAGATGGTGTTGTCGCCCGGCCCGGTCGCCTTGGCGTTGCCCGCCACGATCCGCAGGCCGAGCGGCAGCGGCTGGGTCTGCGCGATCAGCGCGTCGCTGACGCCCTCGCCCAGGTAGTAGAAGATGCCCGTGGTCGGCTCGACCGGCACGTTGTTGTTGTAGAAGGTCGGGATCCAGTACGAGGACTTGTCGATCGACGGATTGCAGTTGCTGTTCGCGTTGAGCAGGTCGTTGACGGTCGAGTGGGCGTTGGTCACCGTGCTGCCGAAGAAGCTGTGCATGTGCGAGGCGCCCGGCATGTTGGGGAACACGATCGGGTCGTCCGGCAGCCGGTGGCTGTACGGGCAGTCGGCGAGGAACTCGGCAACCCGCACGGCGCCCGGCGGGATGGTCGGCGGGGTGGTCGGGCCGCCGCCGGTGCCGTACACCTCGAACTCGGTCAGCGAGACGCCCCACTGGGTGGCGCGGGCCGTCGACAACATGCGCACGTAGCGCCCGGAGCCGGTGACGGCGACGGTCTGCCGCCCGCCGGTGCCGGCGATGTTGGCTCTGATCGTGGTCCACGCGCTGCCGTTGGGGGAGACCTGCAGGCTGAACGTCCTCGAGTACGCGGCCTCCCAGGCCAGCACCACCGACGAGATCGTCGCGGTGCCGCCGAGGTCGACCTGCAGCCACTGCGGGTCGCTGAACGCGCTGGACCAGCGGGTGCCCGCGTTGCCGTCGACGGCGTTGGCGGCGGGGAAGGCGGCGGACTCGGTCGACGACGCGGTGGCCGGGCGGCCCTGCGAGAGCAGGGGGTCCGCGGCGCTGGCGCTGGACTGCGCGGCGACGACGTAGGTGGTCAGGACGGCCGCGACCGCGGCCGCGATGGACAGGGTTCTTCTCTTCATCGGGGATCCTCCAAAAGTGGCGGTGGAACTTCTGGGAGGTGGTGCGCCGGGGCGGGGATGGGGGCCCCGCCCCGGCGCTGGATGCGGCCGTCAGCTCACTTGTAGACGCGGACGTAGTCGACGAGCATCCGGGAGGGGAACGGGGTTGAGGCGTCGATCGGGCCGGGGAAGTCGCCGCCGACCGCGAGGTTGAGGATGATGTAGAACGGGTGGTCGAAGATCCACGGTCCGCGGGTCGCCTCGACGGTCGCCTTGCTGGCGTAGAAGACCTGTGTGCCGTCGAGCAGGAACCGGATGCCCTTGCTGTCCCACTCGGCCGTCCAGACGTGGAACGCGGCGGACAGGTCGACCGCGCCGGGCGCGGTGTACTTCTGCCCGTAGCCCCCGCCGCCGTTGTACTGCGGCGCGTGCAGGGTCGAGTAGCCCTCCGTGGTGTTGCGGCCGAGGACCTCCATGATGTCGATCTCGCCGTTGTACGGCCACGGGCGGCCGGTGAGGAAGTCGGCGCCCATCATCCAGAACGCGGGCCAGAGGCCGTTGCCCTTCGGCACCTTGATCCGGGCCTCGACCCGGCCGTACTGCGCGGTGAACTTGCCGCCGGTGTTCATCCGGGCCGAGGTGTACTCGCGGCCGTTCGAGGCCTCCTTGCGCGCCTCGATGACGAGGTTGCCGCCGCCGTCCATCTGCGCGTTGTTGCTGTTCGCCGAGTAGTACTGGATCTCGCCGTTCTGCGGGAAGCCGGGGTCGTAGGTCCACTTGGCCGTGCTCGGCTTGGTGCCGGCCGGGTCGTTGAACTCGTCGCTCCAGACCAGGTTGGTCGCCGGGAACGTCGGGTCGGCGGGCTGGGCCGGCGGGGTGTTCGGCGCGCCGCCGGTGCCGTAGACGTTGAAGTCGTACAGCGAGTAGCCGTACGGGCCGGAGCGGGCGGTGCCGTACATCCGGACGTAGCGGCCGGTGCCGGAGACGTTCAGGACCTCCTTGAAGCCCCGGCCGGTCGTGGTCGAGTAGATGTCGGTCCAGGCGGACGCGTTCGGGGAGACCTGGATCCGGTACGCGGTCGCGTACGCCGGGTCCCACTGCAACTCCACCCGGCTGATCTGCGCGGTGGCGCCGAGGTCGACGTAGATCCAGCCGGGGTCCACCCAGCCGGTGGTCGAGCTCGTCGCCCAGCGGCTGGCCGGGTCGAGGTCGAAGGCCTTGCCGGCGGTGCACGGGTTGCAGTTGACGTCGTTCTGCTCGCTCGACGCCACGCCCGGCTTGTTGTACGACAGCAGCGTCGCGGTGCCGCCGGGCGGCGTCGTCGGGGGCGTTGTCGGCGGCGTCGTCGGCGGGGTTCCGCCGGAGAAGACCTGGAACTCCCAGAGCGAGTAGCCGTAGATCGACAGCGCCCGCTCGGTGAGGTTGAGCCGCACGTACCGGGCGTTGCCCGTGACGGCGACCGCCTGGGCGCCGACGTTGCCCCGCAGCGTGCCGGTGGCGTTGGTGAAGGTCGTGCCGTTGGTGGAGAACTGCACCGTGAAGGCGGTCGCGTACGCGGCCTCCCAGTTCAGGTTCACGCTGCTGACGGCCGTGGTGGCACCGAGGTCGACCTGTAGCCACTGGCTGGGCGCGAAGGCGCTGGACCAGCGGGTGCCGGTGTTGCCGTCGGTGGCGGCCGACGCGGGGGTGCCGGCCCACTCCACTGAGGAGGCCGTCGTCGGCTTGCCCTGCGAGACGATGACCTCGGCCGCCCGGGCGTCCCGGACCGTGACGACCAGGAAGGCGGCGAGCAGGCCGAGCAGCGCGGCCGTGAGAGCGGCGGCCCTCGGCGGAGAGACGCCTCGAAAAACGGCTGAACTCATGAACGGGTCCTCCTTGCGGGGAATCAAGAAGTGGGGGAGGGGATGGGGATGTACGCGACGAGAAAGCGCTCTTTGATAGGTCACTGTGAACCCCGGGTTAACAGGTGTCAATGCCTGCTAGGAGCCCGGGAAGCGCTTCCTCGAACCCGCGCTCAGGGGGCGCACGCGGATCCGCCGGAGATCGACGCTCGTCTCCGCAGGTAGGCACGCTGATGGGCGGCGTGGCACCCGATCAGGGCCACGCCGCAAACTCACGGTTCCGGAACTTCGGCATCGGGGCTTACTAACCCCGGCGCAGGGTCAGGGCAGCTGCACCACGTCGGCGACCACGGCGCCGTCGTCGGTCAGCCGGACCGCGGCCGGGCTGTCGTAGACCACCAGCACCGTTCGGTTCTCCGGCGGGCCGATCAGGCCGAGCCCCTCGGCGTGGTCGTCGCCCTCGCCGTAGGTCAGCTCCAGCTCGCGGGAGAGCAGCTCGCCGCGCACGATCGCCGGCATGCCCGTCTGGAAGGCGCCGCGCCAGCGGTAGATCCGCACCGGGCCGTCGAGGTCCATCGTCGGGCCGGCGAGCACCAGCAGGTCGTCACCGGACGGGCACAGGTCGCGGACCCCGAGACCGTCGAGGTCGAGGACGTGCTTGCGGTAGGGCCGGCCGTCCTCGAAGTCGCGCAGGCGCAGCCGGCCCGGGTCGGCGGGGTCCACGTACGGCCGCAACTCGATGACGAACGCCCAGCCGCGCAGCACCGGGCCGCGCAGGCCCAGGTAGACCCGGTCGCCGCTGACCGCGATGCCCTCGACGTCCAGGCCGTTGTCCTTGCCGGGGATGGCCAGGAACGGCGCCAGGTGTTCGTCGTGCCGCAGCAGCGCGCGCAGGTTGTCCCGGGGGTCTAGCTGCGCCACCCGGTGCCGCTCGCCGTCCACCTCGATCTCAGCAACGGGCGTCGGCAGGCCGTCCACGTCGACGATCGGCAGCCGTACCAGGATCTGGCGGTTGGCCTGGCCCTCCACCCGGGCGAGCCGCCGCAGCGCCTTGTCGCCCGCGTGGCGTTCCTTGATCTGCTTGCGCCGCAGGCTGTGCGAGCCGACCGCCCAGAGGAAGTGCCCGGTACGGGCCAGCCCCTCGATGTCGGCCTCCTCGTCGGCGTCCTCGCCGGGCAGGTCGACGAAGTCGGCCAGCCGGAACGTGCGCTCGTCGGAGTACTCCGACGGCGCGGCCGGGTCGTCGGCCACCAGCCGTTCGAGGGTCGCGGTCTCGTCGCCGGCGATCCAGAGCACCCGGCCGTCGACGCGGACCGCGGACAGGTTGGTGTGCGTGGCCGCCGCCCGGGAGAGCTGTCCGAAGCGCAGCCGGACCGTGTGTACCAAGGTCATGACGACCATCGTGGCACCCCGGCGCCGCATCGGGAACCGGCTGAGGCGTTGGTTATCCTCGCGGGGTGCGTCTACACGTGGGGTGCGCCATGTGGACCCACAAGTCCTGGCCGGGGCGCTTGCTGGCGCCGGACGAGCGCCTGCGCTCCTACGCCGGCTGGTGCGACGCGGTCGAGGGGAACACCACCTTCTACGCGACGCCGGCCCGGGACACCGTGGCGACGTGGGCGGCACAGACCGGGCATGAGTTCCGGTTCGTGATGAAGCTGCCCCGATTGATCACGCATGAGCGCCGCCTCGGCGACGTCGACGACGCGCTGCGGGCCTTCCTGCACGCGATGGAGCCGCTCGGCCCGCGGCTGCACGCCCTCTGGATCCAGCTGCCGGGATCGTTCGGCCCCGCCGACGTGCCCGCGCTCGACCGCTTCCTGCGCCGGCTGCCGGCCTCGCACCCGTACGCCGTCGAGGTCCGCCATCCCGCTTTCTTCGACGATCCCCGGGCGGCCGCGCAGCTGGAGGGCGTGCTCGCCGCCGCGGACGCCGAATGGATTCCCTTCGACACCACCGCGTTCTTCGCGAGCCCGCCGACCAGCGACGCCGAGCGGGACGCCTGGACCAAGAAGCCGCGCCTGCCGCTGAGAACCCGCGCGCTGACCCGGCGGCCGATCGTGCGGTACCTCGGCCGCGACGACGCCGAGCGCACGGTCGAGGGCTGGCGGCACTGGGTGGACGTGGTCGCCGGGTGGCTGGCCGAGGGCCGCTCGCCGACGATGTTCATCCACACGCCGGACAACGCCGACGCGCCCGCGCTCGCCCGCCGCTTCCACGCGGAGGTCCGTGCGCGCGTGCCCGGCCTCGAGCCGCTGCCCGAGCCGGAGCCGGTCGGGCCCGCGACTCTGTTCTGACGGCGCTCAGGCGACCGGAGCGTCGGCCGCCAGCGCGATCGGGATCAGCCGGCCGGCCTCGCCCGCCGCGACCGGCCGGGAGAAGTAGAAGCCCTGGGCGAACGTGCAGCCCATCTCGCGCAGCGCGGCGAGCTGGCCGTACTCCTCGATGCCCTCGGCGACGGTGGTCATGCCGAGGCTCTGCCCGAGCTGGACGATGGTGCTGGCCAGCGCGGTGTCGTCGGTCTGCTCGCCGAGCCGCTCGATGAACGAGCGGTCGATCTTGAGCATGTCGACCGGGAACCGGCGCAGGTAGGCGAGCGACGAGTAGCCGGTGCCGAAGTCGTCGATCGCCAGGGTCACGCCGAGCGCCTTGAGGCGGATCAGCTGGGCCAGGTTCTCCTCGGTGTCGGTCATCAGCACGCTCTCGGTCATCTCGAGGCAGAGCCGGTCGGCCGGCATGCCGGTCTCGGTCAGCACCTCGCGGACGACGGTGGCCAGGTCGCTGCGGTCGAACTGGCGCACCGAGACGTTCACGGCCATCTTGATCGGCCGCGTGTTGTCGCGCTCGGCCCACTCGACGGCCTGCCGGCACGCCTCGGTGAGCACCCAGCGGCCCAGCGGGACGATGAGGCCGGTCGCCTCGGCGATCGGGATGAAGTCGAGCGGGCTGATCATGCCGCGGGTCGGGTGCTGCCAGCGCACCAGCGCCTCGAAGCCGACGATGCTGCTGTCGGTCATGTCGATGGTCGGCTGGTAGTGCACCCGCAGCTCGTCGCGCTCGAGCGCGAGGCGCAGGTCGGCCTCGAGCTCGAGGCGCTCGACCAGGCCGGCCAGCATCCGCGGGTCGTAGCTGGCGAAGCTGCTGCCCCCGGTCGCCTTGGCCTTGTACATGGCGAGGTCGGCGTTGCGCATCAGCTGCTCGGCGTTGCCGGCGTCCTCGCCGTCGGCGAGCGTGGTGTACGAGGCGAGCCCGATGCTGCCCCGCACGTGCAGGGTGCGCTCGTCGACGAGGAACGGGTCGTGCAGCCCGTCGACGATGCGCTGCGCGACGACCTCGGCCTCGCCCGCGCCGAGCGGCGAGGAGATCAGGACGGCGAACTCGTCGCCGCCGAAGCGGGCCACCACGTCGCCCTGGCGCACCGAGGTCTTCAGCCGCTCGGCGACCTGCACGAGGAGCCGGTCGCCGGCCAGGTGCCCGAGGCTGTCGTTGACCTCCTTGAACCCGTCCAGGTCGAGGAAGAGCACGGTGACGTCGTCCTGCTCGCGGCGGTGTTCCAGGGCCGTCGAGACCCGCTCGCGGAACAGGGCGCGGTTGGCGAGCTGGGTGAGCGCGTCGTGGTACGCCTCGTGCACCAGCTGATCCTGCAGCTCCTTGCGCTCGCTGATGTCACGGGTGTTCAGGACCAGGCCGCCGACGTTCGGGTCGTCGAGCAGGTTGGTGACGGTGATCTCGGCCTGCCGCATCCGGCGGTCGCTGTGCGGCAGGGTCACCTCGATCACCGTGGTCGAGTGCGGTTGGTCGCTGACCGAGCGCAGGGCGTCGGAGAGCCGGCCGGCGGCGGCCGGGTCGAGGAGGCTGATGAGCCGGCGCCCGGTGAGCACGTCCGGCGAGTAGCCGAAGACCCGCTGCACGGACTCGCTCTGGTAGAGCACCTCGGCGTCGGTGCCGACCACGGTCACCACGTCCGAGCTGTGCTGCACCAGCGAGTGGAAGCGCTGCTCGCTGGCGGACAACGCGGCGGTGCGGTCGGCCACCCGGGCCTCCAGGTTGCCGGTGAGGTTGCGGTTCTCCAGCAGGGTGAGCATCTGGCGGCCGACGATCAGCAGGATCAGGGCCGACCGGGCGTACGCGGTGAACGGCGTGCTCTGCCCGGTGCGCAGGAACCAGACGACGCTGGTCAGCAACGCGGCGAGCACGGCGATGTACGGCAGCAGCACGCCGAACGGCTGTGCGCCCTCGACGCTGTCGGAGTCGACGGCCGGGCTGGCGCCGACCGGCCTCGCGGCGGCGAGCAGGATCATCAGCAGGCCCGCGAACCAGCCGACGTCCACGGCGCCGCCGGAGTAGTACACGTCGGTCAGGTTCAGGTACGCGTACCCGATGTCGGACACGGCGAAGGCGGTGACGCCGGCGATGATCAGCGCGAGCCGGGCGAAGGTGTTCCCGTGCCGGCGCTGCAGGGCCAGCATGTAGACGACGATGGTGACGATGACGATGTCGGCGACCGGGTAGCCGACGTTGACGAGCAGGCCGCGCCCGTTGGTCGCGCCGAGCTCGCGCAGCGGCTCGTAGAAGACGTGCGAGGCCATCAGCAGCAGCGACGCCGCGACCATCATGCCGTCCAGGACGCTGCGGGCCCGGTTGGCCATGGTCTGCGCGGCGACGGGCAGCACCAGCAGGCCGGCCGCGGTCAGCACGATCATGCCCTGGTAGCCGAGGTCGGCCTCGGACGGCAGCGGTACGGCGCCCGTGACGAGCTCCAGCCGGAAGGCGAACACCCGGCCGGCACCCCAGGACAGGGCGCCGAGCGCGATGAGGGTCCAGCCGGCGCGCATCCGGCCGCGGACCGTCGCGGCGCGGTGTACGCAGGCGCCGGCAGCGGCGAGCGCGGCGAGGCAGAGCCCGACGTTTGCGAAGATCGACGATGCGCCCGGCCCGAGCACGCCCGTGCTCAGCACGGCGCCGAAGGCGGCGACGGCCACGGCGATGGCGATGCAGGTCCACGCCCAGCCGCGCACGGCGCGGCGCGGGCTCCGCTCGGTGGGTCCGGGCGGGGCCTGCGATCGGGTGGTCGCTGCCATCAGCTCATCTCCGGTACGTGGAAACCACCCGCTGCTGGACGGTCGTACCAGGTGAGATCGGGCACGGACCGCCCGATCTAAGTTGCACCCGGGTGCAATCCGGGTGTCCGCCGGGCGGTTCCATTGACAGGTGTCGCTGGATCGTGACAACGTTGTCAACGGACGATGACGTCGTTGACCGGAGGTTTCCCGATGACCCGTCGGTTCCTGGTGGCCGTGCTGCTCGCCGCCTCCGCGTGCTACGCGAGCCCAGCCAGGGCCGGCGCCGCCGCGGACGACCCCGTCGACCTGGTGCACCCCTTCGTCGGCACGCAGAACTTCGGCAACACGTTCCCGGGCGCGAGCGCGCCGTTCGGCATGGTCCAGGTCAGCCCCGACACCGGCGGCCAGGGCGGATACGACTACCAGCAGGGCAGCATCCTCGGGTTCAGCCAGACGCACCTCTCCGGCGTCGGCTGCGGCGTCGCCGGCGAGCTGCCCATGCTGCCGACGACGGGTGCGGTCAGCACGTCCGACCCGAGGTCCTACTCCTCGCCGTACTCGCACGACGACGAGGAGGCCTCGCCCGGCTACTACCGGGTCGGCCTGTCGAGGTACCAGACCCGGGCCGAGCTGACGGCGACGCCGCGCACCGGCTGGCAGCGCTACACGTTCCCGGCGACCGGCGCGGCGAATGTGCTGTTCAACACCGGCCGGGCCAACCAGTCCGTCTTCGACTCCGAGATTCACGTCGTCGGCGACCGGACCGTCGAGGGCCGTGTGCACGCCGGCGGATTCTGCGCCGGCAAGGACGACCACACCGTCTACTTCACGGCGAGCTTCGACCGCCCGTTCGCGGACACCGGCACGTGGCGTGGCGCGGCGCTGACCCCCGGCGGCCGGGACGCCGCCGGCACCGGCGACAACGGCGCGTGGGTCACCTTCGACGCGACGCAGGACCGCGACGTCGTCGTCAAGGTCGCGCTCTCCTACACCGGGCCGGACGGCGCGCGGCGCAACCTCGCCGCCGAGACCGCCGACTCGTACGACTTCGACGCCACCCGGGCGAGGCTGCGCGCGACCTGGGCCCGCGAGCTCAGCCGGATCGAGATCGGCGGCGGGACCGAACAGCGGCGCGGCGCCTTCTACACCGCGCTCTACCACTCGCTGCTGCACCCGAACCTGGCCGGCGACGTCGACGGCGGCTACGTCGGCTTCGACCGGCGGGTGCACATCGCGGACGGGTACACGCCGTACCAGAACCTCTCGCTCTGGGACACCTACCGGCCGCAGAACCAGCTGCTCGAGCTGCTGGTGCCGGACGTGGCCCGCGACGTCGCGCTGTCGGTGATCGCGATCGGGCGCGACGGCGGCTGGCTGCCGCGCTGGGCGCTCGCCAACAGCGAGACCAACATCATGACCGGTGACCCGGTCACCCCGTTCCTGGTCGAGGCCTGGTCCAAGGGCCTGCTCGCCGGCCACGAGCAGGAGGCGTACGCGCTGCTGCGCGCCAACGCGACCGCACAGCCACCGGCGGACTCGCCCTACAACGGGCGGACGGGCCAGGACTACTACGCCGACCGCGGCTACATCCCGTCCGGGCTCGACGACGGCGTGGACTGCGCCGACAAGGGCGGCGACAACGACTGCGACCACCCGGCCTCCGCGACGCTGGAGTACGCGGCCGCCGACGCGGCGCTGGCGCTGATGGCCGCGGGCCTGGGCCGGACCGCCGACGCCGAGCTGTTCGCCGGGCGCGGGCAGTGGTACCGCAACCTGTGGGACTCCTCGATCGGGCAGTTCCGCCCGCGCACGGTCGACGGGACCTGGCTGACGCCGTACGACCCGGTGGCGGCGGGCGAGCAGTTCCACGAGGGCGGCGCGTACCAGTACCAGTGGCTGGTGCCGCAGGACCCGGCCGGGCTGGTCTCGCTGATGGGCGGGCGCCGGGCGACCGAGCAGCGGCTGGACGACTTCTTCGTCTACGACCGGCTGCTCGCCGACCCCGCCGGCACCGCGCGCACCGACTGGATCGCCAGCCCCTACGACTACTACGCCAAGGCGACGTACAACCCGAACAACGAGCCGGACCTGCTGGCGCCGTACCTGTATCTGTGGGCCGGCGCGCCGGCGAAGACCGCGACCGTGGTCCGGGCCGCGATGACGCTGTTCACCACCGGGCCCGACGGCATGACCGGCAACGACGACCTCGGCACGATGAGCGCCTGGTACGTCTTCTCCTCGCTCGGCCTCTACCCGACGATGAGCGGCGCCGGCTTCCTGGCGCTCTCCAGCCCGCAGTTCCCCGAGGCGACCGTCACGATCGGCGACCGCCGGCTCGTGATCACCGCGCCGGGCGCCTCCGACACCAACCGCTACATCCAGCGGGTCCGGCTCGACGGCGCGCCCGTCGCCCGCACCTGGCTCGACTGGTCGGCGGTCACCGCCGGCGGCACGCTCGCACACACCCTGGGCGCCACACCGTCGAGCTGGGGCACGTCGGCCGCGGCCCAGCCGCCGTCGGTCAACCGGGCGCCGGCGGACGGCCGCACCCACGTCGCCGCCGCCGTCCGCCCGTCCGCAGCGGCCCTGCCCGCCGGCTCACCCACCGCACAGCAGGCGGCCTTCGAGGTCGACGTGGTCGCGCAGGCACCGCAGACCATCGCGACCCGGGTCACCGCCGCGGTCCCGGCCGGCTGGCAGGCGACGGTCAGCCCCCGCCAGCCCAAGACCCTGGTCAGCCGGCGCCTGCCGGTCGGCACCACCGCGACCCTCACCGTGCGGGCCCCGGCCGGAACGGCCGCCGGCGAGTACCCGGTGGAGGTCTCGGTCTCCGCGCCCGGCGCACCGACCGTGCGGCGGACGGCCAAGATCACCGTCCGCGAACCGGTCACCTGCGCCTCGACCCAGGCCGGCGCCTGCCTGGTCGACCTCGGCGCCGAGCGCAACGCCGACGGCACGGCGACCGTGGCCGCGCCCGCGGAGGGTGACTTCGACGGCGGCGGCTGGAGCTACGACGCCGACCTGCTGCCCGCCGCCGGCCCGGTCACCTGGGCCGGCGTCACCTACCAGGCACCGGACCCGGCCGGAACGGCGAAGAACCTGGTCCGGGCCCGCGGCCAGTCACTCCTGCTGCCGGCCGGCGACCACACGGCGGTCAAGCTGGTCGCGACCACCCACAACGGCCCGGTCACGGCCGCCCTGACCATCGGGTACGCGGACGGCACGAGCGCGGCGGTCCCGGTGACCGTCGCCGACTGGTGCGGCACGGCGTCGACGGGCACCACCACGGTGCTCGCGATGCCCCACCGCATCAAGGCCGGCAAGGGCGTCGACGGCCCGCCGGTGAACCTGTTCGGCCTGAGTCTGCCGATGGCCCCGGGCCGCCAGATCCGCTCACTCACCCTGCCGAACGACCCCCGCCTGCATCTGTACGCCCTGACTCTGTCCTGACCACCAGGCGCTTCAGGCGCAAGTTGACGTTATATACCGGTGAACGTAGTCTGCCTCCGTGGCAGCGATGCAAGAGCCGACGTTCTTGATCCTCACCGCGTTGGCGACGGGGCCCAAGCATGGCTATGGGGTGACTCAGGAGGTCGCCGAGCTCTCCGAGGGAACGGTCAAGTTGCGGGCCGGCACCCTCTACGGAGCCCTCGACCGCCTGGTGGAGCAGGAACTCATCACGGTCGACCGCCAGGAGGTCGTCGACGGTCGGTTACGCCGCTACTACCGGCTCACCGACGCCGGCGCCGGCCGGCTCGCCGAGCGGGCCCGCCGCCTACGCAAGCAGGCGGAGGCGGCGGAGAGCCGCCTGCGGACGCGACCGAACCTGGCTCTCGGGTTCACGGCCGGCTCGTTCGGGGCTTCCGCATGACCGCCTCGGGGGAGGTCATGCGGAAGCAGCCGACACACGCCGAGCTGGAGCGCTGGTACCGGCGTCTGCTGTGGGCGTACCCGATCGGGTACCGCCGCGCCAACGGCGAGGAGATCCTCGCCATGCTGATGGACTCGGCGGAGCCGGGCCGGCGCCGGCCCAGCCGCGCCGACGTGGCGGATCTGGGGCGGGGCGCGGTGCGGCAGTGGTTCCGGCTGCCGGTCGGGCTCTCGACCATGGTGGCGGCCGTGCTGGCCGCCGTGGTGCTCGGCGCCGTCGGAGCGTCCGCGGGTTCCTGGCTGGCCTGGCAGGCGAACGAGCTGCCTTCCAACGCCACCGCCCTCGAGATCACCGAAACCGCGGCGGGCGCGCCGATGACCGCGCCCCATGTCCAACGGCTCGACGGGCGGCGAGACTACTGGCGCGCGGTGTACGTGTCCGATGAGCTGTCGCTTCCGAACTGGACGATCGAAACGGCGCAGGCGCGCCTGCGGGCCGGCGGCTGGACGCTCGGCCCGGTCGAGAAGTCCATCCCCGACCTGTACCGGGGCGACGAGCGGCTCGACGCTGTCTACCAGGTGTTCCGGGCGACCCGAGACGGCCACGCGGTCACCGTGTACGCGCTCACGGACTTCACGCCGGACCTCGCGGGCACACAGCTGAACACCGATGTCCACCTGGCCGTGCCGAGCTGGGAACCTGTGGCGATCCTGCTGGGTTGGCTCGTCGGCGCGGTCGCCGGCTGGCTGCTCACCGGTTGGGCCGGCTACCGTCTCCGGCGCCGGGCGTTGCCGCGCCGGCTGGCCGTTCTTACGCTCGGCCTCGCCGCGCTCGGCCTCGCCGCCTTTCCCACCATCGGCCTGTACCACACGCTTTTCAAGCTCACCTTCACCGAACTCGGCGTCTACGGCACGGCTCCGGCCTACTGCTGGGTCGTTGTCGATCCCCCGGCCATGCTGGTCGGCGGAACCCTGGCAGCAGGACTGGCGATCCTCGTCCTGGCCGCCACGGCCCGCCAGAGTCGCGGGCTGAGCCGCGCTGCGCGCGTCTACAGCACCCAGCCGTAGAGGCGCTCGACGCGCAGGCTCAGGACGAGGCGGCCGTCCGCGACCATCGCGCGGCGGTAGTCGTCCCAGTCCGGGTGCTCCTTGCCGCTGATCAGGCGGTAGACCTCGATCAGCTCCTCGACCGTCGCGTCGTGCTCGTCGGTCGAGGGCGGCGAGAACGTGGCGTGCACCTCGGCGACGACGTAGCCGGCGCCGCCCGGTCCCGCGACCCGCAGGCTGCCGCGCGGGTCGCGGCGCAGGTTGTGCACCTTGGCCAGCGAGGACCGGGTGGACGCGCGCAGCACGCGGGTCTTCTCGTCGGCGGTGTAGTTCACGTCGGACAGCTGCGGCCGGCCGTCGCGCTTGACGGTCGCGAGCGTGCACAGGTTGGCCGCGGCGATGACGGCCCAGAGGTTGTCGTCGGACACATCGCCACGCTAGCCGATTCGGCCGACCTCGGTTCTGGTCCGTTCAGTTGACTCGGCGCGAAACGCCTGCCGGCGGCGCCCCGGGCCGGTAGGCATGGGTGATCCACGCTGGAAGGGGCGACACGCTTGGCCGAGCCTCCCGGGTACGGCCCGCCGTACAGCCGGCCCGACTTCGATCCCGCGGACCCCCTGATCAGCGCCGACTACGTCGGCTGGTGGCGGCGCAGCCTGCGCGTCATCGGGCGGACCTGGCCGCGGTTGCTGGCGGTGCAGGTGATCGGTGCCGTCGCGCTGTTCGTGAGCGACCTCGTCCTGAGCCGGCTGGCCGGCTGGTTCGTCGAGTCCGATCAGTCGCGGGGCCTCCGGGTCGTCACCGAGGTCACCGCCTCCATCGTCGACACGACGGTGACCAGTCTGATGACGCTCGTGATGGTGTTCGTAGTGATCCTCTCCGCCGACGGCCGGGAGCCGACCCTTCCCGAGTGCCTGCGCGGTGCCCTGCGCCGGCTGCTGCCCGTGCTCGGCTGGTCCGTCGTGGCAGCCCTGCTGGTCACCGTCGGGCTGGCGCTGTGCATCCTGCCCGGCGTCTACTTCCTCCTGGTGCTGATCCCGCTAGTCCCGGTCGTCGCCGTCGAACGCCGCCAGGGCGTCGGGCGCTGCTTCGAGCTGTTCCCCGCCGGGAGCGTCGGCTGGACCCGCAACGGCACCCTGCTGGCACTCACCGCGCTCGGCTTCACGGTGCTGGGATTCGTCGAGGCCGCGGTCGGCACCGCGGAGCTGCGCCCGGGCGCCGACATCGACCCGCTGGCCGTGGCCCTGTCCAGCGTGGCCGCCGCCGCGGGCGTGATCCTCACCGGGCCGCTCACCGTCACCGCGTACGCGGACCTGCGCGCCCGGCGAGAGCCCCTCCGCACCGCGGACCTCGCCGGGCAGCTGCTGCGACCCTGAGCGTCAGAGCCCGCCGCACTGGCCGAGGCGGGCGCCGGCGACGGTGTTCGGCAGGCCGTTGTCGACCGGCGCCGGGTTGTTGCCCGTGCAGGTCAGCGCTCCGCCGATGGTGTTGCCCGCGACCACCGTCGACCCGGTGTTGGTGCGCAGGGTGACCGCGCGGGTCAGCGTGGAGTTCTCCACGCTGACCGGCCCCGAGCCGCTGACCGTCAGCGGGCCGGACACGGTGGAGTGCAGCAGCGCGACCGTGCCGGCGCCGTTCGCCGTCACCGCCGCCCGCAGGGTGGCGCCGGTGGCGTAGAGCGAGGCGCCCCGGGACACCGACACCAGGCCGGTGATCTGCGCGCCCGCCTGGATGCAGGTGACGCCCGAGCGCACCGACAGCGCGCCGACGACCTTGTCGGAGATCACCGTGGTGCAGGCCGGTTCCGGCACGCCGAGCAGCTCCACCTCGGCGAGCGTGGTGCTCGCCTCGCCGGTGTTGGCGGTGACCTCCAGGCGGTAGTACGCGTACCGGCCGGGCCGGGCGATCTTGAATGGGCGGGTCTGCAGCCGCCAGTCGAAGACCTGGTCGGCGCGTTCGTCGATGGTCGTCCAGGCGGTGCCGTCGTACGAGCCCTTCAGCTTCCAGGCCTTCGGGTCGCCGGCTACCGCGCCCGAGGTGAGGGTGTAGTAGGCGGCCCGTTCGCCGGCGCCGGCGAACCGGTACTGCCAGGTCGGCGTCTGCGACGCGAACGTCGCCTGCGTGGTGGAGGTGTCGTCGACCAGCGCCGGGTCCGACGCGGTGCCGCGGCCCGGGCCGGTCAGGTCCCGCAGCGGGGCGGGTGCCGCGGCGCCCGAGGTGAGCGACGGCGGCGCCGCGTCCGCGGCCGTGCCCCACCGCGACGGCTCGGCGCCCATGGTGAAGTCGAGCGTCGCGCCGTCGGCCAGCAGCGAGTGCGGCAGCGACGTCGAGTCGTACGCCTTGCCGTTGACCTTCAGCGACTGCACGTAGACGTTCGACCGGCTGTTGCCCGGCGCGTTCACAACGATCTTCTTGCCCCCGCCGAGGTTCACGGTCGCCTTGGTGAACAGCGGCGAGCCGATCGCGTACTCGGGGCTGCCCATCCGCAGCGGGTAGAACCCGAGCGCGCTGAAGATCTGCCACGCGCTCATCTCGCCGTTGTCCTCGTCGCCCGGGTAGCCCTGGCCGATCTCGCTGCCCAGGTAGAGCCGGGACGTCGCCTCGCGGACCAGCTTCTGCGTCTTGTACGGCTGTCCCACGTAGTCGTACATGTAGATGATGTGGTGCGACGGCTGGTTGCTGTGGCCGTACTGGCCCATCCGGACGTCGCGGGCCTCGTACATCTCGTGGATCGGGCCGCCGTACGAGCCGTAGAAGGTGGCCGTCTCCGGGGTGTCGAAGAACTTGTCCAGCTTCTCCGCCAGGCCGTCCCGGCCGCCGTACAGGTTGGCCAGGCCCTGGCCGTCCTGCGGCACGTGGAACGCCATGTTCCAGCCGTTGGTCTCGGTGTAGTCGTAGCCCCAGACCCGCGGGTCGTAGGTGGACGCCGGGTTGCGCCACGCGCCGGAGGAGTTCTTGCCCTGGAAGAAGTCGACCGACGGGTCGAACATGTTCACGTAGTTCTGGGCCCGGTTGCGGAAGTACTCGGCCTGTTCGGCGTACTCCGCCGCCTTCGGGCCGCCCTTCTCGGCCAGCGCCCCGGCCATGTTCGCGATGCCGAAGTCGTTGATGTAGCCGTCCATGGCCCAGGACATGGCCTCGCCGGTCGCGTCGCTCGGCGTGTAACCCTTGAAGATCGCGCTCGCCATGCCCTTGCGGCCGACGTTGGAGTTCGGCGGCGCCACGGTCGCGTTCTTCAGCGCGGCCTGGTAGGCGGTCTCCGCGGGAATGCCGGGAACACCCTTGAGGTACGCGTCCGCGAACGCCACGTCGGAGCTCGTGCCGACCATCAGGTTGGCGTAGCCCGGCGAGGACCAGCGGGAGATCCACCCGCCGTCGCGGTACTGCTGGACGAAGCCGTCCACCATCTCGCCGGCCTGCTCCGGCGTGAGCAGCGAGTACGCCGGCCACGTCGTGCGGTAGGTGTCCCAGAAGCCGTTGTTGACGTACACCTTCCCGTCCTTGACCGGTGCGCCGGTCTCGGTCGGCGTGCTGGCCGGGCTGGTCACCGCGGACTGCACGGTGTGCCGGTACACCGGCTCGGCGGCGCTGCCGGTGTTCTCGAAGCCGGAGTTCGGGTACAGGAACAGCCGGTACAGGTTGGAGTAGAGCGTGACCAGCTGGTCCTCGGACGCGCCCTCGACCTCGACGGTGCGCATCTTGGCGTCCCACAGCGCCTGCGCGCGATCGCGCACCGACTCGAGGGTGGCGTCGGCCGCGATCTCCAGGTCCAGGTTGTGCCGGGCCTGCTCGACGCTGATGAGCGAGGTGGCGATGCGCATCCGCACGGTCTTGTCGCCCGTGGTGTCGAACTTCAGGTAGCCCGTCGACGGCCGGTTGCCGGTCGCCAGCATCCCGCTCGACGCGACCGGCCGGTCGAAGGTGGCGTACATGAACATCCGGGTCCAGCCCGCGGAGAGGCCGCCGCTGTTCACGTCCGACCAGCCCGACACGGTCCCGTTCGCCGCGTCGATGGTGAGGCCGGCGCCGTTGTTGACGTTGTCCAGGATGAGGTTGGAGCTGTCGCCGGTGAAGGTGAACTGGAACAGCGCCGCGTGGTCGGCCGGCGCGAACTCGGTCTTGAGCCCGTTGTCGAACGTGACGCCGTAGTAGTAGGGCTTCGCGACCTCGTTCTCGTGACCGAACGCCAGCGCCCGGTTGGCGCGGTTGGCATCCGGTACGCCGGCGGCCGCGCTCGGCATCACCTGGAACGTCTGCCGGTCGCCCATCCACGGGCTGGGCTCGTGGCTGGCGGAGAACGCCTGCAGGGTCGGGCGGTTCGCCGCGTTGTTGCGGCGGTGGTACTCGTACAGCCAGCTCGTGGTGCCGGCGTTGGTCACCGGGGTCCAGAAGTTGAAGCCGTGCGGCACCGCGGTGGCGGGGAAGTTGTTGCCGCGGGAGAAGTCGCCCGACGACTGGGTGCCGCGCCTCGTCTCCGCGTACTCGGAAAGGTGTGCCCGGGGTCGCGGGGCCGGGACCTCCGCGACGGAGATGTCGTCGAACCAGGCCCGGAAGGCCGTCGGGCCGGAGGGCTTGTCGTAGCCGATCAGGATGCGGTCGATGGTCTTGCCGGCCGCGACCTCGCCGATCCGCGCGGTCCGCTTGTTCCACTGCGCGGTGTAGAGGGTCTTCGACGCGCCCTGCGCGGCGGGGCTGACCACGATGCCGTTCTGGTCGAGCGCGCCGAGCCGCGACAGCCGGGTGCCGTCGGTGAAGACCAGGTCCACCGCGGTGTAGGTGGCCGGATTCGACAGATCCTCGCGGTTGAATTCCGGCAGCACCAGGTAGGAGAGCTCGGTCTTGGCGGTCACGGCGACATCGACGTCGAAGACCTTGTTGTACGAGTACCCGCGGCCGTCGGCGGTGTGCCGCCCCGAGATCTGGAACGCCCGGAGCCCGGTCCAGCCGGCGCCCGCCTTGGCGGTCGGTGAGCTGGCGGGCCCGGGGCCGATCCGGCTCTGCATCGGCCCGGCCGGCGGGGCGGTCACGTCGTCGCCGGCGAGCTCCAGCTCGGCGAGCTGGGTGAGGTTGCCGGACGGATGCCCGGTGATGTCGAGCCGGTAGAACCGGAAGGTGGCCGGGTTCGCCACCTCGTAGGTCTTCGTCTCGAACCGCTCGGAGAACGTCTGCCCGGTCCGGGTGTCGACCGTGGTCCAGGCGGTGCCGTCGGCGGAGCCCTGCAGCGTCCAGTCCCGCGGGTCCCGCTCGGGTGCGTCGTTGGCGGAGGTCAGCGCGTACTTGACCACCTCGGCGGGCGCGTCGAGGGTGTACTGCGCCCAGCTGGTCGGCGTGTCGACGAGCCACTTGGTGGCCGAGTCGCCGTCGTTGAGGTTGCCGGCGCCCTCGTTGCCGTTCGGCTCCGCGTTGACGGCGATGGCCGTGACGTTGCCACGCAGGCTGCCCGGCATGCCGGTGGCGACGTTGCCGTCGACGCCGGAGCTGCCGGCGTCCGCGTCGACCGTGTCCGTCCAGTCCGGCTGCGGATCATCGGTCTCGAACGACGAGGCGAACGCGCCGGCCGCCGCCGCCCGGGCGCCGCCGCCCGGCGCGAGTGCCGCGGCCGCCGCGATCAACGTGACGGATAACAGGGCGACACCCCAACGTGGCCGGTGCATGCCGTCTCCTTCCCGAATGCGCAGGAAACCTTCGGGACACATCGTTACGTCTACATTCATCGATGTGCAAGGGTTCCTTTGACATCGATGTCAGTTCGGGCAGGCCTACGCCGGGCCGCCGCCGACCAGGCCCTCCTCGTACGCGAGGATCACCAGCTGGACCCGGTCCCGGACGCCGAGCCGGGAGATCGCCCGGGTGATGTGGGTCTTCGCGGTCAGCGGGCTGATCACCAGTTCCCGGGCGATGTCCTCGTTGGACAGCCCGCAGGCGACCAGCCGCACCACCTCGAGCTCGCGCGCCGTCAGCGCCGCGAGCCGCGTGCCGCCGCCCGGCGCCGGGGCCGGGCGGTGCGCGAACTGCTTGACCACCCGGCGGGTGACGCTGGGGGAGAGCAGCGCCTCCCCGGCCGCCACCACCCGGACGGCGTGCCGCAGGCCGTCCGGGTCGACCTCCTTGGTCAGGAAGCCGCTGGCGCCGGCCTCGAGCGCCGCGAACACGTACTCGTCGGTCTCGAACGTGGTCAGAATGATCACCCGGCAGTCCCGCAGGTCCGGGTCCGCCATGATCTGCCGGGTCGCCGCTATCCCGTCCAGCCCGGGCATCCGGATGTCCATCAGCACGACGTCCGGCCGCAGCGCGCGGGCGGTGCGCACCGCCTCGTCCCCGGTGGACGCCTCGCCCGCGACCGCGATGCCGCGGTCGCGCTTGAGCAGGCTGCGGAACCCGGCCCGGACCAGGTGCTGATCGTCGGCGAGCAGGACGGTGATGGTCATGTCAGGCCACGATCGGGATCATCGCCCGGACGGCGAAGCCGCCTTGCGGGTCCGGTCCGGTGGCCAGCTCGCCGCCGAGCGCGGCGACCCGTTCCCGCATGCCCATGATCCCGTGCCCCGCCGCGAAGGTGCGGCCGCCACTGTCGCCGTTGTCGACGATCTCCACCACCACGTTCGCGGCGGTGTATCGCAGCGTCACGGTCACCCGGGTGGCGCCGGCGTGCCGGACGGTGTTGGTGAGCGACTCCTGCACCACGCGGTAGACCGCGGTGGCGACCGGCGCGGGCACCTCGGCGCGCTCGCCCAGCTCGGTGACGGCCACCTCGACGCCGGCGGCGCGAACCTGCTCGGCCAGCCCGGTCAGCCCCTCCAGGCCGGCCGCCGGCGGCTCGATCCGGTTTCCCTCGCGCAGCACGTCGACCAGGGACTTCAGGTCGGTCATCGCCCGGCCCCGGACGTCCTGCGCCAGCCGCAGCGCGCCGCGGGCCTCCTCGGGCTCGTCGTCGAACGAGTCCAGGGCGACGTTCAGGTGCACGCCCACCACGGCGAGCGTGTGCGAGACGACATCGTGCAGGTCACGGGCGATGCCGACCCGCTCCTCGGCGCGCCGCCGCAGGGCGTCCAGCTCCTGCTCGTGCAGGCTCTGCTGGAGCCGGGCCGCGACCTCCTCCTGCCAGCGCCGGGTGTTGCGGTAGGCGACGGTGGCGGCGAGCACCGCGGCCAGCCACAGCGCCTCCCCGCCGATGTGTCCCAGCACCCAGTCGGACGACTGCTGCTCGACGACGCCGTCCCACACCAGGCCGTAGGTGAGGGTGAGCGCCCCGGCCACCACGGCGGTCCGCAGCCGGCCGGCGAGGGCGAGCGCGGCGAAGGCGGCGGTAGCCGGCCAGGCCCAGCCGCTGCCGATCAGGCCCGACGTGCGCCAGGCGATGACGGTCAGCACGGAGACGGTCAGGACGGTCAGCGGCCACCGGCCGACCAGCAGCATCAGCATCGACAGCCACAGCGCTAGCGCGGCCGTCATGACGCCCTGCACGTTGCCGCCGGTGAGTGCGAGCCCGGCGGGCACGCCGATCAGGGTGAGGGCGGCGGCCGCCCAGGGCAGCGATCGTGGCACGGTCCTCACCTCTCCGCCCTCGCGGCCGGTCGCAGCGGGCGGGCCGCCGCGAAGGCCAGGCATCCCGTCAGCGCCCACAGCGCCGTCCGCCCGGTCAACGACACGAGCGTCTCATGGTCGGCGAGCCCCAGTCTCGGATCCGTGGCGACGCCGAGGGCGGCGACGGCCGGAGCCGCGGCACACCCGGCCAGCGCGGCCATTGTCAGGTGTCTGAATGTCATGCCGGAAAATTACGGTCGCGCGGTGTCCAGGCGCGTCGTCCCCGCGGCGTCTCTGCGAGTGACTCCCCCGGAGTACGGGTCTACACCGATCGACGTATGTCGCCCTAGGCTGATGCCGTGATCGCCGATGGTGCCGCCGCCGCAGAACTGCTCGCCTCATACGGCCGCTTCACGCTCCGCCCGGGGCTCTCCGACTCCGAGATAGCCGGGGTCGAGCAGGAGTTCGGGTTCACGTTCGCCGACGACCACCGCGCCTTCCTCAGCGCCGCGCTGCCCGTCGGCCGCGGCTGGCCCGACTGGCGCGACGGCGACCGCGGCCAGCTGCGCGAGCGCCTGGCCATGCCGGTCGAGGGCGTGCTCTTCGACGTGGCCGAGAACGGCTTCTGGTACGAGGGCTGGGGCCCGTGCCCCGAGTCGGCGGCGGACGCGGTGCTGGCCGCCCGCCGGCTGCTGCTGACCGTGCCGCGGCTGATCCCGGTCTATTCGCACCGCTACCTGCCGGCCGGACACGGCGTTTCGGGACACCCAGTGCTATCGGTGATGCAGACCGACATCATCAGCTACGGCGCGAACCTGCCCGCCTACCTGAGCGCCGAGTTCGGCGGCGCGCGGGCCGAGCCCGGCCGGCCGAGCGTCGCCTTCTGGCGCGACCTGGTCTCCTAGCCGTCGCCCTCGGCGCGCTTCGCCCGGGCGCGGCGTTTGCCCTCGTGCATCGCGGCCACCCGGGCCACCGGGATGGTGTGGCCCTCCTCGACCAGGCCCGCGTCGAGCGGCTGCGGCGCCGGCATCGCGTCCGCCCAGGGGTCGCGGTCCTTCAGCAGGCCGGGCGCGGTGTGCACGGTGAAGTCGGCCGGTGTCACGTCGCCGAGGTCGTCCCACCCGACCGGGAACGACACCGGAACACCCGGCCGGATCCGCGGGCTGTACGCGGCCACCACGGTGGCGCCGCCCGCGCGGGTGGCGTCCAGGAAGACCTTGCCGTGCCGGTCCTCGCGGATGAACGCGGTGGTGGCGAGCTCCGGGTCGAGCCGTTCGGCGCGGGCCGCGAGCGCCCGGGTCGCGGCGGCCACGTCGACGGTGGCGGCGTTGCCGTCGAGCGGCACGAAGATGTGCACGCCCTTGGACCCGCTGGTCTTCACGGCGCCGGACATGCCCGCGTCGGTCAGCGCCCGCCGGACCAGCCCGGCCGCCCGCACGACCGCGTCGAACGCGGCGCCCTCCGGCGGATCCAGATCCATGATCAGGTGGGTGGGCCGGTCGCGGTCGTCGATGGTCATCAGCGTCGGGTGGTACTCGACAGCGCGCTGGTTGGCGAACCACAGCAGCGTGCGGCGGTCGTTGCAGAGGGCGTACTGCACCTCGCGGTGTGACGCCTCGGCCCACACCGCGGTGCGCGGAACCCACTCCGGCGTGTACTTCGGCAGGTTCTTCTGCATGAAGCGGTCCTGGCCGCGCAGCACCCGGACCACCGACAGCGGCCGGTCGGCCAGGACCGGGACGATCCGGTCGCGGACCGCGTCCAGGTAGTCCACCAGGTCGCGCTTGGTCGCGCCGGCGCCGGGGAAGAGCTCCTGGTCCAGGTTCGTCAGCGGTACGCCGTCACGCTCTTCCTTCTCGGCCATGGCCTCATCCTGCCCGGACCATGCTCAGCGCGGGAAGGACCATGACGAGCGTCAGCACCACATAGACCCCGCCGAGCCGGAACTGGCCGTGCCGGGTCGCGATGACCGCGCCGACGAACGGGCCGACGACGGCGACCAGCGCCGCCAGCAGGATGGCGCCCGGCTGCCGCTGCTGGCCGGTGACTCCCCAGCCGAGCAGCAGCGACGTGGAGACCAGCCAGGCGAGGGTGACCAGGGTGACCTTGAGGGCGACCTCGGTGCGCAGCGCGGCGGCGCGGCGCTCGTCGCGGATCTCCTGCTCGGATTTCACCGTGACGGCGATGCGCGACAGCGGCGCACGTTCGATCTCCAGCGTCACCCCTCGAACTCTAGGGGAGGCGGCGCCCGTCCGCCCGGTTCAGTCACCGGTCCGTGGCGTCCGCTCCCCGCTGCCCCGGGCGATGACGGAGGTGGAGATGACGATCGAACGGGCCGGGCCCGAGTGGCCGCCGATCCGCTCGAGGGCGAGCCGGGCCGCCTCGCGGCCCATCGCGACCGCGTCGTGCGCCACCACCGTCGTGCCGATCACCTCGGCCAGGTCGAAGTCGTCGAAGCCGATCAGCGCCGGCGGGTCGGCGTGCTCCTTCAGCGCCCGCAGCGCGCCGGTGGTCAGCCGGTTGTTCGTGGTGAACAGCGCCGTCGGCGCCGGATCCAGCGCCAGCAGCTCGCGGACCGTCCGCTCGGCGCCGCTCACGTCGTGCACGTCGGTGCGCAGGAACGGCTCCCACTCGTCGTTGCCGGCGGCGCGCATCGCCTGCTGGAAGCCCTCGATCCGGCCGCGCTGCGGCACCATCCGGGCCAGGTCGGCGACCAGCGCGATGCGCCGGTGCCCGCGGGTCAGCAGGTGCTCCGCGGCGGCCCGCGCCCCGCCCGCGTTGTCGATAACGACCACGTCGGCGTCGAGGCCGACCGGCGGCCGGTCCAGGAAGACGAACGGCACGCCGCGGCTGCCCTCGATCGCCAGGTACGCGTGCCGGTCCGCGCTCGGCACCACCAGCAGGGCGCGTACCCGCCGCTCGAGGAACGCGTCGATCAGCGCGTGCTCCAGCTCGGCGTCCTCGTCGTTGTTGGCCGTCACCAGCTGCAGGCCGTGCTGGCGCAGCTCGCGCTCGATGCCGCTGGCCACCGCCGAGTAGAACGGGTTGGTCAGGTCGCCGCTGATCAGGCCGACGAGCGCGGAGGTCGCGCCGCGGCGCAGCTCCCGGGCGATGCCGTTGAGCCGGTAGCCGAGGTGGTCCGCCGCGTCGCGGACCCGCCGGCCGGTGGCCTCGGCCACGTTCGGCTCGCTGTTCAGCGCCCGCGAGGCCGTCTTGAGGCTCACCCCGGCGAGGGCGGCCACCTGGGTGAGCGTCGGCCGGCGCTCGGCCGGGGCATCGACGGTCCCGTCGGCGGACCGGGCTGCGGACATGCTGCTCCGAACTCTTCGGCGGTGGTGCGCGGACGGGCGAATCCGGCGCAGGCCGCAATTATGACATCGATGTCGACCTCGGTAACCGCCCGGCTGCGGTCCGTCCGGTCGCTGTGTCCGAGCCGGACCGGTGATCGGTACGGTCCGTTCGGTCCCGCTGTGTTGATCGTGAAGCCGTTACCGTCTGTGCTCATCGTTGCCGTGCGATTTGCCGGTAGTGGCTGTTGGGGGCGCTATGACCGAGGTAAATCCGGCCGGGCGGGATCGCTACTTCGACACTCTGCGTACCCTCGCGATCGTCCGGGTGGTCGTCTTCCACGCGTTTCCGATCGCCGCGCTCGAGCTCGTCTTTCCCTCGATGGCCGTCATGTTCGCGCTCGGCGGCTCGCTGATGGTGAAGTCCCTGGACCGCTCCGAGGTCCGGGCGGTCCGGAACCGCCTGCGGCGGCTGCTGCCCGCGCTGTGGGTGATGGCCCTGATCGTCGTGCCGCTGATGATCTGGCAGGGCTGGCCGGACCGGCCGTCCTGGCCGCACCTGCTGCTCTGGGCGTTCCCGGTCGCGGACCCGCCGTCGAGCGAGTTCGGCTATCCGGCCGCCGGGGTGCTCTGGTACCTGGTCACCTACCTCTGGCTGGTGCTGCTCTCGCCGCTGCTGCTGCGCCTCTACCGGCGGTGGAACCTGCCGACCGTGCTGCTGCCGCTGGTCGGGCTGATGCTGCTGATGGCGCACCGGGACCTGCTCGGCGACACCGTCACCTGGGTCGCGCACAACGTCCTGATGTTCGGCGCCTGCTGGGTGCTCGGCTTCGCGCACCGCGAGGGCGACCTCGCCAAGCTGCGCACCGCGACGGTCCTCGGCGTCGCCGCCGCCTGCGTCGGCGGCGGCCTCGGCTGGGCGTATCTGCACGGCTCCGGCCTGACCGACCGCCCGGTCGCGTACGCGATCTTCTCGGTCGGTTTCGTGCTCGCCCTGCTGCGCTGGACGCCGCGGATGGACTGGCTGGCCCGGTTCCGCCCGCTGGACGGCCTGGTGTCGATGGTGAACAACCGGGCCGTGACGATCTACCTGTGGCACAACGTGGCCATCACCGTCGCGGTCGCGCTCTACGACCGGTTCGAGCTCTGGCGGCTGCCCAGCGAAGGTCTCGCGACCGCCGCCGACTTCTCGATCGCGATCGCGCTCGTCGGGGTCGCCGTCCTCGTCCTCGGCTGGGTCGAGGACCTCGCCGCCCGGCGGCGGCCGCGCCTCTCGCCGTTCGTCCGGCGGCGCGGGCCCGTGGTCGCCGCGCCCGACCCCGCGCCGGCCGCGCACTGAGCGACCGGCGGTCAGCCCGCGAGGGCCACGTCGGCCACCGGCAGGTCGCGGCGGCCGCGGAGCGGACCCAGCAGGAGGATCAGGCCGCTCAGGGCGTACCCGATTGCCATGATCCACATGGCGCCTCGGGTGCCCAGCAGGCCGGCGGCCGCGCCACCGAGGACGGCGCCGGCCGGGATCGCGCCGTAGTTCACGAACTGCATGCCGGTCAGCACCCGGCCGAGCAGCCCGGCCGGGACGTACGCCTGGCGGAAGCTCGCGGTCACCACGTTGCCCGCGATGGAGCCGGCCGTGATGCCGAGCATGCCGGCGACGAAGACGCACAGGCCCGGCCCCGGCTGGGTGAGGGGTACGAGCAGCGACGCCACCCCGCCGAAGACCTTGCAGGCGACCAGCGCGCGGGCCCCGCCGAGGCCGTTGACCAGCCGCGGGGTGACCGCGGCCGCGCCGACACCGCCCAGGGCGACCGCAGCCAGCAGCAGGCCGACACCGGCGGTGCTGACGCCGACCTCGCGGACCAGGAAGACGACGGTGATGGCGTTCATGCCGGTCAGCCAGAGGTTCGCCGCCGCGCCGTACGCGGTCAGGTTGCGCAGGAAGCGGTCGCGGATCAGCCAGCGGACACCGGCCGCGATGCCGCTTTTCTCGCCGGTGACCGCCGGCCGGCGCTCGGTGCGGCGGATGCGCCACAGCATGAACGCCGAGAACAGGAAGCTGAACGCGTCCACCACCAGGCCGGCGACCGCGCTGACGGCCGCGATCAGCAGGCCGCCCGCCGCCGGGCCGGCGACCTGGGCCGCGGACTCGGTGCCCTGCAGTGCCGAGTTCGCCTCGACGAGGTCGTCGGCGTCGAACATCGCCGGCAGGTAGGCCGTCCAGGCCACGGTGAAGAGGACGGTGGCGACGCCGAGCAGCAGCGCAACGGTCAGCAGGTGCGCCATGGTCAGGCGGCCGAGCCAGGCCGCGACCGGCACACTGATCACCAGCGCCGCGGCGATCAGGTCACTGATCACCATCACCGGCTTGCGGGCGACCCGGTCGATCCAGGCGCCGGCGGGCAGCCCGATCAGCAGCCACGGCAGCCAGGCCGCCGCGGTGAGCAGGCTGACGCCGAACGCGCCGGCGTCGAGCACCTGGACGGCGATCAACGGCGTGGTCACGGCGGCGACCGAGCTGCCGAGCCGGCTGACCGTCATGCCCGCCCACAGCCTGCGGAAGTCGACGTCGCGCAGCACGCCCCGGCGCTGCGTCCCCCGACCCTGCGCGTCCTGATGCTGCGCGTCCCGGTTTTGGGCGTCTCGGCGTAGGCCGTGGTCGGCCGGTCGCCCGGCGGTCATGGGCGGGCCGGGAAGCCCCGGCCGATCACGAAGACCGGCTCCCGGTCGGGGGCCTCGGGGCGGCCCGCGTAGCGGTCGATGACCTGCTGGATCTCGGCGCCGAGCTCCGCCAGCTCGGCCGGGCTCAGCCGCAGGAAGCCGTCGGTGGAGAACGCGGCTTCGGTCCACGGCTCCTCCCGCGATGCCGGGCTGCCCAGCCAGGTGGAGACCAGATCGACCTGGCGCTGGAGGTCGAGCGCCACCGCGGCGTCGGCCGCGGCCAGGTCGGCCGCGTCGCCGCCGAAGTCCGCGAGACTCCAGCTGATGCTGCGGTCCGGCATGCGCCACCAGTGCTCCTTGCGGTTGCGGGCCAGCTCCGGCGCCTCCTCGATGAGGCCGGCCTCGGCGAGCACCCGCAGGTGATGACTGACGTTGGCGACCGCCTGCCCGGTGCAGCGGGCGAGCACGCTCGGCATCGACGGTCCGTCGACCCGCAGCACGTCCAGCAGGCGGCGGCGGACCGGATGCGCCACCGCCTTGAGTACGGCCGCGTCCCTGATCTGAGGCATGCCGCCACTCTGACATGGTTAAGAGTTGTTGCGCAACAGCTCTTAACTATCTTTGAAGGGCCTGGCATAGGGAAGGCACAGGTCACGCACAGCCCAGCCGGTTTTGCTTGCGGCACACGTTTTTCCGAGGGAAGGCCACCGCCGTGCAGGAGCAAGAGGACCGGGACAACGCCGCGTACGTGCGCAGGGTGCACGACAAGGGGCTGCAGTTCGACATGCGCACGATGTCGCGGCGCCGGCTGCTCGCGGCGTTCGGCGGTGCGGGCGCCCTGGCGCTGATCGGCGGGGTCGCCGCGTGCGACAGCACGGCCGACGGCGAGGTGACGGCGGCCGCGAGCGGGTCGGCCACCGGCGAGGTCGCCTCCGAGACCGCCGGCCCTTACCCGGCGGACGGGTCGAACGGGCCCGACGTACGGACCGAGCAGGGCGTCGTGCGCAAGGACATCCGGTCGTCGTTCGGGACCGCGTCCGGCACCGCGTCCGGCACCGCTTCCGGCACCGCCGAGGGGGTGCCGCTGGAGTTCTCGCTGCGGGTGACCGACCTGAACGGCGCCGCCGTCGCCGGGGCCGCGGTCTACGCGTGGCACTGCGACCGGGACGGCAACTACTCGCTGTACTCCACCGGGATCACCGACCAGAACTACCTGCGCGGCGTTCAGGCGGCCGACGACACCGGAACCGTGACGTTCACCAGCATCTTCCCCGGCTGCTACTCCGGCCGCTGGCCGCACATCCACTTCGAGGTGTACCGGTCGCTGGAGCACGCGACCAGCGGCGCCGGGCCGATCGTGAAGACCTCGCAGATCGCCCTGCCGCAGGACGTCTCCGCCACGGTCTACGCGACCGACGGTTATCGCGCGAGCGTCGCCAACCTGAGCAAGGTCACGCTCGCCACCGACAACGTCTTCGGCGACGACTCGGCCGCGACGGAGCTCGCCACCGTCAGCGGCAGTGTCACCGACGGCTATGTCGCCACGCTGACGATCGCGATCGACCCCACCGGCACCGAGACGGGTGGCGGCGGTGCACCGCCGGCGGGCGGCGGCGGCCCCGGTGGCCCCGGCGGGCCTCCCAGTGGCGCGCCCGGGCCCCGGCCCTCCTCCTCGTGAGCGCCGGTCCCGCCCGGGCTCAGACCTCGACGGTCAGCTCGTAGATCTCCGCCGCCGGGTGCCCGGCCCGCTCGTGCACCCGCATGACCGCCTCCTTGCTCGGCCCGCTCGACAGGCAGAACACCTTGCCGAGCTCCGGGTCGAGCCAGGCCCGCTCGAAGTGCACGCCCTCCTCGGCCTCGATCCGCAGGTCGGCGCGGTGCGCCGCGTCGAGCTCCTCGTGAGTCGTGCCGAAGAACCCGTCGTGCACGTCCATGAACATCGCCATCCCTCCAGCATCGGACGGCGCGGCCCCGGTCGCTGGACTTCGGCGAACACGCCGCCGTCGACCGATCGTGGTACGTCAAACGGGCTATAGCTAACGGTCGATGCGGCTGGCGAGAATCGCACTATGACCGCCCCCGCTGACGACACCGTCCTGATCGCGCTGGTGGCCGTGTTCACGGCCTCCACCGGCTACGCCGCCGGCCGCCTGCACCAGTGGTACCGCACCGGCCTGGACCGTGACGAGGCATACCGGGACGGATACGACACCGCGACACGGAGCGTGTTCAGCATGGCGGCCCGGCTGATCGGCCCGCGGCGCGCGGCCCGGGGCACGGCGGTGGTCGCGTCGGCGTCCTCGCGGTCGGTACCCTCCATCACCTCGATGCGGGAGGCGTCGGTCACGCCGCCGTCTGCGGTGCTCCGACCGGCCATCCTCCCGGCGGCGGATCTCGTCGACGCGCCGCCGGATCGGGGTGTGCCGGGGTCCATCGAGGAGGAGGGAATCGGGCGGCACCTGGTACCGGACGAGTTGGTGCAGGCGCCGACTTACCGGCTTGCGCCGGACCGGGTCGCCCGGGCCAAGGTTCGCGGCGCGGTCCCGGCCGACGACGAGGCCCGCCCGCCCTTCGTGCCGCGGCCACGCTCATCCTGACGCGCCGGAAAGTGTCGTAGGCCGGCGTTAGCCTGCCGGCATGGTCACTGTGGAGGATGTCCGCCAGGTCGCGCTGAGGCTGCCCCGCACGAGCGAGCACCTCATCTATGACCGCGTGAAGTTCCGGGTGGGCCAGATCGTCTATGTGGCGTTCTCCCGCGACGAGACGATCATGGGATTCGGCTTTCCCAGGGAGGAGCGCGCGGCCCTGGTGGCGTCCCAGCCGGAGGTCTTCCACCTGCCGAACGCGACGAACATGCGCTTCCAGTGGGTGCAGGCGTGGATGACGGCGCTGGACCACCGCCAGATGGAGGAACTGGTGATCGACGCCTGGCGCATGGTGGTCCCCAAACGCGTGGCGGCGGCCTACATCGCCGGCCTCCCCGACCCCTGACCGCCCCACCGAACCGCCCCGACAGGGCTGCGCGGCGCGGGGTTGAGGTCAGCGCTCGCCCAGGCGGCTTGCGCGTTCCCCGGACAGCGTTTGGCGGCGGCCTGCGCGTTCCCGGGAAAGCGCTCGGCGGGCAGTCTGCGTGTTCCCGGGAAGCGTTCGGCGGGTGGCCTGTGTGTCCGCGGCCTGCGTGTCCGTGGGTGGCTTGCGTGTTCTTCGGGCAGCGTTTGGCAGGCGGCCTGCGCATCCCCGGGTAGTGCTCGGCGGGTGGCTTGCGTGTTCTTCGGGCAGCGTTTGGCAGGCGGCCTGCGCATCCCCGGGTAGCGCTCGGCAGGCGGCTTGCGCGTTCCTAGGGAGCGCTTGGCGGGCGGCTTGCGTGTTCCCCGTGCAGCGCGCGCCGGGCGCGCACGATATCGGTCGCCGTCGCCGGGTGTGCTCCGCCATGCTGCTCACATGCTCTTGCGCGGTGCCACGCCGGCGGATCTTCCGGGGCTGCTTGATGTGCAGGAGACGGGGGCGCGTATCGGCCTGGCGCACATTTTTCCCCAGGATGCCTATCCGTTCCCGCGTTCCGCGTTGTCGGCACGGTGGGCCCGGGAGATCACAAGCCCGGATGTGGACGCCTACGTCGTGGTGCGGCAGGAAGGGAGAATCGAAGGCTTCGCGGCGGTTCGCGGCAACCAGCTCCTTCACTTCGGCACGGCGGTGGAGACCTGGGGGACAGGGCTGGCCGCCGCCGTCCACGGCGAACTCATCGAGCGCCTGGCGCGCGCCGGTGATCCGGCGGCGTGGCTTCGCGTCTTCGAACAGAATCACCGGGCCCGCCGGTTCTACGAGCGGATGGGCTGGACCTCGGCGCGGCGCCTGACACGAAGCACGTTCCCGCCATATCCGGTCTTGATGGACTACGAGATCAACCTGTAGGAGCCGCGCCGTCGGTGCCGGAATCGACCCTCGCCAGGGGCGGCGCCGGCGCGCGCCCGTCGTGAGCCCGACGAGGACGGCTACTACAACCCGGTCACGGAGGCCCGCGCACGTCGTCGGCGCGGACCGCCTGGGTGAAGACCGTCCCCGGGCTGCGGGGCCTTCCGGCTGCGGCGCCTTCCGGCTGCGGCGCCTTCCGACGGTGCAGGAAGTTGGCCGGTGCCGCACGATCATGATCCCGGTATCCGCCGGCGGCGAGGGGCGAAGCAGGTATCGTGAATCTCTTCATCCGTCCGGGAAGACCGGCGAGGCTCGTCGCATGAACATCTCCGGGAACACCGTTTTCATCCCCGGCTCCACGAGCGGCATCGGCCTGGCCCTCGCGCTCGCGCTGCGGGCCAGAGGCAACCAAGTCATCGTCGGTGGCCGGCGCGCCGAGTTGCTTGAGCAGATCGCCGCCGAGCATCCCGACGTCGACACCGTCCAGATCGACACGGCGGATCCCGCGAGCATCGACGCCGCCGCCAAGGAGGTGCTGGCGAGGCACCCGGACCTCAACGTCCTCGTCACCATGGCCGGCATCATGCGCGTCGAGGACTGGCACACACCCGGGTCGTTTCTGGAGTCGGCCGAGGCGACCATCACGACCAACGTGCTCGGCCCGATCCGCCTCATCGCCGCGTTCATCGAGCACCTGCGTGCGCGGCCGGACGCCACCATTGTGACGGTGTCCTCGGGCCTCGCGTTCGCGCCGCTGAGAGCCACCCCGAGCTACAACGCGTCGAAGGCCGCGATCCACATGCTCAGCGAGTCGATCCGGCTGCAGCTGGCGGACACTTCCGTGCAGGTGGTCGAGCTGGTGCCGCCCTCCGTGCGTACCTCGCTGCTGCCCGGGCAGGAGAGCAGCGAGTTCGCGATGCCGCTCGACGAGTTCGTGGCCGAGGTGGTCGGGCTGCTCGAGTCGCGGCCCGACGCGAAGGAGATCCAGGTCGAGCGGGTGAAGTTCCTCCGCTACGGCGAGGCGCGCGGCGACTACGACCAGGTCGTCACGATGCTCAACGCGGCCGACCCGCACGGAACGTAGGCTGCCCCGGGCATCGTCGAGGAGCAGCGGCTCCTCGCCCTCCACCGTCGGCAGGCCGGCCCAGACGATCTCCGGGTCATCCGCTTGAGCCGCGACCGGCCCTGGTCCTATTCGGTGAGAACGAAGATGTATTCCTCGATCCCGTCGGCGGGCGCGGGCGTCCTGGCCTCCTGCGCATGGTCGCGGCGGAAGCCACACTTCTGCAGCACGCGGATCGAACCGGCATTGCGGGTGGCGACGTGGGCGTGCAGCGGCCGCACCGGGACCTCGTCGATGAATTGGCTGAGCGCCCGGGTCGCTACGGCCCGCCCCCAGTGTTCGCGCCCGATCCAGTAGCCGACCAGCCGCAGACCGCCGTCCTGCCAGCCGCAGATGTAGCCGGCGACGATGCCGTCGGCCAGGATGGTCCGCAGGATCTTCGAGTCGTCGAGACGGATCTTCGCCCAGTGCGCGTCGAACCGGTCACGGTCGCGCGCGGGGAACGCGGCCATCTCGGTGGCCTCCGGGTCTGTCTGGTGCGCGAAGAACACAGCAACGTCGTCGTCCTCGACTGTCCGGAGGCGCACCTCGGGCAATCCGTCCGCATCTGCGGTCACTCTCAACCACCGTTCAAATCATCGCCGGCGCCCGCGCGGAACCGGATCGGGCGATAGGTCAGCCACGGTCCCGCCGAGTGTGCTGGCAGATCGTGTGGGTCTCCGGGCTAGTGGGTGAGGCCGGGCGGCTGAGGTCCTGCCGAGTGCGCCGGCGGATTGTGTTGGTCTTCGGGTGGGTGAGCGCCGGGTTGACTGGGGTCCCGCCGGGTGCGCCGGCGGATTTTATTGGTGTCCGGGCTGGTGTGGTGGGTCGGCTACGGGAGCTGGCCGGGTGTGTTGGCAGGTGGTGTCGGTCTTCGGGTTGGTGAGGGCCGGGTTGGCGGGGATCCCGCTTGGTGGGCTGGGTTGGTGTGGTGGGTCAGGTGCGGTCTTGCCAGGTGCAGAGGCAGACCATGTTGCCTTCCGGGTCGGCGAGGACCCAGAAGCTTGGTGCCTCCGCGTCGCTGACCAGGGTGCCGCCCGCCGCAAGGGCGGCGTCGATGCGGGGCGCGACCTCCGCGGGGTCCAGCCAGAGGTCGGGGTGCCAGCGTTGGCGCGGCTCGTCGGCGCCGGACTCCTGGAACCACAGGGTGGGTAGGACGCCGGTCGGGTCGCTCAGCTCGTCGGTGGGCTCCGATCCTGGGGGCTGCTCCAGGCCCAGCACCGCGCCCCAGAACGGCAGGACCTTCGAGTAGGCCGGTGAGTCGAGCGCTAGTTCGAGCCGGGAGAGGCCCTCGGCGCTGGTTCGGGTGCCGGCGTCGGCGGCCAGTGTGGAGACGGTGCGGGCCAGGCGGAGGTCCCGCTCGGTGACGCCGCCGGTGTCGTGGCTGGTGAGCCTGACGTCGACGTGGTCGTAGCGCAGGTCGAGGTCGGGGTGGTGGTTCTGCTCGTCGGCCGCGGCGCCGATGGCGCCGGCCAGTGCGAGGCCGGCCGCGAAGTCGGCGGTCTTGATCCGGGTCTGCAGGCCGCCGAGCAGGTAGACCCACCCGTCCAGCGCCGCGTCGGCGATCTGTCGTCCGGTCAGCTTGGTCATCGGGTCATCCTGTCCCACCGGCGGCGATTCGGCGCGCCGCCGGTGACGAGAAGGGGGGCGGGCAGGTCGGGTGCGGCCAGGCGATCCGGCGCCCTAGCGGGACACGCCGCCGGGTGCGCGGAGCACGCCGCCCGGCGCGTGCTGCGCGCCGACGAATGCCGAGCAGCGTGAACGGCATCGGTATGCGGATTCGCGCAACCGCGAGCGGCACGAGACACGCGCCGGTTGGGCTGGTGAGGTAGGTGGCTGCGCGGGCCGGTGAGCGGGGCGCCGGGAACGGACCTGGTGGGTGTGGTCATGCCGGGATCCTGGGTGGGCCGGCGGCGATGCGTTCGCGGATCTCGTGCATGCGGGCCGCGTTGTGGTGCGGCAGCTGCCAGCGGGTCTCCATCCACCACGTGCAGCCGGCCTCGGCCAGCGGCGACACCTGCGCCCAGGCGGCCGCGGGGTCGTGGCCGGGGGTCTCGCCCTCGGCGAGGATGTCGAGGGTCTCCGGTGCGCCCCGTTCGATGAGCCAGGCGCGCAGCTCGCGGATCTCGTCGGGGCCGTTCGCGTTGTTGGGGATCACGCCGTCGCATTTGAGCACGCGGCGCAGCGATTTCGGCCTGGGCCAGACGGCCACCACCCAGATCGGGATGCGCTTCTGCACCGGGCGGCCGACCGGGTCGCCGGTGTCGTCGCCGCGCGGTGCCTCGTAGTCGTAGTGCGGGCCGTGGTGGCTGGTGCCGCCCGCCCAGAGGGTGCGGATGAGGTCGATGCCCTCGTCCATCATGGCGGCTCGTTCGCGCAGGTCGGTGACCTCGCCGGTCTGCGGCAGGCCGGCGTCGAGCGCGCCGACGCCTATGCCGAGGACGGCCCGGCCGGCGGAGAGCTGGTCGACCGTCGCCACCTGGCTCGCCACCTTCCACGGGCGGCGCCAGGGCAGCGGCGTCAGGATGGTGCCGAGCCGGATCCGGGTCGTCGCGGCGGCGATCGCGGCGAGCAGGCTCCAGGCGTCGACGCCGGACGCGGACTCCCAGACGAAGACGCCGTCCCAGCCGGACTGTTCGGCGAGGACCGCTTGCTGCAGCTGCTCGGGGGCGGTGCCGCCGGGCAGGATGACGCCGTAGTTCATGGTGTGGACGCTAGCGGCGGGGTACGACATCGCGGCCGAGGAGCGCGAGAATCCGATCCAGCGGGGAGCCTCCGGGGTCCGGCAGGCCGAGGCGCGAAGGCCGCGCCCGGCCCCAGCCGGCTCGGCGATCGGCAGGGCGGCGGCGAGCACGTCGTCCGGCAGCGCGTAGCCGGCGCCGAGCGGGCTCGCCACGTCCCAGCTGTGCACGACGTTGTCGACCAGGTGGAAGCCGATGGCGAGCCGCCGGGGCACCGGCGTTCCCGGGATCTCGGGCAGCAGGAGGTCGAGCTCGTTCGCGGCGAAGGCCATCCGCGCGAGGAGCGTCTCCCGGCCGGGCCGGCCGAGGCGGACCGGCGCACGTTCCTGCGCGTGCTGCGCCGCCTCGACCCCGCCGACGGCTGATCAGACGACGTCGAAGTTCGCCATCATCGCCATGTCCTCGTGCTCGAGGTTGTGGCAGTGCAGCATGTACCGGCCGCGGTACCCGGCGAACCGCACCAGCACCTCGACCGCCTCGTACGGCCGCACGTCCACGGTGTCCTTCCACCCACCCTCCCACGGCTCCGGGCTCCGTCCGCTGCGCGACAGCACCTGGAAGTGCCCGAGGTGCACATGCACCGGGTGGTGGAAGTCGCTGGTGAAGCGCCACAGCTCGACCGTGCCGAGCCGCGGCGCGGCGAGCGAGCCGGCCGGGTCGTACGGCTGATTGTTGATCTGCCACCGGCCGCCGCCGTAGCGGAAGTCGAACTGGCGCACCCGGACCGCGTCCGCCCGGGTGAGCGCCGGCACCCGCGAGAGCCGGGCGGGAACCCGGCTGTCGTCCTTCGCCTTGCCGGTGACCACGAAGCGCATGACCTCCCCGGCCGGGCCGGTCCCGAAGCCGTTGAGCAGCGTCACCTCGGTGCCGATCGGGTACCCGGAGAAGTCGACGAGCACGTCGCAGCGTTCGCCGGGGGACAGGACGATCTCCGGGAGCGGGACCGGCGCCGCCAGCAGGCCGTCGTCGGTGCCGATCTGGATCAGCTCCGCGCCGGTGCTGAGCCCGAGCCGGTAGCGGCGGGCGTTCGAGCCGTTGACCAGCCGTAGGCGGTAGCGGACGTTCGCCACCTCGTGGCGCGGCCAGGCGACGCCGTTGACCAGGATGATGTCGCCGAAGAGCCCGGAGCGGAACTCGCCGTCGGCGCCCGGGGACGCCATCGACATGTCCCGCATCGGGTAGCGCAGCGAGCCGTCGGCCTCGAACGCCCGGTCGCAGATCAGCAGCGGCAGGTCCCGGTCGCCGCGCGGCAGCGGCAGCGCGTCCTCCTCGTCGTCCGAGATGATCATCATGCCGGCGAGGCCGCGCCACACCTGCGGCGCGGTGAAGTCCATCCGGTGGTCGTGGTACCAGAGCGTCGCCGCCCGCTGGTTCATCGGGTAGCGGTAGTCGCGGCTGACCTCGTGCACCCGCGCGCCGGCGCCGTGCTGGTGCGGCGGGGCGGGGGAGTAGCCGGCCGGGGTGGTCAGGTCGAGCGGGAAGCCGTCGGAGTCCGCCGGGGTGACGCCGCCGTGCAGGTGGGTGGAGGTCGGCACGGGCAGCTCGTTGCGCATGGTCACGGTGAGCGGGCGGCCGCGGCGGGCGCGGATCGTCGGGCCGGGGAAGATGCCGTCGTAGCCCCAGATCCGCGTGGTGTGGTCCGGCAGCAGGCGGGCGTCGGCCACGCGCTGGGTGATGGTGATGTGGTCGCCGGCGGAGTTGGTCAGCGTCGGGCGGGCGACCGGCGGGATCGCCAGCGGCGTGCGGAAACGCTCCGGCAGGGGCACCGAGCTGGTCAACAGGGATCCGGTGCCGGGGCCGTCCGCGGGCCGTCCGCAGCCGGCGAGTGCGGCGGCGCCGGCCAGGGCGAGCAGGCCGCGCCGCGATACGACAGGGTTCACGAGGGGGTGCCGGCGGCGAGGGCGGGGCGGTAGGCGAAGGCCCACCAGGTGAGCGCCGCGGTCAGGGCCATGACGGCCATGCCGAGCGGGATGTGCAGCCCGACCTGGCGGGCGAAGCCGAGACCGACCTGCATCACGATCGTCCACCACAGCGCGACGCTGAACGCGATCGGCCACCACGGCCCGCGGCCCGGGCGGACCAGCAGGATCGTCGCGGGCAGCAGCGCCGCCGAGGTGAGCACGAGCAGGATCGCGTTCGCGCTGTGCAGGCCGAGCAGCTTGACGTTGCCGGTGACGAAGCCGCCGGCGAGCGCGGCCTGGGTGAGCACCTGCAGCAGCAGGACGACGGTGAGCGTACGGATGACGGCGATGGGCCATCGCCGGGCGGGTCTGATCTCTGGCACGAGCCCATCGTGCGGTCGTGGCCTTATTTCCGGATCCGGGTCCGTACGTAGGGGTTCCCCGGGTTTCAGCCGGCGGCGAGCGCCTCCTGCAGGCCCCGGGCCGCGAGCCGGTCGGCGCGCTCGTTCTCCGGGTGGCCCGCGTGGCCCTTGACCCAGTGCCACTGCACGTCGTGCCGGCGGACCGCGGCGTCGAGGCGCTGCCACAGGTCGACGTTCTTGACCGGCTGCCGCGCGGAGGTCTGCCAGCCGTTCGTCTTCCACCGGGGCATCCACTTGGTGATGCCGTCGCGCACGTAGATGCTGTCGGTGTAGAGCAGGACGGTCAGCGGCGCGCGGGTCAGGCTCTCGAGGGCGCTGATCGGCGCCATGAGCTCCATCCGGTTGTTCGTGGTCGTGCCGGCCTCGCCGCCGCAGAGCTCCTTCTCGGTGCTGCCCCAGCGCAGGACCGCGCCCCAGCCGCCGGGTCCCGGGTTGGGGATGCACGCACCATCGGTGTAGATCTCCACCGGAGTGGCCAGCGCTGTCATGGCCAGAACCCTACCCACCCCACGGGTGTCAGGCCGCCGGGTGCTGCCCTGCCCGGAGTGACGGGCTGTTAACCGAAGCGCTTGGCGGACGGGTGTCAGGCCGCCGGGCCGGGGCCTGCGTGACGCCGCAGGCTCGTCCGGGGGGAACCGGTACCGGACCGGCGGCCTGCCCCCGCAATACCGGGAACCTCTGGGAGCGCTCCCAGCGTGAGTCTATCGGACTCCGGCGGGTCCGCAAGGCATGGGTGCAAAGCCACACCGCTCGGAGCCGTCCGAGCGGTGTCCGTCCCAGTCGGTACAGTTTCGGCCATGCGCGAAGCAGCCGTCGAGGTGAAGGACGTCGTCGTCAGATACGGCGGTGTCGTCGCCGTCGACGGCGTGTCGCTCACCGTCCCGCGCGGCTCGATCCTCGCCCTGCTCGGCAACAACGGCGCCGGCAAGACCAGCCTGCTCCAGGTTTGCGAGGGCTTCCGCGGCCCCGACGCCGGCTCGGCCCGGGTGCTCGGCCTCGATCCCGTCGCCGACCACGACGAGCTCATGCCCCGGCTCGGCATCATGCTGCAGTCCGGCGGCGTCTACCCGTGGGCCACGGCCGGCGAGATCCTGCGCCTGTTCGCCTCGTTCGCCGCGAACCCGCTCGACACCGACATGCTGCTGGACCGCCTCGGCCTGCGGAAGTTCGCCAAGACGACGTTCCGCCGGCTCTCCGGCGGCGAGCAGCAGCGGCTGTCGCTGGCCCTCGCCCTGGTCGGCCGCCCCGAGCTGGTCTTCCTCGACGAGCCGACCGCGGGCATGGACGTCGGCGCCCGCCAGACCACCTGGGAGCTGGTGGAGAACCTGCGCGCGGACGGCGTCTCGGTGCTGCTCACCACCCACCTGCTCGACGAGGCCGAGAGCCTCGCCGACCACGTGGTCATCATGGACGCCGGCGTGGTCGCGGCAACCGGCACGCCGGCCGAGCTCACGGCCGCGGCGGGCATCGACCTCCTTCGGGTACGCGCGGACCCCGGCCTCGCGGTCGCCGAGCTCGCCGCGCGCGTCGGTGCGAAGGTCACCGAGAGCACGCCCGGCGAGTACGAGATCGCCGGCGCCCTCGACACGGCCGCGATCGCGGCGGCGCTCGGCTGGTTCGCCGCCGAGGGCGCGCAGGTCACCGCCGTGGACACCCGGCGCCGCACCCTCGAAGACGTCTATCTGGCACTGACCGCGGGAGCAGCGCGATGAGTTCGAGCGCCGGTACCTTCACCCCCGCGCCCGGCCGCGCGCCGATGCGGACCGTCCTGCTGCGGCAGATCCGCATGGAGCTGGTGCTCACCGCGCGCCGGGGCGAGGCCGTGGTGCTCGCCATGGGCGTACCCCTGCTGGTCCTGCTCGGCGCGGGCCTGACCCGCGCGACCAACCTGCCGACCGACGACCGCCTGGGCTATGTCGTTCCCGGCGTCCTCGCGCTGACGGTGATGTCGACGGCCTTCACCGGTCAGGCCATCACCACCGGCTACGAGCGCGGCTACGGCGTGCTCAAGCGCCTCGGCGCGTCCCCGCTCACCCGCCCCGGCCTGCTGCTGGCCAAGACCGTGGCGATCCTGTGCCTGGTCGGCCTGCAGCTGGTCGCCCTCGCCGTGGTCGGCGTCATCGCCGGCTGGCGCCCGGAGCTCGCGCAGCTGCCGGCCGCGCTCGCCGTGACCGTGCTGGCGACGGCCGCCTACTGCGGCCTAGCGCTGCTGATCGCCAGCGTGCTGCGGCCCGAGACGACCACGGCGGCGGCCACCCTGATCTACGTGCTCATGCTGGCCGCCGGCGGCATCATGTTCGCCGCGCCCGACCTCGGCGCCGCGGGCCACTTCCTGCTGCCGCTCGCCGCGCACGCCGAGGCCCTGCGCGCGGCCCTGACCGACGGCGCCGCCGTGCCGGCGAGCGCCTGGCTCAGCCTCACCGTCTGGGCCGCGGCGTCGCTCACCGCGGCCGTCCGCTGGTTCCGCTGGGAGTGACGTCACGGGGCGGGTGTCCGTCGAACGGTGGACACCCGGTGACCACCGCGCGGTCGTCCCGGCGGGCACCCGCCGGGCGCGATGCTTTCCGGCATGACAGCCATCGAGGCACGCGGCCTCCGCAAGGCGTACGGCGGGCATGAGGCCGTAGCCGGCATCGACCTCGCCATCACCGGCGGCGAGGTCTTCGCCCTGCTCGGGCCGAACGGCGCCGGGAAGACCACCACCGTAGAGATCCTCGAGGGGCACCGCCGGCGCGACGCCGGCGAGGTCCGGGTGCTCGGCACCGATCCGGCCGCTGCGGGCCGGGCCTGGCGGGCCCGGATCGGCATCGTGGCGCAGTCGGCGTCCGACGCCGCCGACCTCACCGTCGGCGAGACCGTCCGGCACCTCGCCGGCTGCTATCCCCGGCCCCGGCGCGCCGCCGAGGTCATCGACCTGGTCGGGCTCGCGGACAAGACCCGGGCCCGGGTACGCACGCTGTCGGGCGGTCAGCGCCGCCGCCTCGACGTCGCGCTGGGCATCGTCGGGCGTCCCGAGGTGCTCTTCCTCGACGAGCCGACGACCGGCTTCGACCCACAGGCCCGCCGGAAGTTCTGGGAGCTGGTCCGGGTGCTGGCCGCCGAGGGCACCACCATCCTGCTCACCACCCACTACCTCGACGAGGCCGAGGCGCTCGCCGACCGGCTGGCGGTCATCGCCGGCGGGGTCGTCGTCGCCGAGGGCACCCCGGCCACGCTCGGCGGCCGGTCCGCCGCGGGCGTCGTCGTCTCGTGGGCCGGCGCGGACGGCCCGCGGGTGGAGCACACCGACGACCCGACAGCGCTGATCGGCCGGCTGGCCGCCGCGGGCACCGACCTCAGCACGCTCGCCGTCACCCGGCCGAGCCTCGAGGACACCTATCTGACCCTGATCGGGGAGGCACGATGACCGCCGCGACGCTGCCGTCCACCGCCCGGACCGGGCTGCGCCGGGGCGGGATCGAGCTGCTGCAGTTCGTCCGGGACCGGACCGCGATGATCTTCAGCTTCTTCTTCCCGGCGCTGCTCCTGATGCTTTTCGGGACGATCTTCTCCGACGACTACGACCACCCCGGCCTCGGCGCCGCCCGGGTCTTCTCGGCCAGCATGATCGCGTACGGGATCGTCTCGACGGCGTTCATCACCATGGGCGTCGGCATCGCCGGCGACCGCGAGGACGGCACGCTCAAGCGGCTGCGCGGCACGCCGGTGACGGCCACCGCGTACTTCCTGGGCAAGCTGGTCCTGGTCGCGGCCCTGACCGCGGCCGAGGCGGCCGCCCTGCTGGCCGTCGGGGTGTTCCTCTTCGACGTGCCGGTGCCGACCGACGCCGGCCGGTGGTTCACGTTCGGCTGGCTCTTCGCGCTCTCGGTCGTCGCCTGTGGACTGCTCGGCATCGCCGCCAGCGCGCTGGTCCGCTCGGCCCGGACGGCCGGCGCCGTGCTCAACGCGCCGGTGGTGGCGCTCCAGTTCCTCTCCGGCGTCTTCATCCACCCGATCACGCGGCTGCCGGACTGGATGATCACGGTGGCCTCGATCTTCCCCGTGAAGTGGATGGCGCAGGGGTTCCGCTCGGTGTTCCTGCCGGACACCGCGCTCGGCCTCGAGGCCGGCGGCGCCTGGGAGCTCGGCCGGATCGCGTTGGTCCTGTGCTGCTGGTGTGTGGTCGGATTGGTGTTATGCCTGGTGAGCTTTCGCTGGAGGGAACGGCGCGAGGCGTGACGCCGCCGGACCGCGAGGAGGCCGTCGAGCGCTGGTCGTACCTGTGGCGCCTCTGCTTCGCCGTCGTCGCCCTCGCGGTGGCGGCGGCGGTGCTCGCCCAGTCCGGGACCCCGGCCGGCCAGCGGGCCGTCGCGGTCGCCGCGATCGCGCTCATCGCCGGGCTGTACGCGTTCTGGGGCCGGCGGCCGGACGCCGGGGCGGCGTTCGTCGTCGCGATCCTGGTGGCCTTCGCGGTCGGCGTGTTCGCGGTGCCGACCGTCGGCTACCTGCTCTTCGCGCTCTCTCCGCTGATCTTCATGGTCCTCGACATCCGTCCCGCCGTGGTGGCGGTCGTCTGCGCGAACCTGCTGCCGGCGGTCGCCGGCTGGCTGCGCTTCGGTGCCGGCTTCGTCACCCATCTCGGGCCGATCTTCGTGATGTCGTCCGCCGTCGCGGTCTGGCTCGGCGTCTGGATCAACCGGGTGACCGAGCAGAGCGCCGAGCGGGCCGTCCTGATCGCGGAGCTGGAGAGCAGCCGGGCCGAGGTCGCGCGGCTGTCGCACGAGGCCGGCGTCGCCGCCGAGCGGGCCCGGCTGGCCGGCGAGATCCACGACACCCTGGCGCAGGGCTTCACCAGCATCGTCACGCTGCTGCAGGCCGCCGATCCCGGGCTCGCCGACGAGCGGCTCGCGCTGGCCGTGCGTACCGCCCGGGAGAACCTGGCCGAGTCGCGGTCGCTGGTCGCGGCCCTGTCGCCGTCCGCGTTGGCCGCCGGCTCGCTGCCCGATGCCGTACGCCGGCAGGCGGCACGCTTCACCGAGGAGACCGGTACGGCGGCGACGTGCCGGATCACCGGGGCGGCCCGGCCCCTGCCGACCGCGGTCGAGGTCGTGCTGCTGCGCGCCGCGCAGGAGGCCCTGGCCAACGCCCGCCGGCACGCGGACGCGGAGAACGTCACGGTGCTGCTGGCGTTCGGGGCGGACCGGGTACGGCTGGTGGTCCGCGACGACGGCCGCGGCTTCGAGCCCGCGGCGGCGCACGGCTTCGGGGTGGCGGGCATGCGGGCCCGGGCCGAGCAGGTGGACGGCACGGTGGCGGTGCACAGCGACCCGGGCGCCGGCACCGTCGTCGAGGTGGAGGTGCCGGCGTGATCCGGCTGATCCTGGTCGACGACCACCCCGTGGTCCGGCACGGGCTGCGCGGCATGCTGGAGGCGGAGCCGGACCTGGGCGTGGTCGGCGAGGCGGCCTCCGGTCCGGACGGCGCCGCGCTGGCGGCCGAGCTGCGGCCGGACATCGTGCTGATGGACCTCCGGATGCCCGGCGGGGACGGCGTGGAGGCCACCGCGCGGATCCTCGCGACCGTGCCCGGCGTTCGCGTGCTGGTGCTGACCACCTACGAGTCGGACCGCGACATCCTGCGCGCGATCGAGGCCGGCGCCGGCGGATACCTGCTCAAGGACGCCTCGCCTGGCGAGCTGGCCGCCGCCGTCCGGGCCGCCGCCCGCGGCGAGACCGTGCTCGCGCCCAGCGTGGCCTCCACCCTGGTCCGTCAGGTCCGCGGCCCGGCGCCGCCGGCGCTGTCCGCCCGGGAGGCGCAGGTGCTGGGCCTGGTGGCGCAGGGCCTGACCAACGCGGACATCGGCCGCGCGCTGTTCATCACGGAGGCCACGGTGAAGACGCACCTGCTGCGGGCCTTCGCCAAGCTGGAGGTCGCCGACCGTACCGCCGCGGTGACCCGGGCGATGAGCCTCGGCCTGATCTGATCTTGACGGATCGCTCCACTGTCAAGTCGGCCGATCGGCGGGCGTGTCTCACAGGGAGGGTCGCGCGGCGGCCGCTGACATCGATGATCCTGGCTGCCCCGTGGACGCGCTCCGAATCGGTTGTGTTACCGTGCGACGCCGCAGGTTCATCTACCGGACAAATCACGAGCGCCAATGCGTGAGGAATCGGACAATGGTTTGCGCGCGGCGCAGACTTCCGCCATCATCGGCACGCCTGATATTTTGTCCGCTGTGGTGCCGAGTTAACCTGCAATGCACCTGGATGCCGCCCGATCCGGCATCCGAAAACAACGTTGAGCTTCGTTAAACATTTCTCGCCAGGGGTCGGTATTCTCCTGAACCTCGTCTAGCCTTCACCGCCTGAGCGTCCTTGCGCCTTGCAGTTCGGGGGCGAGGGTTTGGGGGGCGTGGCAACCGTGTGCGTGAAATTGCCGAGTGGGCGTGGGGTCTCACTGGAGGCAGGGGCGTCGTGACAACGACGGAAACGGCGGCGGACAGCGCCGCGACCGGACCGATTCCAACTACCGCGTATTCCGGATTCACCGAGCGGGACCTCGGCATATCCGGCGAACGGGCGCACGCCGACCGCTGGGTGTGGGAGGCGCGCTACGTCAAGCTGCTCCTGGTCATCGACTTCGGGGCGACGCTGATCGCCACGCTCGCCGCGTTCGTGCTGCGCTTCCAGGGCGCGCCGTACGCGGACTGGTACCTGGCGCTCTCCGCGCTCATCCCGCCGGTGTGGGTCGGGCTGCTGGCGATCACGCACGCCTACGAGCGGCGGGTGCTCTTCATGGGCGGCGAGGAGTACCAGCTGGTGCTGCGCGCCGGCGTACGCCTGACGCTCGGCATCGCCCTGGCCTCCTACGTGGCCAACGCGGACCTGGCCCGCGGCTATCTGTCCATCGCGCTCGTGCTGACCACCGTGCTGTCGCTGACCGGCCGCTTCGTGCTGCGCAAGGTGCTGCACCAGGCACGCCGTCGCGGCGCCTGCATGCACCGGGTGCTGGTGCTCGGCCACGCCGGCGCCGTCGCGCAGATGACCGGCCAGCTGCACCGCCGCTCGCACCACGGCCTCCAGGTCGTCGGCGCCTGCCTGCCCGACGATCAGCTCGGCGACGCGGCGCGGACCGTCGACGTCCCGGTCTTCGGCGCCCTGGACGCGGCCGCGAACTCGGCGGCGGCGGCCGGCGCGGACACGGTGATGGTGCTGTCCTGCCCGGAGCTCGACGGCCCGATGCTGCGCCGCCTCGCCTGGGAGCTCGAGCGCGACGACATCGACCTGATCGTCTCGTCGTCGCTGGTCGACACCGCGGGCGACCGCATCACCGTGCGCCCGGTCGACGGGCTGCCGATGATGCACATCGAGCACCCCCGGCTCTCCGGCGGGCGGCGGCTGATCAAGTCGATCTTCGACATCTCGGTCGCCGCGCTGCTGCTTCTGCTGCTCGCGCCGCTGTTCCTGCTGGTCGCGCTCGTCGTCCGGCTGGACGGCGGCGGGCCGGTGTTCTTCCGCCAGGTCCGGGTCGGCCGCGGCGGTGAGTCGTTCCGGATGTACAAGTTCCGGACGATGCACACCGACGCCGAGGCCCGCCTCGAGGCGATGCGCGGGCAGAGCGAGTTCACCGGCGTGCTGTTCAAGATGCGCGACGACCCGCGGGTGACCCGGTCCGGGCGGATCCTGCGCCGGTACTCGGTCGACGAGCTGCCCCAGCTGATCAACGTGCTGCTGGGCGAGATGTCGCTGGTCGGTCCTCGCCCGCCGCTGCCGAGCGAGGTCGAGCGGTATCCGCAGGACATGCGGCGGCGGCTGGTGGTCAAGCCCGGCATGACCGGGCTCTGGCAGGTGAGCGGGCGCTCGGACCTGTCCTGGGAGGACTCGATCCGGCTCGACCTGCGGTACGTGGAGAACTGGTCACTCACCGTCGACCTGGTGATCCTCATGCGGACCGCGACGGTCGTCATGCGGGGCGCGGGCGCCTACTGATCGATCGGCGCGTGGGGCGCCGTTGCAAGGTTCGTCGGTTTCAAGCGGTCGGGATGCCGCGGGATGGGGACTGTTCGGTGGTACTGCTCTACTTCGTCGCCGCGTTCGCGGTGATCGTGCCGGCGGTCGCCGGGCCGCTGCTCGCGCGGAGCCCGGGCCGGCGGCTGGCCCGGGGCAGGCTCGCGGCGAAGACCCGTGAATCCGTTGCGGGCCTGATCACGACGCTCGGGCGGCCGGCGACGGCGCTCGCCTTCGTGCTCTTCTGGGCCGCCTTGGTCGTCGCGGTCTTCTGGCCCGTCGGCCTGCTCGCGCACGCCCTCGAGGACGCGGTGGACTGGCCCGTCCTGCTCTGGGTCACCGACCGGCGCAGCCCCGGCTTCGAGGACTTCAACTGGGTGTACACCGCGCTCGGCGACCGCGACCCGCTGAAGAAGGTGGTCGTGGTGTCCGCGGTGTTCTTCGCCGTGTTCTGGCGCCGGCGGTTCTGGATCCCGCTCGTCGCGATCCTGCTCAGCTTCCCGCTCGAGCAGTACGTGCAGGCCATCCTCGCCGGGATGGTGAACCGGGGGCACCCGCCCACCGGGCTCGGCTCGTACCCGTCCGGCGGCATCGCCCGGATCGTGATGACCTTCGGGGCGATCGCGCTCTTCATCGCGCTCACCTGGCGGCTGAGCCGGCGCTGGCACGTGGCCCTCGGCACGATCGTGCTGGTCATGGCCACCTACGAGGGCTACTCGCGGATCTACGTGCAGAAGCACTGGATCACCGACGTGATCAGCGGGCTGATCTTCGGGCCCGCGCTGTTCCTCGGGTACGCGATCGCCGTCTGCATCCTGGCCGGCCGTTATCCGGGCCAGGCGCCGCCGGAGCCGGCCGCGGCGCGGCCCGGCGACACCGTCGCGGAGGCGGCCGTGCCCGTCACGGCGACGGCGCCGTGACGACGCTGCTCGTCGCCTCCACCGGTGGCCACCTGGCCGAGCTGCACGATCTCCGGCCGCGGCTCGGCGTCGAGGACCGCCGGTGGGTCACCTTCGACAGCCCGCAGAGCCGCTCGCTTCTCGACGGCGAGGACGTGGTCTACGTCCCGCCGGCGACCAGCCGGGACCTGGTCGGCGCGGTCCGTGACCTGCTGGTCGCCCGGAGGATGTTCCGGTCCGAGCGCTACGAGCAGGTGATCAGCACCGGGGCCAGCGTCGCGATGGCGTTCTTCGTGCCGGCGACCTCGGCCGGGGTGCCGTGCTCCTACATCGAGAGTGCGACCCGCACCCGCGGGCCGTCGCTGACCGGCCGGCTCGCCGCCCGGGTGCCGCGCGCCCGCCTCTACACGCAGTACCCGGGGTGGGCCGACGCCACCTGGCGCTACGGCGGGTCCATCTTCGACGCGTTCGAGGCCGAGCCGATCGCGGCGCCCCGCCCGATCCGCAAGGTCGTGGTGACCCTTGGTACGCACGAGCGCTACACCTTTCCGCGCCTGCTCAATCATCTCGTTACCCTCCTGCCGCCGGATTGGGACGTCCTGTGGCAGGTTGGTTCGACCGTTATCGATAAAATGCCCGCCGAAGCCCGAAAGCAGGTGCCTCTCGCCGAGATGCGGCAGGCGCTCGCCGAGGCCGACGTCGTCATCTCGCACGCCGGCGTCGGCTCCGCGCTGGCGGCGATGCAGGCCGGCAAGCGGGCGCTGTACGTGCCGCGCCGCAAGGCGTTCGGCGAGCACGTCGACGACCACCAGGTCGAGATGGCGCGGGAGCTGGAAGGCAGGAGGCTGGTCGTGGCCCGGGAGGCGGAGGAGGTCGGTCTCGTGGATCTCGAGGAGGCGGCCGCCTGGTCGGTACGGTCCAGCCCGACCGTGGCGCCGTTCCGGCTGGCTCCGTTCCGGCTGGCTCCGTCGTGAATGCACGATTCGGCCCCGTCCTTGTGCATACATGTTCGTCCGATAGACCAGGTCCTCGTCCGGACGGTCGATAGCGCGACCGGCGGGGCCGCACCAGGCTTCGTCAATCTTTAAGTTCTGATTAGGAGGGCACGTGTCCCTGAAGCGTCGACTCCGGCCACGGCAGGCCGCCAGGTTCCTGGTGCCGGCCGCGGTGATGAGTTTGACGGTCGCTCTGACCGCCGTACCGGCGAGCGCCGTATACGTACCCCCGAACGCCCCGGCGACCCTGGTCTCGGCCAACCCGGCGGACAACACGCCACACCTGCAGAACGGAAGCATGCGGGCCTTCGCGCAGATCGGTAACACGGTCTACGCGGGCGGCTCGTTCGCCGGCGTGAAGCCGGCCGGCGCCACCACCTGGACGCCCAGGGAGAACCTGATCGCCTACGACGCCGGCACCGGCGCGCTGCGTACCGGCTTCGCCCCGGTCCTCGACGGCGCGGTGCAGACGCTCGCGGTCAGCCCCGACGGCAAGCTCATCGTCGGCGGCAGCTTCGGCACCGTCAACGGCGTCGCGCGCAAGAACCTGGTCGAGCTCGACCCCACCACCGGCGCGACGGTCACCGGCTGGGTCGGCCGGGCCGACGGCGGCGTCGTGCGCCGCGCGATCGTGAACGGCAACCACCTCTACATCGCCGGCGCCTTCCACTGGATCAACGGCACCCAGCACTCGCTGCTGGCCCGGCTCAACGCGACCACCGGCGCGATCGACTCCACCTTCCAGATCGACGCGAGCGGCGCCCGGCCGTACGCGAACAGCACCGAGCTGGTCTGGGGCCTCGCGGTCGCGCCCGACGGCAAGACCGTCGTCGCGGTCGGCAACTTCACCTCCGTGAACGGCAACGCCCGCAACCAGGTCGTCATGATCGAGACCGGCGGCACGCCGACGGTCGCGAACTGGAACACCGACCGCTACATCCCCGCCTGCTACAGCGGCACGTTCCCGTTCTACGCGCGCGACGTCGACTTCGGCGACGACGGCAAATACTTCGTCATCATCGCCGACGGCGGCCGCGGCGACGCGTACTGCGACGCCACCGCCCGGTGGGAGACCGCGGACCGTGGTTCCGACGTCAAGGCCACCTGGGTCAACTTCACCGGCGCCGACTCGGTCACCTCGCTCGAGGTCGCCGACGGCGTCGTCTACGTCGGCGGCCACTTCCGCTGGCAGAACAACGCCAACGGCAACGACGCGCAGGGCGCCGGCGGCGTCAGCCGCTACGGCATCGCCGCGCTGGACCAGCAGAACGGCGTGCCGCTGAACTGGAACCCGACCCGCTCGCCCGGCAGCCAGCTGCCGGCCGGCGGCACCGAGTGGGGCCCGATCATGTGGGAGCTCTGGAAGGGCCCGGACGGCCTCTTCTCCGGCTTCGACGCGGACGGCCTCGGCAACGAGTACCACGGGCGGATGGGCTACTTCCCGGAGTCCGGCGGCCGCAGCCTGCCCGTGCAGGACGCGCCGCAGGCCGCCTCCGGCTACCTCTACCTCGGCGCCGGCAACGGCCAGGTCACCAAGGTGCCGTACGGCCCGGGCGGGGTGGGCACCCCGGCGACGGTCAGCCAGCCGCAGCTCACCTCGGCGCGCTCGGCGTTCATGGTGTCCAACAAGCTCTACTGGGCCAAGGTCGACAGCTCCGCGCCGAGCGGCAGCGTGCTGAACATCTCGATCGTCAGCGGCGCCGGCGCGATCGGTGCGCCGTGGGTGGGCAGCGGCTACAACTCCTGGTTCACGCCCGGCAGCATGACCGGCGCGTTCTACCTGCAGGGCCGCATGTACTACACGACGTCGACCAGCAACTCGCTGTTCTACCGGTACCTGACGCCGGACGGCTACGTCATCGGCTGCACCGCGTTCACGCTGCCCACCTCGGGCATCGACTGGCGCACCGTGCGGGGCATGACCTGGGTCGCCGGCAAGCTCGTCTACGGCTCAACGGACGGCTCGCTGCGCACGGTAGCCTTCGATCCGGCCGCCACGACCGCGGTCACCGGATCGACCGCCACCGTTGTCGCGGCCCCGAATGCGGCGGCAACGTGGTCCAATCAGACACTGTTCTTCGCAACCTCGTAAATAAATACGTCTATGTAGCGAAGAGACTCCGTTGAGTCACCTTCCCGGCCGTGCAAAGGCGCGCGGCCGGGAAGGCAACAACTGCAGAATCTGTCGGGGAGAGACGACTCATGGATGTGACTGATTCCGTCGCCGCGAGCCGGCAGCGGGTCATCGGCTTCGCGGATGTCGTACGGATTCCGCTGCGCCGCTGGCGGATCGTGCTGGCCGTCGCGGGCATTGTCACGCTCGTCGTGCTCGGATATCTCCTCTTCTTCCCGGCGACCTACCGGGCGACGACGGTCGTCGTTCTGCGCCCCGTGGTCACCGACCCGTTCACCCTGCCGTCCAGCGGCGCCGACCGGGCCATCAACATGACCGCCGAGAACGGCATCGCGCTCAGTAACGACGTCATCGACACGACCGCCCAGATCCTTCAGCAGGACTCGGAGGAGATCCGCGAGGCGCTCTCCATCGAGGTGCCCACCGGCGGCCAGGTGCTCCGTTTCCAGTTCGCGAGCGACACCGAGGACAGCGCGATCACCGGCGCGAACACCGCGGCGGAGACCTACCTGCGGGTCCGCGAGGACATCTACAAGCAGCAGCGGGCCGCGCTGATCCTGTCGTACGACAACACGATCAAGTCGGTGACCGCGCAGCGGCTCTCCGCGCAGAAGGACCTGCCCACGCAGCACAACAGCACGGATACCGCGTCCCCGCGTACGCAGGCGACGCTGGACCAGGTCAGCGCGCTCAACGACCAGATCGCCCAGCTCGCGAACGCGCGCGCCAAGGTGGCCTCGGCCGACCTGAGCCCCGGCTCGATCACCGCCGCGGCCCGCTCGCCGATCCCGTCCAGCCACGACGCCGCCGCGGTCTACCTGCTCGGCGCGGTGCTGGGCGGCCTGCTGCTCGGCGTGGTCGCCGCGCACGCCCGCGAGGCGCTGGACCGCCGGGTCCGCTCCATCGAGCAGGCCGCCGACCTGGTCGGCCTGCCCGCGCTCGGCGTGGTCCGGGCCGCCGGGCGCAACGACCACGACGACGCGGCGGCCGCCGACGCCCGCTACGTGTCGCTCGCGCTGCTCAAGTGGATCGACCGGCACCCGGACCGGGCGCTGGTCGTGCTCTCCAGCCGCAACGACGAGGGCCGCACCGTCGTGACCGGCAATCTCGCGGTCGCGCTCGCCGAGGCGGGCCAGGACGTCGTGCTGGCCGGCCCCCCGGCGAGCCAGGAGGAGCTCAAGCGGCTGCTGTTCTCGGCGCAGAAGCGCACCCCGCCGCGGCCCCGCAAGGCCGGTTCCGCGGCGCTGAACGGCTCGCCGGCGGCGGACCGGCTCGGCGGCACCGCGACGCGGGCACCCGCCGCGTCCACGCGCATGGCCCCGGCGCAGATGCGGGTGTCGGGTAACGACCCCGAGGCCACCCTGATCATGGAGGCCGTCCGGCAGCCGGCGGCGTCCGCGCCCGCGCCGGCGGCGCAGGGCAGGCCGGCGGCCGACCTCGAGAACCGGCTGATGGTGCTGATCGGCGCCGGCGTGGTGCGGCTCGTCGCGCTCGGCGAGGAGCCCGACAGCGGCGTCGTCGTGATCGACGCGCCGCCGTCCGACACCGACGAGCGGGGCGTACGCGCCGCGCAGGAGGGCGTCGCGGTCCTGGTCGTGGCCCGGGACCGGACCCGCAACGCCGAGCTGACCCGCCTCGTCGAGCGGCTGCGCTCGGCCGGCGCGCAGACGGTCGGCTTCGTTCTCACCGGGGGACGCTAGTGCGGCAGGACCATCCCGACGTCAGCGTCATCGTCGCCACCCGCGACCGCCCCGGGCTGCTGGAGCGGGCCGTGGCCGGCATCCTCGGCCAGGACTACCCCGGCCACGTCGAGTGCGTCGTGGTCTACGACCACGTCGACGTGCGCGAGCTGAACGTGCCGGTCGGGCCGAACCGGGCGCTGAAGCTGATCAACAACGGCCGCCGGCCGGGCCTGCCCGGCGGGCGCAACAGCGGCGTCGACGCGGCGACCGGCGAGCTGCTGGCGTTCTGCGACGACGACGACATCTGGCTGCCCGCCAAGCTCAGCCGGCAGGTGGAGCTGCTCGCCGACCCGGCGATCGGCGCGGTGAGCTGCGGGCTGCGGCTGCGCGGCCCCGGCATCGACAAGGAGCGCGTGCTCGACCGCGACCGCGTGGTCCTCGACGAGCTGCTCGCCGACCGGGTCATGGAGGTGCACTCCAGCACCATGCTGGTGCGGCGCTCGACCTGGGCCGCCGTCGGCGACGTCGACGAGGACATCCCGGGCGGCTACAGCGAGGACTACGAGTGGCTGCTGCGGGTCACCGCGCACACGCCGATCGCGGTGGTCCGGCAGGCGCTGGTCATCGTCGACTGGCACGGCGGCTCGTTCTACTTCGGCCGCTGGGCGACCATCGTGCAGGCGCAGCGCTACCTCATCGACAAGCACCCGGAGCTGGCCCGCAGCCGCCGCGGCATGGCCCGGCTGCGCGGGCAGATCGCGTTCGCGCTCGCCTCGGGCAACCGGCGGATGGAGGCGCTGCGCGAGCTCGCCGCCGTCGTGCGGCTCAACCCCACCGAGAAGCGGGTGCTGGTCACCGTACCGGTGATCCTGGGCCTGGCGACCGGCGAGCGGTTGCTGCGGATGGCGCAGAAGCGCGGCAAGGGGATCTGAGGTTGGCCCGGCCTGGACTGCGCGTCCGGCGGGTGCGGGCGACCGCGCCCGCCCGGGCCCGCGCGGTCGCGCCGGTCGAGCCCGGGGTTCTCGAGCCCGGCGCCTGGCTGATCCGTACGCCGATGCTGCCGGTGTGGCCGATCTTCGTGATGTTCGCTCTGATGCCGCTCTGGTGGGGACTCGGCGTCTTCTACTTCGCCTGGCCGTTCTTCGGGGTGCTGCTGCTGGCCCTGCTGACCGTCCGCGGCAGCGTCCGGCTGCCCACCGGCACGGTGTTCTGGCTGGTCTTCCTCGGCCTGGTGACGATCAGCGCCACCCTGCTCGACAAGGTCACCGCGTTGCTGGTGTACGGCCTGCGGCTGGGCCACCTGTGCACCGGCGTGCTGGTCGGGGTCTACGTCTACAACCTGATCCGCGACCGGACCCCGTGGACCCGGGTGGCCAATCCGCTGGCGTTCTTCTGGCTGGGCATGGTGGCGCTGGGCTGGCTCGGCGTGCTGCTGCCCCAGTTCAGCTTTCCGAGCCCGTTCGAGCTCGCGCTGCCGCACAGCGTCGCCTCCGAGCGCTACATCCTGGCCGTGACACACCTGGATGTCACCGAGTTCAACCCGCTGAGCGAGAACCCGATCTACCGGCCGTCCGCGCCGTACCCGTACACGAACAACTGGGGCACCGCGTACTGCTTCCTGGTGCCGTTCGTGCTGGCGTACCTGATGTCGGTGCGCCGCGGGAAGATGCGCACGGTCCTGCTCGTGTCGCTGCCGCTGTCTCTGGTCCCGGCGTTCATGACGCTGAACCGCGGCATGTTCATCGGGCTCGGTGCCGGCGTCGTCTACCTGCTCGGCCGGGAGGCGCTGCGCGGCCGGATCCGGATGCTGGTGCCGGTCGTCGGCATCGCCTTGATCGGGTGGATCGTGATGCTCTTCATCCCGGTCTTCGAGATGATCAACAACCGGACCTCCTCGACCGACACCAACAAGGACCGCTTCGACCTGTACGCACAGACGTGGACCGCGGTGCTGCACTCGCCGCTGCTGGGCTACGGACAGCCGACGTCGGTGGACACCACGCACGCCGCCGAGCCGCTGGGCACCCAGGGCATGATCTGGCAACTGCTCTTCAGTCACGGAATCCCCGCGACGTGCTGCTTCTACCTGCTCCTCGTGGTCATCGGCCGTCGTCTGACCGCGGCCGTCAGCCCCGCCGGCCTCTGGCTCAGCGCGCTGCCTGTGATCGCCGTGGTGGTGACGCCGTTCTACTCGTACATCGATCCGAACATGTCCGTGTTGTGCTTCGCCCTGGCCCTGGGACTGGCCGCGCTGGACGGACCGGTCAACCGGCAGGCCAAGGAGCCGATCACATGAGCACCGTCGCGAGGCCCGCGGACATCGAGTCGCGGCGCAGCGCGCGCAGCGGCGCGATCGGCCTGCTCGGCGCCGCCGTGAACGGGGCCTGCGGATTCGTGCTCACCGCCGTGATCGTGCGCGTCTTCGGCCCGGCCGAGTCGGGCGCGTTCTTCACCGCCGTCGGAATCGTCAGCATCGTCGGCCCGCTGTGCTGCCTCGGCGCCGACACCGGCCTCGTGTGGGCGCTGCCCCGGCGCACCCTGGGCCCGGCCGGCGACGCCGCCCGGCTGCTGCCCCTCGCCCTGGTCCCGACGGCCGCCGTGGCCGTCGCCGTCGCGGCGGCCGGCTGGATCGGTGCTCCCGCGCTCGCCGCGGCACTGCTCGACGGCGGGCCGGACGGTACGACCCTGGTCCGGCTCGCCTGCGTGGGCATACCGGTGTTCGTCATCGCGACCGTGCTGGTCAGCGGGGTCCGTGCGACCCGCGCGGTCGGTGCCTATGTCGGTCTGCAACTGGTCGCCGTGCCGATCTCCCGGCCGCTGCTCATCGGCGCGGTCGCCGCCGGCGCCGGGTCCGCCGTCCTGGGCTTCGCGGGCTGGCTGCTGCCCCTCGCGGTCGCCGCCGTGGCGGCCGCCGTGCTCCTGGTCGGCCCGCTCGGCCTGCGCCGGGGTGCCGGCCTGCGGCCGTCCACCGCGGACCGCCGGCTGTTCTGGTCGTTCGCCCTGCCGCGCGCCCTGTCGACGGCGATCGACGCGAGCAGCATGTGGGTCGGCGTGCTGCTCACCTCCGCGCTGGCCGGTCAGGCGGAGGCGGGGGTCTTCGGTGCCGTGGGTCGCTACGCCCTCGCCGGACTGCTGATCATGCAGGGCCTGCGGGTCGCCGTCGCACCGCAGCTGTCGCGGCTGCTGGGCGCGGAACGGCGGCGGGAGGCGGCGCAGATCTACCGGCGCACGACGTTGTGGATCGTGCTGCTGTCCTGGCCCGCCTATCTGCTGCTGGCGGCCTTCGCCCCCGCCTTCCTCACCCTGTTCGGCGCCGGGTTCGCCGGTGGATCCGCGCCGATGGTGGTGCTGGCCGCCGCGATGCTCGTCAACGTCGGCGTCGGACTGGTGCAGACCGTGCTGCTCATGAGTGGCAACAGCCGGGGCCACCTGCTCGCCACGATGGCCGGCCTCGCGGTGAACGTGATTCTCTGCTTCGTGCTCATCCCGGGTCACGGCGCGCTGGGTGCGGCGATCGCCTGGTCTCTCGGGATCGTCTGCGAGAACGTGATCGCCGCGGGCCTCGCCCGGAGCGCGCTCGGCGAGCCGCTCTTCGGCCGTGCCCTGGTGGGCACCGCGCTCGCCGTGGCGGCGGTGACCTGTCTTGCTTCCGCCGCCGGCGTTCTCGCGGGCGGACGGGGGCCGGCCGGCCTGGGTGTCGCGCTCGCGGTCCTCGCCCTCGGCGCGATCGCCTCGCTCGGCAGCGGACGGGTCCGCCTCGCGCTCAAGGACCTCCGGGCCCAGCTCGGACCCGGCCCGGCAAACCGTAGTAATTAAACCCCTTCCTGCTAGGAGTACCCTGCCGCGATGGACCTTCATTCCCTGCGTTGGCGCTTGGTCGACCGGCCCGATTCCTGGGGCGCGAAACGCCGGGAAGCGCGATCGCGGTGGCTGGCGGAGACCTTTCCAAATCTGTCCGACATGTCCGTTGTGGACCTGGGTGGCCGGGTCGGTTTCTGGCGCCGGCTCCCGGTGCGGCCCAAGCACGTGCACGTCGTGAACCTCGAACCGGCCCCGGCGGACCTGCCGGAGTGGGTCGAGGTGGACCACGGCGACGCCTGCGCCCTGCCGGCCGAGATCGCCGCCCGGCGCTACGACCTGGTGTTCAGCAACTCGGTCATCGAGCACGTCGGCGGTCACGAGCGCCGGCTGCGCTTCGCCGAGGCGGTGCACGCGCTGGCGCCGGCGTACTGGGTGCAGACGCCGTACCGCTACTTCCCGATCGAGCCGCACTGGATAGCGCCCGGAATGCAGTTCCTGCCGGTGATCGCGCGCCGAGAGGTGGCCCGCAAATGGCCGCTGGCCTACACCCCCGGCCGCACCCGCGAGGAGGCGCTGTCCCGCGTGCTGTGGACGGAACTGGTGGACAAGACACAGATGCGCGCCTACTTCCCGGACGCCGTTCTGCGTTCGGAGAAGGTCATGGGCCTCACTAAGTCCCTTATCGCCTATAAGACGGCTTGAGGCCGTCGTGACCGTGAAGGACCGGATCAAGAGCGTCGCACCGCGGGCCGCCACGGAAGGGGTCCGGGAGCTGATGGTCCGCTACGGCGAGCGGACCAGCGACCGGCGGCCGCTGCCCGACTTCCTGGTGATCGGTACGAAGCGCGGCGGCACGACGTCGCTGTGGCGCTACCTGATCCAGCACCCCCTGGTGCCGCGGCTCTTCCCCGCGTGGAACACGAAGACCTCGCACTACTTCGAGGAGAACTGGCCGCGCGGCGAGGCGTGGTACCGCTCGCACTTCCCGACGCGGCGGCAGCGGGCGGCGCTGGAACGCAAGCACGGCGCGCCGCCGAAGGTCGGCGAGGCCGCGCCGCTGTACATGTTCCATCCGCTGGTGCCGGCCCGGGTGGCCGAGCTGATGCCGCAGGCCCGGATGATCGTGCTGCTGCGCGACCCGGTCGAGCGGGCGTACTCGCACTGGAAGGAGCGGCGCACCGAGGGTGCCGAGCCGCTCGACTTCGCCGCGGCGCTGGCCGCCGAGGAGTCCCGGACGGCGGGGGAGCGGGACCGGCTGCTCGCCGACGAGAACTACCACAGCGAGGCGTACGACTGGTACTCCTACCGGGCCCGGGGCCGCTACCTGGAGCACCTGACGCCCTGGCTGGACCACTTCGACCGGGGTCAGCTGCTCTTCGTCGCCAGCGAGACGCTGTACCGGGAGCCGGCCGCCACCTATGCGCGGATCCTGGAGTTCATCGGGCTGCCGCCGTACCAGTTGCCGGCGTACGACGTCTTCAACGACCGGCCCAGCGCGGGCATGGACGACGCCGTCCGGGCCGAGCTGACGGCCTACTACCGGCCGCACAACGCGGCGCTCGCCGACCGCCTGGGCATGTCCTTCGACTGGTCCTGACGGCCCGGGCCCTCATCCCGTGCGATCGCAGGGTCGGGTGTCGGCGGGCGGGCAGACGGTGATGGTGACGTCGAATGTCCTGCGGTAGGTGATGCCGGACGTGCGATAGCGGACGGCAATGCCGTCGATGGTGGTGGGCCTGTCGGGTACGGGCAGTTCGTACAGCACCTCGACGCTGCCGTCCTCGTCGTGCGGGGGAACGGTGAAGCCTTTCACCGGGTGCTTGCGCGGCAGCTTCCAGGTGTTCGGCAGCGGCAGCTGATATGCGCTGACCGAGCCGGTGTCGAGCAGCGCGACACGCGTCTCGTCCCAGATGTACGGACCGGCCGACGGGGCGATCCTCCCCGGGTTGTCGGCGAGGGTCACCGTTTCCAGGACTATGTCGTGTCCGGTCGGGTTGTGCAGTACGAGCGATCCCCACAGCAGGCCGGTGTCGGCTGGTCTCAGCGGCGCCCACAACTCCTCGAAATCGGTGCCCTCGAGAGGGCCGGCGCGCATCGGCGCGCCGGGCAGCCTGCCGAGGATCCACAGGCCGCCGACCGCCGCGATGACGACGGCGATCGACGCGCCGACGATCCGGCGGGCATTCATGCAGTTCAGCGCGTTAGCCATGGCGGAGCGCGACCCGGCCGGTGCTGCCGTTCACCTCGAGTGGCACGCCGTCCGGCAGGGTCGTCGTCGCGGCCGGGATCGCCAGGACGGCCGGCAGGCCCAGCTCGCGGGCCACGATCGCGGCGTGTGAGAGCAGGCCGCCGGTCTCGGTGACGACCGCGGCGACGACCCCGAACAGCGGGGTCCAGGCCGGGTCCGTGGTCCGGCACACCAGCACGTCGCCGGGCCGGACGCGGGCGAAGTCGGCGGGGCCGTGCACCACGCGCGCCGGTCCGGTGGCGGTTCCCGGGCTTCCCGGCGTACCGGTGAATGCGCTGTCGTCGTCGGCGGCGGGTGCCGCCGCGGCCGGCAGGGCGCTGGTGACCGGCCGGGCCTGCAGGATCCAGATCCGGGAATCGGCGATCGCCCATTCGATGTCCTGCGGTCCGCCGAGCAGCTCGGAGATCCGCCGGCCGAGCACCGCGAGCCGGGTGACCTCGTCGTCGGTGAGGCAGAAGCGGTCGCGGTCGGCCGGCGCCACCTCGCGGGTGACGGCGCGGTCGATCCGGGTCTGCTTCGTGCCGAGCGCCCGGCGGGTGATGTCGTCGCCGGTGACCGTCCAGGAGTCCGGCGTGACGCGGCCGCCGACGACGCTCTCGCCGAGCCCCCAGGACGCCTCGAGCCGGATGTCGTCGCCGGTGAACATCACCCCGGCGACGTCGGCGTCGATCAGGCGCTGCACCAGCACGGCGATCGTCGGCGACGCCGTGTCTCCGCGCCGGCGCCGGTACTCGACGGCCCGCTCGGACCACAGCGAGGCCCAGCAGCCGCGCACGGCCTCGGCCACCTCATCCGGGCCGCGTACGCCGAGGAAGGTGTCGTGCTGCCCCGCGGCGGTGGCGTCGGCGGTGTCCTCGCCGGAGGCCGACGAGCGCACGGCGACATATCCGCCGCCGATCCGCGGCAGCGCCCGGCCGATCTCCTCGACCAGCTCGGCCGATTGCTCGTACGCGGTGGTCGGCACGACCAAGCCGGGCGGCACCGGCAGGCCCGCCTTCAGGAGCCGGGCGAGCACGGCGGCCTTGCCGCCCGACGTCGCGGTTTCAGCGTCGGCCAGGTCCACCAGCAACCGCTTCTCCCCTCACCTGATATGCGTGGATTATGCATGGCGCGTTGACGCCCGCCCGCGCGAGCCTGAATGCTCTCTGCCATGACACACGCCTCACCGCCGGATCTGTCCGTCCTGCACGCCGTGCGGGTGAAGGGTATGGCCGACGACGCGGCGGTCGCCCTGCGCACCGGCCTGGACCTGGACACCACCACCGAGCTGCTCGAGGACTTCGAGGCGTACGGGTGGGTGACCCGCGCCGAGTTCGGCGGCACCGCCGGGTGGACGCTCACCGAGCGTGGCCGCGCCGAGGACGCCCGCAAGCTCGGCGAGGAGCTCGACCAGACCGGCGCCCGGACCGCCGTCGAGCAGGCGCACAAGGAGTTCGAGGTCCTGAACGGCCGGCTGGTGAAGGCCTGCACCGACTGGCAGCTGCGCCCGGCCGAGGGCAACCGGCTGGCGTCCAACGACCACAGCGACCCGCAGTGGGACGGCCGGGTCCTCGACGAGCTCACCGCGATCGGCGGCGAGCTCACCGGGCTGATCGGCGGGCTCACCGGCGTGCTGATCCGGTTCGACGGCTACCACGAGCGGTTCGAGACCGCACTGGCCCGCGCCCGCGCGGGGGAGGGCCAGTGGGTGACCGGGGTCGGCGTCGCGTCCTGCCACTCCGTGTGGATGGAGCTGCACGAGGACCTGTTGTCGACGCTCGGCCTCCAGCGCCGGTAGGGCCGGCATGGGCACACGGCATCTCTATCTGGCGAGGCACGGCGCGGCGGACGCCTTCGGCGAACTGACCCCCGCGGGGTACGAACAGGCCGGACTGCTCGCCCGGCGGCTCGCCGGGCTGCCGATCGACGCGGTGTGGCACTCGATGCTGCCGCGCGCCGCCGCGAGCGCGCGCGAACTCGCCCGGCACCTGCCGGACGTGCCGGTGGCGGAGGCCGCCGAGCTGATCGACCACGTGCCGTACGTGCCGGGCCCGGACGAGATGCCCCGGGCCTGGGCCGGCTTCTTCGACGGCTTCGACGAAGACGAGGCGGCGGCGGGCCGGCGAACCGCGGACGCCCTGGTGGCGCGCTTCGCCAAGGCCCCCGAGCGGACCGCGCCCGACTCGCACGAGGTGCTGATCACCCACGCGTACCCGATCGCGTGGCTGGTGCGCGACGCGCTGGAGGCGCCGCTAACCCGCTGGCTCGGGCTGGACAGCGCGAACACGGGACTCACCGTGATCGAGTACCGTCCCGGGCTGGCGCCGACCCTGGTGATGTTCAACGACCTCGGCCACGTGACCGGCGACCTGCGCTGGACCGGATTCCGGGCGGCCCCGCGCCCCTGAGGATGCAACCTTTTCCCCGGCCGGCTCCGACAGGAAGACGACAACGGGTGAGAAGGGAGCAGGATGCGGCCCGACCTTGAACGGGAGTACGTCGACTACGTGACGGCGCGGTTACCCCGCTTACATCGCACGGCGTATCTACTCTGCGCCGACACGTTCGCGGCGGACGACATCGTGCAGGCGACGCTCACGGCGCTCTACGTGAGCTGGAAGCGCGCCAGTGTCGCGGAGAACCTCGACGGCTACGTGCACCGGATCATGATGCGGCGCTACCTCGACGAACGGCGGCGCCGGTGGTCGAAGGTGCTGCTCGGCGACCGCGTGCCGGACCTGGCCGCCGCCGCCGAATACGCCACCGAGGAGCGGGACGAGCTGGTGACGGCGCTGCGGTCGCTGCCCAAGGGGCAGCGGGCCGTCGTGGTGCTGCGCTACTTCGGCGACCTGTCGGTCGAGGCGACCGCGGAGGCCCTCGGGTGCTCGGCCGGCAACGTCAAGAGCCAGTGCTCGCGCGGCCTCGCCGCGCTGCGCACGGCGATGGACGCGGGGCCTCAGGTTGCGACCGCAGAGACAGCGAGGAACAGGTCATGAACGAGGAACAGCTGCGGGACCGGCTCGCGGCGGTCGACGTGCCGCCGAGCCGCTTGGAGATGGACGCGCTGGTCCGCGCCGGGCGCCGCCGTGCCTTTCGCCGCCGCGCGGCGCAGGCGACGGGTAGTACGGCGCTGGTCGCCGGTGTGCTGCTGGCGGTGCCGCTGATGGTCACCCGGACGCAGTCGCAGCCGGCGGTGCGTGCGGACGCGAGCCCGGCCGCCACCTCGGCGCCGGCGGCGGCCGTCCCGGCCGTCCGGTGCCGGATGACGGAGCTGCCCGTGCCGCCCGGCATGCGGGACGCCACGGCCGCGGCGGTGGACCCGACCGGCCGGTACATCGTCGGCAACGACACCGTCAAACAGGACTTCCGGCCCATCCTGTGGACCGACGGGCGGCCGCGGGCGCTGCCGGTGCCCGGCAAGTCGGTGCAGGCGAACGCGGTCAACGCCAGCGGCGTCGTGGTCGGCCTCGTGGAGGACGGGCGGCAGGAGTACGTCTTCCGGTACGAGAACGGCGCATACACGCGGCTGGAGACGCCGGCGGGCAGCTGGCACGTCTATCCGTACCCGGCGATCAACGCGGCCGGGGACATCGTCATCAACGCGGAGCCGAGCGGCAACATCGAGGGCAAGGACAGCATCATCCTGCTCTGGAAGGCGGGCACGACGATGGCGGTCCGGCTGCCGGTGACGACCGAGGCCAACTCGCACGACATCACCGACGACGGCACGATCGTCGGCGGGATGTACAAGAACGGCTCCGCCACCACGCCGTACGCCTGGGACCAGAAGGGCAAAGGCAGGAAGCTGGAGCTGCCGGCCGGCCAGGTCGGCACCCTCTACGCGGCGCAGGGCAAGTGGGCGACCGGCGGCCTGTGGCCGTCCATGACCCCGGGGCTGTGGAACCTCGAGACCGGCGAGGTGACGATGCTGGGCAAGCCCGAGAAGGGGAAAGAGGGCATCGGGCCGGGAACCGCGGTCAACGCCTCCGGCTGGGTCGTCGCGGGCGGCACGGTGGTGCGTGACGGCGCCGTCGTCGAGCTTGAGGTCCCCCGCGGTCAGACCGGCAACGCGCAGGACGTCTCCGACGCCGGGCTGGTCGTGGGGCAGGCGACGAACAGCGACAACGAGAACCGCGGCCCACGCCTCTGGCGCTGCTGACCCGTGTACGCGCACCCTCAAGGCGGCGGACCGCCACCGAGGGTGCGCGTGCCTAGCATCGCTATCAGGCCTAGCAACGAGGAGATGAGGCGATGGCGGCCCTCAGCATTCGAGATCTGGATGACTCCGTCAAAGAGAAGCTGCGTCTCCGGGCCGCTCGGCACGGCCGTTCCATGGAGGTCGAGATTCGCATGATCCTCATTGCGGCAGCCGCCGAGGAACGCCCGGGATGCGACCTCTTCAGCGCACTGGCCGAGCGTTTCGCGCAGATGGCCGGCGTGGACCTCGACGTGCCGGCCAGGACCACCTCACCCCGAGCGGCGGACTTCGGCGAGTGATGATCGTCCTCGACGTTGTCTCCGAGCTCTGCGGGCACCTCCAGGCGGCGCCTCGTACGACCTGAAGTCTCGCGCAGGACTCGAACCGCAGATCCGCGCTCAGCTAGGCGTTCTGCCGCTGGTCGAGGACGTCGAGGAGGGCGGGGTGCAGCTTCGGGTTCCAGCCGGCGCCGCCGCCCGACAGCTCGTAGGTGCGCAGCCAGAGCTCGACCAGGTACGCGTCGGCGACGAACCGCTGCCGGGCCGCGTCCAGGCCCAGCGCCGGGCCGTGCCGGCGCAGCGCCTCGTCGACGGCCGTGGCGCACTCGGCCGCGGGTCGCCCGTGCGTCGACAATGCGGTCTGGAACGCCTGGTGCGCCAGGTCGAAGCCGACGGGCACGCCGGGCGCGCTGTTCTCCCAGTCCCAGACCAGCAGGCGGCGGCCGTGCCGGGCCATGTTCCACGGCACCCAGTCGCCGTGCCAGTCGCCGAACTCGAGCTCCAGGTCCGGGTCCAGCCGGGCGATGGCGGCGTGAATGCGGGGGTCGCCGCCCTCGGCCCGGCCGAGCCAGCCCGCGACCAGGTCGCGCGCCGGCCGCGGCGGCGCCGGCGGGCCACCGCGCCGGGCGACGGCCAGCATCGCCGCGAGGCGCGGGCGGCCGGGCCGGCGGATGCGGCGCACGCGGCGCGGCATCGGCTCGATGACGGCGATCTCGCGGCCGTTCCACCGGGTGTGCAGCATCAGCCGCGGCGCGGGCGGAAAACCGTTGCCCTCCGGCAGGTCGGCGAGGGTCGCGGCCTCCGCCCGGACCATCGCCCGGGTGCCGTCGTTCCAGCCGATCTTCGCGTACCCCCGGGGGCGCCCGGCGCCGTCGAAGAGCTGGAGGGTCGGCTTGTGGTGCGGGTCCGGCGGCCGGATCCCGATGGCCGCGTGCAGCTCCGGCTCGCCCAGTTCGCCGGCGAGGAACCCGGCGAGCAGCGTTGCGGGCGGTTCGGCGTACACGGAAAGGATCGGGGCCCGGGTCAGGCCGAGCGCGCCGGCGCGGGCGAGGAGGCCGACCGCCGCCCGGCCGGCGCGCACCTTGGGCGGGCGCAGCGCGTTGTAGGCGAGCAGCGACGCCGCCGTCACCCGGCGGGACGCCAGCGGGAGCAGGAACCGGGCGTCGTCGAGCGACGGGATGACCGCGTACCGGACGGTGGCCGCCGGATCGTCGCCGACCGCGACCCGGACGCCGGGGTCGCCGAAGATGGCCCGGGTGACCCACCCGAGGCCGTCCTGGCGCTCGCGCGGGTCCGCCTCGGTGACCAGTGGGTCCGGCGGCCTGCGCTGGCCCGGGATCGACGCCTGTCTCGACTCGCTCAGCACGGCCTAGACGATAGGCCGTTGGTACACGCGGACGTAATCGACGACGAAGTCCGCCGGGAAGCTCGTGCTCGCGTCCGGGTCGCCCAGCCAGCCGCCGACCTGGAAGTTCAGCCGCAGGTTGTAGGGCTTGTTGAACGCCTTGTCGTACCAGGGCGTGGTGGTGCGGTCCCGGGTCCAGAGCAGCTTGCCGTCGATGTACCACCTCAGCGCATTGGCGTCCCATTCGGTGGCGTATGTGTGGTATCCGTCGCCCGGATAGCCGCCGCCGGGAACGGCGAGCCGGGTGTCCTGCTTGACCGGGCTGTAGTCCCAGAAGATCCCCGCGGTGGACTGGGCATACCAGGCGGCGCCGCCGGGCAGCTCCGTGACGTCGATCTCGCCGTTGCCGCTGTCGTCGGGCCGCAGCCAGAACGCGGGCCACAGGCCGGTCGAGGTCTCCGGCTTGTTCGGCGACTTGGCCCGGATCTCGAACCGGCCGTACGTGAACGAGGCCTTGCCCCTGGTGTCCAGGTAGGACTGGGTGTATTGCCGGGTTTGCGAGCTGCAGTACGAGGTCTCCCGCAGCGCACGCAGCGTCAGCTTCCCATCGCTGACGAACGTGTTCCGCGGATGGTCGACGTTGCAGCCCAGATCGATGCTGCGGCCTTCGGGGCCGCGCAGGTTCCACTTCGAGGTGTCGAGGACACCGGAGGCGAACTCGTCGCCCCAGACCAACCGCCAACGCTCGGGCGCGGAGGTGGTCGGCCCGGCCGTCGTGGCGCTGGTCGTCGTCGCAGACGGCTTGGTCCCCGTCTCGTAGGACAGGACCAGCTCCGGGTGCAGGCCCTCCTTCGAGTTCTCCCGCGACGCCCAGTAGATCCGGGTGTTGAGGCTCTCCTGTGTCAGCGCGAACGTGTACGTGCCGTTGCGCCGCACCGAGCCCGAGACGTCGAACTCGTTGAAGCCCTTCGTGACCCGGTCGACGGCCGGCCCGCCGAAGGCGGCGGCCGCGAGCTTGGCCGGGCTGTCCGCGGCGCTCAGGTCGCCCGGCACGGTCCGGGCCAGCACGCGGGCGGCGAGGTTCTGCCACGCGTAGACCCGCAGCCTCGCCCGCACGTTGACCGCGTCGGCCGGCAGCCGGTCGACGGAGAACTGAAGCGTCGCGTCCCGGCGGCCGTTCGGGTTGCCGTCACACATCGTCGGGCAGCTCGACAGCGTCGTCTTGGCGGCGTTGTCGCCGTCCTGCGGCACCTGACTGACGGTGGTGTCGGCGACCGGCCGCAGCGTCAGCCCGTCGTCGTCATCGCCGGCGACGACGGGCACGAGGGTCGTCGCCATCACCATCGCCGCAACCGCGACGATCAGCGTCAGCGACCCCCACCGCGGCACATTCGGCCCGCGCAACGTCACGTGTCTCCGTCCGTTGTAGCTGGTCGGATGGCAGAGCGTAGCGGGAATCCCCGCCGTCAACAATGTCGGTGGGCTGGGGTTCCTAGGCTGACGCCGTGCCCCGCAGAATCCTCGCCGTCGTGGTCACCCTGGTCGCCCTCCTGGCGGCCGGTCGCCTGGTCACGCCCGCGGACCGCACCGGGGTACGCGGCCAGCTCGCGTTCCTGCGCGCCGAGCTGGACGACGGCGCCGCCGAGCAGGCGCAGGAGATGTTCCCCGAGGGCTACCTCTTCCTGTACGCGCTGTACGGCCTCGCCCAGGTCGAGCGCGGGCAGGTGACCGAGGCGCGCTGGGCCCTGTCCCGCCTCGAGACGCCCGCCGGCCGTTCGTCTTTCAGTGCCTCGCTGACACCGCCGTACGGGGTCTTCTACCAGGGCTGGACCAACTGGCTGCGCGGCGGCGTGCTCTCGCTGCGGCCGGATCCGGCGCTGCGGCGCGACTTCGAGGCCGCGTCGGCGGCCCTGGCGGCCGCCTTCGACGCGTCACCGACGCCGTACCTCGCGGCCTACCCCGCCAGGCCTGGCCGGTCGACTCGACGGTCGCGATCGCCTCGCTGCGCCTGCACGACAAGCTGTTGCCGCCCCGGTACGCCGGCACGGTCGACCGCTGGCTGACCGGCGTCCGGCAGCGGCTCGACCCGGCGACGGGCCTGCTGCCGCACACCGTCGACCCGGCGACCGGCGCGCCGACCTCGGTGGCCCGGGGCACCTCGCAGAGCATCATCCAGCGCTTCCTGGTCGACATCGACCCGGCGTTCGCGCGGTCGCAGTACCTGCGCTTCCGGTCCCTGTTCGTGGTGCAGCCGCTGCGCCTGGGCCCGGCGGTCCGGGAGTACCCGGTGGGCACCGACGGCCCGGCCGACGTGGACTCGGGGCCGCTGCCGCTCGGGGTGAGCCTGTCGGCGACCGCGGTGACCCTCGGCGCGGCGTCGGTCGCGGGGGACCTGCAGCTGGCCGGGGCGCTCGCGAACTACGGGGAGTTGGTAGGGGTACCCGTGTCGACGCCGTGGTCCAAGCGCTATGCCGCCGGGGTGCTGCCGATCGGTGACGCCTTCGTGGCGTGGTCGAAGACCGCGCGGCCGTGGGTCTCGGCCGCGCAGCCGCCGCCGTCGCCGGGGCTCACGCGGTGGTGGCGGCTGCCGTTCCTCGCGGCGCTGGCGCTCGCCGTGCTGCTCGCCTGGCTGCCGCTCATCCGCCGGCGGGCGTCAGCCGGTGCCGGCGGTGCCTCAGTTGGTGCCGGCGGCGACGAGGCCGATGCCCGCCGCGGCCAGGCCGGTGACGAGCAGGGCGGCGCCGGTCCAGAGCAGTGCGATGAACCGGTTGGGGCGCTGGGGGTCGCGGCCGGCCACGGAGAGGAAGAAGCCGCCGGGCATGAGGATCGCGGCGGCCAGCACGCCCAGTGAGAGCGCCTGCCAGAGCTGGGCGACGTCGTTGAGCTGGGTGAGCTGCAGGACGAGCAGGCCGAGGATGACCAGCACGCCGGCGTGTGCGTGGCCGGCCCGGAAGAAGCGCTGCTGGAGCTCGTTGGCGGGCACGCTGCCGCGGGCCACCTTCAGCAGGAACGTGCCGCCGTAGGCGATGCCGACGACCGACAGCAGCACGACGCCGGCGATGATCTGGTGGACGTTGTCTAGCATCTCGGGGGGTCCTTACCTCAAGGGGTTGAACTGGGACAGCGCCCGCCGGGCCAGAGCCTCGACGTCGACGGTCTGATTCAGGGCGCCCGCCAGGGAACCGTTGAGGGCGAGCGTGGCGATGCCGTGCACGACGCCCCAGGCGGCGACCTCGGCCGCGATGGGGTCGGCGGCGCCGAGTGCGCGCACGCCGTCGCGCAGGGGTGCAAAAGACTCCGAACGCGCGGAAATCAGCTCCGGGTCCTCGTTATCGAGCAGGTCGGAGCGAAACATCACGGCGAAGTGACCGGGATTCGCGAGGGCGAATCGGACATAAGTGACGCCGACCTCAATAAATCCGCCTGTCGTCGCGGAGCTGCGTAACTGCTCGGCGAGCATGAGATTGCCTTGCACGGCGAGCGTATTGAGCACACCCTCGCGGCTGCCGAAATGGCGCCGGAAAGCGGTATGACTGACGCCGATCTCGGCGGCGAGAGCACGCAGGCTGAGCGCGCCGACGCCGTCGCGGGCAATCACCGAGACGGCGCCGGCGAGGATCGCGTCGCGCAGATTCCCGTGGTGATAACCGGCCATGCGCTGAAGTTACCAGCGGATACTTCTCACTGTCAAGATTGATGGGCGCCTACGCGCGTGAACCGATTTCCGCAGTTTGGGCGCTTGTCGCCCCGTGATCGTGTTAAGAGTAAATCACCACAAGACCGCGTGGTCGGGGCTAAGCGGCCTAAAAGTCCAATTCACCAACAGTCCGGCAATTCGCTGGTTACAGTACGGACGGCGCAGCTCCCCAATGCGAGCTTTGTCCCCGCGATGGGTGCCCGCGCCGACCGGCCGAAAAGTCCGGTGCACGACCAGCCGTCGCGTGCGGCACCGAAAAGGCAAACCCGCCGAAAGGCGGGGACGCAAAGCCAGGGACCTCCCGGATGGGAGGCGGCCCAGCCGCCGAAGGAGACAGAAACACACATGCGCTATCAACCAGCCCATGCAGCCAGGAGCGGCTCGGATCCGTTCTCGCTGCGTGGCCTCAAGCCGCTACGAACGGCTCTCTCAGCCGCGGTCGCTGGCGTCATCGCCTTTGCGCCGGCCGTCTTGATCGCGTCGCCGGCGTCCGCCGCCCCTCCGGAGCTCACGATCGCTGACGCGCAGGCTGTCGAGGGATCGCCGGTCGTCTTTACCCTGCACTACACAGGTACCGGAGCGGCGACGTACAACATCACCGTTGCGCCGGGGACGACCAATCCGGCTGCCCTTACGGACTTCGGCTCACCGAGCCCCGCGTCCGTTACGTTCGCCGCCACCGGCGCCCCTGACCAGACGGTTTCCGTCCCGACCACGGACGATGCCCTCGCCGAGCTCAACGAGACATTCAAGCTGACCGCGACGAACCCCGCCGACGCGTTGGACACGCTCACGGCAGTCGGCACCATTCTCGACAACGACCCGTTGCCGTCGTACACGCTGAGCGCTGCACCCAATCCCGTCGTCGAGGGCGCCGGGGCGACGGCCACCATTACGGCGAAGCTCAGCGCCTTGTCCGGTATGCCCACCGTGGTGACTCTCAACACCGTCAACGGAACGGCGATCGCGGGCGTTGCTCCGCTGGGTGACTACACCGCGCAGGTCAACGAACAGTTCACCATTCCGGCCGGCCAGCTCACCGCTACTCACCCCATCCCGATCACCAATGACGGTGTCAAGGACGCGAACGACCTGGAGACATTCACGGTCAACACCGTGGCCACTAATGTCTTCCCCACGACGGCCAGCACGACGGTGAGCATCAGCGACGTCCAGGCGACGCCGGTGCTGACTCTGGGTGGTGGTGGCACCGTGGTTGAGGGCACTCCGCTGAACCTCCCCATCACGATTACGCCGCCTTCGGAGAAGGCGATCACGGTGGAGTGGAACGCCGTGGCGGCGCCAGCGGTGGCCGGTCACGGCGCCGCGACGCCCGGCACCGACTTCACGTACCCGGCCTCGCGGACGATCACGATTCCCGCGAAAACCGGGACCGTGGCCGACGCCATCACTATCTCGGCCCCAGTCGACGCCATTAACGAGCTGCCTGAGGATATCGCGATCGAGTTGGTCAATCCGACCAACGCCACACTCGGCTCGCCGGTGAAGCAGATCCTAACGATCACGGGCGGCGAGTCGCCGCCAACCGTGGCCATCACCCCGACGGCCGTGACCGAAGGCAACTCCGGCATCACAAGCAAGACCTTCACCGCGACCCTGAGCGCAGCCGCCGGGCGAGTTGTCACGGTGGACTGGGAGACTGCCTCGCTTGGCACCGCGGTGGGCGATGCCCAGCCGGTCAAGGACTACATCACGAAGAGTGGCAGGCTCGTATTCCCGGCGGGCACGACCACTCAGACGTTCACGGTGGACATCGTCGGTGACACGATCGACGAGGGCGGGAGCATCGCTTCGCCGGACACCGATACTGAGTTGTTCAACATCATGCTGTTGAATGTGGACGGCTCGGCGACGATCGGCTCCGGGATCACCACGATCGCGATCACGGATGACGACGCCAAGCCAACCTTTACCTTCGCCGACATGACGAGGGACGAAGGCGATGAGACGGCCGCGGTCCTGCTTCCGCTGACGTTGTCGGGGGGAAGCGATCAGACCCTGGTGTTCAACATCACCGATGTCACCGGCGCGAATTCCGGCACCGCGTCTGGCACCGTGGGTGCCTTGGTGGGCTCTGGTGACTACTCGCTGGTGACCAACAAGATCACGGTTCAGCCGGAGACGACCACCGGCTACGGCGTGCTGCTGGTCTTCGGTGATGACATCTACGAGGGGGACGAGACTGCCTACTTCCAGGCGGCAGCCGACCCGGTTACGCATTCGAACGACTTCATCACCGCACCGACCTCTAAGACGATGAAGCTCACTCTCGTGAACGACGACAAGGCGCCTGATCTGGAGATCAACAGCGTCACTGTCGAGGAGGGCGAGACCGTCCAGGTCACCGGCACGGTGCGTGGCATCTCGGCAACCAACACGTACCTGAACGTCGGCTTCGCCGGCGGTTCGTCGAACGGTAGCAAGGCGGCCGACGCGAACGACTTCGTCAACCCGGGCGTGACGCCGCTCACGATCGACGCGGGCACCACGCCTGGCACGGTCATCGACGTGGCGAAGGTGGAGATCAAGGAGAACGACACCGCGGAGCCGGCCGAGACCATCATCGTGACCGGTCAGGGCCTCGGCAACGTCGGCACGGTCACCGAGGGCATCATCACCATCGCGGCCCACGGCGGCGGCGGCGAGGAGCCGGGCGAACTTACGCTGAAGTCCTCGACCGGCACGCGGCTTGGTGCCGGCTCGGTCACCCTCAGCGGCACGGCGTCGGCCGAGGACGCGGAGGTTACGCTGTGGGGCCGGACCGTCAGCTCCGAGGAGTCCGACTTCGCGGAGCTCAAGAGCACCACGGCTGGTGCGGGTGGCAGCTTCTCGTTCACCCAGGCGCTGAACCTGGACGGCATGTACTTCAAGGTCAGCGAGGGCGACTCGGAGTCCACCCCGGTCAGGGTCCTTGTCAAGGAGAACCCCGGCCTGTCCGCGACTTCTCCCAAGAAGGCCTCGGTCCAGGTCGTTGTCACCGGTAACCCGAAGGTCCGCGGCCTGTCCGCCAAGATCTTCCGGTTGGACGGCACGAAGTGGGTGACGGCGGGCACGGGCATCCTGAACGCGTCCGGCACCTTCACCAAGTCCTTTACGGCCAAGTCCGGCAAGACTTACAGCTTCCGGGCCCAGGTCGTGGGTAACGCCTCTCGTGGCATCCTCACGAGCGCGGTGACGGCTACCAAGAGCGTCAAGGCGAAGTAACTCTGATCCGAATAAGGCAGGGGTGGCCCGTCGGGCCACCCCTGCCGCCTTTTTCCTAGATGTCGAGCAGGTTGCCCGGCCCGGTCCACTTCCTGACCAGGCGGGTCCGCGTCTGCACACTGCCGTCCACCCGCACGCGATAGCGCTCCTTCACCGTGCGCAGCGTCTGCCAGGTCTTGCGCGAGCCGCGGGCCGTGATCGTGGTGCGCAGCTTCCAGGTGCGGCACTCGGTCTGGTGGCGCTCCTCGCCGTCGACGACGGCCTTGACGGCCAGGCACCGGTAGGCCGAGCGGGCCCGGTGCGGGTTGCTTCCGTCGCCGCCGGAGAGGTCGAAGACCCGGGCCATCGCCGTGTACCAGGTGTAGGCCATCTTGGAGTAGCCGAACGTGTTCGGGTGGCGCAGGTCGTGCAGGTCGATGCCGCCGACCGAGGACTGGTTGACCACGGTGATCTTCGGGTCGTTCTTGTCCTCGACCAGCTTCGGGATGAGCTTGTTGTAGGCGCGGCCGGCGGCCCGCTCCTTCGGCACCCGGGAGGCGATGATCTGCGCGACGAAGATGTACGCCTCCGGCCGAGCCGTCCGGATCTGGTCGATCAGCGCGGAGAGCTTGGCGGCGGTGGCGCGGGCACCGACACCCTCTTTGATGCTGTTGGTGCCGGCGTGCAGCAGGACGACGTCCGGCCGCGCCTGCGCGAGCCACCCGTCCGCCTGGGCGGCGAGCTCGTCGATGTTGTAGCCGCCGTGGCCCTCGTGCTGCGAGTCGGGGCCGCTGCCGTTCGTCTCCGAGCCCACGAAGTTGATCTGCATGCCGCCGAGGAGCAGCCGGTGCGCGAGCCCCTTGCGGTAGGAGTCGCGGCTCGGGGTGCCGGCGCCGGCGGTGATCGAGTCGCCGAGCGGCATGACCCGCATCGCCACGAAGGGTGTCACCTCGGTGCCCGCGGTGGCGGGCTCGGCGTTCGCCGACTGGGGGAAGCCGACGGTCGCGACGGCGAGCGCTCCGGCGAGCACACCGATGCCGAGGCGGCGGACGCCCGTCCCCGCAGAACGAAACCTCAAGATGAGCCCCTTTAGCTTAGGCTTTGCTGACATGTCGAAGATCGGGTTCGGGCGGGACCGGACGAGACCCGGCAGGTTGCAAAAGGGGAAGATCCAGGTCACCGCAGCTGGGTGACCGTGAAGTCGGCGAAGCGGAAGCGCGTGTTGTCGCCCCGGATGCCGACGGACGCCGACTCCCGGATCGGTGCGCAGCCGACCCCCGCGTCCACCGCGCTGACGATCGCCTCACCGTCGACGAACCCCGCGATGGCGACCGAGCCGTCGGGGTTGTTCCGCACCGTCGCCGACACCAGCCGCCAGGTGTTTCGCAGGATCGGGTGGCCGGGCACCTCGGCGCCCAGCACGTAGTACGTCCCGCCGTTGCTGGGGCCGCCCGGACACTTCTTCTTGATCAGGACCTTGCCGTCGCGGCGGGCGACGCTGACCGCGTAGAGGTTGTACTGCGTCCGGTGCCGCAGCCAGACGTGCACGCCGTCGTAGCTGATCGCCGGCGTGTACGAGGTCGAACTCTGCCCCGCGACGTTCAGGTCGAACGCCACCTCGACGTCGCCGAAGTCGGCCCGCCGGGTGTTCATCCGGAACACCGCCGAACCGGTGAACCTGTCCGAGCGCCGGCCCGGCGAACCGTCGTCGACCTTGCCGGTGTCGCCGATGCCGTTCACGGCGAAGAGCGAGCCCGCGGTCACCTCCCACCCGGCCGAGCGCCGCGCGGCCCGATCCCTCGGATTGCGGTAGGCATACGAGTTCGTCACCAGCCCGGACTTACGGCCGAGCGACGGCCGAAACGGCGCCGCCGTGCCGGCGGTGCTGAAGTCGGTGTCCTCGTCCGCGGCGGCGGCCGGGCCCATGAGCATCCCCTGCATCACGACCACCGCCGACACAGCGACGGCAAGCCAGTGAATCCTGCGCATGGTGGCCTCTCGGATCGCTGCAACGGGGAGTTGCAGCGAACCTTCGGCCCCCGGGCCCCGGAGCTGAGAGAAGCCCGTAGTCGCTACCCAAAAGCACCTGGGATTCAGTCGACTTCCACCGCGGCCTGTGCGAGCTCCGGCCTGGTTCTCGGCGTGATGGGCGGGTGGACGTCGCCGCACTGCCGTCGCGGTTCGCCAAGGCGCACAGCCGCATACCGCGTAGCCGGCAGGCCGGCTTATCGCTCGCCAGCTGGTCCAGCTATGGGAGTAGCGGCTACCGCAACTGGCCGGGACGCCTACCTCGCCGAGTGAGGAAAGGTAGGCGTCCCGGTGGGTCAGTCGACCTCGACGGCGGCCTGGGCGAACTGGGCCGAGTACAGGCGGGCATAGGCGCCGTCTGCCGCGATCAGTTCGTCGTGGCTGCCCTGTTCGACGATGGCGCCCGACTCCATCACCAGGATCACGTCCGCGTCGCGGATCGTCGACAGGCGGTGTGCGATCACGAACGACGTGCGGCCCACCCGCAGCGTGTTCATCGCGCGCTGGATCAGCACCTCGGTGCGGGTGTCGACCGAGCTGGTCGCCTCGTCCAGGATCAGGATGCTCGGTTCGGCGAGGAACGCCCGGGCGATGGTGATCAGCTGCTTCTCGCCGGCCGAGACGTTCGAGCCCTCGTCGTCGATGAGGGTGTCCATGCCGTCGGGTAGCGAGCGGACGAAGCGGTCCACGTGGGCCGCCTCCGCGGCCGCCGCCACCGACTCGCGGGTGGGTTCGTCGGCGCCGTACGCGATGTTGTCGTAGATCGTGCCGCCGAACAGCCAGGTGTCCTGCAGCACCATGCCCATGTACTCGCGCAGCTCCTCGCGGGGCATCTCCGCGATGTCCACGCCGTCCAGGGTGATCCTGCCACCCGTCACGTCGTAGAAGCGCATCAGCAGGTTGACCAGCGTCGTCTTGCCGGCGCCGGTGGGGCCGACGATGGCGACGGTCTGGCCCGGCTCGACCGACAGCGACAGGTTGTCGATCAGCGGCTTGTCCGGCGTGTACCGGAAGGAGACGTTCTCGAACGCGACCCGGCCCCGCGCCGGTGCGGTCAGCGGCGACGTGGCAGGGTCCGCGGACTGCTCCGGGGCGTCCAGCAGGGCGAACACCCGCTCGGCCGACGCGACCCCGGACTGCACCAGGTTGGCCATGCTCGCCACCTGGGTCAGCGGCTGAGAGAACTGCCGCGAGTACTGGATGAACGCCTGCACGTCGCCGAGCGACAGCGCGCCCGACGCCACCCGCAGGCCGCCGACCACGGCGACCAGCACGTAGTTGACGTTGCTGATGAACATCATCGCCGGCTGGATCAGCCCGGAGATGAACTGGGCGCGGAAGCTCGACGCGTACAGCTTGGCGTTGTGGGTTTCGAAGGTCTCGGACGCCTCGCGTTCCCGGCCGAAGACCTTGACCAGCGAGTGGCCGGTGAACATCTCCTCGATGTGGCCGTTCAGCTTGCCGGTCGTGGCCCACTGCGCGACGAACTGCGGCTGCGACCGCTTGCCGATCGCGGTGGTGACGACCACCGACAGCGGCACGGTGATCAGCGCGATGATCGCCAGCAGCGGCGAGATCCAGAACATCATCGCCAGTACGCCGACGATGGTCAGCAGGGCGGTGACGAGCTGGGCGAAGGTCTGTTGCAGCGTCTGCGCGATGTTGTCGGTGTCGTTCGTCGCCTTGCTGAGCACTTCGCCGCGCGGCTGCTGGTCGAAGTAGGACAGCGGCAGCCGGGCCAGCTTCGCCTCGACCTGCTGGCGCAGCCGGAACACGGCGGCCTGCACGACCACCGCGGTCAGCCGGCCCTGGAGGACGCCGAACAGCCAGGCGGCCAGGTAGATCACCAGCACCCAGAGCAGCAGGTGCCCGAGCCGGTCGAAGTCGATGCCCTGGCCCGGTACCACGTCGGACGAGGCGAGCATGTCGGCCTGGTTGGTCTGGCCCTGCGCGCGGAGCTGGGCGACGATGTCGGCCTTGCTCAGGTCCGGGTCCAGCTTCTGGCCGAGAATGCCGTTGAAGATGATGTCGGTGGCGTGACCGAGCAGGCGCGGCCCGGCGACCGACAGGGCGACGCTGGCGGCGCCGAGCAGCAGCACCAGCCCGACCAGCATCCGGTGCGGGCGCAGCATGCCCAGTAGTCGCTTGAGGGATCCCTTGAAGTCCTGCAGTTTCTCGGCCGGCATGCCGGCCGCCATCATCCGGCCGGGCCCCGCCATCGGCGGGCCGCCCGGTCCACGCGCGGGGGCGGTCACGCGGCGGCCTCCTGCTCGGTGAGCTGTGACAAGACGATCTCCCGGTACGTGGGGTTCGTGTCCATCAGTTCGGTGTGTGTCCCGGTGCCGACGACCACGCCGTCGTCGAGCACGACGATCCGGTCGGCGTCGCGGATGGTGCTGACCCGCTGCGCGACGATGATCACCGTCGCGTCGGCGATGTGCTCGGTCAGCGCGGCCCGCAGCGCCGCGTCGGTGGCGTAGTCGAGCGCCGAGAACGAGTCGTCGAAGAGGTAGATCTCCGGGCGGTGCACCAGCAGCCGGGCGATCGCCAGGCGTTGCCGCTGGCCGCCGGAGACGTTGGTGCCGCCCTGGGCGATCGGCGCGTCGAGGCCGCCGTCCATCTGTTCGACGAAGTCGCGCGCCTGTGCGACCTCGAGCGCGGTCCACAGCTCCTCGTCGGTGGCGTCCGGGTTGCCGTAGCGCAGGTTCGAGGCGACCGTGCCGCTGAACAGGTAGGGCCGCTGCGGCACCAGGCCGACCGTCTTCGACAGCAGCGCCGGGTCGAGCGCACGGACGTCGACGCCGTCGACCAGCACGCTGCCGTCGGTCGCGTCGAACAGCCGGGGTACGAGATTGAGCAGCGTGGTCTTGCCGCTGCCGGTGCTGCCGATGACGGCGGTGACCTCGCGCGGCCGGGCGGACAGGTTGATCCGGCTGAGCACGGGCGCCTCGGCGCCCGGGTAGCGGAACTCGACGTCGCGCAGCTCCAGGAAGCCGTGCCGGCTCAGCTCGCGCACCGGATCCGGGTCGATCTCGACGCTCGACGGGGTGTCGAGCACCTCCTCGATCCGCTCGGCGCAGACCTCGGCGCGCGGGATCATGACGAACATGAACGTCGCCATCATGATCGCCATCAGGATCTGCATGAGGTAGCTGATGAACGCGGTCAGCGCGCCGATCTGCATGCTGCCGTCGGCGATGCGGTGCCCGCCGAACCACAGCACGGCGACGCTGGAGATGTTCACCAGCAGCATCACGGTCGGGAACATCAGCGCCATCAGCTTGCCGACGCGCAGCGAGACGTCGGTGAGCTCGTCGTTGGCGACGCCGTAGCGTTCCCGCTCGCGGTCGTCGCGGACGAAGGCGCGGATCACCCGGATGCCGGTGATCTGCTCGCGCATCACCTGGTTGACCCGGTCGATCCGCACCTGCATGGTCCGGAACAGCGGCCGCATCCGGGCGATGATCAGCGCGACCACCGTGACGAGCGCCGGCACGATCACCAGCAGCAGCGACGACAGCGGCACGTCCTGGCGCAGGGCGAGCAGGATGCCGCCGACGCACATGATCGGCGCGGCGACCATCAGCAGGAACGTCATCAGCACCAGCATCTGTACCTGCTGGACGTCGTTGGTGGTCCGGGTGATCAGCGAGGGCGCGCCGAACCGCTCGACCTCGCGGGCCGAGTAGGAGAGCACCGTCGTGAAGATGCCGGCCCGGATGTCGCGGCCGACGGCCATGGCGACCTGCGCGCCGAAGTAGACGGCCGCGATCTGCGCGGCGATCTGCAGGAGCGTGACGCCGAGCATCTCGACGCCGACCCGCATGACGTAGCCGGTGTCGCCGGGGACGACGCCGTTGTCGATGATGTCGGCGTTCATGGCGGGCAGGTAGAGCATGGCCAGCGTGGCGAAGAACTGGAAGAGCACGATCAGAAAGATCGACTTCTGGTACGGCCGCAGGTGCGCGCGCAGCAGTCGGACAAGCACGGTTCAGGCACCCCCATGAGTGTTGTCGCATTGGCGGGCCGGGACGACCAGCAGCCCGTCGAGCAGCAGCGAGACGATCTCGCCGCCGTCGAAGCGCCGCGGGTCGCCGAACGGCCCGAAGGTGTTGGCACCGCAGAAGAGCAGGAGCAGCCGGGCGACCGCGCCGGGGGAGCGGCGCAGTTGCCCGGCGTCGGGCTCGATGACCGCGGTGAGCGCCTCGAGCAGCGCGTGGCGGGACCGGGTCATCCGCTCGACGGCCTCCGGGTGGAGCTCGGAGGAGAGCATGAGCACGCGCGCGGCGGACATGAGCTTCGCGCTGCCGGTGAACCGCTCGTTGATCAGGTCGGCGGCCGCGGTGAGCCGGTCGCGCAGCCCGGCGCTCGCGTCGATCGCGGCCATCGCGTCCAGGGTCGGCTGCGGGTCGAGCGCCTGCCCGAGCGCCGCGAGGATCAGCGAGTTCTTGTCGCTGAAGACGCCGAAGATGGTGCCCTCGGCGACCCCGGCGGCCTGGGCGATCTGCCGGGTGCTGAGCTCGAGACCGTGCTCGTGCAGCAGCGGGATGGTCGCGGCGATGAGCGCGGCCCGCCGGTCGTCGGGCGCCATGGCCGGCACCCGGCGCCGCCGCTCGGCCTGATCTGGGGAGTTCACACGGGCGACTCTAATGAGCGAGCACTCACTCAGCCACTGATATATGTCATGCATTTCGGGGGTATTCCTCCGACGTATACTCTCAGCGTATAGTCGCTCGCATGACGGTGCCTCTCACCCTCCTCGGGCTGCTCGAACGCGAACCCAGCCACGGCTACGACCTCAAGCGCGACTACGACGCCTACTTCGGCCGGGGCAAGCCGCTCTCCTTCGGGCAGGTCTACGCCACCCTGAGCCGGCTGGCCCGCGACGGCAAGGTCGTCATCGGCGACGTCGAGCCCGGCGAGGGCCCCGACCGCAAGCGCTACATCATCACCGACCTGGGCGCCACCGAGGTGGACACCTGGCTCGCCGAGCCGGTGCCCGCCGAGCCGCACCTGCAGACCGTGCTCTTCGCCAAGGTCACGCTCTCGCTGATGCTCGGCCGGCCCGCCGATGCCTTCCTCGACACTCAGCGCGCGGCGCACCTGCGGCGGATGCGGGAGCTCACCGAGATCAAGCGCACCGGCGGCCTGGTCGAGGCGCTGCTGGCCGACCACGGCCTGTTCCATCTCGAAGCGGACCTGCGCTGGATCGAGCTGACCTCGGCCCGGCTCGACGCCCTGGCCAAGGAGGTTCGGTCATGACCGACTGCACCGAGCGCAGCGAGGGCCAGGAGGGCATGACAAAGGAGGTTCGGTCATGAACCAGATCGTCGTCGAGGCCCGGGACGTGGTGCTGTCGTTCGGGCCGACCCCCGCGCTGCGCGGCGCCGACCTGGCCGTCGGCGCCGGCGAGATCCTCGCCATCATGGGGCCGAGCGGCTCCGGCAAGTCGACCCTGCTGCACTGCCTGGCCGGCATCCTGGTGCCCGACAGCGGCGAGGTGCACTTCGACGGCCGGCGGATCGACAACCTCGGCGAGACCGAGCGCAGCGGGCTGCGGCGCGACCGGTTCGGGTTCGTCTTCCAGTTCGGCCAGCTCGTGCCCGAGCTCACCGCGGAGGAGAACGTCGCGCTTCCGCTGCTCCTCAACGGGGTACGCCGGGCGAAGGCGCTGACGGAGGCGCGGCCCTGGTTCGCCCGGCTCGGGCTGGACGGCCTGGAGGGGCGCCGCTCCGGCGAGCTCTCCGGCGGCCAGGCCCAGCGGGTCGCGCTCGCCCGGGGGCTGGTCGCCCGGCCGCGCGTCCTGTTCGCCGACGAGCCGACCGGCGCGCTCGACACGCTCACCGGCGAGCAGGTCATGGACCTGCTGGTCGGCTCCGCCCGGGAACAGGGCACCACGGTCGTGCTCGTCACCCACGAGCCGCGGGTCGCCGCGTACGCCGACCGCGAGGTCATCGTCCGCGACGGCAAGGCGCACGCGCTGACCGCCGAGGCCGTCTCATGATCCGCTTCGGGCTCCGGCTCACCCTCGCCGGCGGCCGGGAGGCGGCGGTACGGCTGGTCGTGATCTCCCTCGCCGTCGCGCTCGGCGTCGGCCTGCTGCTGACCGCGCTGGCCGGCGCCCGCGGCGTCACCACACAGAACGACCGGTACGGCTGGGCGAACTCGGGCAACACCGCGGCGGCGCCCGGCGACCCCGATCCGCTGTGGTGGCAGCTGCGCGTCGACGGCTTCGACCGGCGTACCGTCGGCCGGGTCGACCTGGCCGCGACCGGCCCCGCCTCGCCGGTGCCGCCGGGCCTGCCGCGACTTCCCGCCGCGGGCGAGTATTTCGCCTCGCCGGAGCTGGCCAGGCTGATCGCCACCACCCCGGGCGGCCAGCTCGGCGACCGCTTCCCGGGCCGCCTCGCCGGCACCATCGGCCCCGAGGCGCTACCCGCGCCCGACTCGCTGGTCGCGGTGGTCGGCTACGCGCCGGAGGAGCTGTCCAAGCGGCCCGGCGTCACCCGGGTCGGCACCATCTCGACCCTCGCGCCGACCTCCTGCCCGAACGGCTGCTGGAGCGGGATACCGGCGTCGGGACTCCAGCTCATCCTCGCCGTGGTGTCGCTGGCGATGATCTTCCCGCTGCTCATCCTCATCGGCGCGGCGACCCGGCTCGCCGCCACCCGCCGGGAGCAGCGCTTCGCGGCGATGCGGCTGGTCGGCGCGACGCCCCGGCAGGTGTCCGTGGTGTCCGCCGTCGAGTCGACCGTCTCGGCCGTCGCCGGCACCGCCCTCGGCTTCGTGCTGTTCCTGCTGCTGCGCGACACGATGGCGGCGATCCCGTTCACCGGCGCGCCCATGTTCCCGTCCGACCTGGCACTCGGCCCGGCCACGACCCTCGGCGTCGCCGTCGGCGTGCCGGTGGCGGCCGCGCTGGTGGCCCGGTTCGCGCTGCGCCGGGTGCGGATCTCGCCGCTCGGCGTCGCGCGGCGGGCGACCCCGAGGCCGCCCCGGGCCTGGCGCCTGATCCCGCTCGCCCTCGGCCTCGCCGAGCTCGCCTACTTCATCGGCCGGCGCCCCGGCACCACCGACGGGCAGCTGCTCGCGTTCCTGCCGGGCATCTTCGTCATCATGATCGGCCTGATCGTGGCCGGCCCGTGGCTGACGATGGTCGGTGCCCGGCTGGTGGCCCGCCGGGCGAGCCGACCCGCCTCGCTGATCGCCGCGCGGCGGCTGGCCGACAACCCGTGGGCCGGCTTCCGCTCGGTCAGCGGGCTCGTACTCGCGCTCTTCGTCACCAGCGTGGCCGTCGGCGTGATGGGCACCATGGTCGCCGACCGGTACGTGCCCAATGAGGCCGCGGACACCGCCACCCTCATCACCCTCTTCCGGGACGACGACCTGGCACCGACCGGCGACCCGGTGCCGGCCGGGCTGACCGGGCAGGCCGGGGTGCGCGCGGTCGTGCTCACCCGGATAGCGCCCGAGAACCTGCCGGTTCCGCGCGCGGAGATCGGGAACTGGGGCTGGCCGTCCACGCTGGTCTCGTGCGCGGACGTCGCCCGGGCCGGCGCCGGCCGGTGCGCGGACGGCGCGAAGGCCGCCTGGACCTGGCCCGACCTCGCCGGCCCGCCCGGCTGGAGCGGGACCTGGCCCACCGCCGAGGTGGACCCCGCCGCGCTGGCCGGGTACCCGGTGCAGTCGATCCTCACGGTCACCGACGGCTCGACGGCCGCGCTCGAACAGGCCCGGACCACGCTGGAGAACGCACACCCGATGCTGTACTCGCCGTACTCCGAGGTCGAGTGGCAGGCCGAGTCCGCCCGGGTCTTCAACGGCTGGCAGCGGCTGGCCAACGTGGTGATCCTGACCAGCCTGGCGATCGCCGGCTGCAGCCTGGCGGTGAGCATCGCCGGCGGGCTGAGCGACCGCAAGCGACCGTTCAGCATGCTGCGCCTCACCGGCGTCCCGCTCGGCATGCTGCGCCGGGTGGTCGCGCTGGAGGCCGGCACGCCGCTGCTGGTCGCGGCCGTCGTCGCGGTGGGATCCGGGCTGCTGGCGGCGCACCTGTTCCTGACCGCACAGATGGAGCTGGCGCTGGCGCCACCGGCGATCTCGTTCTATGCCATCGTGATCACCGGGATCGCGGCGTCGCTCGGCGTCGTCGCCTCCACCATGCCGCTGCTGCGCCGGATCACCGGACCGGAGGCGGCCCGCAACGAATAAGGATGAGCGTGGACGACGATCGGGTGGGGCCGCCGCTGCTCGGCGGGGAGCGTGAGACGGTGCGCGCGTTCCTCGACTATCACCGGGCGACGCTGGCGATGAAGTGCGCGGGGCTGTCCGACGAGGAGCTGCGGCAGCGCTCGATGCCGCCGTCGACGCTGACGCTGCTCGGCCTGGTGCGGCACATGGCCGAGGTGGAGCGGACCTGGTTCCGCCGGGTGATCGACGGCCAGGACATCCCGCTGCGCTGGTCGGCCGACGGCGACTACCAGGCGGCGTACGACGCCTCGGGGTCGACGCGCGCGGAGGCGTTCGCCGCGTGGCAGGAGGAGGTCGAGCACGCGCGCCGCATCGAGCGGGAGGCGGAGTCGCTGGACGTGACGGGCTACCAGGCGCGGTGGGGTGAGAACGTGTCGCTGCGCCTGGTGATGCTGCACCTGATCCACGAGTACGCCCGGCACAACGGCCACGCCGACCTCCTCCGCGAGGGCATCGACGGCACGGTCGGCGCCTGACGGACTCAGTGTGCGACCCTGAGCCATGCGAACTGGGGTGACCTGGACCCGGGTGGCCGGCGTGGCGGCGGCACTGATCGTCGGCTGTCTCGGCTCGGCCGCCGCGGTGCGGGCCGGCGACTTCCCCGGCCCGCCCGGGGAACCCACCGCGATCGCCGCGGCCACCACGGCCATCGGACGCCCACCGGCGGGCCCGCGTGGCCCGGTAGTGGTCTGCGACTACTGGTGCCCGGATCCCGGCGGCGAGGGCGTCGTCTCCTTCGACTCGCCGCCGGACCACACGGACACGGTCGCGGTGACCTATGACCTGAGCCCGGCTCGCGCCGCCGAGGTCGAGGCCGCGGCCCGGGCGCGGCTCGAGGCCGCCGGCTGGCGACCGCTCCCGGACGGCGAACTCACCCGGGACGGCCTCGCGGTCGCGCTCCAGGTCGCGGACACGCCCGCCGGGGTGCGCGCGACCGTCGTCGCCGCCAAGACGGTGCCGCCGGCCGCCGTCGCGCAGGCCGCGGCCGGCTTCGTGCTCGGCACGGTACTGGGTGGGCTGCTCGCCGCCCGCGCGGCCGCACGGTTCCGCCGGCAGAGCGAGGCGGTGCGCGCGCTCGCCGGAACGCTCACGGTCCTGGTCATCGCGGTGACCTTCGGGTACGCGATCACGGCCGCGCTGCTCGTCCTGCACGGCGGCGGCCGGCCGCCGGGCGTCCAGCTCGCCGAGTTCCTGCTGACGGTCTTCCCCAAGATGTCGATCGCCGTGCTCGCGGCCGCGGCGGCGGCGCTGGCGCTGATCGCGCTTCCGCCACGCCGGAAACCACGGTTACCCGGTCCGGCGACGGGGCAGACTGAGAGTCATGGTGCTGCCAGGTCCTGACCCGGACTATTACCCGCCGATCGACCCCGACGAGCCGGTGCCCGACGACCCGGGCGAGCTGTCCCCGGACACCCCGGAGACGCTGCCGCCGGCGCCCGTGGAGCCGATGCCGGGCCCCGACGACCCGGGCAACGTCCCCGAACCGGCCTGAGGCCCGCCGCCGCGGTCAGGTGATGATCGAGCGGATGATCACGATCGCCAGGAACACCACGATGAAGGCCAGGTCGATGGCGACGCCGCCGAGGCGCAGCGGGGGCAGGACCCGGCGGACCGGTGCGAGCAGCGGTTCGGTGACCGCGTGCGCGCCGGCCGTCAGCCGGGACCGGACCGAGCCGTACGAGGGGGGTCCGGCGAGCGCCACGCTCCAGTCGAGCACCGCGCGGGCGATCAGCAGCACCTGCACCAGCAGCAGCACCAGGCTCACGACGGCCAGGACCAGACCCATCAAGACCTCCAGAGTCGAACGGGGTGCTTCCCACTATGCGGCCTGCCGTTGTGAATTGGCTGAGTGATGGCTGCAAGTTCGCCTGACTGCGGGGCCGAGGGTGCCTCCCCGGCGGGCGATCCTGGGTAGGCTGCCCGGCATGTTCGCGATTGATCTTGGTGACGGCGCCGAGCTGCGGCCGCTGGAGCCCTGGCAGGTTCCCGAGTTTCTCGCACACATGGACCGCGCGCGAGCGAGCGTCGACCCGTGGATCCCGTGGGCGGGCGTGAGCACCGACCTGACCACCGCGTCGGCGACGCTGCAGCGCTACGCCGACATGATGGCCCGCGACGCCGGCCGGCTGTACGGCATCTGGCTCGACGGCACGCTGGTCGGCGGCACCATGTTCGTCGACTTCAACGTCAAGGACGGCAACTGCGAGATCGGCTGCTGGCTGGAGCCGGCCGGCACCGGCCGCGGCCTGATCACCAAGGCGGTGGCCCGCCTGATCGACTGGGCGATCGTGGACCGCGGCATCTACCGGGTGCAGTGGCACTGCCGCCCGGACAACACGGCGAGCTCCAACGTGGCCCGGCGGCTCGGCATGCGGGTCGACGGCGTGCTGCGCGGCGAGTACCTCTACAAGGGCGTCCGCTACGACACCGAGGTCTGGTCGCTGATCGCACCGGACTGGACCCCGCTGGCCCGGCGCTGAGCCGCTGACGCGCGGGCCCGGCGCCGGGCCTCCGGGCGCCGGATGATCCACTCGGCCACCGCGATGTTGATCAGCCAGCCGGCGCCCATCAGCATCGCGTGGCCCAGCGGACCGGGCGGGGTGGCCAGTGCCATCGACGGCCCGACGGTCAGCACCTGGGTGCCCGCGCCCATGCCGATCGCGTAGCCGCGGATCATCCAGGTCCGGTGCCGGGCGATGTCGCGGCGCAGGATCGCCCGGAAGCTGACGAGGATCGCCACGGCCATGAACGCGCCGAGGACGAGCCGCATGACGCCCAGGACGCCGAAGCGCGTCCCGTCGTGCTCGGGCAGCTGGTAGAAGAGCGTCATCCAGATACCCGAGAGCGCCGCCGCGACTCCGCACGGGACCAGGATCCGGCCCGACGCGCGGTGCCAGCGGGGCCGGCGGCGCCGGAGGCCGGGGTGGAACTGGAAGGCGCCGAGGACGCAGAACAGGGTCGCGCCGATGATGTGCACCACCACGGGCGCGGGCACCTCGACGAAGCGCGCGTTCTCCGGCGTGGTCTCCGCGCCGGCGGCCAGGGTCGTCACGCGGAACGCGCCGGCCACCACCGGCACCGCGCTGAGCAGGAGCAGGCCCGCGGTCGCGAGCCGGGCGGTCCAGGTCGGGGAGATCCTCATGGCCTCGATCGTGCCGATCGGGTAGGTGCCGGCTCATCGGAAATCAGGCCGCGACCGGCTCGTACCGCGGTACGGCGCGCGGACCGTACTTTCGGCGTGGCTCAGCGCCGGACGCGGTTCGTCTCGTAGGCCCACATGGCGATCTCGACGCGGTTGCGCGCCGGGATCTTCGTCATCAGGCTGGTGATGTGCGTCTTCACCGTGCTGAGCGTGATGAAGAGCTCCGCGGCGATCTCGCCGTTGGTCCGCCCGCTCGCCACCGCGGCGAGCACCTGCTCCTCGCGGTCGGTCAGCGAATCGGCGGGCTGCGCCGTGCCGGCCGGGCCGCCCGCGGCGAAGGTCCGCAGCAGCCGCGCGGTGACGCTCGGCGCGATGAGGGCGTCACCGACGGCGGCGGCGTGCACGGCCTGGGCCAGCATGGCGGTGCCGGCGTCCTTGAGCAGGAAGCCGCGGGCGCCGGCGCGCAGCGCGGCGTAGACGTACTCGTCCAGGTCGAAGGTCGTGATGACCACGACGGCGATCGGGTCCGGCACCTCGGGCCCGGCCAGCGCGCGGGTGGCCTCGATGCCGTCCAGGCCGGGCATCCGGATGTCGAAGAGGCAGACGTCGGGGCGCAGGCGCCGGGCCAGCTCGACGGCGCGGTGCCCGTTGGCGGCCTCGCCGACGACCTGGATGTCCGGCTGCGAGTTGAGGATCATCGTGAGTCCGGTGCGGACGATCTCCTGATCGTCGGCGACCACCACCCGCACGCTCACGCTGTGCCCACCTTTGGCCTGCCCTCCTGGCCCTCGCTGCGCTCGGTGCGGTCGGTCATGCCGTGCCCCCGGCGCGCGGTAGCACCGCGGTGACCGTCCAGCCGCGGCCGGGTGCGGGGCCGGCCTCGCAGGTGCCGCCGAGCAGGCCGGCGCGCTCGCTCATGCCGATCAGCCCGTACCCGGCGGCGCCCGGGGTGCCGGTGCCGGGCTCGCCGTCGTCGCTGACCTGCAGGCGTACCGAATCGGGGTCCGCCGAGACGCGGACCTGGATCCGGGTCGCGTGCCGGGCGTGCCGCCGGGCGTTGGTGACCGACTCCTGCGCGAGCCGGAAGATCGCGGAGCCGACCGCCGGGGAGACGTCGTCGAGGTCGCCGGCGATGCCGACGTCGACGGCCGGGCCGCCGCGGTGCCGGCCGGCGAGCCTCTCGAGATCGGCGATGCGCGGGCTGGGCTCGAGCTCGGCCGGCTCGTCGCGGCGCAGGATCCGGACCATGCCGCGCATCTCGGCGAGGGCCCGGGACGCCTCGGCCTCGATCACCCGCAGCGCGTCGGTCGCGGCGTCCGGATGCGACGCGGCGGTGGCGAGGCCGGCCTGCGCGCGGATCGCCATCGCCGACACGTGGTGCGCGACGGTGTCGTGCAGGTCCCGGGCCAGCCGCTCGCGTTCGAGCAGCTTGACCCGTTCGAGCTCGCGGAGCCGGGCGCCGGCCCGGTAGCGCAGGGCGAGGCCCGGCGTGATCGCCGCCGACATCACCACCAACCCGGCGAACAGGTCACCCGGGCCGATCTGCTCGACGACCGCGGCGCCGACGATCTTGCCGAACACGATGGCCAGGCCGAGCACGATCGCGCGCCCGGACCCCCACCGGACCAGGGCGTAGACCAGGATCACGACGAAGGCGCCGGTGATGTTCTCGAGCTCGGTGCCGCGCATCGCCAGCGGCGCGAGCGTGGTGACGCCGAACGCGATCGCGAGCATCGGCAGCGGCCGGGTCCGCCGCCACAGCAGGGTCGGCAGCACGGCCACGATGATCACCACCGACACCGCCCGCCACGGCAGGCCGGGCCGGAACACGCCCTCGATCACCGCGAGGGGCACCAGCACGCCGACGAGCGCCCAGTCCCGCCAGACCCGCGCCGGCGGGTGCGGGGGAGCGGGTTCGTCCCACACAGACCGCAGAACTTCGTGCACCCGTTGATGGTACGAGGGCGCCGGTCCCGCCAGATCGGCCCAAAGTACTAGGGGTGTCTCGCGGATCCTGACGGCCCGCGGCGGAGCCATGATCCGCGAGACACCCCTAGGGCACGACGACCCGGACGCCAGGCGTCGCCGGAACGTCCATCGCGGCCAGTGCCGCCGGCGCGGCCGCCAGGCCGATCTCCCCGGTGATCAGCTCCGCGGGCCGCAGCCGGCCGGACTCCACCAGCGGCAGCAGCCCGGCGTACGCGTGCGCCGGCATGCCGTGGCTGCCCAGGATCTCCAGCTCGTGCGCCACCACCAGATCCATCGGCAAGCTCGGGCGCCCGGACGCGGCTGGCAGCAGCCCGACCTGGACGTGCCGGCCGCGCCGCCGCAGCGCCTCGATCGACGCGGTCAGCGTGGCCTGGCTGCCCAGCGCGTCGAGGGAGACGTGCGCGCCGCCGCCGGTGAGCGCGGCGATCTCGGCGACCCGCGCGGCGTCGAGCGTCACCTCGGCGCCGCACGCCCCGGCCAGGTCGAGCGCCGCGGCGGACACGTCGACCGCGATCACCCGGGCGCCCGCCGCGGCCGCGATCATCACCGCGGACAGGCCGACCCCGCCGCAGCCGTGCACCGCGACCCACTCGCCGGCCCGGACCCGGCCCTGGTGCACCACCGCCCGGAACGACGTGGCGAACCGGCAGCCCAGGACGGCCGCCGCCGCGAAGCCCACCCCGTCGGGCAGGCGGACCAGGTTGGTCATGGCGTGCGGCACCACGACGAGGTCGGCGAACGAGCCCCAGTCGGTGAAGCCCGGCTGCCGCTGCCGGTGGCACACCTGCTGGTCGCCGGCGCGGCAGGCCGGGCACGTGCCGCAGGCGCAGATGAACGGCGCGGTCACCCGGTCGCCCGGCCGCCAGCCCTCGACGCCGGGTCCGACCGCGGCGATCACCCCGGCGAACTCGTGGCCCGGCACGTGCGGCAGGCGGATGTCGGGGTCGTGTCCGCGCCAGCCGTGCCAGTCGCTGCGGCACAGCCCGGTCGCCCGGACGGCGACCACGACGCCACCCTCCGGCGGTTCCGGGTCGGGCACCTCGCGGACGCCGGGCAGTTCACCGAACCGTTCGTAGATCACCGCGCGCATCCGTCGATGGTGCCAGGCGCCCGTACGAGGTGAGGGTCCGCAGCGCCCCGAGGGTGACGATGCCGCGCCACTCGAGGCGGGAGGCGGCGCTCGGCGGTTCCCAGGTGATCGGCCAGCCGCCGTCCGGCTGCTGCGCGGCGGCCAGGTGGTCGAGGTGCCCGTCGATCTGCTCGTGGGTGAACAGCGAGCGCCAGCGCGAGTCCGCGAACGGCGCGACGGTCAGCGGCGTCAGCCCGTAGCCCTCGGCGGCGGGATCCAGGTGGAACATCGTCGAGGCGGTCAGCCGCTCGACCACCGCGGCCGCGTGCCGCTCGGCGCGGTCGGCGTCGTCGACCTGCTCCAGGAAGGCCAGCACCTCGGAGAGCGCGTGCACCTCGTCCGGCAGGTCGCCCGATTCGAGGGCGCGCCAGCAGTATCGGGTGGCCTCGTCGCGCCACGGGTGCGCGAAGCCGATCCGGTGCAGCAGCCCGGCCAGCCCGGCGGTCGGGTTCAGCCCCGGCGCGTAGGTCCAGTCCGACCAGTGCTCGGCGCGTGGATACGCCTCGATGACGGCGGAGGCCAGCGAGACGGCGCCGCCGACGGACTCGCGGCCCAGGAAGTCGCAGGCCCGGCGCAGCAGCTCCGGGTCGTCGGCGCCGGCCGACGCGTACGCCTGCAGCGCGATCTCGACGTCGATCGGCAGGCTGGCCGGGCAGCGCTTGTCCGGCTCGAGCCCGTGCCCGAAGCCGCCGTCGTCGTTCTGGTAGCCGCGCAGGACGGCGACCACGCCGGCCGCCGGCTCGCCGAGGAACAGCGTCGCGAAGAGGCGCTGCTCCAGCAGGCGCGCCTCGGACCGCAGGAATCGCACCGCGGCGGAGAAAGATTCACTCATCGGCACAGGCTAGGAAGCCGGGGTCCCGGTGTCTTGAACGAATCGGACGCTCTGGAACGTTGCAACGCCTCAGCGGTACCGGAGCTCGCCCGCGCGGACGGGTACGTCCAGGCGGTTCTCCGGCGGCGCGAGCGGGCACAGCCACCGGTCGTCGTACGCGCAGCTCGGGTTGTAGAGGTAGTTGAGGTCCAGCCGGACCCGGGTCGGCGACAGCCGCTGCACGCCGCGACCGTGGGTGCCCTTCACCGTGTCGGTCAGGTACCGGCCGCCGCCGTAGGTCAGGTCGCCGCAGGTCGCGTCGCGCACCGGCAGGAACAGCCCGCCGCCGTACGCGGCCAGCCACCACAGCGACAGCTCGCCCCACGGCGTGTCCAGGATGCCGACGCGGTCGTAACGGCACACGCCGTCCGGGCCGGCCGTGTCGATCTCGAGCTCGCCCGGCGCCTCGCGCAGGTCCACGTCGGCGACGAAATCGTCGGTGGGCGGGAAGTAGCGGATGCCCGTGAAGTCGTCGGTGCGGGGGATCGGCGACTGCGGGTGGCTGGAGAAGAGGCGGTCGCGCCGGTCGCGGAAGTCGGTGAGGCCGGTCGCGTTCAGGTAGATGTCGGCCACCGCGGCGCGGTAGCCGGCGAGTTCGAGTGCCTGCACAACGGCCACCGTATCCCGCAGGCCTTGAGTAGATCTTGCTGTTCGTCCTACAGTCATAAGACCCAGATATTGAAACGTTTAAATATCTGGAATCCCCGCCCGTTCACCTCCCCCCACCGAGGAGAACCGCATGTCCCCGTCCGTACCCCCTCCTGCCCGAAAACTGGTCGCTCTGGCCACCGCGGTCGTCACCGCGCTGGCCACCGTGAGCGCCCCGGCGAGCGCGGCCCCGGTGACGGCTCCGGCCGCGGCCCTGGTGACGACCCCGGTCACCGTCGACGGCGCGCACTGGATCTGGTACCCCGAGGGCGCTCCCGCGCAGAGCGCGCCGGCCGCCACCCGCTACCTGCGCCGCACGTTCACCGCGCCCGCCGGCCCGTACGCCGACGCCCAGCTCGTCGTCTCCGGCGACGACACCGTCGACGTCTGGCTCAACGGCACCTACCTGGCCGGCTCGCCCCGCGCCGCGGACTCCTGGAAGCAGGCCCGGTACGTCGACCTGGCCGCGGCGCTGCGGTCCGGCACCAACACCCTGCAGATCGCGGCGCGCAACACCAGCGCCGGCCCCGCCGGCGTACTCGGCCGGGTACGCGTCGCCGCCGCGGCCGGCACCGTCGACCTCGTCACCGACGGCTCCTGGCAGGCCGCGAACTCCGTGCCCGAGTCCTGGGTCGCCGCGGCGGACCTCGGCGCGTACGGCACCGGGCCGTGGGGCCAGTCCGTCGTCGCCGCCGACAACGCCGCGGCCTCGCCGGTGACGCCCGCCGGGCTGACCACCGAGCGCCGCACCGACCCGGTCGGCGTCGACGCGCGCCGGCCCCGCTTCGGCTGGCGGCTGGTCGCCACCGCCAACGGCCAGGTGCAGGGCCGCTACCAGGTGACCGTCGGCAGCACGGCCGGCGGCGCGGACGTCTGGGACAGCGGCCAGGTCGCGTCGTCGAGCAGCGTCGACGTCGCGTACGGCGGGCCCGCGCTGGCCGGCAACCGGACCTACCACTGGCGGGTGCGGGTCTGGGACGCCCAGGGCCGGCCGAGCCCGTGGAGCCCGTCGGCCCGCTTCGACACCGGGTACTTCGACCCGGCGACCGAGTGGCAGGCCGCCTTCATCGGCGCGCCCGGCGGCGCGAGCCTGACCGGCGCCGAGTGGATCTGGTACCCCGAGGGCGACCCGGCGAGCACCGCACCGGCCGCCGAGCGGTTCTTCCGCCGCACCTTCGACCTGGCCGCCACCGGCAAGGCGACGCTGGTCGTCACGGGCGACGACACCGCCGACGTCTGGCTCAACGGCGCACGGGTCAGCTCCTCGCGGCGGGTCGCCGACGCCTGGAAGCGGGCCACCACCGTAGACGTCTCCGCGCAGGTGCGGGCCGGCGCCAACACGATCGCCGTCGCCGCCACGAACACCAGCGCCGGCCCGGCGAGCGTCATCGCCAAGCTGACCGTCGGGAACACCACGGTGTCCACCGGCGCGGCGTGGAAGTCGGCGCAGAGCGCGCCCGCGGGCTGGCAGCAGCCGGGCTTCGACGACGGCGCCTGGCCCGCCGCCCGGGCGACCGCCGCGTACGGCTCGGGGCCGTGGGGCAGCCAGGTCGCGGTGCCGAACCCCACGCCGTACCTGAGCAAGGGTTTCGCCGTGAGCAAGCCGGTCGCCCGGGCCCGGCTCTTCGCGACCGCGCTCGGCCTGCACGACACCTACCTCAACGGCGTCAAGGTCGGCGCCGAGCGGCTGGCGCCGGGCTGGACCGACTACGCCAAGCGCCTGCAGTACCGCGGCTACGACGTGACGGCGGCGCTGCGGCAGGGCGACAACACGCTCGGCGCGCTGCTCGGCAACGGCTGGTACTCGGGCAACATCGGCTTCGCCGGCAGCCAGCGGTACGGCACCTCGCCGTGGTACTCCGCGCAGCTGTCCATCGAGTACACCGACGGCACGCGCGCGGACGTCCGTACCGATGGATCGTGGTCCGCGGCGCCCAGCGTGATCGTCGCCGACGACCTGTACCACGGCGAGGACCAGGACGCCCGGATCTCGTCCGCGGCCGGCACGGCCGTGACGGTGCGGACCGCCGCCAAGCCGCGGCTGGTCGCGCAGGTCGACCCCGGTGTCACCGTGCGGCAGGAGCTGCGGCCGAGGTCGATCACGCAGCCGCGGCCGGGCGTGTGGATCGCCGACCTGGGGCAGAACTTCGCGGGCTGGAACCGGCTGCGGGCGACCGGGCCGGCCGGCACCCGGATCACGCTGCGGCACGGCGAGATCCTGAACGCCGACGGCACGCTCTACACCGCCAACCTGCGCGCCGCGCAGGCCACCGACACGTTCACGCTGGCCGGCACCGGCGCGGCGGAGGTCTTCGAGCCGCACTTCACCGTGCACGGCTACCGCTACGTCGAGCTGACCGGCTTCCCGGGCACGCCGACCGCGGACAGCCTCACCGGGCTCGCGGCCTGGACCGACGGCGCCGAGACCGGCACCTTCAGCAGCAGCGACGCGCTGGTCAACCAGCTGCAGCACAACATCGTCTGGGGCGCGCGCTCGAACATGCTGTCGATACCGACCGACTGCCCGCAGCGCGACGAGCGGCTCGGCTGGACCGGCGACATCGCCGCGTTCGGCGCGACGTCGACGTTCAACTTCGACACCCACGGGCTGCTCGCCAAGTTCGCCGACGACCTGGTGGACGCGCAGCGCGCCGACGGCGCGTTCACCGACGTCGCGCCGGCCGTCATCGACGGCGCGGGCAAGGCCGGCTGGGCCGACGCCGGCGTCGTCGTGCCGTACACGATCTGGCAGCGCTTCGGCGACCTGTCCGTCGCGGACCGCAACTTCGCCGCCATGGCCCGCTACGTCGACTACCTCCGGTCGACCGCGGGCGCGGACCTGATCCGCAACCACGAGACGTTCGGCGACTGGCTCAACGTCGACGACAACACGGCAAACGACGTGAGCAGCACGGCGTTCTTCGGCTGGTCCGCCCGGCTGCTCTCGCGGATGGCCGCGGCGACCGGGCGCACCGCCGAGGCCTCCGCCTACGGCACCCTCGCGGACCAGATCGCGGCCGCCTTCACCGGCAGGTTCGTCGCCGCCGACGGAACCGTGTCCGGCAACAGCCAGACCGGGTACGTGCTCGCGCTCGCGTTCGGCCTGGTGCCGGCGAACCGCACCCAGGCGGTCGCGGACCGGCTCGCCGCCAAGGTCGCCTCGCGGAACGGCCATCTCTCCGTCGGGTTCATGGGCGTGGAGAACCTGCTGCCGGTGCTCGCCGAGCACGGGCACGCGGCCACCGCGTACCAGATCCTGCAGCAGCCGGACTACCCCGGCTGGGGCTACATGAACTCGCGCGGCGCCACCACGATCTGGGAGCGCTGGGACGGGATCAGGACGGACGGCACGCTGCAGGACGTCGGCATGAACTCGTTCAACCACTACGGCCTCGGCTCGGTCGGCGACTGGCTCTACCGCACGGTCGGCGGCGTCGGCCCGGCCTCGCCGGGCTACAAGCAGGTGCTCATCGCCCCGAAACCCGGCGGCACGCTCACGGCCGCGACCGCGTCACTGATCACCGCGTACGGCCAGACGCGCTCGGAGTGGACCCGGTCCGGCTCGGCGCTGACCCTGCGGGTCGTGGTCCCGCCGAACGCCACGGCGACGGTACGGGTGCCGGCCTCCTCGGCCGCGGCGGTGACCCCGCCGGCTGAGGCGGTGCCGCAGGGGTACGCGAACGGCGTCGCCTCCTACGCCCTCGCCTCGGGCAGCTACACGTTCACCGCCGGCTGAGGTCCCTCAGCTCCCCCTCGAGCAGCCCGGTCAGGCGGACGTGCCGTTCTCCGCCGACCGGGATGCCTCGGCTCGGGCCCTCGGCCAGCATCAGCACGTAGAGGTGCACCCGGTAGAGCGCGAGCCGGGTGCGTGCGGCGTCGTCGAGGACGAGACCGGTCGCGGCGGAGTAGCCGCGCAGGAACGGATGCTCCGGCTCGTCCTCGATGCGGCGCCGCAGCGCCGGGGAGACCAGGTCCAGCAGGGGGTCGCCCCAGAGGTAGCGCTCGCCGTCGACCAGCCCGGTGAGCCGGCCGCCGGCGGCCAGCACGTTGCCGTCCCAGAGGTCGAAGTGCAGCAGCGCGGGCCGGGTGACCGTCGCCAGGTTGCCGGCGTGCCGGGCCGTTAGGGCGCCGATGCCCGGCGGCAGCGGCACCGCCCAGTCGGCGGCGTCGGCCAGCAGGGCGTCGAGCATCGCGCCGAACGCCGCCGGCCAGTCGGCGCCGCGGGCCCGCTCGCCGGCGTACCCGAAGTGCGGGCCGGTGATCCGGTGCAGGCCGGCGATCGCGGCGCCGAGCTGCTCGCGCACGCCGGCGCTGTCCGGCACGCCGGTCAGCGCGGTGCCCGGCAGCAGGCTCGTCACGATCCAGTCCGCGCCGACGTGCAGCACCTCCGGCACCGGTACGCCCGGCGCGCCGGACCGGACCAGCCGGAAGTAGGCCGCCTCGGCCTCGATGAGACCGCGCTCGTACCGCAGCAGCCGGGCCGACGGCGGCGGCCCGACCTTCACCACCACCTCGCGGCCGTCGGTCAGGGTCGCGCGCCACACCGCGGCGAACCCGCCGCCGGACAATTCGGTGGCATCGGCCACGTTCGCACCCAGTTGTGGTGCGATAAGGCCGTCGATAGTGCAGATGTCGAGGTTGCGTTGGGTCGGACTACGCATGACGCATTGTGCAACCCGCCCCCGTACGAAAACCTAAGGGTCCACGAAGGAATCGAGCGCCGGTCGATGGTGTCTCGAGCGCCCGGAAGGGTACACAGGCTGCATGACCGTCAGTGACGAACGGCCGGGGTTGGCGGACCCCGTCCGGGACATCACCCCCCTCCCGGAAGGCCGCCCGGTGCCGCTGGCCCCGCCGGCCGACGCCGACGACCTGCCGCGGTACCTCCATGCCCTGCGCCGCCTCGCCGACGCCGACGACCTGGCGGCCGCGCACTCGGGCTGCACGCTCGCCGTCGACCTGGCCGGGCGGCTCGGCTCGGCGGCCGGGCTCGTCACCGCGTACTCGCAGCGCAGCTCCGTCTCCCGGCGCCTGGGCCGGCTGGCCGAGGCCGCCCGGGACGCGGAGGCCGCCGCGGAGCTGTTCGCCGTCTCCGGCGGCGACCCGACGGGCGCCGCCGCGGCGCTGCTGATGTCGCGGCGCATCGCCGTGCTGCTCGACCTCGGCGACCTCGACTGCGCCGACGGCCTGCTCGCCCCGTCCGGCTTCGGCGGCGTGCTGCCGGACGAGCCGGAGTTCCTGCTGCTGCGCTACGCCCGCGGTCGCCTGCACGCCGAGGCGGCGCGCCCCGGCGAGGGCCTGGCCGACCTGTACCGGTGCGGCGAGCGCCTCGCGGTGCGCCGCTCGGATCATCCGGCGGTGTTGCCGTGGCGCTCGGCCGCCGCGGCGGTGCTGGCCGGCCTCGGCGCCGGCGAGGCGGCGGAGCGGCTGGTCGCCGAGGAGGTGGCGCTGACCCGCCGGCACGGGCTCGCCTCCGCCCTGGGCCGCGCGCTGCGCATACAGGGGCAGGTGCGGGGCGCCGAGGGCATCTGCCCGGCCGAGGAGTCGATCCGGGTGCTGCGCGGCACGCCGCGGCGCTTCGAACTGGCGATGGCCCTGGTCGACCTCGGCGCGCTGCTCAACGCCGCCCGCCGCCGCCCGCAGGCGCGCCGGGTGCTGCGCGACGGCCTCGAGCTGGCGCAGGAGTGCGGCTCGCCGGCCCTGGTCGCCCGGGCCCGGGCGCTGTTCGCGGGTAAGACCCGCCTCGCGCCGCCGCTTAGGTAAGGGTAGCCTTAGCTGCGTTTGGTCCCCGCAGCGAACGGACGGTTATGACGACGACAGCCCAGGCCGCCGCCCGCCCGATAACCGAGCCCTATGTGCCGTTCGCGCTGGAGGTCAGGAACTGCGTGCGCCTGAGCACCACGTTCATGCGGGTGACGCTGGCGGGGGAGTCGCTGGTCGACTTCGACTACCACGGCCTCGACCAGCGGATGAGCCTGCTGTTCCTGCCGCCGGGCAGCGACTGCGAGGCGTTCGCCCGGGAAACGGACTGGACGGAGGCCTGGCGCAGTGGGGCGCCGGCGTCGTGGGCGCCGCTGCGGGTCTACACGGTGCGGGCCTTCCGGCCGCAGGCGTGGGAGATCGACGTGGACTTCGTGCTGCACGGCACCGCCAGCCCCGCCTCCCGCTGGGCGAGCCAGGCCAAGGTGGGCGACCGGATCGTCATGATCAGCGCCGCGAAGGGCCACCCGATCACGGACGTCGCCTGGCGGCCGCCCGCGGGCGCGAACCGGCTGCTGCTCGCGGCGGACGAGGCGGCCCTGCCGGCGGCGGCCTCGATCCTGGAGAGCCTGGACCGCCCGGCGCGCGCCTTCCTCGAGGTGCCGTTCCCGGACGACCGGCTGACCATCGCCGGCCCGGCGGAGATCACCTGGCTGGTCCGGAGCCGGGGCGAGCGGCTCGAGCCGGTGGTCCGCGAGCAGCTGGACCGCGCCGCGCCGGCCGGGGCACCGGGTGACGTCGTCGAGCAGGAGGACGGCGACGTGTGGGACGTGCCCGAGGAGACGGCGGGCGGCTTCTACGCGTGGCTGGCCGGCGAGGCGGGACCGGTGGTGTCCCTGCGCCGCCACCTGGTCGGCGAGCGCGGCGTCGACCGCCGCGCGGTCGCCTTCATGGGCTACTGGAAGAAGGGCCGCGCCCAGCCCAACTAGGGGCGCGGGGTGCGGAAGGCATCGCCCGCCGCACCCCTTCCCTTCGTAGCCGGCGGTCAGTCCGCCAGGGTGTGCACGAACACGTCGCGGGACACGTTGGCGTCGCCCGGTACCAGGTTGGCGGCCGTCGACTCGAAGGTGACGCGGCGGCCGAAGGAACTGATCGACGGGTTGGCGCTGAGGCCGTCGGCCTGCTCGCCGATGTCGGAGACGCTGACCCGGGTGGTGCTGCCGGCGACCAGGTCGCGCACGAACACGTCCGGCTCGTTGTTGGTGTCGCCCGAGACCAGGTTGCGGGCATACGACAGGTAGGCGACGTAGCGGCCGTCCGGGCTGATCGCCGGCCGGATGCTGGCGAGGTCGCCCTGCGCGCCCGCGCCGGACACGCTCACCAGCGTGGTGGTGCCGGCGGACAGGTCGCGGATGAACACGTCCTCCCGGCGGTTGGTGTCGCCCTCGACCAGGTCCGAGGCCCACGAGGAGAACGCCACGTAGCGGCCGTCCGCGCTCATCGAGGCGTGCACGCTGTGCAGGGTGCCCTTCGGGCCGACCCGGTGCACGCTGACCGGGGTGGTGGTGCCGGTGGCCAGGTCGCGCAGGTGAACGTCGGCCGTCAGGCTGGAGCCCTGCGACGTCAGCGCCTCGAACGTCACGTAACGGCCGCCGACCACGGCCGAGAGTCCGCCGTCGATGTCCTCGTAGGAGTCGGCGTCGGGCACGTCCGCACGGAGGCCGTCGCGGGTCACGTTCACCCGGACGGTGGTGCCGGCGGTCAGGTCGCGGACGAACAGGTTCTCCCGCTCGGCACCGCCGGCCTCGTCGCCGTCGGCGAGGGGCAGGGTCGACTGGAATGTCACGTAGCGGCCGTCGGCGCTGATCTTGGACAGCTTCGCGCTGTCACGGGTGCCCTGCGCGCCGGACGGCGCCAGGCTGACCCGGGTGGTGGTCGCGCCGGTCAGGTCGCGCACGAACACGTCGCGCCGGCCGTTGGAGTCGCCGGCGACCAGGTCGGCGGCGTCCGACGCGAAGCTGACGTAGCGCCCGTCGTCGCTGATCGACGGCGCGTAGCTGTTGCCGCCGACCTGCGCGCCGGCGCCGGAGACGCTGACCCGGGTCGTCGTGCGGGCGACCAGGTCGCGCACGAACACGTCCTCGGCGCGGTTGGTGTCGCCCGCGACGAGGTTCCCCGCCCGCGAGGTGAACGCGACGAAGCGGCCGTCGGCGCTCACCGCTCCCGCGGCGGCGCCGCCGGGCTGCGTGCCGTTATGGGAGACGTTGACCCGGGCGGTGCTGTTGTTCTCGGCGGCGAACGCGTTCGTCGCCAGGCACGCCATCGCGACCCCCGCCGAGAGCACGCCCGCGGCGGCGGCGAACGTACGTGGCCTCATGGAGTTTCTCCTTCAGATCGGGTGGGCGCCGCAAGACACGGCACCGCAAGCTAGGTCGGCACGCTAACGGCCGGCCTTTGGGTGATCTTTGGGTCGACTCCGTAGGGCGTCAGTGCGCCGCGGCCAGCGCGGGCTCGGCGTGCTCGACCGGCAGGCGCCAGGGGCGGACGATCAGCAGCAGCACCGCGTTCGCGCCGAGCATGCCGCCGGCGATCACCAGGGCCATGCCGACCGCGCCGGTGCCGAGGACGCCGACCAGCGGGGCCGCCAGCGCGCCGACGCCGAACTGGACCGCGCCGAGCAGGGCCGCCGCGGTGCCGGCCGCCTCGCCGTGCCGGGAGAGCGCGAGCGCCGGCGCGTTCGGCAGCGCCAGGCCGGCCGACGCGAGGACCAGCCAGAGCGGCACGAGGACCGCGGGCAGGCCGCCGAAGCCGGTGGCGGCGACCAGCAGCAGCACCAGGCCCGCGGCGGCGCCGCCGGCGAGCGCGGAGATCAGGATCTGCGACGGCGACCAGCGGCGCAGCAGCCGCACGTTGAGCTGGGTCGCCGTGATCAGGCCGACCGCGCCGGCGCCGAACACGAAGCCGAACTGCTGCTCGGTGAGGCTGTATTGCTCCTGGAAGACGAACGACGAGCCCGAGACGTAGGCGAACAGGGCGGCCATCGCGAGCCCGGCCACCAGGATCAGGCCGACGTAGGTCCGGTCGGCGAGCAGGCGGCCGTAGTCGCGGACCGTGCCGGCCACGCCGCCGTTGCGCCGCCGCGCGGGCGGCAGCGTCTCCGGCAGGCCCAGCGCGGTCACCGTGAGGATGGCGATGCCGAAGAGCGCCAGCACGACGAAGACGCCGCGCCAGGACGTCCAGTTCAGCGTGATGCCGCCGAGCGTCGGCGCGAGGATCGGCGCGGCGCCCATGACGAGCATGAGGCGGGACAGCAGCTTCGCCGCGGCGAGGCCGGTGAACAGGTCCCGGACGACGGCCATCGCGACGACCGCGGCCGCGGCGGCGCCGAGGCCCTGCAGCACCCGCAGCGTGCCGAGGACGGCGAGGTTCGGCGCGATGACGCAGAGGATCGACGCCGCGATGTGCACGGCGACCCCGGCGAGCAGCGGCGCGCGACGCCCGACGGCGTCGGAGACCGGGCCGATCAGCAACTGGCCGAGTGCGAGGCCGGCCAGGGTGCCGGTGAGGGTGAGCTGGACCGCGGCGGCGGTGGTGTGCAGGTCGTCCGTGATCGTCGGCAGGGACGGCAGGTACATGTCGATGGTGAGCGGGCCGAGGGCGATGAGGAAACCGAGCACCAGCACGAGCCGCAGCCGCTCGCGGGAGGACATGCGCTCCCCGGGCGTCTGCGCCGCTCGTGTTTCTGGGCGTTCGGGCGCCTGGGTCATGGTGGGTCCCATCCGTCGTCCGGGTCGGTCGAGTTGAGCGTCCGACACGGGTACGACAAGTTCAGGGCCGCGCGCGTGATTCCCAGGAACGCAATGTGGTGTCGCCTGTCACAGGGCGGCCCGCCGATCGCGGACGGTGCGATCGGCGGGCCGTCATGAGGTCTCGGTCAGCCGCGCCGCCACTTCTGGTTCAGCGTGCCGCCGCAGTCCCAGATCTGGATCCGCGCGCCGTCGTTGCCGTTCCAGTCCCGGATGTCGAGGCACTTGTTCGCCTGCGGGTTGACCAGGTCGCCCGCGGCCGAGAGCACGAACTGCTGCGCCGGGTTCCCGTTACAGCCGACGATCTGAATGATCGTGCCGTTGGTGGTCGAGCCCCACGGCACGTCCATGCACTTGTTGTTCGACGTCAGCAGCGTGCCGTTCACGGACGCCCACTTCTGCGCGCCGGTGCCGTTGCAGCCCCACATCTGCAGCAGCACGCCGTCGGAGAAGTTGGAGTTCGGCACGTCGATGCACTTGTTGTTCCAGTTGCTGATCAGTGAGGTCGCGCCGCCACCGCCGCCGCTGGTGGTCAGGGACAGGCCGTAGACGCCGAGGATCTCGTTGACGGGCTGGAACCACATCGTGCCGCCGGACGAGCAGTTGCCGCTGCCGCCGGAGGTGACCCCCTGAGCCTGGTTGCCGGAGATCCAGGAGCCGCCGGAGTCGCCCGGCTCGGCGCAGGCGTTGCTGCGGCTCAGGCCGGAGACGGCGCCTTGGGAGTACACGATGGTCTCGTTGCGGCCCAGGATCGTGCCGCAGCGCCAGCCGGTGGTCCGGCCGGAGCGGCAGACCGAGCTGCCGATGGCGGCGTCCTGCGAGCCGGCGACGGTCACGTTGCCGCCCGAGTAGTTGTTCACCCACGGCTGGGGCGTCCAGTTGGCGTTCGTCCGGATCCACGAGTAGTCGTTGCCCGGGAACGACGAGCCGGCGAACGTGCCCTGCGAGACGTTGTTGTAGCCCAGGGTCGGGCTGTTCACGCCGCCGCAGTGTCCGGCGCTGACGAAGCCGCCCGCGACGGCGAAGCCGACCGAGCAGAGCGTGTTGCCGTTGATGACGTACTGGTCGCCGCCGCGGATGTCGTACATCGGCCGGGGCGCCTCGGGCGCGTCGACGACGGTGACCGAGCCGGCGCCGCTGTCCTCGGCGAACCGGTGCGCGGCGGCGGCGCCGCCGGGCCGGGCCATGACGACGAGCCGGTTGGCGGCGACGTCCACGTACCAGCCGCGCACCGCGGTGCCCTTGGCGCCGGCGGCGTTGCGGTCCAGCCGCGCGCGGGCGGCGGCGAGGTCGGCGGCGCCACGCGCGACGATCTTGACGTTGGCGCCCTCCGCGCGTACCGCGGCGGCGGTCCCGGGGTCGGTGACCGCGACGGTGAGCCGCTCGGCGCCGGCCGGGATCCAGGCGCCGGCGAAGGCCTTGCCGAGCTTGGCGCGCAGGCGCCGCTCGACGACCGGCGCCGCCGCCTCGGTGGCGAGGCGGGCCGCGATCTGGTCGTCGGTGAGCTTCAGGTCGCGGCGCATCGCGGCGACCATGCCGGGCGCCATGTCGAACCGGGCGGCCGCGGCGGGTGCGGTGGGTGCCGGCGTCTCCGCGGCGAAACCTGTTAACGGGAAGAGGCCGACGGTGGTCACCGCGACGGCGGCGACACCGAGCAGCTTGACGGGGTGTGACATGGGGATCCTTCCGCTGACCGGTGGAACTTCAGGGGGAAGGAGAGCGCTCTCTTGATCGGAGTCTGTCGATATTTATTAATTCTGTCAAGAAACTTCAAAGATTATTGTCCACCGATGTCAGGTCGCAACGCGCCGCCGTGCAGTCGCGGTACGTGCTAGCTTGGAGGGGTTGTCGTTCCGATTTCTCATATTTGCCAGAGCCTGGTGGGTATCCGAAACCCGTCAGGCTTTTGTCGTATGAGTCCGGTTTCCTGATCTTTACGGGCGGCGATGGAGTTCGCGAGGTGTGAACTCCTTGTGGTTGCGAAAGGGCTTGTCATGGCTGTCGGCACAGTGAAGTGGTTCAACGCGGACAAGGGCTTCGGCTTCATCACCCAGGACGGTGGTGCTCCGGACGTGTTCGCGCACTTCTCCGCCATCGCCTCCGACGGATACCGCACTCTCGAAGAGAACCAGCGGGTTGAGTTCGACGTCGAGCAGGGCCAGAAGGGCCTGCAGGCTGCGAACATCCGTCCCATCTGACGTACGTCACGAGGGCCGTGCCTCCCGCGTTGAGCGGGAAGCGCGGCCCTCGGTCGTCTCCCTTGACAGAAAAGAGTGGTGTGAAGACGTACTCCGGAGCCCCGTACGCGGTCGCGACCTACAGCCCCCTGCAGCGTCGCCTGCTGCGTAACGCCTCGTTCCCCGCGCGGGCGCCGCAGCAGGACGCCCTGAAGATGACCCCGGTGCCGATGGTTCCGGAGGTGCACCTGTTCCTCGCCGAGGACGCCGTGCTGCTCTGGGCCCGGCTCGAGACCGAGGCGGGCGGGCCGCTGCCGGCGCCGTACTGGGCGACGGCCTGGCCGGGCGGACAGGCGCTCGCCCGCTACGTCTTGGACCACCCGGAGCTCGTCGAGGGCCGCCGCGTCCTCGACCTCGCCTCCGGCTCCGGGCTGGTCGCCATCGCCGCCGCGCAGGCCGGCGCCGCCGAGGTGACCGCCAACGACGTCGACGGGTACGCCATCGCCGCGATCCAGGCGAACGCCAACGCCAACGGCGAGCGGATCGCGACCATCGCGGACGACCTCACCGACGGCGACGGCGGCGACGCCGAGGTGATCCTCGCCGGCGACTGCCTGTACAACGCCGAGGTCGCGGCCAAGATGCTGCCGTTCATCGGCCGCGCCATGGGCCGCGGCGCGACAGTGCTGCTCGGCGACCCCGGCCGCGGGTACGCCCCGCCCGGGCTGCTGCGCACCCTGGCGACCTACCAGGCCGCGGTCCTGGGTGCGCAGGAGGACGGCCAGCGCGACCAGACCAGCGTGCTGACGCCGGTGGCGGTCGCCCTCACGGGCTGAGTATCGCTCGCCGGATCCCGGCCGGACGTGCGAGGCTGAGCGCTGACGCGTGCGACCGGGGGTGTCTTTCTTGGGCATGATCAAAGTGGTCGGGCTGGTCCTGCATCCGAGGCGGGACTGCGGCTCGGCCATCGACGCCATCGTCCGCTGGGCGGCCGCGCACGATGTGATCGTGCTCGGACCGCACGACGAGATCGACCGGATCGCCTGCGGCGCCGTCGGGGTCTCCACCGAGGAACTGGTCGAGCGCGCCGGGCTGCTGGTCAGCCTCGGCGGCGACGGCACCATGCTGCGCACCATGCGCCTGGTCGAGGGCCGCAAGACGCCCGTGCTCGGCGTCAACGTCGGCCGGCTCGGGTTCCTCGCCGAGGTCGACCTGCCCGACCTGCCCGACGCGCTGTCGTCGATAGACGAGCACCGGTTCACCACCGAGGCGCGCACGGCGGTGCGTGCCGTGCTGCCCGGCGGCGAGGAGGTCTCGGCGTTCAACGACATCGCCCTGGTCCGGGTCCCCGGCCACGGCCTCGCGCACGTCGGCATCAACGTCGAGGGCAGCAACTTCGTCCGGTACGCGGCCGACGCGGTGATCGTCGCGACGCCGACCGGCTCGACCGCGTACAGCTTCTCGGCGGGTGGGCCGATCGTGTCGCCCAAGGTCGAGGGCCTGCTGGTCAGCGCGGCCGCCGCGCACTCATCGTTCAACCGCTCCCTGATGCTCTCGGCCGACGAGCAGCTCGAGCTCGACGTGCGCCCGACCAGCGGCCGGCTCGCGGTCGAGGTCGACGGCAACATCCACGGCTACGCCGAGCCCGGCGACAAGCTGGCCATCGTCCCCGTGCCCGCGGCCGCGCAGGTCATCCGCCTCGGACGGACCTCGTTCTACGAGCGCGCCCGCCGCAAGCTGCGGGTCGAGGGCAGCGCACAGGTCGGCGGCGCGGAGCCGGCGGACGCCACGGTCGTCGACAGCTTCGAGCGGTCGCGCTACGAGGTCCTGCTCGGCGGCGAGCTGGCCGGCATCCTGACCTACCGGCGCAAGGGCGGCGCGGTCGAGCTCACGCACACCGAGATCGACCAGGCCTTCCAGGGGCAGGGCCTGGCCGCCCGCCTGGCCGCCGCGGCGCTCGCCGACGCCCGCGGCCGGGCGACCCCGGTGATCGCGACCTGCCCGTACGTCGCCCGCTACGTGGAGCGGCATCCCGAGTTCAACGACCTGCTCGCCAAGGGAGGGCCCCGCACATGACCGGTACCGCCTGCGCACACCTCGACCGGGCCGGCGACGTGCGCCCGTCCGGCGACGGCTGCGTCGAATGCCTCGCCGACGGTGGCCGCTGGGTGCACCTGCGCGTCTGCATGACGTGCGGCCACGTCGGCTGCTGCGACTCGTCGCCCGGCCGGCACGCCACCGCGCACTTCCACGCCGCCGGCCACCCGCTCGTGCAGTCCTACGAGCCGGGCGAGGACTGGTGGTGGTGCTACCTGGACAACGTGGCCTTCGAGGTCGCGGACGACGCCCGCTCGTTCACGCATCCGTAAGGACTCCAGTCATGGGCCTACCCGCCATCCTGACCGTCGACGACGACCCGTCGGTCTCCCGGGCCATCGCCCGCGACCTACGGCGGAAGTACGGCGAGGCGTACCGGATCATCCGGGCCTCGTCGGCCGCGGAGGCGCTCGAGGCGCTGCGCGAGCTCAAGCTGCGCGGCGGCCGGGTCGCCGTCCTGCTGGCCGACTACCGGATGCCGCAGATGAACGGCATCGAGTTCCTGGAGCAGGCGATGGACCTGTTCCCGAACGCCCGCCGCGCCCTGCTCACCGCGTACGCGGACACCGACGCGGCGATACAGGCCATCAACGTCGTGGACGTAGACCACTACCTGCTCAAGCCCTGGGATCCGCCGGAGGAGAAGCTCTACCCGGTCATCGACGAGCTGCTGGCGGCCTGGCAGCGCACCGGCGACCGGGAGGTCGCGGACATCCGCGTCGTCGGGCACCGGTGGAGCGAGCCGTCGTACCGGATCCGGGACTTCCTGGCGCGCAACCTGGTCCCGTACCGGTGGCTCGCCGCCGACGACCCCGAGGGGCGCCGCCTGCTGGACGCCGCCGGGGTGGGCCCGGAGTCGATCCCGCTGGTGGTCACCGCGGACGGCCGGGCGATGGCGCAGCCGAGCACGTCGGAGGTCGCCGAGGCGGCCGGGCTGTCGACGGCGCCCGAGCGCGACTTCTACGACCTGATCATCGTGGGCGGCGGGCCGGCCGGGCTGGGCGCGGCCGTCTACGGCGCCTCCGAGGGGCTCCGGACGCTGCTGGTCGAGCGGCAGGCCGTCGGCGGGCAGGCCGGGCAGAGCTCCCGGATCGAGAACTACCTGGGCTTCCCGGACGGCATCTCCGGCGCGCAGCTGACCGACCGGGCGCGGCGACAGGCCGGCAAGTTCGACGCCGAGGTGCTCAACACCCGCGAGGTGGTCGGGCTGCACACCGACGGCTCCGCCCGTACGCTGCGCTTCGCGGACGGCGCGGAGGTCTCCGCGCACTCGATCGTGCTGGCCACCGGCGTCGCCTACCGCCCGCTGGTCGCCGACGGCGTCGCCGAGCTGACCGGCGCGGGCGTCTACTACGGCTCGGCCGCGACCGAGGGCCCGTCCTGCGCGGGCAGCGACGTCTACATCATCGGCGGCGCGAACTCCGCCGGCCAGGCCGCGCTCTTCTTCTCCCGGTACGCCCGCAGCGTGACCCTGCTGGTGCGCGGCGACTCCCTCGAGGCGTCCATGTCGTACTACCTGATCCAGCAGCTCAACAGCGTCGAGAACGTGCACGTGCGGACCCGGTGCGAGGTGGTCGGCGCGCAGGGCGGCGGCCACCTGCAGGCGATCACCATCTGCGACAGCAAGAACAACACGGTGACCAGCGTCGAGTGCGGCTACCTGTTCGTCTTCATCGGCGCCGAGCCGCGCACCGACTGGCTCGGCGACGCGGTGGCCCGCGACGAGCGCGGCTTCGTGTACACGGGCCCCGACCTGCTCTCGCCGAACGGGGCACGGCCGACGGGATGGGATCGGGACCGGGATCCGTTCTACCTGGAGTGCAGCGTTCCCGGCATCTTCGCCGCCGGCGACGTCCGGGCCAACTCGGTCAAGCGGGTGGCCTCGGCGGTCGGCGAGGGCGCGATGGCCGTCACGCTGGTCCACCGCTACCTGGAGGGGCAGTGATGACCGAACCCAGGCTCACCGTCGACGAGCTACGCACCCTGTTCCTGTTCGAGAAGCTGACCGACGACCAGCTGGCCTGGCTCGCCGCGCACGGCGGCACGCGCCGCGTCGCGGCCGGGCAGCTGGTGATCCAGGAGGGCGAGCCGGCCGAGGAGTTCTTCGTCCTGCTCAGCGGCACCATCTCGCTCACCCGCCGGGTCGGCCAGGACGACGTGCAGACCACCCGTACGGAGCAGCGCGGCGTCTACATGGGCGCGACCCAGGCGTACCTGCGCGACGAGGGCGTGCAGCGCCGCTACCAGGCGTCCATGCGCGCGCTCGACGACTGCGAGTTCTTCGTGCTCAGCGCCGGGGACTTCGGCGCACTGATGCGCGAGTGGTTCCCGATGGCGCTGCACCTGCTCGAGGGCCTGACCCTCGGCATGCGCAACACCCAGGCGGCGATCGGCGAGCGGCAGCGGCTGGTGGCGCTCGGCGCGCTTTCCGCGGGCCTCATGCACGAGCTCAACAACCCCGCGGCCGCCGCGTCGCGGGCCACCGGTGCGCTGCGCCAGCGGGTCGCCGGCATGCGGCACAAGCTGGGCATGCTCGCCGCCGGCAAGGTCGCGCCGGAACGGCTCGACGCGCTGGTCGAGCTGCAGGAGGACGTCATCGAGCGGGCCGCGAAGGCGCCCGCGCTGACCGCGCTGCAGGCCGCCGACCGCGAGGACGAGCTCGGCGACTGGATGGAGCGCAACGACGTCACCGGCGGCTGGGACCTCGCCCCGGTCTTCGCGCAGGGCGGGCTCGACATCGACTGCCTGGAGCTGATCAAGGCCAAGGTGGTCGAGCCGGCCCTGCTCGACCAGGCCATCCACTGGATCGGGTACGCGCTGGAGACCGAGCAGCTGATGAGCGACATCGAGGAGGCGACCGGCCGGGTCTCCTCGCTGGTCACCTCGGCGAAGCAGTACTCGCACCTGGACCGCGCCGCGCACCAGTGGATCGACGTGCACACCGGGCTGGACAGCACGCTGGTGATGCTCGGCCACAAGATCGGTACGGGCGTGGAGGTGGTCAAGGAGTACGACCGGGACCTGCCGCAGGTGCCGGCGCATCCGGCCGAGCTCAACCAGGTCTGGACCAACATCATCGACAACGCGGTGCAGGCCATGCACGGCGCCGGCACGCTGACCGTCCGGACCTACCGGGACGACGACCACGTCGTCGTCTCGATCGGCGACACCGGCCCCGGCGTGCCCGAGGAGCTGCGCAAGCGGGTCTTCGAGCCGTTCTTCACCACGAAGCCGGTCGGCGAGGGCACGGGGCTCGGCCTCGACATCTCGTACCGGATCGTGGTCAACGGCCACGGCGGCGACATCGTCCTGCGGTCCCAGCCGGGCGACACCCGGTTCCTGGTGAGCCTGCCGATCACGGAGCCGGCCTCCCGCTGAGCGGGAGGCCGACGGTCGCGGTGACACCGGCTCAGCCGCCGAGCAGCCCCCGGACGTACGCCGCCTGGCCCGCGTGCTGGATGTCGTCGTTCAGGACGCTGACCAGGCGTACGCCCAGGGTGACCGGCGGATCCCAGGACCGGTCCACGACCCGGTCCAGGTCGTCGGCGGACCGGCCGGCGAGGTAGTCCAGGGTCCGCTCGTGCACCGCCTGGTAGTAGTCCACCAGCGTCTTCGAGCTCTCCGGGCGCACGGCCAGCACCTGCTCGGCCGTGTGCCCGTAGCCGTTGTCGTCCGGGTCCGGCTTGAGGCCGAAGTGGCCGGCCCAGTCGCCGGCGGTGTACACCTGCTCGACGCCGGTCAGCTCGGCGAGGTGCCCGTCCTGTATCCGGGTGAGGTGCCACACCAGCCAGGCGACCGTGTTGGCGCCGTCGGCCGGCGGGGTGCGCAGCTGCTCCGGGTTCAGGCCCTCGACCGCGGTCCGCACCAGAGCGGGCAGGCGGCCGAAGGCCTCGGCGAGCAGTTCGTTGACGTTCACGGTGGCGTGCTCCTTCGCTCGGATCGGATCATTCCGCCGGCGCGGGCCCCTGTTGTCCCTGCCCGTCCTGGTTCGGCTGCTCCTCGGCCGGCTGGGTCTGCTGCGGGTTCCCGGTAGTCGGTTCCGCGGTCGGTTCCGCGGTCGGTTCCGCGGTGGGCTCCGGTGCCGGCTCGGTGGCCGGCGCCTCGCCGGCCGGCCCGGCCGGCGTCTTGTCGACCGCCGGCGCCTGCGAATTCTCCGGCGTCGGCGTCACCGCCGGCTTCTTCGAGCCGCCGTCGAAGAGGCTGCCGACCGAGGTGGTCGACGACGACGTGGTGCCGACGGTCGACGCGACGGACCGGCCCGTCATCAGCTCGAAGATCGTCAGCGAGCCCATGGCCAGCACGAACAACGCCGCCGATGCTACGGCAACGTGCCGCCAGCGGATGTTCATACGCCGCGGCACGGTGTGCGACGGGCTCTCCTCCTTCTTGGCGGCGGCGACCGGCGGCGTGCCGACGGCCGCCGGCACCTTCACGAACGTCGGCGCGATCGCGCCGATGCGCTTCGCGCCCCTGTTGAGCGATCGGTGGTAGATCTCCGTCCCTAACGAGCCGACGACACTGGCGACGGCCGCACCCGCCAGCGTGCCGGCGACTCCGAGAAAGGAGCCGACGACCGCCGCGGTGAGCGCCGCGAGCGTGCCCGCGATGACCTTGGAAATCTCGAGTCCGGACCAGAAACGGTCCGTTGCCTGCTCGCTCATGTCCTCCTGCCTTGCCACTTCAGAAATCCGGGCAAAGACTCAACCTTTACCGATCCGCTCCCCGCTAAACCAGCCGCGCTCGGCGAGCACCTCACGCATGGGCCGGACGATCACCCCGTGGTCGGCGGCCAGCCGCGCTCTGGCCAGCCTGCGGGTGCGCAATATGCCGATCAGGCCGATGGCACCGATCACGTACTGCACCGACATGGCGAACTTGAAGTCCACGATGTCGTAATCCGCGCGGCCGCCCGTGCGGGCGTCCAGGATCAGCCCGACGAGCAGGATCGACACCAGCGACGCGACGAAGCCGCCGACGTTCACGATGCCGGTGGCCGTGCCGAGCCGGCTCGGCGGATTGAAGGTGCGGGCGAACTCGAACCCGATCATCGAACCCGGGCCGCCCAGGCCCAGCGCCAGCACGAGCAGCGCCAGCACCGGCAGCGGCGCCCGCCCCGGCCACCCGATGATCAGACCCCAGCCGACGGCATTCGCGCCGATCACCCCGAGCACCAGCCACGAGCGGCGCAGCGGATGCCGCTGCACCAGCACGCCGACCATTGGCCCGGCGGCCATGCCGGTCAGCACGAACAGGGTGAGCAGCGCGCTCGCCTCGCCCCGCTCCAGACCCTCGCCGGCGACCAGGAACGGATAGCCCCAGATCAGCGCGAAGACCGTGCCCGGGAACTGGGTGGTGAAGTGCGTCCACAGCCCGAGCCGGGTGCCCGGATGCCGCCAGGCGCCGGCCAGGTCGTCGCCGAGCTGGCGAAGGGAGATCGCCTCGCCCGAGTTGACCCGCCGGTCCGGGGCGTCGTGCAGCGCCACCAGCGCGACGATCGCGACGAAGACCCCGGCGGCCGAGGCCGAGACGAACGCGGCGGTCCAGCCCGCGCCGGCCAGCAGCGCGGCCAGCGGTACGGCGCTGAGCACCTGCCCCAGCTGCCCGACGAGGCCGGTGAGCTGGGTGACGACCGGCACCCGCCGGGCCGGGAACCACCGCGGCACCAGCCGCAGCACGCTGATGAACGTCATGGCGTCGCCGGCGCCCACCAGAACCCTTGCGAGGACCGCGCCGGTGACCCCGTCCGCGAACGCCATGAGCGCCTGCCCCGCCGCCATGACCAGGCCGCCGGTCACGACCAGCCGCAGCGAGCCGAACCGGTCGAGCAGCAGCCCGACGGGCACCTGGAGGCCGGCGTAGACCAGCAGTTGCAGGACGGCGAACGAGGCCAGCGCCCCGGCGCCGATGTCGAACCGCGCCTGCGCGTCCAGCCCGGCGACCCCGAGCGACGTGCGATGCAGCACCGCGACCACGTAGGCCGACAGCCCCACGGCCCACACCGCCCAGGCCCGGGCACCGCCTTGCATGAAAGTGGTCTCCGTCCGCTCGCGTCAGTTCTAGCCAACTCCCGCGACGGGTGCATCGACAACGACCGGGGTCACAACGGGCACGTGCGTCCGGTCACCGGATATGTCGAATCTCGTGGGATGGCGATCGGCGGTCCGCGGTGCTGTGATGGTGTCGGTTCTGTGCTGAAAAGGACCTTTGCGATGATCGGGACCCTGGCGACGCTGGCGGCGGTGACCGGCGTGCCTGCCGCGGCGCGGCCGGCGGGCGGCGTTACGACCCAGGTCGACGCCGGTGACTCACACAGCTGTGCGCGCGGCCGGGACGGCCGGGCCTACTGCTGGGGCGACGGCAGCAGTGGTCAGCTCGGCAACGGCGACGTCGTGCGGCACTCGAGTCCGGTCGCGGTGACCGCACCGGCCGGGGTCAGCTTCACCCAGCTCACCGCCGGATACCGCCAGACGTGCGGGCTGGGCAGCGATGCCAGGGCCTACTGCTGGGGTTCCAACTACAGCGGCGAGCTGGGCAACGGCGACAACACGAACCGATCGACCCCGGTTGCGGTGAAGTCCCCGGCAGCTGGGGTGAGCTTCACCCAGCTCACCGCCGGTTACAGCCACACCTGCGGGCTGGGCGGCGACGCCCGGGCCTACTGCTGGGGCGCGGGCAGCCTCGGCGAGCTGGGCGACGGCGCGAGCACGAGCCGGTCGACCCCGGTCGCGGTGAGATCCCCGGTGAGCTTCACCCAGGTCAGTGCCGGCATCAGCCACACGTGCGGGCTGGGCGGCGACGCCCGGGCGTACTGCTGGGGCTCCGGCCTCAGCGGTGAGCTGGGCAACGGCGACACCAGGATCCGGTCGACCCCGGTGGCGGTGACCGCGCCTGCCCCCGGGGTGACCTTCACCCGGATCGCCGCCGGTTTCAGCAACGCGTGCGGGCTGGGCAGCGACTCCCGGGCCTACTGCTGGGGCTCCGGCGGTTTCGGTCAGCTGGGCGACGGCGCGAGCACGGACCGGTCGACCCCGGTCGCGGTGAAATCCCCGGTGACGTTCACCCAGATCAGCCCCGGTGTCCACCACACCTGCGGGCTGGGCGGCGACGCCCGGGCCTACTGCTGGGGCGACGGCAGCAGCGGTCAGCTGGGCGACGGCGAGACCACGAACCGATCGACCCCGGTTGCGGTGACCGCACCGGCGCCGGGGGTGAACTTCACCCGGATCAGCGCCGGTAGCGGCTTCACGTGCGGGCTGGGCAGCGATGCCCGGACCTACTGCTGGGGCGCCAACCGCTACCACCAGTTGGGGCACGGCGACATCAGGACCCACCTGACTCCAGTGGCGGTCCGGCTCCCTAAGGGGTGAGCGCGGGTGCGGGGGCGAGGTGTGCGGTCAGCCACGCGACCGTCTCGCGCAGGTACCGCGCCCGGGACGACCTGTGCTGCAGCTCATGGCCCTCGTCCGGAAAGAGCAGGTACCGGTGCGGCACGCCGAGCTCGGTCAGCGCCGCCACCACCTGCTCCGCCTCGATCACCGGGACGTTGCTGTCGTTCTCGCCGTGCACGATCATCAGCGGCGCCCGGAGCCGGTCGATGCGGGTGATCGGGGAGAGGTCGCGCAGCAGGCCGGCGTCGGCCACCGGGTCTCCGTACTTGGAGACCGCAGCCGCGGCGATCCAGGGCTCGGTGTGCTCGTAGAACGTGGCGAAGTTCGACATGCCGCAGACGTCGATGCCGACGGCGAACAGCGACGGGTACGTGGTCAGGGCCGCCAGCGTCAGGTAGCCGCCGTACGAGCGGCCCATGCAGCCGACGCGGGCCGGGTCGGCGACGCCGGCGGAGACCAGGTAGGAGACGCAGGAGGCCACGTCGGCGATCGCCGCGTAGCGCAGGGCGCCGTTGTCCGCGTTGACGAAGGAGCGGCCGAAACCCGACGAGCCCCGGACATTGGCCGCGAAGACCGCGATGCCGCGGTCCACCAGGGACTGGAACAGCGCGCCGTGCCCCGGGCGCTCCTGCGCCTCCGGGCCGCCGTGCAGCCACACCACCGCCGGGTGCGGGCCCGGGCCGGCCGGCTCGAACAGCCAGCCGCTGATCTCGAGGCCGTCGTGCGAACCGAAGCGGTGCAGCGTCGGGTGGACCGCGCGCGGCGCCGCCTCCTCCGCCGAGACCGGGTGCAGGTCGCCGTCGTACGTCCACACGCCGTGCGGTTGCCCGGGGCCTTCGGCGGTGAAGGCCAGGGTGCTGCCGTCGTGGCACCAGGAGATCCCACCCGCGACGCTGCCGGGAAGGTCGATCTGCTCCCAGCCGTCCGCCGTCAGCACGCTCAGCTCGGACTCGCCGCCGCGGACGTTCCACAGCACGGCGATCGACGCGCCGTCGGCGGTGAGCGCGAACGACTCCACCTCGGCGGTCTCCGAGGCGGCCAGCACCTCGGTCGCGCCGCCGGTCACCCGGATCAGCACCGGCAGTTCGTCGGCGTCGCTGCGGGCGTACACGGAGCCGTCCGGGCCGAAGCAGGCCTGCTCGCCGCTCGTCACGTGCTCGTCGGTACCGGTGGCGAGATCGCGGACGGCCACGTACCGGCCGCCGCGCGGTCCGTGGCGCAGCAGTGCCCGGCCGCGGTCCGCGGTGATGTCGAGCAGCGAGATCAGCTCGCCGGTGGCGATGGTCTCCCGGGTGCCGTGTTCGGCGTCCACCAGCAGTGCGGTCGTCAGGTTCTCCGTCACCGCCAGCAGCGGGCGGCCCGGCAGCCAGCGCGCGTTCTCCGCGCTGTCCGCGCCGAAGCCCGCCACCTGGTGCAGCGCGGAGCCGTCCGGGCGGACCAGCCACACCTCGGTGCGGGGCGCGCCGCCGGGGGACAGCACGCAGGCGAGCCAGCCGCCGCCGGTGGACCAGTGCACCGAGACGACGGGGTGCTCGCCCGTGTCGACCAGGAAGGTCAGCTCGCTGCCGACCGGCTGCACCCAGACCTTGGGCGAGCCGCTGCGGTCGCAGACGTACGCCGCGTGCCGGCCGTCCGGCGAGAGCGTCACCGACCAGCAGCCCGACACCTCCGAGGGGAGGGGACCCGACCTTCTGTCGGTCCACCCCGCGGGCAGCACGGTGACGTCGACACGGTTGAGCTGACCGGTCATCCGGGTCCTCCCTCGTCTGTTAGATCCCCTTGTCCTGCAGCCACATCTCCAGCAGCGCGAGCTGCCACAACTGGTTCGCCCCGAGCGTCGTACGAGCAGTGTTCGGGTCGGCCAGTAGCGCGTCAACGTACTCCGGCCGGAACAGTCCGCGCGCCCGCGCCGCCGGTGCGTGCAGCGCGTCCCGCACCATTTCCAGCATCGGTCCTTCGAGGTGCCGAATCCCGGGAACCGGGAAGTATCCCTTGGTGCGGTCGATCACCTCGTCGGGCACGACCCCCCGGGCCGCGTCCTTGAGGACGCCCTTGCCGCCCTGCGCCAGTTTGAGCTCGGGCGGGCAGGCCGCCGCCAGCTCCACCAACTCGTGATCGAGGAACGGCACGCGCGCCTCGAGCCCCCACGCCATCGTCATGTTGTCGACCCGCTTGACGGGATCGTCGACGAGCATGACCTGCGAGTCCAGCCGCAACGCCGCGTCGACCGCGGTGGTCGCGCCCGGCCGGGCGAAGCTCGCCGTGACGAACTCGCGGCTGACGTCGGCGTCGAGCAGCCATTCCGGCGCCAGCTGGCGGGACAGTTCGGCGTGCGGACGGTCGAAGAACTCCTTCGCGTACGCGTCGACGGCGCGATCCCGCGGCACGTCCCGCAGCGGCGGGTACCAGCTGTAGCCGGCCAGGATCTCGTCCGCGCCCTGTCCGGACTGGACGACCGTGACCTGCCGCGACACATCCTCGCTGAGCAGGTTGAAGGCGATGCAGTCGTGGCTGACCATCGGCTCGCTCATCGCCGCGACCGTGCGCGCCACCGCCGGCAGGAAGCGGTCCCTGCCGATCCGGATCTGGTGGTGGTTCGTGTCGAACTGCTTGGCGATGAGGTCCGAGTAGGCGAACTCGTCGCCGCTCTCCCCGGCCGCCGACTCGAAGCCGATGCTGAAGGTGCTCAGGTCGCGCTGGCCCTGCTCGGCGAGCAGGGCCACGATGTAGCTGGAGTCCAGCCCGCCGGAGAGCAGCACCCCGACCGGCACGTCGGCGACCATCCGCCGCTCGACGGCGGTGCGCAGCGCGTCGTGCACGGCCTCGGCCCACTCGGCCCGCGACCTGGTGCCGGTGCGGGTGTGCGAGGCCTCCCAGTACACGTGCGAGGTGGAGGTGCCGTCGGCCTTGATGATCCGGACCGTGGCCGGCGGCAGCTTGCGGACGCCGGCGACCAGCGTGCGCGGTGCCGGTACGACCGAGTGGAACGTCATGTAGTGCTGCAGCGCCACCTTGTCGATCGAGGTGTCGACGTCGCCGGCCGCGAGCAGCGCGGGCAGGGTGGACGCGAAGCGCAGCCGCCCGGGCGTCTCGGCCAGGTACATCGGCTTGATGCCGAGCCGGTCGCGGGCCAGCATCACCGTGCCGGTGGCGTGCTCGGCGACGGCGAACGCGAACATGCCCAGCAGGCGGCGCACGCAGTCGGCGCCCCAGCGGTGGTACGCCTTGAGGATCACCTCGGTGTCGGACGTGGAGGTGAACTGGTAGCCGTGGCCGCGCAGCTCCTCGCGCAGCTGGCGGTAGTTGTAGATGCAGCCGTTGAAGACCAGGGTCAGGCCGAGAAGTTCGTCGGTCATCGGCTGGGCGCCGGACTCCGACAAGTCGATGATCTTGAGTCGACGGTGGCCGAAGGCGATCGGGCCGCGCTGCCAGAGGCCCTCGCCGTCGGGTCCCCGGGACTCCAGGCAGGGCAGCATGCGCCGGACGGCGTCGCAGTCCGCCGCCCGGTCGTCATACCGCAGTTCGCCGCCGATTCCACACATGGCCAGAACCTCCTTGGGGGGTCAGGAGGCGCACACCCGGGTTCCTCAGGGTGTGCGCCGCCCGTTGCGATCTCGTGTCATGGCTGTAAAGGATTCAGCCGAGCAGCCAGGTGTCCTTCGAGCCGCCGCCGCGGGACGAGTTGACGATCATGCTGTCGACCGGCGCGACTCTGGTCAGGGCGGCGGGCGCCACCACCGAGGTGTCGCCGGTGAAGACGAACGCGCGCAGGTCGACGTGGCGGGGCGCCAGCTGGTGGCCGTCGAAGACCGGGTGGGTGGAGAGGGCGACGACCTCCTGCGCCACCCAGCGGTGCGGCGCCGTGTTGATCTGCCGGCGTACCGCGGCCAGGTCCTCGGCGGACGCGTGCGGGCCGATGACGATCCGGTCGCCGCCGTATCCGTCGACCGGCTTGCAGACCAGCTCCTCCAGCCGGCCGAGCACCTCGGCCTTCTGCTCCGGGATGCCGCACAGGTACGTGGGCACGTCCGCCAGCAGCGGCTTCTCGCCCAGGTAGTACCCGATCAGCCGGGGCACGTACGCATAGACGGCCTTGTCGTCGCCGATGCCGTTGCCGAGCGCGTTGGCCAGCACGATCGTGTCGGCGTGCAGGGCCGCGACCAGGCTCGGCCCCAGCGGCATCCCGTCGGCGCCGGGCGAGTGCACCAGGCTGTCCTCGCCCATCCGCAGGTAGATCACGTCGACGGCGTACCGGCGGCCGTTCCGGACGCGCCGGACGCGGCCGTCCTCGACCAGCAGGTCGGTGCTGCGCACCAGCGGGACGCCCATCTCCTCGGCGAGCAGCCGGTGCTCGAACCAGGCCGAGTCTTCGGGACCCTGGCTGAGCACGACCACGGCCGGCTCGTCGCCCGCGGCCGGCCCGGCGGCCTCGATCAGCGCACGCAGCAGCAGCCGCGGCGCCTCCTCGATGTCGTTGAGCCCGCCGGGGTGGGGCAGTTCCGGCAGCACGCTCTCGGTGAGCCGGCGGTTCTGCATCGCGTAGCCGATGCCGGACGGCACCCGCAGGTTGTCCTCCAGGACGTACCAGCCGCCGTCGGCGTCGCGGACCAGGTCGACACCGGCGACCTGCGCGCGCACGCCGGGCCGGTTGACCAGGGCGCCACTGGGCCGCAGCTCGGGTGAGTTGTCGATGACCCAGCCGGGCACCACGCCGTCGTGGACCACGGCCCGCTCGCCGTAGACGTCGTTGACGAACGCGTCCAGCGCGCGGACCCGCTGGATCAGCCCGGCCTGCAGCTTCCGCCAGTCGGTCGCCGGCACGATGCGGGGCACCAGGTCGAAGGGGAACAGCCGGGTCGCCGCCTCGCCGGCCATGCTGAACGTGATTCCGCGGGCGCGCTGCTCGTCGTCGCGCGCGTCCTCGCGGCGGCGCAGCCCGGCGGGGCCGAGCGCGCTGAGGACGTTGACGATCCCCTGGTACGCCGGCAGGACGTCGCCGCCCGGGAACGCCTCGTCGCCGCTCGCGGCGTACGGGGTGAGTCCGGCCGGTACCGTCCGGCCGTCCGGGCCGATGCCGGTGGCGCCGCCCCGGGTGTCGGCGACCAGGAGGTCGACCACGTCGGAGATGCGCCCGCGGCGGCCCATGGCCCGGCGCTGCCGGGCCGCAGAGCTGCCCCGGCTGAGCATCTGCACGGAGAGGTCGAAGACCTGATCCCAGTCGCCGAGCTCCTCGAGCTGGGGGCGCAGGTCGCCGACGAGGCGCTCGACGGCGACCGCGGCGGGTACCGGCACCGGCGAGCGGGGCAGGTCCAGCAGGTCGCCCTCGAGCCCGGAGCGGGCGGCCCGCCACATGGCGGCCCGGTGCAGCGGCGGCCGGGTGGGCACCATCGGCAGGCCCGCGCGGTAGTCCTGGCGGGCCCGCAGCACGAGGCCGCGGAACAGGCCGGCCAGCAGCACCACAGTGTCGGCGTCGGGGCTGGAGTCGGTGACCCGCAGCTCGACGGTCGGCACGTGCGCGGACGGGCGTACATCGAAGTAGACCATCTTGGGGTCGGTGATCGTGCCGGACGCGATCAGGTCCGCGACCAGCGCGTCGTGGTCCTCGGCGGAGGTGACGGGGCCGCTGTCGCCCGCCGTCGGCCAGCGCAGCCAGACCAGCGAGCGCACGCTGGCGTAGCCGCTGTCCTCGCCCATCCAGTACGGCGAGCTCGCCGAGATGCCGAGCAGCACCGGCAGGGCCGGGGCGACCCGCTGGGCGATCGAGACGGCCTCGTCCCGGTCGGGGATGCCGACGTGCACCTGTGCGCCGCAGATGAGCTGTTCGCGGGCGAGCATCTGGTACTCGTCCAGCATCCGGCGGAACCGCGAGGTGGGGGTGACCGGCAGCGAGTCCAGGTCGACCACCGGGACCGTGCCCGCGGCGACCAGGCCGAGCCCGAGCGACTCGGCGACCCCGATGGCCCGCCGGCGCAGCGTGACGATCCCGTCGCGCAGGTCGTCGAGCGTGGCCGCGACCTCGGTGTTGGTCTCGACCACCGAGCGGTGCAGCTCGGCGGAGAAGTTCGCCGCGTCGAGCTGCTCGAGCACCTCCGGCGCCCTGGGTACGAGCTCCCGGGTCCGCAGGTCGACCACGTGCAGCTCCTCCTCGACGCCGAGGGTGAGGTCGGTGCCGACGGCGCCGCGCGCCTGCTCCGTTCCGTCGTCCTCAGAGACCTTGAGTGACTCCGTCATGCCAAGACCGCCTATGTCGTCGTCCGTCGTCCGGAGCCTTACCAGCCCATGTACCGAACCTGTGACGTGCCCATTTCCGGCGTCTACCAAGCATGACGACCCCGACACCCCCGTTCGGGTGCCCCGGCGCCCGCGGTGCTCGCTCGTGCTCGGGGTTGCTCGAAGTCATGCCTTTTCGAGCCCAACCACGCCTGCGCTTGTGCAATTACTCACGAGGTCTAGGGCTCCGACTGGCGCGGCACCTACTCTCCGGACACCCTTGAAAGAGCGTTCAGGTATTCGATCGCTGACGCATCACCTGTGGGGAGGCAGTCGTGGGAAATGCCGGCGAGAAGTACGTCTACGATTTTTCGGAAGGCAACAGGGACCTCAAGGAGTTGCTCGGCGGTAAAGGTGCGAACCTCGCCGAGATGACCCGCCTGGGTCTTCCGGTACCGGCCGGCTTCACCGTCACCACCCGCGCCTGCCAGGCCTACCTGGCGACCGGTCACAACCCCGACGGGCTGGCCGAGGAGATCGATTCCCATCTTGCCGCGCTGGAGTCCGCGATGGGCCGCCGGCTGGGTGACGCGGGCGACCCGCTGCTGGTCTCGGTGCGTTCGGGCGCCGCCTTCTCGATGCCCGGCATGATGGAGACGGTGCTCAACGTCGGGCTCAACGACGAGAGCGTCGCCGGCCTCGCGGCGCAGGCCGGCGGCAACGAGCGCTTCGCCTGGGACTCCTACCGGCGGCTCATTCAGATGTTCGGAAAGACCGTCTGCGACGTGCCGGGCGAGGAATTCTCGAACGCGCTGGAAGAGGCGAAAACCGCCCGCGGCACCACCGATGATCTGCATCTCGACGCCGCTGACCTGCGGGCCCTTGTGGATCGCTTCAAGCGCATTTTCGCCAAACACACCGGGCACGACTTCCCGCAGGATCCGAAGGAGCAGTTGCGCCTGGCGATGGAGGCCGTCTTCCGCTCCTGGAATGCGGAACGCGCCGTCCTCTACCGCCGCCAGGAACGCATTCCGGCGGATCTCGGCACCGCGGTGAACGTGGTCGCGATGGTCTTCGGCAACCTCGGCCCGGACTCCGGCACGGGCGTCGCGTTCACCCGGGACCCGGCGAGCGGCGCGCAGGGCATCTACGGCGACTACCTGCAGAACGCCCAGGGCGAGGACGTCGTCGCCGGCATCCGCAACACCATCCCGCTCGAGGAGCTCAAAAACCTGGACCGCAGCTCGTACGACGAGCTGCTGGCGATCATGGCGAAGCTCGAGGGGCACTACCGCGACCTCTGCGACATCGAGTTCACCATCGAGCGCGGCAAGCTCTGGATGCTGCAGACCCGGGTCGGCAAGCGCACCGCCGGCGCCGCGTTCCGGATCGCCGCGCAGCTGGTCGGCGAGGACATGATCAGCCTCGACGAGGCGCTGCGCCGGGTCTCCGGCGCCCAGCTCGCCCAGCTGATGTTCCCGCGCTTCGACCTCGCCGCGGACCCGGTCGCGCTGACCAAGGGCATCGGCGCCTCGCCGGGCGCGGCCGTCGGCAAGGTGGTGTTCAGCGCGTCGCGGGCCGTCGAGCTGGCCGCCGAGGGCGAGCAGGTCATCCTGGTGCGCCGGGAGACCAACCCCGAGGACCTGGCCGGCATGATCGCCGCGCAGGGCATCCTCACCGCCCGGGGCGGCAAGACCAGTCACGCGGCGGTCGTCGCCCGCGGCATGGGCCGCACCTGCGTCTGCGGCGCCGACCAGCTCGAGATCGCGGCCGACCGCTTCACCGTCGCCGGCCGGACCGTCGCCGAGGGCGACGTGATCTCGATCGACGGCACCACCGGCTGCGTCTACCTCGACTCCGTGCCGGTACGCCCGTCCGAGGTGGTGCAGTACTTCGAGGGCACGCTCTCCCCGGCCGAGACCGAGGATCCGCTGGTCGACGCCGTACACAAGATCATGTCGCACGCCGACGCCACCCGCGGCCTGGCCGTGCGCACCAACGCCGACACCGCGGACGACGCGGCCCGGGCCCGGCGCTTCGGCGCCGAGGGCATCGGCCTGTGCCGCACCGAGCACATGTTCCTCGGCGACCGGCGCGAGCTGGTCGAGCGGCTGATCCTCGCGGCGACGCCCGGCGAGCGCTCGGACGCCCTGGCCGCGCTGCTCCCGCTGCAGCGCGCGGACTTCGTCGACCTGTTCCGGGCCATGGACGGCCTGCCGGTGACGGTCCGGCTGATCGACCCGCCGCTGCACGAGTTCCTGCCGTCGCTGGAGGAGCTGGCGGTCAACGTCGCGGTCGCCCGCGAGCGCGGCGAGGACCACGCGGAGGACGCCGAGCTGCTGGACGCCGTGCGCCGGATGCACGAGCAGAACCCGATGCTCGGCCTGCGCGGCGTACGCCTGGGCCTGGTCATTCCCGGCCTGTTCGCGATGCAGGTCCGGGCGATCACCGAGGCCGCCGTGCAGCTGGCCGGCGAGGGCCTCGACCCGCACCCGGAGATCATGGTGCCGCTGGTCGGCGCCGTGCAGGAGCTGGAGATGGTCCGGCAGGAGTGCGAGCAGATCGTCGCCGAGGTCGTCGCGGACAGCGGCGTCAACGTGCTGATCGGCACGATGATCGAGGTGCCGCGGGCCGCGCTGACCGCCGGGCAGATCGCCGAGGCCGCCGACTTCTTCTCGTTCGGCACCAACGACCTGACCCAGATGGGCTGGGGCTTCTCCCGCGACGACGTCGAGGGCGCGTTCTTCTGGCGCTACCTGGAGCTGGGCATCTTCGGCATCTCGCCGTTCGAGTCGATCGACCGCGAGGGCGTCGGCCGGCTCATCCGGATCGCCGCGGAGGAGGGGCGCGCGGTGCGCCCGGAGCTGAAGCTCGGCGTCTGCGGCGAGCACGGCGGCGACCCGGAGTCGGTGCACTTCTTCCACGAGGTCGGCCTCGACTACGTCTCCTGCTCGCCGTTCCGGGTGCCGGTCGCGCGCCTGGAGGCCGGCCGGGCCGCGATCACGGGCGGGGATTCCGACAGCCGCTGACCACCAAGCCCTGCGCGGTAGGCTCCCGTGCCGTGCGACATGGTTTCGTCATCGGCAACACCGACGGCATCGGCCTGGCCCTGACCAGGCGGTTGCTGGCGGACGGCTGGGCGGTCACCGGCATGTCCCGGCGGCCGGCCACCGTGGAGCACGACCGGTACGTGCACGTGGCCGCGGACGTCGCCGCGCCCGAGTTCCCGGCCCGGCTGGCCGGGGCCCTGGACGCGGCCGGCGGCGCCGACCTCTGCGTCTACGCCGCCGGCGTCGGTGACCTGCTCGACCCGGATGACCTCGCGGCGCAGACCCGGGTCTTCGAGGTGAACCTGATCGGCGCGGCCCGCGCCGTCGAGGTCGTCCTACCGCGGATGCTGGCGGCGGGCGGCGGGCACTTCATCGGGCTGTCCAGCCTCGCCGACACGCTGATCTCGCCCGAAGCGCCGGGGTACGCGGCGTCGAAGGCCGGGCTGTCGTCCTATCTGATCGCGCTGGGCGCCGCCCTGCGGCCGCGCGGGGTGCAGGTCAGCACGGTCCGGTTCGGATTCGTGGACACCAAGATGGCCAAGGGACCCGTGCGGCCCATGATGATCACCGTGGACCGGGCGGTCGACGTGTTGATGCGCTGCGTGCGTACCAGGGCGGCCGTGGTGTCGTATCCCCGGCGGATGGCGCTGCTGACCGCGGCGCTGGGACCCGTCGCCCGGGCCCGGGCCCGGCTGGGAAGGCGCTGAGAACACGGTCCCGGACCACGTTATGTAACCGACTGTTCATTCGTAGTGGCTACAGTGTCCGAAATATCCCACTTGTGAGTTAAGCCGGGAAGGACCGCCACGCCGATGCGCACCCTGTTGCGGCACGACGTACCCGCCTCCATTGTCGTCTTCCTCATCGCGATCCCGCTGTCCCTCGGCATCGCCGCCGCCTCGGGCGCGCCGCTGCTCGCCGGCCTGATCGCCGCGGTCGTCGGCGGCATCGTCGCGGGCGCGCTCAGCGGCGCCCCACTACAGGTCAGCGGCCCGGCCGCCGGCCTGACGGTGGTCGTCGCCGGCGTCGTCGCCGACTTCGGCTGGGCCGAGACGACCGCGCTCTTCGCCATGGCCGGCCTGGTCCAGATCGTGCTCGGCGTCTCCCGGCTCGGCCGGGCCGCGCTCTCCCTGTCGCCGGCCGTCGTGCACGGCATGCTCGCCGGCATCGGCATCGTCATCGCGCTCAGCCAGGTGCACGTGGTGCTCGGCGGCGCACCGCAGAGCGGGGCCTGGCAGAACATCCGCGACCTGCCCGCACAGATCGCCGGCAACCACGGCGTCTCGATCCTCATCGGGATCCTCACCACCGCGATCCTGCTGATCTGGCCCCGCCTGGTGAAGGTCTCCCTGCTGCCGGCCGCGCTGATCGCGGTGGCCGTCGCGACCACGGTGGCCGCGCTGGCGGACCTCGACATAGCCCGCGTCGTGCTGCCGGCGAACCCCCTCGGCGAGCTCACCTTCCCCCGCTGGCCCGACGCCGGAGCCGGCGAGATCCTCGTCGCCGTGCTGACCATCGCCCTGGTCGGCAGCGTCGAGTCGCTGCTCTCCGCGGTCGCCGTCGACCGGCTGCACGACGGCCCGCGGGCCAACCTCAACCGCGAACTGCTCGCACAGGGCGCCGCCAACACCGTGTCGGGTGCGCTCGGCGGGCTGCCGGTCACCGGCGTCATCGTGCGCAGCTCCACCAACGTCGCGGCCGGCGCCCGGACCCGCGCCTCCGCCGTGCTGCACGGCGTCTGGATCGCGGTGTGCGTACTGGCCTTCGGCGGGCTGCTCGAGCAGATCCCGCTCGCCGCGCTCGCCGCCGTGCTGGTCGTCGTCGGCCTGCGGCTGGTCAGCCTGGCGCAGATCAAGGCGTACGTGCGGCACCGGGAACTGCCGACGTACCTGGTCACCGCGCTCGGGGTGATCTTCACCGACCTGCTGACCGGCGTGGCGCTCGGCATGGCGACGGCGGTGCTGCTCATGCTCTGCCGGCTGGCCCGCTGCGAGATACACCGCTCCTCGCCGGGCCCGGGCCGCTGGCTCGTGGTCATCACCGGCACGCTGGCCTTCGTCGGCTCCGGCCGGGTGGCCCGGGAGCTGGCGAGCATCCCCGCGGGCGAGTCGGTCGAGCTCGAACTGCACCTCGACTACCTCGACCACGGCGCGTTCGAGACGATCCAGGAATGGCGCGAGGCGTACCAGCGCGCCGGCGGCCGGGTCGACATCCAGGAGGTACAGGACAGCTGGTTCCACCGGGCGACGTCCGGGCGCCTCGGTTCGGCCCGCTCACACCCCGGCCGGGTGCCACGCATCCTCGGCTCCTGGTCACAGTGGATCTCCCTGAACGACCAGCGCCGCGACGCGATGGCCGCGGGCATCGACGAGTTCGAGCGCACCGTCGCTCCGCTGGTCCGGCCGCACCTGGCGGGCCTGGCCCGCGACGGCCAACGGCCCGAACAGCTCTTCATCACCTGCGCTGACTCCCGCCTGGTGCCCAACCTGATCACCACCAGCGGCCCCGGCGACCTGTTCTGCCTGCGCAACGTCGGCAACATCGTCCCCGCGTACGGCGCCGCCGACACCTCGATCGGCGCCGGCATCGAGTACGCGGTCGACGTCCTCGGCGTCACGACGATCACGGTCTGCGGCCACTCCGGCTGCGGCGCGGTCGGCGCGATGATGGCCGGCGCCGCGGACGCGCAGTCGGCGCTGGGCACCTGGCTCGGCTCGGCCGGCATCGACCTGGCGGGCCGGCAACACCAGGAGGAGTGCATCATCGCCAACGTCGAGCAGCAGCTGGCGAACCTGCTGACCTACCCGAGCGTGCTCCGCGCCGTCGACGCGGGCCGCCTGACCATGGTCGGCCTCTACTTCGACCTGGCCGAGGCCCGCATGTACCACGTGACCGACGGCGTACGCAGCCGGATCATCAACGGCGCCGCATAGCGAAACGACTGCCCTCCACGTCTCGAGCGAAGGAACTCCGCGCCGCACCCGGCCGACGGCAACATCGACTCCGTACGGCCAGAGAGGGCGGCGCGACGAGCGCGCCGCCCAACCTGGAGGTAACAGACGTGATGACTGCCGAGCGGACCGTCCGCCCCGGCGACGTGGTGCTCGTCGGCCGGGCCGCCAGCGTGCAGTTCACCGGCCGCGCCAGCTTCGTGTTCCGGGTAATGCGCGTCGACGCCCGGCCGACCTACGCAGGCTGGGTCTGGCTGGACGGCTACCAACTGGACCACAACGGCCACACGGTCGCCCGCCGCCGCATCTTCGTCCGCCAAGCAGGCCTGATCCGCCCCGACCCACTCCGCCGCAGATACGGCAACCGGCCGTAGGCACCGGGTCGCCGCATCCTCGCGGACCGCCGACCGCCGTGCATCCGGGTATGCACGTATCCCGTCCACTGCGGAAGGTCCGTGCCGACTCGGATGTGGCCGGCCGTCCCGGAGCCGCACCATGTGGCACGGCACCTGAACGGATGCCGGTGGAGGGACACATCCAATGAGGAACAACATCTGGTGGCGTCGGGTGGCGGCGGTCACCGTCGGCCTGGTCGCCGGCGGCGGCATCGCGGTGGCGTCGGCCGTCGAGGTCGCCGCGGCGCTGCCGTCCGGCTGCCTCGCGCCCGCCCGCGGGCAGCCGACCGTGACCTGCGTGACCGAGCTTTCGACGGGCACCAGGCCGCAGCGGGCACCGGCGCCCGCCGCGGCGGACTCGCCGGTGCCGTGCGTGCTCGGCGTGGTGAGCAAGGACCGGCTCCATGCCTGCGTGATGAACCGGTACCAGTACGACATCTTCCGGATGCCGCAGGGGACGCTGGTCGGCACCGCGGTCATCCAGATCACCCAGGCGAGCGAGTTGCGCTACACCACTCGCAAATGGCGGCACGAGTTCACGCTCGACGTGCTGTCGGCCAGCGGCGAGCTGGTCGCCGGCGTGGTCATTACCCCGGGGCTGACCTGCGACGACCTCTGTGACGCCGACGAGCTCACCGTGCCGCGGAACGTCACGGTCGGCGATCCCAAGACGGTGGTGTACCAACCGGAGTCGGAAGGCCCCGGCAATGCCGAGACCACGCAGGAGACGAGCGTGACGTTCGCGTCCCGCAACCCGCAGATCCCCGTCTCGGAGACGGTCCGGCCGTATCAACTGCCGATGGTGCGCTGCGACTCCTCAACGGTGATCGACAACACCAGGAACGGTGGCTGCGTGTACCCCGAGTTCGAACCGACGTTCACGCTCAGCCTCGCCGACGACAGGGTGAACGAGACCGCCGAGCACATCCGCGACACCCAGGCGGCCACCACCCACCACTGGGGACTGCAGCCGGGCGGCACCAAGCTGCGACGCACCACCAGCGACACCAACATCGCCGCCAACCGGGAGGCGGCCTGCCCGAGGTCGCTGCCGCGGCCGACCGGCAAGAGCTGCGACGAGTACCCCTTCGCCTCCACCTCGCAGGGCGCCGCGATGGAGGGCGCCGGAGACTTCAGTCGACGGATGGTCGACGCGCGGGACAACTCCAGGGCCGGGAGCGACCTCGGCCAGTTCTACCGGAGGAACCGGATCCTCGGCAACGACGCCTTCTGGGTGGAGATCACCACGTTCTGACGCCCCAGCCTCCAATGGCGGGGTCGGCCTCCCCGCTACCCCGTGCCGACCCCGCCATTGGATCTCCCCCGAGCTACACGACGAGCAGGGATACGAAACGGCGCGGGGCCGGACCCGAGCCGCGGAGGTTGCGGTTACACAAGTGGCGACAGACGCTGAGGGCCCCGGCGCCAGCGAGGACTTCCCCGGTTTCTGGACTGTCCTGGTGCCCCACGAACAGGTCGCGCTGGCCGTCTCCTTCACCACGACCGCCCGCCACCGGGGCGGCGGCGTCCTGGAGCTGAAGGCCCGCGATGGCGACGATGTCCGAGCGATCTGGTGGCGCGGCCCGAACAACGATGCCGCCCACACCATCCCGGGCGGCTTCCTGTGGGAGAAGAATGACGACTACTACCACGGGACGGTCGGCTGGGCAGAACTTGACGACGTGGCCGTCTCCGTCAAACTCCGCCCCCGGTGACCGTGGCGATCCGCGACAACAGGCCTTCAGTCTGCGACGAGACGTCAGCCCTGCGATCAAGTCACTAACCGGGACCGGCGCGGTCGGTTTGCCTGACCCACCACCCACCCCGGCCTGCCCGACAATATCCCCCACCCCAGCCACCACCGCGAAGCCAGACCACCAACCGCACCGTGACCGCCAGCCAGCCCATGCACCCAGCACTGAGCAACCAAGACCCTGGCCGCAAGAGGAGACCACGCAAGGGTGGGGCCGGGGGGGGGGGCCCCCCCCCCCCCCCACCCCCCCCCCCCCCCCCCCCGGCCCCACCCGTCCAAGCGCAACCAATGCCACAACGGACGGGGCCCGCACCATGGGTGCGAGCCCCGCCCAGTATCCGTACGTCAGTTGCGGATGATGGTGAAGGTCGTCGTCGGGTTCTCGATGTCCTTGAAGTTGTTACTCAGCTGCAGATTGTTGAACGTCGCCGACCCGACCGCCGGCCCCTGGCCCTGCTCCGGCAGCGGGTTCGCCCAGATGCCGTAGCCCGACTTCGCGTCGTACGCATCGCCGCTCTTGCGGGCACCGCTGATCGAGACGTTGGTGAAGACGGTGTCCTTGACCGGGAACTGCGGCTGCCCGCCCACGTAGTTGGTCTGGAACATGATGCCGGAGTAGGTCGGGTCGACGATGTCGACGTTGCTCACCCGGATGCCCTGGAAGACCTTCGACGCGGAGAAGACCCAGATCGCCGGGAAGACCTGGTCGCCCCAGAAGTGGCCGCCGGCCCGGACGATCGAGATGTTGTCGAACACGGTCGGCGGGTTCGCGCCGAAGCCGTTCATCGGGTAGCCGAAGTCAAGCGAGCTGATGGTGATGCCCGAGTAGACCAGGGTGTCCGCGATGTAGATGTTCTTGAACGTGTTGGCGTACCCGCCGTAGACCGCGATGCCCGCGGCGCGCCAGGTCAGCGTGGAGGACAGGTTCGAGTAGACGTTGTTGATCTCGTCGGAGCCGCCCGCGTCGATCGCCGAGAACAGCGCGAAGCTGTCGTCGCCGGTGGCCCGGGCGTCGTTGTTGTCGACCAGGTTGTCGGTGCTGCCGTTGGTCATGTTGACGCCGTCGGCGAACAGGTTGCGGATTCGCGAGTTCTTGATCGTCATGCGGTCGGTGTTCAGGCCCCAGTAGAGGCAGACCGTGTGCTCGGCCCAGATGTTGTCGATGGTGATGTTCGAGACGTTGGCCAGGTCGAAGACCTTGCCCGGGCCGTCGATGCGGATCGTGTAGTTGCCGAAGAACGCGAAGTTCTTGAACGTCGACCCGTTCGCGGTGGCGTCGGCCCGGAAGCCCGCGTCGGTCTCGGACTGCGTCTGCGGGGTGTAGAACCTCGTGTACCACGGTCCGGCGCCGACCACCTGGATCGCCTTGCCGTACACCTGGAACTTGTTCGAGGTCTGGTAGTCGCCCGCCGGCAGGTAGACGCCGACCTTGCCGCTGTCCATCCGGGCCGCGTCGAACGCCGCCTGCACCGACTGCTGGTCGAAGCCGGCCGGCACCACGTAGGTCGCCGGGTTCGGGTTGGCGACCGGCGCGACCTGCTCGGTGTTGATGAAGTCGATCGCGATGTTGCCGCCGTTGCCGGAGTCCTTCTGCAGCTTGATCACGCTGCCGGCGTTAACGGTGCCGTTCAGCAGGATGTTCGCCTCGTCGTAGATGTGGCGCGGGCCGGTGCCCGAGTTCTGCGGCGCCCGCTCGTCGCCGTAGAGCCACGCGTACTTCGAGGTGAGCGGCAGCGTGCGGTTCAGGGTGCCGTTGACGTAGACGTTGATGGAGCTGGTGGTGTTGTCGGGGATGGAGAAGCGGGCGACGAGCGTGTTGGTGCTCGCCCGGGTCGTCCACTGCACGTAGCTGCCGGTCGAGTTGAGGGTGACGGCCCGGCGGCCGGATGCCTCGCCGGCGAGGTCGCCGACGGTGCGGTTCGGGCCGACGACCGCGGCGCCGCCGCCGGTCTGGCCGTCCTCGGCCTCGTACATGTCGTACGGCATGTTCGCGCCGCGGCCGACGAAGAACGGCTTCTCGCTGGTGTTGTTGGCCCGCTTCACCGGCAGCTCGTTGGCGTCGTCGGCGACGACGGTCCGGACGGTGTACTTGCCGTTGACGGCGGTCCAGGTGCCCAGGTTGATCGCCGGCGAGGACGCGCCGGGTGCCAGGGTGCCCGAGTACGAGCCGGTCAGGGTGCGGACCGTCGCGCCGGAGTCGGACAGCACGGTGAGCGTGACACCGTGCGCGCCGGCGGCCGAGGCCTGGGTGCCCTGGTTCCTGAGGGTGACGGAGAAGGTGACCGTCTGGCCGGCGGACGGGTTGCCCGGCGACCAGCTGACCACGGAGGCGACCAGGTCCGAGCTGCTGACCGGTGCCACTACGAGGTTGGTGGGGTTGGTGTACGAGTTGTTGGCGTCGTTCTGTTCGATGACCGTTCCGGCCTCGTCGACCTTGGCGCTGACCACGTACGTGCCGGCGTCGCGCGCGCCGATGCTCGCCGTGACCGTCGCGGAGGCGCCGGCCGCGAGCGCGGAAACGGCGGCGGTGCCGACCTTGGTCGTACCCAGGTAGAAGTTGACGCCTGCGGCCGGGCTGCCCGCGTTGCCGGCGTTGCGCACGGTCGCCGACAGGGTCACCGTGTCGGTCTCGACCGGCGCGGCCGGGGAGAACGACATCGCCGAGATGGTGAGGTCCGGGTTCGGCGCGGGGACGCCGATGACCTGGAACTCCGCGACCTGGCCGCTGGGCGCGCCGGTGTTCGCGGTGAAGCTCAGCCGGACGTCCGCCGCCGTCGCGCTGACCGGAATGGTCACCGTGTTACCGGTCGCCGGGTTGAACGTGTACGTCGCCGACGGCACGAGCGTGGTGAAGCCGGAGGCGCTCTGCTCGCGGCCCAGGACCGAGAACGTCTGGGTACGCGTACCCCATTCGGTCGCGGGGTTGAGCTTGACCACGACGGAGCTGGTGCTGGCGTTGGCGCCCAGTGACACGGTCAGCGTCGCGGGGTAGGCGCTGCCCTCCCAGTAGGTCGCCGTGTCGTTGTCGTTGGCGTTCGTGGCGACGAACGTGAAGACGGTCGAGGACGCGGTGATCGGCTTGCCGACGGCGAGGTTGGTGCCGTCGGTGACCGTGCCGGTCCGGGTGACGGTGTTGCTCGCCGCCGACAGGTTGCCAGCCGCGTCCCGCGCCTTGACGTAGTAGGACACGGTCGCGCTCGCCGGCTGGTTGTCGGTGTAGGTCAGGACGTTGCCGGCGACGGTGGTGCGCAGCGCGCCGTTGGCGTACACCTCGTAGCCGGTGACCGCGACGTTGTCGGACGAGGCGCCCCAGGCGAGCCGGATCTGCCCGGCGGCCGGCTGGGTGTAGGTCAGCGTCCCGGGCGTGGTCGGCGCGGTGGTGTCGCCGCCCTGACCGGTACGGGTGACCGTGTTGCTGTTGCCGGACGCGTTGCCGGCGGCGTCCCGGGCCCGCACGTAGTACGCGACCGTGGCGCTGTCCGGCTGGTTGTCCAGGTAGGTCAGGACGTTGCCGGCGACGGTGGTGCGCAGTGCGCCGTTGGCGTACACCTCGTAGCCGGTGACGCCGACGTTGTCGGTCGAGGCGTTCCAGGTGAGCCGGATCTGCCCGGCGGCGGGCTGGGAGTAGGCCAGCCCGGTCGGCGCGGACGGCGCCTGGGTGTCGCCGGTCGCGGGGCCGTACACCTCGAGCTCGGAGATCTGGCCGGCCGGCCAGCCGGTGTTGCCGGTGATGTTCAGCCGCAGGTAGCGGGTGGTGGCGGCGCCGAAGTCGATGGTCACCGTGTTGCCCGAGGACGGGTTGAACGAGTAGCCCGCGCTCGCCTTGAGCTCCGCGAAGTTCGAGCCGGTGGTGCTGCCCTGCACGGAGAGGGTCTGCGTGCGGGTCTGCCAGGCGGCGGCCGGCGGCAGCTTGAGGACGGTCTGGTTGACGCTGACCGCGGCGCCGAGGTCGACCTGCAGCCACTGCGGGAACGCGTTGTTCTGGCTCTCCCAGTAGCTGCTGGCGTTGCCGTCGCCCGCGTTGCCGGCGCCGTACACGTCGGTGGAGCTGCTGGCGGTGAACGCCTTGCCGGCGGCGAGGTTGGGGCCGGCCGCCGCCGCGGGGGCGGCGGGGGCGGCGATCTGGAGTAGCCCGGTGACGAGGCCGGCGGCGATGGCCGCGGACAGTATCTTTCTCACTGATCTGGACATGGGGATGCGCGCCTTCTTCCGTGAGGGAGCGGGACTGCTAGGAGGCGTAGACCTCGAACTCGGAGACCTGGCCCGCGGGCCAGCCGGTGTTGCCGGTGAACGTCAGCCGCAGGTAGCGCTGCGACGTGGTGGTGAACGAGACGGTCGCGGTGTTACCGGAAGACGGGTTGAACGTGTAGCCCGCGGATGCCTTGACGGTGCTGTAGGACGAGCCGTCGGCCGAGCCGAGCACGGACAGCGTCTGCGTCCGGGTGGCCCAGGCGGCCGCGGGCGGCAGCTTGAGCACGACCCGGGAGACCGCGCGGGCCTGGCCGAGGTCGACGGTCAGGGATTGCGGGAACGCGTTGCCTGCGCTCTCCCAGTAGGTGCCCGCGTTGCCGTCGACGGTGTTGGCCGGCGAGTAGACGTCGACTTGGCTGGTCGCGGAGACCGGGCGGCCCGCCGCGAGATTTCCCGAGGGCGGCGGGGTGGTAGGTGGCGTCGTGCCGCCGTCGGCGTACGCCTCGAGTTCCGACAGCTGGCCGGCCGGCCAGCCGGTGTTCGCCGAGAAGGTCAGGCGCAGGTGGCGACGGCTGCCGGAGGGCAGGTTGATCGTCGCGGTGTTGCCGCTGGAGGGGTTGAACGTGTAGCCGGTCGCACCCACGAGCGAGGAGTAGGACCCGCCGTCGGTCGATGCCGAGACCGCCACGGTCTGCGAACGGGTCTCCCAGCCGGGCGGCAGCTTCAGGACCAGGCGGCCGACGCTCTGGGCGGAACCCAGATCCACCGTGTACGTCTGCGGGAACGAGCCGTTGGCGCTCTCCCAGTACGTGGCCGCATTGCCGTCCACGCCGTTCGCGCCCACGTACGGCCCGGAGTTGCTCGACGTGCTGACGGCCTTGCCCTGCGCGAGGTTTCCGGTGGCGGGGGGCGTGGTGGGCGGAGTCGTGGGCGGAGTCGTGGGCGGTGTGGTCGGCGGAGTCGTGCTGTTGCCCCACTGCGGTGCCGGCCACGGACCGCAGTCCGGCGTGTCCGTGTACCAGCCGGTGTTGGTGCCGGTCCGGGTGATCTGGAAGGACGGCCCGACGCAGTTGTGTATCGGCTTGGCCTGGGCGATCCCGCTGGCCCGCACGTTGTTGAAGCTGACCTGGCTGGCCGCCTGCACCTGCAGCGCGTACGTGCCCGCGCCCTGGATGTTGACGTTGTCCAGGCGGATGCCGTTGGTCTGGCCCTCGATCCACATCAGCGCCGCGTACGAGCTGTCCAGGATGTCGGTGTCGGTGATGTTGATCGTCGGGTTCTGGAACGCCTCGTTGAGCGCCGAGAACCAGATCGCGCCGACGCCGAACTGCCAGTTGTAGTCGGAGTTGCCGGCCCGGATCAGGGTGTTGCGGGCCAGCGTCCAGGTGCCCTGCACGCCGGTCGCGCCGTTGACGCCCGGGTAGCGGTTGGCGACGTGGATGCCGCCGCCGTTGGTCACCGTGTCGGAGACCACGTTGTCGGTCATCACGATGTCCCGGCCGCCGTAGCTGACCAGGTTGTTCGCCAGGATCGGCGCGACGACGGTGTTGTGCGTGAACGAGTTGGCGACGTTCGGGATGCTCTCGGCCCACATCGCCAGGCCGTCGTCGCCGGTGTTGCGGACGAACGTGTTGGTGACCGTCGAGTTGGTGACGCCGATGTGGAAGTTCACCCCGTCCGCGGTCTGGTCGAGGATCCGGCTGTTGCGGATGGTGAACCGGTCCATCGGGCCGTCCATCCAGGCGCCGACCTTGGTGTGCTGCATCCACACGTTGTCGATCACCGAGTTGGACATGGCCCCGCCGAACGCGTTGACCTGGTCGTCGTCCACCCGCTCGCGGATGTCGCCGATGATCGCGAGGTCCCGGACCGTGACGTTCTGCGACGGCCCGCCCGCGTTGTTGTACTTGCCGTAGATGCCGGCGGCCAGGTTGCGCTGGGTGGGATGCCGGCCGCCGAGCACCGTGTACCAGGGCCCGGCGCCCACGAGCGTGACCCGGTCCACGATCACGTGGCTGTAGAGCGTGTAGTCGCCCTGCGGCAGGTAGACGGTCCGGCCCTGCGCGCTGCCGGCGTTGACCGCCGCCTGGATCTTCGCGGTCGAGTCGGTCGCGCCGGTCGGGTCCGCGCCGTAGTCGGCGACCGCGTCGATCGCGTTCGCCGGCTTGCCGATCGGGCCCGGCACGTTCTCGAAGTCGGCCAGGTCGATGGTGAAGGACGGCGACTGCGCGGTCGAGGCGACCTGCAGCCGGACCTTGGTGCCGACCGCGTAGGTGGTGCCGAACAGGGTGCGTGCCTCGTCGTAGAAGTGGTGCGGGTTGGTGTCGCCCGGGTTGTTGTTGAACGGATAGCCGCCGTAGAACCAGCTGTACCGCGACGTGACGGGCACCGAGCGTACGACGGCGTTGTTGACCCGCACGTCGATCGTCGCGTCCCGGCCGGCGCCGTTGTTGCCGTCCGGCAGGCTGTAGCGGAAGGTGACCGCGTTCGCGGGCTTGGTCAGGGTGAACTCGACGTACTCGCCGGCGGCGTCCAGGGTGACGGCCTCACGGCCGGACGCCTCCGACGACAGCTGGCCGTAGTAGCGGCTGGTGCCGGTCCGGGTCCCGTTGGTTGCGGCGTTCTCGGCCTCGGTCTCGACGAACGGCACGGTCGCGCCGCGCCCGGCGATGTCGAACGGTGACAGGCCGGCGGCGCTAGCCGGGGACGCGGTCCAGGTGATCGCCACGGCGGCGGACGCCGCCACCACCGCGGCGGCGGTGAGAACTGCCAGGTATCTAGGAGCGGTGCGGTTGGCCATGGGGATCCCTTTCGTCAGGTGGCCAAGCCCCCGGGTGGTTCGACTCCTTTCGTGATCGCCCTGCGGTACGGCGGCTGTCCGGGCGGGCGCCGGCGGTGAATCCGGCGCGGGCCCGAAGGGGGTCAGCCGCCGGTTCGCAGGCGCAGCCAGACGGCGGTGTCCGGGGGGAGGAGATCACCGTCGAGCGGACCGCTGGTGAGCAGGCAGAGTTCGTGGTCCGGCAGCGCGACCGCGGCGCCGGACATGTTGAGCACGCAGGCGAAGTCCCGCCCACGGGTGTACGCGAGGACCCCGGGCTCGGCGGGCAGCCACCCGATCGCGTCCTGGTGCAGCCCCGCCTCGGCCTTGCGGACGCCGATGGCGGACCGGTACAGCTCGAGCATCGAGTTCGGGTCGCCGGTCTGCGCCTGCACCGTGCGGTCCTTCCACTCCGCAGGCTGGGGCAGCCACGGTTCGGCCGCGCTGAAGCCGAACGGCGCCTCGTCGCCGGTCCACGGCAGCGGCACCCGGCAGCCGTCGCGGCTGTGCCCGCGGCGGGCGTACATCGGGTCCTGCAGCTGGTCGACCGGGATGTTCTCGTTCTCCCAGAGGCCGAGCTCCTCGCCCTGGTAGACGTAGGTGGCACCGGGCAGCGACAGGGAGAGCAGCGCGGCGGCGCGGGCCCGGCGGGTGCCGAGCTCCAGGTCGACCGGGCTGCCGTCGAGGTTGTTCTCGAAGCTGAAGGTGGTCATCTCCCGGCCGTACCGGGTGACGTGGCGGGTGACGTCGTGATTGGACAGCACCCAGGTTGCCGGGGCGCCGATCGCGGCGTGCGCGTGCAGGGTGCGGTCGATGCACTCGCGCATCAGCCGCGGGTCCCACGCGCAGCCGAGGAAGTCGAAGTTGAACGCGGCGTGCAGCTCGTCGGGGCGCAGGTAGTTGGCGAACCGGTCGACCTCCGGCATCCAGACCTCGCCGATCAGCGCCCGGCCCGGGTAGCTGTCGGAGATCCGGCGCCAGGCGCGGTACACCTCGTGCACCTCGTCGAGGTCGTGGAACGGGTGCGGCCGCCCGTCCTGCACGGCAGGCAGGTCGCGGTCCTTGAAGAGCAGCGCGGCGGAGTCGATCCGGATGCCGTCGACGCCGCGGTCGAACCAGAACCGCAGGATGTCCTCGAACTCGGCGCGCACGGCCGGGTGGTCCCAGTTCAGGTCGGGCTGCTCCGGGGTGAACAGGTGCAGGTACCAGTCGCCGGGGGTGCCGTCGGGGTTCGTGGTCCGGGTCCAGGTGGTGCCGCCGAACTCGCCGGCCCAGTCGGTGGGCATCCCGGCGCCGTCCGGCCCCCGCCCCGGGCGGAACCAGAAGAGGTCGCGCTCCGGCGCGTCCGGGTCGGCCAGGGCCCGCTTGAACCACACGTGCTCGCTGGAGACGTGGTTCGGCACGATGTCGACGATCATCCGGATGCCCTTGGCGTGCGCCTCGGTGATCAGCGCCTCCGCGCCGGCCAGATCGCCGAAGACCGGGTCGATGTCGCGGAAGTCCGCGACGTCGTAACCCGCGTCGGCCATCGGGGACGGGTACCAGGGGCTCATCCAGATCGCGTCGACGCCGAGGTCCGACAGGTGGTCCAGGCGGCCGCGGATGCCGTCGATGTCCCCGATGCCGTCGCCGTCGCTGTCGGCGAAGCTGCGCGGGTACACCTGGTAGATGACGGCGTCTCGCCACCAGGGATCCTGGTCGGAAATAGCCACGATTGCCTGCTTTCTTGAAGTCTCGACGAGGTGGTCGGGGCACACGGGTCCCGGCGGTCGACGCTGACCGCCCGGCCCAACCGGTTCGGGTTAGCCCTTCATCGAGCCCGCGGAGAGTCCGCCGATGATGCTGCGCTGGAAGATCAGGAAAACGACGATCATGGGAAGGCTGGCGATGGCGAGGCCGGCCATGAAGTCGGTCGGCGGTACCTGGCTGGTGTTGGCGAGCCGGTGCAGGGCCACGCTGAGCGTCTGCGACTCGGGATCCGGCAGCACCAGCAGCGGCCAGAGGAAGTCCTTCCAGAGCGCGATGATGATGAAGATCGACACGACGCCCAGGACGGGCCGGGACAGCGGCAGGATGATCGACCAGAGCTGGCGCAGCCGGCCCGCGCCGTCGATCGAGGCGGCGTCCAGCAGGTCGTCGGGGATCTGGTCGAAGAAGCGCTTGAGCACGTAGACGTTGAACGCGGTCGCGGCGGCCGGCAACCAGAGCGCCCACGGCGTGTTCAGCAGGTTGACGTGCAGCAGCGGCACGTCGACGACGGTCAGGTAGGCGGGCACCAGCAGCGCGGAGGCCGGCAGCATCAGGCTGGCCAGGATCGCGCCGAGCAGGATCTTGCCGAAGACCGGCCGGAGCTTGCTGAGCCCGTACGCGAGGGCGACGTCGAAGGTCAGCACGATGAGCCAGCCGCCGGCGGCGTAGAGGACCGTGTTGGCGAAGTACTTGGCGATGCGCATGTTCGACCACGCGGTCGCGAACGTCTCGGGGTGCCAGGAGTGCGGGATGAACGTCGGGGTGCTCAGCGCGTACTCGGCCGGTGACTTCACCGCGCTGGCGAACATCCAGTACAGCGGCACGAGGAAGACCAGCACGAACACGGCGATCGTGAGGCCGAGCACGGTGAAGTACAGGCCGCGGTGCCGTTGCAGGTCGACGGTGGAGACGAGGGTGCGGCTCGCCGGGCTGGTGCCGACCAGCCCGCGCTTGCGGCGCGGTGCGGCCGGCGCCGGCGTGACGTCGTCGGTCGGGGCCTGGGGCGGGGCGATCAGGGTCATGGCGGTCTCCTCAGTCCCCGGTCCGGGTGAGTCGCAGGTACAGGGCGGAGAAGACGCCCAGCACCACGAAGAGCAGCACGCTCATCGCGGCGGCGAGGCCGAAGTCCTGGTTGACGGTGAAGGCGTAGCGGTAGACCAGGATGAGCACGGTGACCGTGTCCGGGTTCGACGTCCCGGTCAGCGCGAACGGCTCGATGAAGACCTGCATCGTCGCGACGATCTGCAACAGCAGCAGGACCAGCATGATGAACCGCATCTGTGGCAGCGTGACGTACCGCAGCCGCTGCCAGACGCTCGCGCCGTCCAGCTCGGCGGCCTCGTACAGCTCGCCGGGGATGCCCTGCAGCGCGGCGAGGTAGATCAGCGTCGCGCCGCCCAGGTTGGCCCAGGTGGACACGAGGACCAGCGAGATCATCGCGGTGCTCGAGGACTGCGTCCACTGCGACTCCGGCAACCCGACGCCGCGCAGCACGGTGTTGAACAGGCCGCTGCCCGGGTCGTAGAAGTAGCGCCAGAGCAGCACCGCCACGATCGGGGGCAGCATCACCGGCAGGTAGACCAGGACCCGGAAGAACCCGCTGAAGTGCCGGAACTCGTTGAGCAGCACCGCGATGAAGAACGGCAGCACGAAGCCGAAGACCAGGGCGAGCCCGGTGAAGAGCAGCGTGTTCTTCCAGGCCGTGTAGAACAGCGGGTCGGCGAAGAGCGCCCGGTAGTTGTCCAGGCCCACCCAGTACGGCGGGGCGACGAAGTTGTCCTGCTGGAAGCTCAGGATCACGCCCCGCACCAGCGGATACCAGGAGAAGAAGGCGAAACACGCCAGGCCCGCCGCCATGAACGCGTACGCCAGCAGGTTGTCCTGAATCCTCCGGCGCAGGCGGTGTACCCGGGATCCGCGCCCCGGTACCGCCGTGACTACCGCCATTGTCGTTCCTTGTCTGCAGTGGGACGAGTGCCGGGTCGGCCGCCGGCGGGTGGATGCCCGCCGGCGGCCAGGCCGGCTACTTGACGCTGGCCAGGATGCTGTTGGTCTGCGCCTCGGCGTCGGCGAGGAGCTTGTCGATGTCAGCGTTCTTGTCGGTCAGCACCTTCTGCATCGCGACGTCGAGGGCCGCGTAGATCTGCTGTGCGTTCGGCGGCTCGAGCTTGACCGGGATGCCGCTCATCGCCGCGACGAACGGCGCGTAGTTCTCCTGCGGCACGTTGGCGTACTTCTTGTCGGCCGCGGCCTGGGTCTCCGCCGCCGCGCCGGTGAAGATCGCCGGCTCGGGCAGGCCGACGGGCTGGTCGGTCTCGCTCGCCCACTTGTTCTCGGCCTCGTAACGGTCGGCCGAGGTGAACCAGAAGGTCAGCCACTTGAGGCCGGCGTTGATCTTCTCGGGGCTCAGGCCCGCCTTGAACATGTAGCCCTCGCCGCCGCCCAGCGTGCCCTTGCCGTCCGGGATCTGGCCGAGACCGTAGGTCTCGTACTTGCCCTTGTACTGGTTGACGATCGTCGGGATGTTGTCGGCGGTGGCGAGGTACATGCCGAGCTTGCCCGAGCCCATCTGCTGCAGCAGGTCGGCCCACTCGAGGAGCTGCTTCTGGCCCATCGAGTTGTCGACCCAGCGCATGTCCTTGAGCTGCTGCAGGACCTGCTTGCCCTGCGGGTTGTTGAAGGCGGCCTTCCAGGTGCCGCCGTTGTTGACGGCCACGTCGCCACCGAGGGAGTAGAGCTCGGTGGTGAAGTGCCAGCCGCCGGTGTTGCTCTTGCTGTAGTCGCCGTAGCCGATCGTGCCGTCGCCCAGGTCGGCGATCTTCTTGGCGGCCGTGCGCAGCTCGGCCCAGGTCTTCGGCGGGCTGTTCGGGTCGAGGCCGGCCTTGGTGAACAGGGCCCGGTTGTAGAGCAGCCCCATCGAGTAGTTCTTGTACGGCAGGCCGTACGTCGCGCCCTTGTCGTCCTGGAAGACCCGCAGCACCTCGGGCTTGAGCTGCGAGGTGATCGGATAGTCCTTGAGGTACTTGCTGACGTCCGACACCTGGCGCTTGGCGATCAGGCTGGCCGGGTCGGTGAAGTAGACGTAGAAGACGTCCTCGAGCTGGCCGCCGGCCAGCTTGGCCGGGAAGGTCTGCGGGTCCATCTTGCCCTCGCGGGCGTCGATCTTGATGTTCGGGTTCGCCTTCTCGAACTCGGCGACGTTGGCGAGGAAGCGGTCGTGCGTCGCCTTCTCGGTGGCGGGCGGGAGGCCGTTGATCACCAGCGTGACCTTGCCGTCCTTCGTCGCCGTCGCGTCGTCGCCGCCGTCGCCGCACGCGGCGGCGGACATCGCGACTCCGGCGACGAGCAGGAGCCCGAGGGCACTGCGCAGCCTGGTTTTGAACATGGGGGAGTACGCCCTTCCTGGAGGGGTGCGCGCCTATGGGTAAGTCCGAAATGTGCGGGATCTTCGATGCCTTGTTTCGTGGCAGTGACGATACAAAGTCAAACCGCGTCCCGCAAGAAGTCAACCAACAGTCGAAAAAACTCGACGGCAGTGACTGGGGGCACAAAGAAGGGCGGGCCCCGAAGGGCCCGCCCGGTGAAGGTGGTGAATGTCCTGCTCAGTCGCCGCTCGGCGCCGGGCCGGTGGATCCGCGCACCACCAGTTCCGGTTCGAACAGCAGCTCGTCGGTGGTCGCCGCGGCGCCCTCGATCTGGTTGACCAGGACGTCGACCGCGGCCTGCCCCATCAGCTCGATCGGCTGCCGGACGGTGGTCAGCGGCGGGTCGGTGCACGTCATCAGCGCGCTGTCGTCGAAGCCGACGATGGACACGTCGCGCGGCACGTCGAGGCCGAGGCGGCGGGCCGCCCGGATCGAGCCGAGGGCCAGCACGTCGCTGGCGCAGATCATCGCGGTGACGCCGCGCTGGATCAGCCGGGTGGCGGCCAGCCGGGCGCTCTCCATGGAGAAGTTGGTGCGCTCGACGGGCCACTGTGACTCGGGGCCGGACCAGCCCGCGGCCACCTTGACGGCGGCCAGCTTGCGGCGCGACGGCACGTGGTCCTCCGGGCCCATCACCAGGCCGATCTTCTCGTGCCCGAGCGAGCGCAGGTGGCCGTACGCCTGCTCGACGGCGACGGCGTCGTCGGTCGAGATGTGCGGGAAGCCGAGGTTGTCGACGCCGCCGTTGACCATCACCACCGGCATCCGCCGGTCGAGCAGCTGCCGGTAGTGCCCGTGCTCGGCGTCGGCCAGTGCATACGAGCCGCCGGCGAAGACCACTCCGGACACCTGATGGTCCAGCAGCATCTCGATGTAGTCGCGCTCGGGCACGCCGCCGATGGTGCGTGCGCAGAGGGCCGGCGTGAAGCCGCGCTGCGCCAGCGACGCGGTCACCACCTCGGCCAGCGCCGGGAAGATCGGGTTCTGCAGCTCGGGCAGCACCAGGCCGACCAGCCGGCCGCGCTCGCCGCGCAGCTTCGTGGGTCTCTCGTAGCCCAGCACGTCGAGGGCGGTCAGCACGGACGCGCGGGTCGCCTCGGAGACGCCGCTGCGGCCGTTGAGCACCCGGCTGACGGTGGCCTCGCTGACGCCTGCCTTCTTCGCCACCTCGGCGAGACGTTTGGTCACGACGGAATCTTACGTCAGCCCACTGCAAAAGCTGTACAGGTGTTTGCAGCACCGGACGAATCACTGACAGGTCTTGCGGAGGATGGCGAAATTGCCGCGAACGGCCCTTGAAGGTGCGAATCTTGAAATATAGGGACGACAGTGATGGACGGAGCGCGATGACCGACTGGGAATCCGGGGACGACCACCAGGATCAGGGCCAGTATGCGGAGACCGTCGTCCTCCAGGACGAGGGCACGCGCGACTCGGTGCACCGGCTGGCGAACGTCAGCAGCGACATGGCGACGGCCACGCAGTCCGCGGTGCGCGCCGCACAGACCGCCGTCGCGGTGATCCAGCGGCTGGAGGCCAGCAGCACCGAGATCGGCAAGGTCGTCGAGCTCATCGCGACGATCGCGAAGCAGACCAACCTGCTCGCGCTGAACGCCACCATCGAGGCGGCCCGGGCCGGCGAGGCGGGGCGCGGCTTCGCGGTCGTCGCCAGCGAGGTCAAGGACCTGGCCAACGAGACCGCGACGGCGACCAACGAGATCGGCGGCCAGGTGGGCGGCATCCGCAGCGACACCCAGAACGCCGTCTCGGCGATCGAGGAGATGCAGGGCCTGATCGAGGAGCTGGACCGCTGTCAGCGGGTGATCAGTGAGATCGTGATCGAGCAGCAGGCCGGCTGACCCGCCCCCAGGGCTTGTAGGTGGAGACCACCGTCGCGAAGATCAGCAGGCTGCTGGAGACCACCGGCGCCACCACCATGTTGATCCGCTCCGGTCGCGGCAGCGCGCCGGCGAGGTTCCCGGCCTCGGTCAGCCCGGGGTAGAGCAGGAACAGCACCAGGCACAGCATCACCGTGGTGAGCACCAGCTTGACCAGCACCCACCAGTGCCGGAACAGGCGCCACGGCGTGAGGACCGCGTTGGCCACCCCGATCAGCCAGACCAGCACGCTCAGCGGGGTGAAGAGCAGCCGGCCGATCATGCTCTGCGCGGGGTAGACGAGCTCGGGATCCGCCCCGGCCAGCCCGGCGATGCCGAACGTGAGCAGGACCAGATCGACGCCGAGCCAGCCGACGGCGGTGATCACGTGCACGGTGAGGACGAGCTTGCGCCAGCGCGGTGGAAGGACCATGCGCAGGAGCGTGCCAAGCCGGGCGGCCCCGGTCATTCCCCGGCCGACGCAGCCGGCCGTACGCAGGGCGACGTAGTCCGGGGATCCGCCACTACCGGCGCGCGGGCCGCCGGGTAGGTGGACAATGGCAGCCATGGCCCGACGCACACCCCGCCGCACCGCGCCGCCGCGCGGTCTTGACGACGCCGGCGCCTGCCCGTGCGGGCTCGGCCGGCCGTACGGCGAGTGCTGCGGGCGTGCGCACCGCGGTGAGCCGCCGGCCACGGCGGAGGCGCTGATGCGTTCCCGGTACACGGCCTTCGCGCTCGACGACCACGCCTACCTGCTCAGCTCGTGGCACCACACGACCCGGCCGGCGCGCGTCGAACCCGACCCGAACCTGCGCTGGACCGGCCTCGACGTGCTCGGATCGGCCCAGGGCGGGCTCTTCGACACCGAGGGCGTGGTGGAGTTCCGGGCGCACTACCGCGACGGCGGCCGCCCCGGCGAGATGCGCGAGCGCAGCCGCTTCGTGCGTCACGACGGTCAGTGGGTGTACTGGGGTCCGATCCTTACCTGACGGCTAGTGTGATCTCCTTCAGGTTGATCATCTGAGGAGGGCGGGAGAGTGTCGTCGAACCAGCGGCCAATGGAGGCCGGCATCGTCCGCGACTTCAGGGTCAATCTGTCGTACGGGCGTTACCTTCACCTCGACGAGGTCCTGTCCGCGCAGCACCCGGTCAGCGTCCCCGAGCACCACGACGAGCTGCTCTTCATCCTGCAGCACCAGACCTCCGAGCTCTGGCTCAAGCTGATCCTGCACGAGCTGCGCGCGGTGCAGCGGCAGCTGGCCGCCGACGACCTGCGCCCGGCGCTCAAGGGCCTCGCCCGGGTCAAGCACATCCAGCGCTGCCTCACCGAGCAGTGGTCGGTGCTGGCCACCCTCACCCCGTCGGAGTACGCCGAGTTCCGCAGCTTCCTCGGCACCTCCTCGGGCTTCCAGTCGTACCAGTACCGCGCGGTCGAGTTCATGCTCGGCAACAAGGACAAGCGAATGCTGTCGATCTTCGACGACGACCCGGGCGCGAAGGAGCTGCTCGTCTCGGCGCTGGAGGCGCCGAGCGTCTACGACGAGTTCCTGCGCTACCTGGCCCGGGCCGGGCACCACGTGCCGGCCGAGCTGCTGCAGCGCGACGTGACCCTGCCGTACCGCTACAACGCGGACCTGGTGCCGGTGTTCGTGAAGATCTACGAGAACGCGGACGCCTACTGGGAGGCCTACGAGGCCTGCGAGGAGTTCGTCGACCTTGAGGAGAACTTCCAGTTCTGGCGCTTCCGGCACCTCAAGACCGTGGAGCGGACCATCGGCTTCAAGCGCGGCACCGGCGGCTCCAGCGGCGTCGACTTCCTGCGCAAGGCCCTGGACCTGACGTTCTTCCCGGAGCTGTACGTCGTCCGCACCGAAATCGGAGTAGCACACGCATGACCGACGATCTGCTGGCGCGCGCCGAGGCCCTGGACGCCGCCGATCCGCTGGCACACCTGCGCGACCACTTCATCACCCCGGACGGCTTCGACGTCATCTCCTACCTGGACGGCAACTCGCTCGGCCGCCCGCTGCGGGAGACTGCGCGGCTGCTCGACGACTTCGTCCGCGAGCAGTGGGCCGGCCGGCTCATCCGCGGCTGGACCGAGGGCTGGATGCAGTGGCCGCTCGAGCTCGGCGACCGGCTCGGCACGGTTGCGCTGGGCGCCGCTCCCGGCCAGGTGGTGGTCGCCGACTCCACCACGGTCCTGCTCTACAAGATGTCGCGGGCGGCCGTCGACGCCCGGCCGGGCCGCCGCAAGATCGTGCTGGACACCGACAACTTCCCCACCGACCGGTACGTGCTGGAGGGCATCGCCGCCGAGCGCGGCCTGTCCCTGGTGTGGATCGAGACCGACCCGGTCGCCGGCGTCACCGCCGAGCAGGTCGCCGAGGTGGTGGACGATGACACCGCGCTGGTGCTGTTCAGCCACGTCGCGTACAAGTCGAGCTGGATCGCACCGGCCGAGGAGATCAACCGGATCGCGCACGCGGCCGGCGCGCTGACGCTCTGGGACCTGAGCCACTCGGTCGGCTCGGTCGAGCTGCACCTGGACGACTGGGGCGCGGACCTGGCCGTCGGCTGCACCTACAAGTACCTCAACGGCGGCCCGGGCGCGCCCGCGTTCGCGTACCTGCGGCGCGACCTGCAGGGCGAGCTGCGCCAGCCGATCCAGGGCTGGATGGGGCACCGGGCGTCGTTCGAGATGGGCCCCGGCCACGAGCCGGCCGAGGGCGCGCGGGCGCTGCTCAGCGGCACCCCGCCGATCCTGGCGATGGTCCCGCTGCACGCCAACCTGGACATGCTGGCGCGGGCCGGCATCGGGGCGGTCCGCGCCAAGTCGGTGTTGCTCACCGGCTACGTCCTCGAGCTGGCCGACCGCTGGCTGGCGCCGCTCGGCGTCGAGGTGGCCGGCCCGCGCGACGCGGCGCACCGCGGCGGGCACGTGACGCTGCAGCACCCCGGCTTCAAGCGGCTGCTGGGCACCCTCTGGGAGAACGGCGTGCTGCCCGACTTCCGCAACCCGAACGGCATCCGGATCGGCCCGGCCCCGCTGAGCACCAGCTTCGCGGAGGTCTACCGCGGGCTCTCGATGCTGCGCATCCTGCTCGAGAAGCAATGAGCAATTTTCAACCTGGCCTCGGGCCAGAGCTTTCCGGGCCGTTGACCGGTGCCGGGAGCTGCCGCCCGGGCCACGTTGAAAAGGCTCAATCGTGACCTGGCTGATCGCCGACACCATCTGGTGGGACGGGCGGTCGCACGCCGGTGCCGCGCTGCGGCTGGGGCCGGGTCCGCGGGCGGTCGTGCCGGTCGCCGAGATCCCGGCCGGCGCGGTGCCGCGCCGGCTGCCCGGCGCGGTGCTGCCGGGCCTGCGCGACGCGCACGTGCACTCCGCGCTCGTCGACCTGACGACGGTACGGGACGGCGGGATCGCGTACGTCTGGGACCTGGGCGGCGTGCCGGAGCAGGTCGCGGAGCTGGCCGCGCGGGGTGCGCCCGGCGTGCGCTACGCCGGGCCCTTCATGATCGCTCCCGGCGGATATCCCAGCGACCGCTCGTGGGCGCCGGCCGGCAGCTGCCGCGAGGTGCGCTCGGCGGACGACGCGGCCGACGCGGTCGGCGAGGCCCGGGCCGCGGGGGCGACCCTGATCAAGGTGACCGCGCACGCCGGCGGCCCGATGCTGCCGACCGAGACGCTGGCCGCGCTGGTCCGCGCCGCGCACGCCGGCGGCCTGCCGGTGGTCGCGCACGCGGAGGGCCCGGGCACGGTCGCCGCGGCCTACGAGGCCGGCGTGGAGCTGCTCGCGCACACGCCGTGGACCGAGGAGCTCGACGACGCCCTGGTGCGCGACGCCGCCGCCCGGATGACCTGGATCAGCACCCTGGACATACACGGCTGGGGCCGGCCGACGCCGGAACAGGACACGGCGATCGGCAACCTGCGGCGCTTCCTGGCACACGGCGGGACCGTGCGCTACGGCACCGACCTGGGCAACGGGCCGCTGCCGGCGGGTGTCAACCCGCGCGAGCTCGGCGCGCTGCTGCGGGCGGGCATGGACCCGTCCGCGATCCTCGCCGCGATGACCGAGCCCGAGCTGGCCGAGCCGACGTGGCTGCCGGACGGCCTCGACCTGGCGCCCGACGCCTTCGCCGACTCGCTGGCGAAGGCCCGGGTGCTGGGTCCTTAGCCCTTGAGCTTCACCGTCTCGCCGGTCGTCGCGCTGATCCGGGCTGTGTCCAGGACGTCCATGTTGCGGACCGAGTCCAGCGGGTCGACCGGAAGGGGCGCCTCGCCGCGGACCGCCGCCGCGAACGCCGGGTAGTAGCTGTCCCAGCGGCCGCGCTCGCTGCGCACGGGCGCGCCCGTCGCGCCGCGGTACAGCCGGCCCCAGGCGTGCTCCGGCTCGACGCCCCAGCGCTCGCCCAGGTCGCCGGGGGAGCGGCCGGCCTTCAGCGCGGCCTCCTGGCCGTCGACGCCGTCGATGATGTAGGTGCCGGTCGTGCCGCTGACCCGGAAGCGGGGGCCGGGGGCGGCCTGGCGCCAGCTGCCCCACAGGTGCGACTCGACGCCGCTCTCGTGGTGCAGGGCGACGAAGACGTCGTCGTCCAGGTCGCCGTCGCCGCGCATCTCCGCGTACACCCGGGAGACCGGGCCGAAGAGCAGGTGCGCCTGGTCGACCAGGTGCGCGCCGAAGTCGAGCAGCGTGCCGCCGCCGGCGGCGCCCGGCGCGCGGTCCGGCGCCCAGCGCTCGAAGCGGGACTCGAAGCGGCGGACCTCGCCCAGCGCGCCCTCACCGATGAGCCGCCGAAGGGTCAGCAGGTCGGAGTCCCAGCGCCGGTTCTGGTAGACGCTGAGCAGCACGCCGGCCTCGGCGGCCAGGGTGGTCACCTCGCGGGCCGCCTCGGCGTCCAGCGCGAACGGCTTGTCCACCACCACGGCCAGGCCCAGCTCGATCGCCTCGCGGGCCAGCGCCGCGTGCGTCGCGGCCGGCGTCGAGATCGTGACGGCCTGCACGCCCGCGGCGGCGAGCTCCGCGATCGAGCCGTACGCGGGCACGCCGGGGTGCCCCTTCGCCAGCTCCTCGCGGCGCTGTTCCGAACGGGTCACCACGCCCGCGAACTCGACGCCCTCCGCGGACGCGAGCAGGGGCGCGTGGAAGATCCGCCCACCGGAGCCGTACCCGACCAGACCGATCCGTGTTGCCGTCATGTTTCGGGATCTTACGTGCCACGATCGCCGTCGACGGGTGGGACGGTGTCCAGGAACACACCACAACCCGGATACCTCGAAAGAGCGAAGTTCCGTGTCGGAAGGTTGACGGCCCGTCACGATGGCGCGCTCGCCGAGCCAGTATCGGTGCCATGGAGCCCGCACAGCTGGACCGCACCCCCTTCGCGGACCTCGACTCGATGCCACCGGAAATGATCGCCATGCTGGTCGCGGCGCTCGAGGGGATGTCCCGGCACCCCGAGATCCGCCGCGTGCGCGACACCGCGTGGCGGGAGCTGCGCCCGGCGCCCGGGCAGCGCCTGCTCGACGCCGGCTGCGGCGCCGGCGACGTGTCCCGCGCGCTGGCGGCCGCGGTGGCGCCCGGCGGCGAGGTGGTGGCGCTCGACCACTCGGCGGCGACCCTGGCCGCGGCCCGCAAGCGGCACGACGGCGGCGAGATCCGGTACCTCACCGGCGACGTCTCCGCCCTCGACCTGGCGGACGACAGCTTCGACGGGGTGTGGTGCGAGCGGGTCCTGCAGCACGTCGACGACGCGGACGTGGCGATCGGCGAGCTGATCCGGGTGACCCGCCCCGGCGGCCGGGTCTGCCTGCTCGACACCGACTGGGGCTCGCTCGCCTTCGACGGCGTGGACGCCGGGCTGGCGCAGACCATCGTCGAACACATGCACGGCCGGCTCACCCCGCGCCAGGTGGACATGGGCCGCACGCTGCGCCGGCGGCTGGTCGGCTACGGGCTGCACGACATCAGCGCGACCCCGGTCACCTGCTACTTCCCGGACCCCGCCTCGGCGGCAGTCGTCCTGCCGATGGTCAACCCGCAGGTGCCGCAGGAGTCCTGGATGACACCGGACGGCCTGCGGGAACGCTGGTTCGACCAGGTCGACCGGGCCGGCGAGGACGGCGACTTCCTCGCCGTGCTGACCATCTGGGTCGTCGCCGCGACCGTCTAGGGCTCAGCCCGTCACGCGGAAGTGCTGGCGCTTCTTCTCGTCGCGCGTCACGAAGCCGAGCCGGGCCAGCTCCCCGCGCAGCTCCGCGGCGTCGTCGCCGTCGCCGCCGTCCAGCGCGCGCTGCCGGGCCAGGAAGAGGGCCTCCGCCTCCGCCGGGACGTCCGGCAGGCCCGGCACCCAGCGCCGATAGGCGTCCGCGTACGGGTCCCGGTCGGACCAGGCCGGGCCGAAGAGCGTCGCCAGCCGCGCGGACGACAGGTGTGACGGCTCGCGGGCCAGCTCGCGCCCGGTCCGCCCGAGCAGCACCAGCCGGTCGCGCTCGCGGTAGGCGACCGCCACCTCGGCGCGCGGCACCGTCCGGACGGTGCCCGGCCGCTTCAGCGTCACCTCGGAGTGCGACATCCGCACGCTCAGCGACTCCCGGTCGGCCAGGAACGCCAGCACCAGGCCGGCGAGCGTGCCGAGCAGCAGGGCGCCGATCGTCGCCTCCGGCTCGGGCAGCCGGGCGGCCAGCCGGAACGGCCCGCGCATCGGCGCGAACGGGATGCGCAGGATCCAGTCCGGCAGCTGGTGCACGACCCAGCCCAGCCCGGCACCGCCGGCGGGCAGCGCGGCCCAGGTCGCGGCGCGGGCCCACACCGGTGTCGCCACGGTCGTCGAGTCGTCGGTCACACCCGCAGAGTCTCCGGCCCGCGCCGGGCGGCGGATACCGGCGGAGGTAGCGACCGCGTCGACCAAAGTCGACATGGTGACCGCCACCCGGCCACTGCGCGCGGCGGCCGCGGCGCAGTACCGTCCAGGCATGCGACGCTGGCAGATCGAGGGTGTCCTGGCGGTCCTCGCGCTGCTGCTGGGCTCCTTCTTCCTCGCGACGACCATCAGCGAGGGCGACGGCTGGCCCCTGTGGGCCGAGCTGGTCGCCGGCCTGGTCGCGGTGGCCGGCCTGGTCCTGTTCCGCCGGAGCCGGCCGGTCGCGCTGACCCTCGTCCTCATCCCGCTCGGCATCCTCTTCGGGATGCCGATGGGCGCCGCGCCGATCGCGCTCTTCGCCGTCGCGCTCTACCGGCCGGCCCGGGTCGCCGTCGGGGTCGCCGCGCTGCACGCCGTCACGCTCGCGGGCGTCTACCTGATCGCGCTCGGCCCGACCCGCGTCTACTGGGAGTCGGTGACGTTCATGGTGCTCCTGGACGTCATCGTCGTCGCGATCGCGATGCTGGTCCGCTCGCAACGGCAGCTCGTCCGCTCGTACGACGAGCGGGCCCGGCAGGCCGAACAGGGCCAGCAGCTGCGCCTCGAGCAGGCACGGCTGGGCGAGCGGGAGCGGATCGCGCGCGAGATGCACGACGTGCTCGCACACCGGATCTCGCTGCTGGCCGTGCACGCCGGCGCGCTGGAGGTGCGCCGGGACGCGCCGCAGGACGAGCGGGCGGCCGCCGGGGTGATCCGGCAGAGCGCGTACGAGGCGCTCGAGGATCTGCGGCAGGTCATCGGGATGCTGCGCGAGCCCGCCGACGACCGGCCCCAGCCGACCCTCGCGGACGTGCCCGCGCTGATCGAGCAGTCCCGGGAGGCCGGCGCGCGGGTCGAGCTGGAGCTGGGCGCCGCCGAGCCGGTGCCGGCCGGGCTGGGCCGGCACGCGTACCGGATCGTGCAGGAGGCGCTGACCAACGCCCGCAAGCACGCACCGGGCGCGAGCGTGCGGGTGGCGGTCACCGGCCACGCCGAGCAGGGCCTGGTCGTCGAGGTCGGCAACGCCCTGGTGGCCGGCGGGAAGACGCTGCCGGGGGCCGGCGCCGGGCTGGTCGGCATCGGCGAGCGGGTGCAGCTCGCCGGGGGCCGCCTCGAGCACGGGCCGACGACGGCCGGCGAGTTCCGGCTCCGGGCCTGGCTGCCGTGGACGCCGTGACCCCGGTGCGGGTGCTGCTCGTCGACGACGACGCACTCGTGCGGGCCGGGCTGACCATGATGCTCAACGAGTTCGACGGCATCGAGGTGGCCGGGGCGGTCGCCGACGGCACCGAGGTCGCCGCCGCGGTCAACACCCACCGCCCGGACGTCGTGCTGATGGACATCCGGATGCCGGGCATGGACGGGCTGACCGCGACCGAGTCGCTGCGCGCCCGCCGGGACCCGCCCGAGGTGATCGTGCTGACCACGTTCGACACCGACGCGCACGTGCTGCGGGCGATGCGAGCCGGCGCCGGCGGCTTCCTGCTCAAGCACACGCCGCCGGCGGACATCGCCCGGGCCGTGCGGCGGGTCGCGGCGGGCGAGCCGATGCTCTCGCCGGAGGTGCTGCGCCGGATGATGGGCCTGGTCGCGGCGGCCGGAGGTGACCCGTCCCGGGAGCGGGCCCGCGCGGCGCTGCGGCGGCTCAGCCCCGGCGAGCGCGACGTCGCGTCGCTCGTGGCGCAGGGCCGCACCAATCAGGAGATCGGTACGGCCCTGCGGATGAGCACGGCGACGGTCAAGGCGTACGTGTCCCGGCTCCTCACCAAGCTGGACGCGACGAACCGGGTGCAGGTCGCCCTGCTGGTGCACGACGCGCGTGAGGAGTCCTCAGGACCGCCATGACCCACCCGGGCCGTCGGCGAACGGCACCATGGCGTCGAGGAGCTTGTCGAGCGGGATGCTGGCGAAGCCGACCCGGACGTCGCTGGCGCCGTACGGCAGCCAGAACCGCCCCGCGTGCACGAGCCCGCCGCAGGAGTAGACGACGTTGGGCACGTAGCCCTCGCGCTCGATCTCGTCCGGCTCCAGCAGCCCGTGCGGCAGGTCGGCGATGACCAGCTCCGGGTTGTCGAGGTCGAGCAGCATCGCGCCGATCGCGTACCGGCGCATCGGGCCGACGCCGTGGGTGAGCACCAGCCAGCCCGCGGTGGTCTCCACCGGCGACCCGCAGTTGCCCACCTGGATCAGCTCCCAGCCGCGGTGCGGCACGAGCAGCGGCACGGCCTCCTGCCAGCGGTTCTGCTCGTCGCGGACGCTCAGCCCCAGCGTCTCGCCGTCGCTGCGGCACAGCGCCAGGTGCCGCCCGTTGACCGGCCGCGGGAACCGCGCCATGCCCTTGTTGCGGGCGGCCGGGCCGCGCAGCGCGGTCACCTCGAAGTGCCGTAGGTCGCGGGTGTGTATCTGCCGGCCGGCGATGTGCCGCCCGTCGTACGCGGTGTAGGTGGCGTAGTAGGCCGTGCGCCCGTCCTCCTCCTCGACCTGCACGAAGCGCGCGTCCTCCATGCCGTTGCTCTCGGCCGGCGTGGCCGGCCAGAGCACCCGCTGGTGCAGCGGGGCGGTGGCCGGGAACGTCACCGCGTAATCGCTGGCCACGATGCGCCGGATCAGCTCCAGCGTCTCGTTGGCGAGCGGCCGGGCCAGCAGCTCGGCGGGCAGGTTGTGCAGGACGTCCTCGAACGCCTCGTCGTCGTAGCGGTCGGGCAGCGAGGACAGCACAGTGGCGGTGATCTCGTTGTCGATGTCCTCCTCGGCCAGGCCGGCGGCGAGCAGGTCGCGCCGGTGCTTGGCGCCGACCCGCGGGCCGATCATCAGCGGGCCGGAGCGGTCCTCCAGCCGGATCGTGTCGTCCGGGCCGAGGATCGCGGAGCAGAAGCCGATCGAGGAGATGTGCCCCTCGCCGATCTGCCGCAGGCTGATCGCGGTGCGCAGCTCGCCCGGCGCCAGGTCGCTCTGGTCCGGGTGCGGGACCATCGACGGGTTGCACAGCGCCGCCGCCTCGACGGAGAACTCGTGGCTGAAGTACGCGCCGATCAGCGCCCGGGCCGTCGGCGACAGCTCGATCTCCGGCGGCACCCGGTGCTGCACCAGGTCGTAGTGGTGCTGGAAGGTCGCGCAGATGTCGTGATGGCGCCCGGCGAACCGGGCCAGCACGTCCTCGAGCAGCCGGGCGTTCTCCTCCTCGGTGAGGCGCAGGACGCGCTCGATGATCGAGGAGGCCCGGCTCTGTCCGATCTGGGCGTCCTCGCCGGGCACGAACAGCTTGATGACGACCCGGCGGCCGTCCGGCTGCATCGTCAACGCGTGACGCAGGGCGAGTGAGGTGGTCGACGTCGGCTCGAGGTCGCTGGGATCCATGATTGCGGTCATGCCAGTCCGCCTGACGGTCGGGTCGCGCTCCTGCTCGCCAACGCGCGTGCGTGCTGCAACGTGGAGATGAGCGCGAGGGTGGATTCGGCGCCTTGGTTCAGATTAGGGCCATCCGGCTTCAGACCGTCATATCCACCACCTGTCAGGGGGTCGTACATCACCGTGCCGGTGTCGTTGTCGCCCAGGAACCAGGCGATGGACATGAACAGCGGCGCGTCCCAGCGTTCGTCCCCGGTCACCGCCGCCGCCGTCGCGCAGGCGTCGGCGGTCGCGGCGGCCTCGATCGGCTGCTGGTCGTGCCGGTGCTTCGGCACGCCGGGCCGCCAACCGCCGACCGGGACGGTGGAGAGGTGGCCCTCGTGCTCCTGCATGCGGCACAGCCAGGAGAGCATCCGCAGGCCGTCGGCGAGCAGCGGCTCGTCGCCGAGCAGATCGCCGGCCTGGATCAGCACCTCGGCCGGCGCCGGGTTCGCGTAGGTCAGCTCGGGCTCCGGCCAGACCCACTCGGGGTCGGGGCCGGGCGGCCCGATGACCGTCGCGGCGTCGCCGAGCAGGGAGGCCGCGGCGCGGGACCGCGGGTCGGCCCGCAGCACCTCCGCCGCGCCGAGCCCGGCGAAGGTCATGGCCCGGGGCCACGGCGAGCGCTGCCGGGCCGCCCTGGCGAACCCCTCGGCCGCCCCGGCCCGGATCCACGGGACCGGGCAGCGGGCCGCGGCCGTGCCGAGCCCCCACACCAGCCGGCCCCACCAGTCGCCGAGGCTCGGCTCGTCGTGCCAGACCCGGTCGTAGCCCATGCGGTTGTGGCAGGTGCCGTCCGGCGCCAGCGCGTGCGTCAGGAACGCCAGGTACCGCTCGGCGAGCCGGACCACCTGCGCGGTGGGCTGCGGCTCGCGGGCGGCGACGAGCAGGCCCCGGGACACGTCGTCCACGCAGTAGCCGTGCCAGCGCCGGGGTATCGCGTTGCGGGCGTGCTCGAGCAGGCCGGTGTCGTCGGAGAGGCGGGCGATCTGCGCCCAGCTGGGCTCGGGCGCGTCGACGAGTCGGATGGGCGGCGGTACCAGCCGCAAGGAGATGCTCACGCGGGAACCGACGTAGCAACGCGGGTGCGGTCCTGCACCAGCCGGGTGGCCAGCGCCTGGTAGCGCGCGGCGACCGCGGGCCAGCGCAGCGTCGGGCCGCCGGTGAAGCCGGCCAGCTGGTCTGGCGAATCCCTTAGCGCCAGCACGTGCCGGATCGCGGCGGCCATCGCCTCCGGGTCCTGGTGCGGCACCAGCAGGCCCGGGCCGTCGGCGAGCAGCTCGACGGCGTGCGGGAACTCGGTCGCGACCACCGGCACGCCCGCGCCGACCGCCTCGATCAGCACGCCGGAGGTGACCTGCTCGGTGGAGTCGTACGGCAGCACCACCGCGTCCGCCGAGCGGATCAGCCGGCTCAGCGCCGCCTGGTCGTGGTAGACGTCGTCCCAGGTGACCTCGTCGGTGACGCCGAGCTCCGCGGCGAGCTTGCGCAGCGACTCCCGGTAGACGTCGCCGTGCTGCTCGAGCACCTTCGGGTGGGTCCGGCCGGCGACCGTGTACAGCGGGTGCGGGTCGAGGTCGCCGAGCAGGGCCAGCGCGCGCAGCGCCCACTCGATGCCCTTGCCCGGGCCGAGCAGGCCCCAGGTGAGCAGGTGCGGGGTGGCGCTCGCCGAGCGCGGCGTGCCGCAGTGGCTGCCCGCGCCGTGCGGGATGACCGTGATCTTCTCCGCGTCGACCCGGTAGCCGGTGGTCAGCCGCCGGCGCGCGGTGTCGGTCATGGTGACGACCGCGTCGGCCGTCGCGACGATCCGCTCGAGCACCGTGCGCTGCAGCGGCGACGGGTTGCTCAGCACCGTGTGCAGCACGACGATCGTCGGCATCTTGAGTGCGCGCAGCACCGGCAGCACCTCGTCGCCGCCGTCGCCCGGGTAGATGCCGTACTCGTGCTGCACGACCACCACGTCGAACCGCTTCAGCGCGTTGGCCGCGGCCGCCCAGCCGCCGGGTGTGTCCGTGTGCCAGGTGTGCACGATCCGCGGCGCCGTCCGGTCGACCTCCAGCCCGCCCCCGGTCGCGTCGGCCGAGAGCAGCCGGACCACACCGCTGCCGGGCGCGCCGCCCGTCAGGTGGCTGGCGAGCGCCGCATTGAACGTCGCCAAACCGCATTGCGTGGGGGGATAGGTGCTCAGGAAGCCGTACGTGGCGGGCATGAAATGGGCCTTTCTGATCGGGCGGCTGCCTCCCCGCAGCACGAACCGGCGCGCGCGGGCAGAGAGCGCGGCGCACACCTCAGCTATTCAGCGGCGACTAAGGAAATGCCGCAATTCGGTAATAGGACATTAACAAGATCGGCCATTTCAGCTGCCCAATTCACGGTAAATCCGCAGGTAGTCCTCGACCATCCGGTCCGCGCCGAACCGCGCCCGGGCGCGGGCCCGGCACGCCGCCCGGTCCAGCCGGTCGATGCCCGCGACGGCGGCGACCGCCTGGTCCACGTCGTCCACCAGGCGGCCGGTGACGCCCTCGTCGACGACCTCGGGCATCGATCCCTTCCGGTACGCGACGACGGGCGTGCCGCACACCATCGACTCCACCACGGAGAGGCCGAACGGCTCGGCGAACAGGATCGGGTGCAGCAGCGCGGCGCTGCCGCCGAGGATCCGGGCCCGGTCCGCCGGGCCGACCGAGCCCAGGTAGACCACCCGCTCGCCGTCGATGTGCGGCTCGACCCGCTCGGCGAAGTAGCGCGGGTCCTGCACGATGCCGCAGAGCGTCAGCCGGCGCCCGGCCCGGCGCGCGATCTCGATGGCGCTGTGCGTGCCCTTGTCCGGATGGATGCGTCCGAAGCAGACCAGGTCCTCGCCGCCGGCCGGGTCGAACGGCAGCCCCTCGAGGTCGACGCCGTGGTAGACGGTGCCGACGTAGTCGAGGTCGGGTGAGCGGTCGGCGTCGGAGATGGAGACGAAGTGTGACTTGGCCCGCCGGTACGCCGGCAGGATGTTGCTCCCCGAGAAGCCGTGCACGGTGGTCAGCATCGGCGCCCGGCAGTGCCCGGAGAATGCCAGCGGCAGCCAGTCGAGATGGTTGTGCACGAGGTCGAATTCGCCGGACCGCTCGAGCGCGTACGCGATGTGCAGCGCCTCCCACACCCGGCCGTCGAGCTCGGGTGACTCCTCGTACCCGCTCGGGCAGACGCCGTCGAGGGCCGCCTTGGTGACCGAGTCGAGCGTCGCGAAGAGCGTCACGTCGACGCCGCGCTCGGTCAGCCCCTCGGCGAGCAGGCTGGTGATCAGCTCCCAGGGTCCGTAGTGAAGCGGCGGGGTGCGCCAGGCGACCGGTCCGAGCAGGGCGATCTTCATGGGGCCCAGTATGAAGTGGATCGGCGTGTTAAAGAGGGGTTATGGAGAACCCCTGGTGGCACAGCGCAGTCGTCTATCAGATCTATCCGCGCAGCTTCGCCGACGCCGACGGCGACGGCATGGGCGACCTGCGGGGCATCATCGATCACCTGGACCACATCGCGGGCCTCGGCGTCGACGTGATCTGGCTGTCGCCGGTCTATCCGTCCCCGCAGGACGACAACGGCTACGACGTCAGCGACTACCAGGACATCGAGCCGGTCTTCGGCACCCTCGCGGACTTCGACGAGCTGCTCGCCGGCGTGCACGAGCGCGGCATGAAGCTGGTCATGGACCTGGTCGTCAACCACAGCTCCGACGAGCACTTGTGGTTCGTGGAGAGCCGCGCGGGCAAGGACAGCGCCAAGCGGGACTGGTACTGGTGGCGCCCGGCCCGCGAGGGCATGGTGCCGGGCACGCCCGGCGCCGAGCCGAACAACTGGGGTTCGGTCTTCGGCGGCTCCGCGTGGGAGTACGACCCGGCCAGCGGCGAGTACTTCCTGCACATCTTCAGCCGCAAGCAGCCGGACCTCAACTGGGAGAACCAGCAGGTCCGCGACGCGGTCTACGCGATGATGAACTGGTGGCTCGACCGGGGCGTCGACGGCTTCCGGATGGACGTCATCGACCACATCTCCAAGGACACCTCGCTGCCGGACGGCGTGCCCCGGCCCGGCTCGGCGTACGGCGACGGCGGGCCGTACTGGCTGAACGGGCCGCGCAACCACGAGTTCCTGCGGGAGATGCACGAGCGGGTCTTCGCCGGCCGCGACGCGAAGCTGACCGTCGCCGAGATGCCCGGCGTGACAGTGCAGGAGGCGGTGCTCTACACCGATCCGGCCCGCCGCGAGGTCGACATGGTCTTCGGCTTCGACCACGTCTGGGTCGACCGCGGCGCCGATCCGTGGCTGCTGTACCCGCTGAAGCTCACCACGCTCAAGGGCATCCTCGGGCGCTGGCAGGCCGGGCTGGCCGAGGTCGGCTGGAACAGTCTCTACTGGAACAACCACGACCAGCCGCGGGTCGTCTCGCGGTTCGGTGACGACGGCCCGCGCTACCGGGAGCGCTCGGCCAAGATGCTGGGCGCGGTCCTGCACCTGCACCGCGGCACGCCGTACATCTATCAGGGCGAGGAGCTCGGGATGACGAACGCGCCGTTCGGCACCATCGCCGACTTCCGCGACATCGAGGCGCTCGGCCAGTACGCGCAGGCGGTCACCCACGAGGGGCGCGCGCCGGAGGACGTGCTGACCGTGCTGCGGGCGCGGGGGCGAGACAACGCGCGCACCCCGATGCAGTGGGACGCCACGCCGAACGCCGGCTTCAGCAAGGGCACGCCGTGGCTGCCGGTGAACCCGAACTATCCCGAGCTCAACGCGGCCGCCGCGGTCGAGGACCCCGACTCGGTCTACCACTTCTACCGCGCTCTGATCGAGCTGCGGCACTCCGAGCCGGCGGTCGTGCACGGCGACTTCACCATGCTGCTGCCGAACGACGAGCGGCTGTACGCGTTCACCCGCGCGCTCGACGGCACGACGTTGCTGGTGATCGGCAACTTCACCGGCGAGACGGTCCGGGCCGAGATCGACGACGCCGCGGCGTGGGCGGGAGCGGAACTGCTCCTCACCAACGCCGCGGCACCGGACGACCTGATCCTGCAACCCTGGCAGGTCGTCGTCTACCGGCGGGTCAGCCGGCCGTGATCGTGTCCCAGGAGAACGCCAGCAGCGCGGACGCGGCGCCGAGCAGGGCCAGGGAGACTCCGCGCGTGCCGATCGGCAGGGCGGCGAGCACGAGCAGGATGACGGCGATGAGGTAGAAGATTGCCTGAACGGACATCGGAGAGCCTCGATTCTGTGGGGGACAGCCTGGCGGCGGGCCTGTTACCCCGGGACCGAGGTGCGTCAAACCACGGGCAGCGCCAGCGCCGAGGGGTGCTCCGGGCCGTGATGCACCGTCGTGCGGGTGGCGACCAGCCGCACGGCGGTGCCGATCGGCTCGCCGGTGCCGGGGTTGCGGGCGAAGCGCGGGTGCGCGCCGCCGCTGACCTGCAGCCGGATCCGGTGGCCGGCGGCGAAGCGGTGGCCGGCCGCGCCGAGCACGATGCGCACCGGGTCCTCGTCCGCGTGGTCCGGGGTGAGCCGGACGAAGCCGTCGCACACGTTCACCGACCGGCCGGCGGGGTCCACGTCGCATAGCCGCACGAACAGGTCGAAGTGGCCGGTGCTGCCGGTCGCGTAGAGGTCGGCGGTCGGCGTACCCATGATCTCGACGGCCTCGGGCAGCGGCCCGGTGGTGAAGGTCCGGACGTCCGGGCGCGACTCGAGCGGCTTGTTGTCGCGGGCGCCCTGCGTGCGCGACTGCAGTTGGCCGGCGAACGACGGCGTCGGGTCCGCGGGGTCGTAGTCGAAGCTGGTTGCGCCCTCGGCCGGCTCGCCGAGCTCGCCGCCCGGGCGCAGGTGCAGGCGCAGCTCCGTGCTCGGCGGCGGCCACTCCGGCAGCTCGCGCCACTCGCCGTCGACATGCACCCGTACGCGGGTGGTCCGCTCGCCCTCGCCGAGCAGGTGCACCCGCAGGTGCTCGAGGGCGTCCGCGAACAGCTCCGGCCAGCCCTTGTCGAACGCCGACGTGTGCGTCCACGGGCCGATCATGAGGGTCGGCTCCTGCCCGGCGGCGCGCAGCCGGGCGTACTGGTCGAGGGTCTGCTCGAGGGTGAGGTCGTGCCAGCCGCTGACCAGGCTCACCGGAACGGTCATCCGGTCCGCCGCCGGACCGGCGTCGGAGCCGGCCCAGAACAGATCGTCCGGGTACGGGTGGTTGACCCAGTCCTCGAACTCCTGCCGCCGGCCGCCGAGCGCACGCCGGTAGGCGTCGAGCAGCGGCACTCCCCGGACGGCGCGCCGCAGGTGCACGGCGAGCCGCAGCATCGCCGCGGCGTATGCGGCCGGGCCGGCCGACTGGTGGAAGAACGCCGTGCCGCTGACCAGGGCGAGCTCGAGCCGGAACGCGCCCTGCCGGCCGGGGTAGAAGCCCTGGTGGAAGTCGTGCGCGGCGACCTGCAGGACGGCGGCACGCCACTCGGGCGGCGGGTCCAGCCCGAGCGACCACTGCACGTAGCTGAGGTAGCTCGGGCCGATCGTCGCGAAGGTGCCGGGGAACCACTCCTGCTTGCGCAGCCACTCGACCGCGGCCTGGCCGTCGGCGGCCTCGTTGCGCCACAGGTGGAAGTCGCCGCCCGAGCCGCCGGTGCCGCGGGTGCTCTGCACGATCACCCGGAAGCCCTGCGCGGCGAAGCCCGCGCCGAACAGCAGGCTCCACGGGAAGCCGCGCCCGTAGGGGCTGCGCACGAGCAGCACCGGGCAGGGCTCGTCGGTGACCGGGGCGTAGTGGTCGGTGAGCAGGATGCTGCCGTCGGCGGCGGGCACCTCGAGGCCCGGCTCCCACTCGACGTCGTATCGCGCCGTCGCCCGCGCGCGGCGGCGCATCAGTCGAAGGAAAAATGGCAGACGTTCCATAACCGGACCTCATTCCCGTACGTTGTACTGAAAATAGCATCCCGGAGGTGCCCGTGCCCAGAGGTCGCCCGCCCGCGCACACCCGGCCGCAGGTCGTCGCGGCCGCGATCGCCGTCGCCGACGCCGACGGGCTGGACGCGCTCACCATGCGGCGGCTCGCGGCCGACCTCGGCGCGGGGGTGATGTCGCTCTACACCTACGTGCGGGACAAGGAGGAGCTGCTCGACCTGATGTTCGAGCAGGTCAGCGAGTTCGACCCGGCGTACGGCGGCGACGACCTGCTGAGCCTGGTGCGCTGGCAGCGCGCGCTGATGCTGCGGCACCCGTGGATGCCCGCCGCGCTGCCCAACCGGCAGCTCGGCGGCCCCAATCTGCTCGGCTACCTGGAGCGCGGGCTGGTCGCGCTCGAGCCGACCGGCCTGCCGGGCGGGGCGAAGATGGAGATCCTGGCGCTGCTCACCGGGTTCGTGGCGAGCTACGTGACCAACGAGCTGGCGCAGGCCCGGGCCGGGGTCACCGACTCCGAGCGGGTGGGCGAGCACGTCGCGCGGCTGCAGGCGGCGGTGGCGAGCGGGGCCTATCCGCAGCTCGCCCGGGTGATGAGCGAGGGAACGACGACGGCGCCGCCGCCGAGCTTCGAGGCCATCGCGGCCCGGATGATCGCCGGCCTGCTCGGAGGTTAGCCGCTCCGGCGCCGCGGGTACTGGTCGGCCATGACCGTTCACGTACTTCACCGGAGCCGGACGGCCTGGTGGGGCCTGCTCCCGTTCGCGGCCGCCACCCTCGCCGCCGCGCTCATCGGCGGCCTCGGCGTCGCCGGCACGGCAGGCGAGTACCAGAGCCTCGAACAGCCGTCGTGGGCGCCGCCGTCGTGGTTGTTCGGCCCGGTCTGGACCATCCTGTACGCGATGATCGCCGTCGCCGGCTGGCTGGCCTGGCGCCGCGCGGGCTGGACCCCGGCGCTCACCGTCTACGCGGTGCAGCTCGCCCTCAACGCCGCCTGGACGCCGATCTTCTTCGGCCTCGGGCGGTACGGGCTGGCGCTGGTCGACATCGTCGTGCTCTGGGCGCTGATCGGCGCCACGATCTACCTGTTCCGGCCGATCTCGCGGACGGCGGCGTGGCTGCTGGTGCCGTACTGGCTGTGGGTCACCTTCGCCACCGCCCTGAACGCCGCCATCTGGCACGCCAACTGAGTGACGCGGGCGGGCCCGCGTCACTCAGCGCTGGATCAGGAGCGCAGGCAGATGTCGAACGGTTGGCCCGCCGGGTCGAGCAGGACGCGCCAGCGGTCCGGCGTCGGCTGCTCCGCCGGCTTGGTCGCGCCGAGCGCCAAGGCCTGCTCCTCCGCCTTGTCCAGGTCGTCGACGTAGAGGTCCAGGTGGTAGCGCTTGGGCGCGGCCTCCTTCGGCCAGCCCGGCGCCGAGTAGCCCGGCACCTTGCCGAAGCCGATGGTGGTCGAGCCGTCGCCGATCATGGCGTACTCCGCGTCGCTGTGCTGTAACTTCCAGCCCAGCACCTGCGAGTAGAACGTGGCCAGGGCCGCGGGGTCCTCGGCGTCAAGGTTGATCATTGCCAGGGACGCGAATCCGGGCATGGCAGAACCTCTCTGTTGTCGGCGGCGCCGGTCGCCGCCGTCAACACCGATCCTGCCGAAAGAGACTGACACCTCCTGTCAGGTATCTCGGCGCGCCGCCAGCCAGCCCGCCACCTGCGCCCGCGAGGTGAAGCTCAGCTTGCTCAGGATGTTCTCCACGTGGCCCTCCGCGGTGCGCTGCGCCACCACCAGGCGGGCCGCGATCTCGCGGTTGCTCAGGCCCTCCGCGATCAGCTTGATCACCTCGCGCTCGCGGGGCGTCAGCCCCAGGTCGGCGAGGCGCGCGTCGGAGGCCGGCGGCACCGCGGGCGCCTCGGCGCGCGGCGCCGGCACCGCCGCCGCGGCGGGGCGGGGCGCCCGGTCCAGGGCCAGCTCGACGGCCTCGGCCGTGGTCAGCGCCGCGCCGCGCCGGAACGCGGTGTCGAACGCCCGGTCGCCGAGCCGGCCGCGGATCTCCAGGATCGACTCGTGGTGGAAGTCGTGCAGGCTGCGGAACGACGACAGCGACGCGTGCATCGCCCGCCACACCCGCTCCGAGGCGCCCAGCAGCTGCGCCGCGTGCTGGTCCCGGCGTTCGCTGCCGGCCGCCCAGCCCAGCGCCTCCAGCGCCAGGCCCATGCCGAACTGCTCGTCCTCGACCAGCTTGCCGACCTCGAGGCTCTCCTTCGCCGCATCGGCCGCGCCCGCCGTGTCGCCGGCCCGCCAGCGCAGCACGCTCAGCGCCCACAGCGCGAACGAGCGCCACCACACCTCGCCGTTGGCGGCGGCGAGGTCGCGGCAGGCCATCAGGTCCGGGTAGCCCAGGGCGGGGTCGCCGGTGGACAGGCCGCGGGCGAGCCCGAGCACCGCGAGCGTCCACATCTCGCCGCTGAGCGCGCCCATGTCGCGGAAGACGGCCTGCGCCCGCTCGAACAGCGGCAGCGCCCGCGCGTGGTCACCGCCGAACATCGCGATGTTGCCCTCGACCAGCGGGATGAACGCCGACTCCGGCGACGGCGGCAGGCTGCCCGCCAGCGACCGGGCGTCGGCCAGCAGCACGTAGGCGCGCGGCCGGTCGTTCTGCACGCAGGCGATCCACGACGCCACCCGCAGCGCCTTCACCCGGGTCCAGTGCCGCGGCGCCGGCATCGCCAGGGCGCGGTCGAGCCAGTGCCGGCCCTCGGAGAGAAAGCCCCGGACGAACCAGTGGTTCTGCAGGTCCGCGGCGAAGCGCAGGGCCGTCTCGGGCGGGCCCTCGGTGACCGCGAACTCCAGCGCCACCCGCAGGTTCGCCTGCTCGTGGCGCAGCCGCAGCATCAGCGCCGCCTGGTCCGGGCTGGCCCAGTGCGCGTCGCCGTACGCGGCGAGCTCGGCGAACCAGTCGCAGTGCAGGCGCGCGATCGCGGGCTGTTCCCCGGCGTCGGCCAGCCGGGCGGCGCCGTACTCGCGGACCACCTCCAGCATCCGGTAGCGGGCCCGGGGGCCGTCGCCGGTGCGGGAGATGACGGACTTGTCCACCAGGGACGCGATCAGGTCGAGGATCGCCTCCGCGGACAGCTTCTCGTCCGCGCAGACCTGCTCGGCCGCGTCCAGTTCGAGGCCGCCCGAGAAGACCGACAGCCGGGACCAGAGCACGCGCTCCGGTTCGGAGCAGAGGTCCCAGCTCCAGTCGATCAGCGCGCGCAGCGTCTGCTGCCGTGCCGGCGCGTTGCGGGCGCCCGCCGTGAGCAGGCGGTACCGGTCCGTCAGGCGCTCCAGGATCTGCTGCAACGACAGCACCCGCAGCCGGGCGACGGCCAGCTCGATCGCCAGCGGCATACCCTCCAGCGCCTGGCACAGCGCGGTGATCGTGGCGCAGTTCGCGTCCGTGACCTCGAAGCCGGGCTGCACCGCCGTCGCGCGCTCGACCAGCAGGCTGGCCGACTCGTAGCGGGGCAGGTCCGCCGGGGTGCAGGCGGCGTCGGGCTCCGGCACCGAGAGCGGCTGCACGGTCAGCGTCGCCTCGCCCGAGATCCGCAGCGCCTGCCGGCTGGTCACCAGGATCCGCAGGTCGGGGCAGGCGCGCAGCAGGGTCTCGGCGAGGTCCGCGCAGGCGCCGACGAGGTGCTCGCAGTTGTCGAGGATCAGCAGCGCCTGCCGGTCGGCGAGGAACGTGGCCAGGCCCGGCGCGTCCGGGCTGACCGACTCCTCGCGTACCCCGAGCGCCTCGGCGACGGTGACCGCGACCAGATCCGGATCGCGCAGCTCGGCCAGCTCGACCAGCCACACGCCGTCGGTGAACGCGCGCCGCATCTCCCGCCCGACGCGCATGCCGAGCCGGGTCTTACCGACGCCGCCGGCGCCGGTCAGGGTGACCAACCGGCTGGTGGAGAGCATCCGCCGGACGGCGGTCATCTCGTGCCGCCGGCCGACGAAGCTGGTCACCTCGGCGGGCAGGTTGCCGACGGGACCGCGCGAGGTTGTGGCGGCGCTCATAGGAGCACGTTAGTAGGTGTGACCTCCGAAAGTGGGCTACCGGATGCCCAAGGATGCATCGAGTCGGCGAACGAGGGCGAGCCCGGCGTCGACGCGCGGGGCGACCGCCCGGCCGTCCGGTAGCAGCTCGCCGTCGTCGTCAAACGTCACCACGCCGTTGCAGAGCAGGCTCCAGCCCTGCTCAGGGTGGGTGGCTACCACCGGCGCGGCGTGGTGGTCGGTCTGGGTGGCCCCGGGACAGGGCGGCACGTGCACGCACAGCATGTTGGTCCTCCAGCGACCAAGAGTTCGTCGCGACCGCCGCGTGAGACACCGGGGAACTACCCGACCCGTACCCGAATACCGGCTCGCGGGTACTTCTCCCGTGTCCGGCGGCGGGTCCGGTGGATCACCATGGACGCCGACCTACAGAGAGGGGGGCGCACATGGGCCGCCACGCGGCCGACCGGCCGGGCCGACCACCGCTGCACTCCGACCTGTTCTCGCCGACGCCGGGCAGCGCGGCCGAGCGCTACGCGCAGGCCCGCGCCGAGGCGGCGTTCGACAGCCTGGTGGAGCCGCACCGCGAGGAGCTGGCCGCCTACGTGCGCCGGCTGACCGGCGGCGACGAGGTGGCCGCCCGCAGTGTGCTCAAGGAGACCTTCTACCGCGCCGCTCAGGACCCCGGACGCTATCCCCAGCGTGCGTCCGCGGTACGTCCGTGGCTCGTCTTGACCGCCAGAAAGGTGCTGCGTGACGGTGAGCGGTTCGCCCCGGCCGGGCACGACGACAGGCCTCAGGTCGTCGTGCCCGACCGGGGCACCAGACAGGCCACGACGATCGTCGCGGCGATGGACGACCTTGCCGCGTCGCATCGGGACATCCTCATCGAGCTCTTCTACCGCGGCGTCTCGCTCGAGGACGCCGCGGCGGCCCGCGCGGTGGGTGTCGAGGAGCTCAAGTCGCGGCTCTACTTCGCCATGCGGTCCCTGCGGGTCGTGCTCGATCAGCAGCTGGCCGAGCGGCACGACCCGGACGACGACTACCGCAGGTAGACCAGCCCGTCGGCGATGACGCCCGGCCGGCCCGCGGTGCCCTCCACCTTGATCCGCACGGTGTGCCGCGCGCTGTCGCGCCAGGCCCGGGTCCATACCGCCCGCCGGTTCAGCGTCCGCGGCGAGCGCAGATCGATCATCCCGGCCGGCCGGCCGTCCACGTAGACCTGCACCCGGCCCGAGGCCGCCGTGCGGGTCACCGCGAGCGACGCCGACCGGCCGGTGAAGGACCAGCTCAGCGAGGAGTTCGCGGCCGTGCTGCGCAGGGCGCCGCCGCCCAGGTAGGCGCGGCCGCCCAGCGTGCGCCAGGCCCCGGTCCGCGCGGCCCGGGACTCCGCGACGACCACCGGCGTACGGGTGACCGTCACCGACCGCGCGTTGCCCGCCCGGTCCGTCGCGCGCAGGCCGTAGGTGGTCGGCACCCCCGGGCGTACCGTGCCGGCCCAGGTCCTCGCGGCGGCACCGAGGCCGGCGGTGACCGGACCGCTGAGCGTGACGCGGCGCAGCCCGCCGGCGTCGGCCGCGGCCCAGCGCACGCGCACCGGTACGACCCCGTTCAGCGAGCCGGTGCGAAGGAGCACGCTCGGGCCGCCGGTGAACCGCGGCAGCGTGCGGTCCGACACGACCGTCACGTTGACGTTCGACGTGCGGCCGTTCAGCGCCACCGCGCGGATCCGCAGCTTGTGCCGCCCGGCCGGGATCCGCAGCGGCCCGCTGCGGTGCCCGCCCGGCGCCGACGCGGCCAGCGCGCCGTCGACCAGGAGGTCGAAGCGGTACATGAGCGAGGTCGGGGTGCCGACGCGCCAGAACGGCCGGATCACGCCGCGCGTGTACCAGGTACGGCCGGACCTGCTCGCGCCGTTCACCTTGGTCAGCGCGAGGCTCCGCGGCCCGGCCGCCGCGATGCTGCGGATCGAGCCGAGCTGGCCGTACAGGCGGTCGCCGGGGCACTCGGTCTTGCCGGTGTCGCGGTGCCCGGCGATCCGGTTCAGCGTCGCCCGGCTGCCCATCCGGAACCGGTCGCTGCCGTTCGAGACCATCGCGACCCGGCCGGCCGGCGTGTTCCCGTACGCCCCGATCTTGTACGCCGCGACCTGCGCGATCACCCGCTTGACCCGCGCCGGCACCGGGCGCCCGGTGTAGTCGCCGAGCACCGCGATCGCGCTGCTGCGCGAGTTGAAGCCGAGGGTGTGCGCGCCGACGACGGCCCGGGCGACCCCGCCGCCGCGCCCCTCGAACAGGGTGCCGCACCGGTCGACGAGGAAGTTGTAGCCGATGTCGTCCCAGTGCTTGCTCTTGACGTGGAACGCCTGGATGCCGCGGATGATCGCGGCCGACTCGGCGCAGCGGTAGCCGTTGGTGCCGGCCGTGTGGTGCACGAAGAGGACCTGCACGTCCGCCGAGTACTCCGGCGCGGCCCGCACGATCGACTCGTCCGCGCCCCAGCGGGCCCGGCTCACCAGCCGCGGCGCCGGCCGTGGCTGGACGGCGACGCGCGCGGTGCCCTGCGGCGGTGCCGCGCGCGGCGCCGGCGCCGGTGCCGGCGGATCGCCGGGGTCGATCAGGTCGAGCCGCAGCCCGGCCGGCGGTGCGGCGCGGCCCGGTCCTGCGGCGACCCGCGCCTGCACGCCGTCGGAGGCGCCGACCCAGAGTGGATCGGTGCCGCCCCGGGAACCTGGCTCGGCGGGGGAGACGCCGTCGGCCTCCAGCGGCTGCCAGCCGGTCCACCTGCCGTCCGCGGCCCGCCGGGTGCGGACCTCGACCGCGCCGGCGAGCGCGGCGCGCGGGTCGGTCCAGGTCGCACCGACGAGGCTGAACGGCCGGGTGGCGCGCCGGGGCACCGCCCGGGCGCCGACCGCGGAGGAGGCGCGGCCGCCCGCCGACGAGCCGGTCGCCGGGGCCAGCTCGATCGTCTGCAGCGTCGGCTCGGTGGGCGCCCGGCTGAGCCGACTCGCCGCTACCTCCCGCCGAGAGTCGCCCCCGCCCTTGCTCGCCGCACCCGCTGCCGCGCCGCTGAGCGCGACTGCGGTGCCGAGCATCGTGGCGATGACTCGCCTGTGCGTCTTCTCCACGTCTCTCCCCGCGAAAACACTGGATTTGGCCAACTCAGGATGAATCGAACTAGTCGGGAATGTGCCGAGTTGCCGGTTCCAGTGATCCCAGTCACGTACCCGCCGGGGTGAAGGTCCGATTTCTCATGCGCCGCCGCCGGCTGCCGAAGTGGTATGGCATCGCCTCCGCGCGGTGATCTTTACGCGCCTGCGGCAAGCCAACCTTCAGCGCGCCGCCGCCCCCGACCGCCCCCGGTCGCCTGCACCCCGAAAGGCACGAAATGCTGGACTTCAAGGACCTCGCCCCGACCATCACCCGTCAGCGCCTGGTCGTCGAGGGCTACCCGACCTTCGTGATCACCGACGAGCACATCAAGGACTACCTGAAGAAGCTCTCGGACGTGACCGACATGGTCACGATCATCGAACCGGTGACCCACGTCAGCGAGCTGTACGGCTGGGCCGGCTGGATCCACTGGGAGACCTCCGGCGCGCACTTCTACTCGTGGGAGCGCCCGATCTCGTTCTTCAGCGTGGACATCTACACCTGCAAGGCGTTCGACCCGCAGGTCGTCCTCGACTTCACCAAGGACTACTTCAAGACCACCGAGATCGTCTCGAAGGAGTTCTGAGCGTGACCACGACGACCGTCCGCTACGACCTCGACGCCGCCGGGATGCAGCGCATCACCGCGGAGTTCCTGGCCGCGTACCCGGCCGGCACCGGCCGTTTCGTGACGGCGGTCGTCGGCCCCGGCTCCGAGCTCGCCCGCGTCGGGCGCGCCCTGGAACTCCAGGTCTTCGAGGAGACGTTCGGCAACGACGCCACGGTGATGGCCGCCGAGTACGGCCCGTACGAGGCGAACAGCCTGTTCTTCGTGGTGATCGACCGGCGCCGTGGGGTCCCGGCGGGCGTGGCTCGCATGATCGAGGGCGCCGGCGCCGGGGTGAAGACCATCGACGACGCGCCGCGGCACATCGGCGTCGACGTCGGCACCATCCTGGCCGCGCACGGCATGAACGGCGAGCGGGTCTGGGACTGCGCGACCCTCGCGGTGCTGCCGCGCTACCGGGGTGGACGGTCGTCGCTGCTGGTCAGCTCGATGCTCTACCGCACCTTTGTGGTGATCGGCCGCCGCCGCGCCGTGCGGCACGCGGTGTCGATGCTCGACCGCGGCGCGTACCGCAACATCTCGATGATCGGCGCGCCGATGCGCACCCTCGCCGACTCGGGGCCGTTCGCCTACCTGGGTTCGCCGGAGAACCGCGCGGTCTACATGGACTTTCCGCTCATCGAGCCCGCGGTCCGTGAGCAGGCGGTCCGGATGCGCCGGGCGGCGCGGCCGACGTGGTCGGCGCTGCGCCGCTCCGGCCTGCGCAAGCTGCTGACCCGCCGGATCGCGTCCCAGGTCTCCACCCGCATCGGTACGGGCGCGGACGTCGACGAGCACATCCTCGTCCTCGACGACTGAGCCGCCCGTCCTACGGCTCCACGATCAGCACCACCTTTCCGCGGCCGTGGCCGGCCTCGACGACCCGGTGCGCCTCGGCGGCCTCGGTCAGCGGGTACGCCCGTACCGGCATGGTGAGCACGCCGCGCGCCGCGAGCGCGACGACCTCCGCGAGCCGGGCCGGCGAGCGGCCCGCCCGCACCACCATGGTGCCGAACTCGGCGGCCGCCTTGTCGTCGACGATCGTGCCGATGCGGTCGCGGGGGACGCCGAGCTCCACCGACGCGGCGATGGCGCCGCGACCGGCGGCGTCCAGCGCCACCGTCACCGGTCCATCCGCGACCGCCCGGACCGCCGCGACCACCCCGTCCCCGTACGCGACCGGGAGCGCACCCAGCCGGCGCAGGTGGTCGTGGTTGGCCGGGCTGGCCGTGCCGATCACCGTGGCGCCGGCCAGCCGGGCGAGCTGCACCGCGATCGTGCCGACCGAGCCCGCCGCCGCGTGTACCAGCAGCGTGTCGCCGGCCGCGACCCCGAGCTCGCGCAGCGCGCCGGAGGCGGTCTGCGCGGCCGCCACCAGCGCCGCCGCGGTCGGGAAGTCCAGCTCCGGCGGCTTGGCCACCACGTCGGCGGCGGGCACGACCACGTGGGTCGCCTGGCCGGCCATCATGGTCGAGCCGAGCACCGGGTCGCCGGGCGCCAGGCCCGTGACCCCCTCGCCGAGCAGTTCGACCACCCCCGAATACTCCTGGCCGACCTGGTGCGGGAAGTGCTCCGGTCCCCGTTTGATCCACCCCTGGCGTACGGCGACGTCGAAGGGTTGCACGCCGGCCGCCCGTACCCGGATCCGGACCTGACCCGGGCCCGGCTCCGGATCGGGGAGGTCGGCGATGCGCAGCACCTCGGGCGGGCCGTAACTGTCGAATACCGCTGCTCTCATGCGGCGACTCTGCAAGCTGAAGCCGGGTTGAGGTCAAGTGCCGCGCCCAGGTCACGATCTGACCCTCCGCCGCTCCCGCCGGGGCGGGCATCGCTACCGTTGGCGGGTGTCTGAGATCCCGTGGTGGGGGCTTCCCCTCGTCGCAGCCGTGTCTGCCCTGTTCGGGGCGGGTGTGACCCTGCTGGTGTCGGCCCGCGACAGCTACGCTCGCAGCCGTGCCAAACGGACCAAACGGTGGTACGCCGAGCGCAAGGAGGCGTACATCGCGCTGATGACCGAGTTCGAGCGGGCCACCTACCGGCTGCGCGCCGCGTACGACGGGGACCGGCCGCCGCCGGGTCCGTTCGCGTATCTCGACGCCGTCGGGCCCGCGCTCATGCAGGTCCGCCTGCTCGCCTCCGGCCAGGTGCGCAGCGCCGCGCTCGCGGTACACCTGCTGATCGAGGGCCTGTACGCCTCGCGGCCCACGCCGCCGCCGGGCGTCGACCCGGGCAAGTCGGTGCGCGAGATGCTGGGCCACGTGCCGCTGGTGATGCAGGAGTTCGAGGCCGCGGTCCGCGAGGAGCTGGAGATCAAGGCGACCCCGCCGGCGCCGCTGGTGGTGCCGCCGAGGCGCGGCCTGGGCTCGTACATCCGGCGGACCCCCGCCGCGGCCGAGGAGTCCCGCGTCTCTGGATGATCTCGTCGCCTTAGTGGACACTGAAGGGCGTCGGCGGACACCTCGGGAGGCGCCCATGTCGGATATCTCGGTCACTGATGCGATCATCCGCAGCGGCGTCGTCGCCGTGCTGCGGGCGCCGACCGCCGACGCCTTCGCGGCGATCGGCGACGTGCTCGTCGAGGCGGGCATCACGGCGCTGGAGGTGACCCTCACGTCCCGCGGCTCCTTCGAGGCCATCGCGGGCCTGCGCCGCCAGCTGCCGGCCGGCGTGGCGGTCGGCGCGGGCACGGTGCTCACCCTCGACGACGCCAAGGCCAGCGTGGACGCGGGCGCGGCGTTCCTCGTCTCGCCCGTGCACGTCCCGGCGCTCGACGGCTTCGAGGTGCCGGTCTATCCGGGCGCGTTCACCCCCACCGAGGTCTTCAACGCCAGCCGCGCCGGCGCGCCGCTGGTCAAGCTCTTCCCGGCGGCGAGCCTCGGCCCCCGCTACCTGAAGGACCTGCACGGACCGCTGCCCGGGGTGCGCATCATGCCGACCGGCGGCATCGAGATCACCGACATCGCGGACTGGCTCACCGCCGGAGCCGCGGCGGTCGGCCTGGGCGGCCCGCTGATCGGCGACGCCGCGACGGGCGGCGACCTGAAGCGCCTCGCGGCCCGCGCGCGGCACGCCGCCGCCGCGGTCGCGTTCGCCCGCTCATGAGCGGCGGCCTGGTCACCCTCGGCGAGACGATGGGCCTGGTCGCGGCGGACGGTATCGGCTCGCTCGAGTTCGCCCGCGGCTTCGCCTTCGGCATCGGCGGCGCGGAGAGCAACGTGGCGATCGGCGTGGCCCGCCTCGGCGGCGGCGCCACCTGGATCGGCCGGGTCGGCCGCGACGCGACCGGGGACCTGATCGAGCGCCGGCTGCGGGGCGAGGGCGTGCACGCGACGGTGATCCGCGACGCCTCGTTCACCGGCCTGATGGTCAAGCACCGCCGGACGGGCGGCCTGCTGCACGTCGACTACCACCGGGCCGGCAGCGCCGGCTCGCGTCTCGTCCCGGCGGACGTGCCGGCCGGCGCTGTGCAGTCGGCCGGCATCCTGCACGTCACGGGCATCACCCCGGCGCTGAGCGGCACGGCCCGCGCGACGGTCTTCCACGCGGTCGAGGCCGCCCGGGCGGCCGGCGTGACGGTGTCGGTGGACGTCAACTACCGGAGCAAGCTGTGGTCCAGCTACGACGCCGCGCCGGTGCTGCGGGACCTCGTCAGCCGCGCGCAGGTGGTCTTCGCCGGCCCCGACGAGGCCGAACTGGTGCTCGGGTCGGGCGGATCGCCGGCCGAGCGCCTGGCGGAGCTGGGGCCGGACGAGGCAGTGATCAAGGACGGGGCGCGGGGCTGCGCGGCGCTGATCGCGGGGGAGCGCCACGCGGTGAAAGCCCTGGAGGTGACGGTGGTCGACCCGGTCGGCGCGGGCGACGCGTTCGTCGCGGGCTATCTCGCGGACCGGCTCGCCGGCGCCGGCCCGGCCGCGCGGCTGGCGACGGCCATCGCCGCCGGTGCGTTCGCGGTGACGGTCCCGGGCGACTGCGAGGGCCTGCCCACCCGGGCGGACCTGGAGTCGCTGCTCTCGGCGACCGACAACGTGTCCCGCTAGATTTCAGGGTGGCCGAACAGCCCCGGCAGGCCGCCGGTGTGCAGGAACACGACCTTGCCGTCCGGCGGGTTCGCGCGCAGCCCCGCCATGGCCCGGCCCGTGTAGGTCGGGTCGAGGAACAGGCCCTCGGTGCGCGCGGCGAGTTCGAGCGCGCCGCGTACCGGATCGGTCAGCGTCGCGTAGCCGGCGCCGACGTGCGTGCCGTCGATCTGCAGCTCCTCGGCCCGGACCGGCACGCCCATGCCGTCGAGCAGGCCCGCGACCGCGGCCCGGGCGTCGGGCAGCGCGCCGGTGTCCACACCGAACACCCGGCCCGGCCCGAGCACCGCGACCAGCCCGGCCATCGTGCCGCCCGAGCCGACCGCGACCACCACCGTGCCGAGGTCGGGCAGCTGCACGGTCAGCTCGCGGGCGCAGTCGACGTAGCCCAGCGCCGAGAACGCCGAGGTGCCGCCGAACGGGATCACGAAGCCCTCCTGCGCGGCGACCGCCTCCGCGACCGGCGCGTCGCCCGCCCACACGATCCTGGCGCCGGCCAGGTGATCCAGGATCAGGTTGCCGCGGGCCGCCGCCGGCGGATGCCCGCCCAGCACGAGTACGCACCGCAGGCCGAGCCGGGCCGCCGCGGCGGCCGTGAGCCGGGCGTGGTTCGACTGCGCCGCACCCGTGGTGACCAGCGTCGTCGCGCCCGCCTTGAGCGCCTGCGCGCAGGTGTACTGCAGCTTGCGCACCTTGTTGCCGCCGCCGCCGAGGCCGGTCAGGTCGTCCCTCTTGATCCAGAGCTCGTCCAGCGCCAGGGCCGTGGCGAGCCGCGGCGCCGGCTCGAGCGGCGTCGGCCAGGTGCCCAGTGAGATCGGCGTCACATCCACGCCGCCGAGTTTAGGGCGGCACCGGGGTGGTGGTCATAGGATCTTGTCCGTGAAATTGCGCGGTGTGCTGCTCGACCTCGACGGCACGCTGGTCGATCACGAGAGCGCGGCCGCGGCCGGCCTGCGGGCCTGGCTGCCGTCGCTCGGGCTGGCGCCGACGGACGAGGCCGTCGCGCGGTGGAGCGAGGTGCAGGAGGCCCACCTCGCGCAGTGGCGGGCAGGTCGGATCAGCTACGCCGAGCAGCGTCGCCGCCGGCTCCGCGACTTTCTGGGTACGGGCGGCAGCGACGCGGAGCTGGACGAGGTCTTCGCCGGCTACCTGACCCACTACGAGCGCGCATGGCGCGCCTACGACGACGTGGCCGGCGCCCTGGCGGCGATCGCGGCCGCCGGGCTCGGCACCGCCGTGCTGACCAACGGCGCCCGCGACCAGCAGCGCCGGAAGCTCGAGGCGACCGGGCTGGGCGGCCGGGTGGGTCCGATCTACACGGTCGACGACCTCGGCGTCGCCAAGCCGAACCCGGACGCGTTCCGCCGGGCCTGCGCGCGCTGGGGTCTCGCGCCCGGCGAGGTGCTCAGCGTCGGCGACAACCACGCCCTCGACGTGCTCGGCGCCCGCGCGGCCGGCCTGCGCGCGGCGCACCTGGACCGCCTCGGCCACGGCCCGCCCGGCGAGGCACACCGCATCGCGTCCCTCGCCGAGCTGGGTGGCCTGCTCAGCTGAGGTGGAAGACCGGGCCGCGCGCGGTGAACGGCAGGCGGGCGCCGCGCGGCATCAGGAACGCGTGCGCCCGGCGGATCCGCAGCACGTCGCAGTCACCGTCGGTGATCACCAGGATCGGCCCGGCCGGCGGGAAGTCCGCCGCCCGCTCCAGCAGGTCGATGCCCGGCTGCAGCACGGTGCCGCCGCGCCCGCGCACCCGTACCCGTCCGGCGATGTCGTCGACCCGCAGGTAGCCGGCGTCGTAGGCCACCGCGTCGCAGAACACCACCCGGGCCGCGGGCACGTCCCGGGCCGTCGCGTAGGACGCGATCGCGCCCAGCGCCTTGCCGACCGTCTCGGCACTCATCGAGCCGGAGGTGTCGAGCACGACCCCGAACGTGCTGCGCCGTACCGCCTCCTCGGGCAGGTGCCAGCCCGGGCGCGGGATGTCCGGGGTGGTGGCCTGGCGGCGCGACGGCCGCGCGTAGCCGCGCCGCCGTTCGGGCGCGGGCACGTGCTCGTCGAACCAGCGCGCCAGCCGCACGTCCCAGGGCGGCGGCGGCTGCTCCAGCACCCGGATCTCCTCGACCAGCCCGCCGGGCAGCAGGCCGCGCCCGTCGCGCTGGTGGTACGCGTACCCGGTCAGCAGCGCGCGCCGGTAGTAGTCGTCCAGGTCGACGCCGCCGGAGCGCGAACCGGTCCAGGGCAGCGGCTCGCCCAGCATGTCGCCGAGGCCCCGGCCCCGCAGCGTGGCGAGCTTGCGCAGCCGGCGCAGGTCCCCGGCGATGCGGTCGTAGACGTCCTCGGCCGACGCGCCCGCCAGTCGCGGGTCGTAGAGCAGACCCTCGGGCATCTCGCCGACGCCCATCTCGACGAGCCAGCCGTCGACCACGTAGTCGCAGGCGACGTTCCACAGGTACGGCTCGCGCGGCCCGACCCGGTCGCCGTGCCGCAGGGCGGCGTGCAGCATCTCGTGCGCCAGCACGAACCGCCACTGCGCCTCGCTCAGCTGCCGCAGCGGGTTGACGTAGATCTCGCCGGCCTCGGCCGAGACCGCCGCGACCGAGATGTCCCAGCCCCGGGCCAGGTCGGCGTCGGCGACCAGCGTGAAACGCGCGGCCAGCGCGCCGAGCAGCGGGTACGAGCCGACGAACCAGCTCAGCGCCCGATCCCAGACCTGGCGGGGCTCGGCCGCGCCGGTCAGCGACGAGCGCGCGCCGCCGGCGACGTCGACGGCGGCGGCCGCGGCGGCCGAGAGCCCCAGGGCGAACCGCTCGGGCCACCGCGGCTCGCGACCCGGCGGGTACGTGGTCGCCTGGGTGAGCAGGTCGGGCCGTCCCGCACCGCAGCCGGCGAGCCCGGCGGGCACCCCGTCGCGGCGCCACAGTCGTGACAGGACGTCCTCGTCACCGTTCGGCAGCTCCGCGGGGAACGGCTGCGGCTCCCGGCCGAGCTTCACCGCGCGCTGGAACCGGGTGACCACCAGGCACGCCACGTCCTGGAACACCGGGTCGTCGCCGTGCCGCGGGTCCAGGTGACCGAAGCCGAGGTGCAGCAGGCAGTGCGCGAGTACCCAGGTCCACTCGTCGGCATCGAGCCGGTGCGCCCGGCCGGCCAGGATCGTGCCGTCGGTCGCGACCCGCGCGTAGCCGATCCCGGAGCCGTCGGCCAGTGTCGCGCCGGCGCTCGGGCGCGGCCACGAGCCCTCGGTGAGCGGGCGGAACATCGGGTGGAATCGCAGACCGTTCCAGGCGGAGGCGAACGCGAGCGCGTTCGGGTCCAGCTCCGGCGCCGGCTTGCGGCGGGCCATCCTAGGCCCGCCCGGCGACCAGGCGGGGCAGGTCGCGGCTGACCTCGACCAGGAACCAGGCCGGCAGCACGGGCGCGCCGTCCGGGTCGGCGGCGATGACGAGCCGGCCGCACTCCAGCGAGATCTCGGAGAGCTCGACGAGCAGGGCCTTGGCCCGGTGCGCGAAGCGGCGCACCGCGGGCGGCGCCTTCTCCTTCTCGGCCGGCAGGTCCTTGACCAGCCGGACCCGGAACGTCTCGGCGAGGAAGTACAGCAGGTCGCGGTCGTCGGGGGCCTTGGGCCAGCCGGCGTCGCCGCGCAGGATCGCCTCGAGGCCGTACCGGTGCCGGACGATCTTCAGGTAGCCGCAAAACGCCGCGGCGTGCACCGGGCTCAGCGTGCCCGCGGCGAGCAGCCGCACCGCCTCCTCGTCCGGATCGGCGCCGAACGAGTGGAGGGCGTCGGAGAGCATGTGCCAGCTGCGCGGCGTGGAGAAGACCTCCTCCGTCTTCGGCGGGGCGGCCCAGAGGTGGTCCGGGCGTTCGTCCAGGTAGGAGAGGATCCACGGGTGGATGCCGGCGCCGAGCGCCCAGTTCAGCCAGTCGCCGTGCGACGCGCGCAGGTGGACGTGGATCAGCCGGTTGACCAGTGCGGACGCCATCGGGCGGGCGAGCGCGTTGTCGCTGGACCGGTTGCCGGCGCCGATCACGATCGAACCGGCCGGCAGCTCGTAGCCGCCGATCCGGCGGTCCAGGATCAGCGAGTAGAACGCCTTCTGCACCTCGGGGCTCGACGAGTTGAGCTCGTCCAGGAACAGGCAGTACGGCTCGTCCCGGGCGATCGACTCCGGCGGCGCGAAGCGGCTGCGGCCGTCGCGCAGCTCGGGCACGCCGATCAGGTCCTCGGCGGCGAGCTGGGTGCCGACCAGCGTGACGCAGTCCAGCCCCAGCGACGCGGCGAAGTCGCGCACCAGCGAGCTCTTGCCGATCCCCGGCGCGCCCCACACGAAGACCGGCCGCACGACCGCCACGTGAAGCAGCAGGCCGGGCAGCTGGGCGGGGGTCACCGTGACGGCCGAATGCACGCCGGTGATTGTCCGCCGCCGCCGCGCCCGACCGCACCCCATTAACGATCAGCTCGTGGCCTGAATTCGCTGGTCGGCCGCCACGACGGTGGTCACACTCGCGGTATGAGTGATCCGGTCGACGGCCAGCCGTTCCGCCGGGAACTGGTCCGCCCGGACGAGCTCGGCTCGATGCTCGACGGCGCCGCCGAGCCCAGCCTGTGGTTCATGCCGGACCTGGTGCGGTGCGCCGGCAAGGTCCTGGCCCGCAGCGGCAACGGCGACCTGTTCTTCGTCGGCCGGTCGCTGGACTCGATGTTCGACCTCCTCGGCGGCGCCCTGGCGGACCTGCCCGCGCCGAACCGGGTCGGCCGCGCGCCGTTCTCTTTTCAGCGCCGCGTCATACGGGTGCGCCGCACGAAGTGGCGGCGGGCGCCGCTCTCGGCCGAGGAGCGGGCGGCCGCCCGCCGACTCCTGGCCGGCCTCGGCATCACGCCGTACGCCCTGGCCCGGCGTGCCCGCCCGGCCGTGTTCGTCGACGTGGTGGACGAGGGCGGAACCTTCTCCGAACTGTTCACGCTGCTGGACGAGTGGATCGTCGAGTCCCGCGAGCCGTGGGAGGTGATCAGGAAGAAGCTGCGTTTCGTGGGCGTCACGATCCGCCGCCCGACGAGCCCCAAGACGTGGCGGTGGCAGCAGCACGAGCCCTGGACCCGCCGGCTGCCCGCGCGCGCGGTCCTGAACGTGTCCCTCGATCCCGGGGTGTGGTCCTACTTCGGCGACCACCAGACGAAGCTCACCAGATCGTTCCGGCCGGGCGACTGGCTCGCCGACGCGGACGGCCCGCGCCGCGATGAGCTGACCCGGCAGGCACTCGCGGAGGCGGTCGCCGTGGTCTCCTACGGGCGCAGCGGTGACGGCCGCCGCGCCCTCGCCCGGGCCGTCGACGGCGAGCCGGCCCTGGCGCAGCCGTGGCTGCGATCCCTGGTCAGCCAGCTCAACGCGGCTTAGGTGTGTATCGGACCGGAGGTGCCGGACAGGCGGTGACCGGTGCCGCTCCAGCGCGCCGCGACGATCTCCGCGGCGATGCTGACCGCGGTCTCCTCGGGCGTGCGCGCGCCCAGGTCGAGGCCGATCGGCGAGGAGAGCCGGGCGATCTGGCCGGCGGTCAGGGCGGTCTCCCGCAGCCGCTTGAGCCGGTCGTCGTGCGTGCGCCGGGAACCCATCGCGCCCACGTACGCGAGCGGCAGCGTCAGGGCGACCTCCAGCACCGGTACGTCGAACTTCGGATCGTGGGTCAGCACGCACACCACCGTCCGGCCGTCGAGGCGCCCGGCGCCGGACTCGGCGGCGAGGTAGCGGTGCGGCCAGTCGACGACGACCTCGTCCGCCTCCGGAAAGCGCCGCGCGGTGGCGAAGACCGGCCGGGCGTCGCAGACGGTCACCCGGTAGCCGAGGAACGCGCCGATCCGGGCGACCGCGGCGGCGTGGTCGGTGGCGCCGAAGACGAGCATCCGTGCCGCCGGCGCGAACGACGTGACCAGCACGCCGAGCCCGGCGCCGCGCCGCTGGCCGTCCGGGCCGTAGTGCAGCAGGCCGGTGCGGCCGGCGGCGAGCAGCCCTCGGCCGTCGTCGGTCGCCGCGTCGTCGATCCGGTCGCCGCCGAGCGAACCGTGCCGGCCGTCCGGAGTGATGACCAGGTGCCGGCCGACCCGCTCCGGTGGGCCGTCCACACAGGTCAGCAGCGCCACCGGCCGGCCGGCGGCGACCTCGCCCGCGAGCAGCGGCAGCTCGGCGAAGCCCGCCCGCTCGACGAACAGCTCGATCGTGCCGCCGCAGGGCAGGCCGACCTCGAACGCGTCGTCGTCGGTGATGCCGAACCGGGTCGTCCGCGGCACCCCCGCGGCGGCGACCTCGCGGCACAGCTCGTAGACCGCGCCCTCGACGCAGCCGCCGGAGACGCTGCCGGTCGCCGTGCCGTCGGCGCCGACGAGCATGGCCGCGCCCGGCTGCCGGGGCGCGCTGGACCAGGTCGCCGTCACCGTGGCGAGGCCGGCGGCCTCGCCCGCGCGCCAGGCGCGCAGCAGCTCGTCGAGGACGTCACGCATGATGCGCCGCCGCCGGTACGTCGAGGTCGGCGTCGTCGGCGAGGTGGCCGACCGGCACGACCCGCACCCGCGCCGAGTGCCGGCGCAGGTAGTCGCGGGCGCCGTGGTCGCCGGTCGCGCTCGCGGCGACTCCGGCCCAGTGGTCGCGCCCGAGCACCACCGGATGCGAGCGGCGCCCGTCGTACCCGCCCATGACCAGCGAATCCGGCCCGGCGCCGGCGGTCACCGCGCGTACCGCCGCGGGGGTGACGCCGGGCATGTCGACCAGCAGGACCACCGCCGCGCCGGCCGTCGTGGCGGCCAGCGCCGCCAGGCCGGCGCGCAGCGACGAGGCCATCCCCGTCGCCCAGTCCGGATTGGCGACGTAGGCCAATTCGGGCGCGGCCGCGCGGACCCGCGCCGCCTGCGCGCCGACGACGACGAGGGCCGGCGTGACCGCGGCATCGCTCAGGACGGCGGCGGCGTGGCGTACGAGCAGCACGCCGCGGTGCGCCACCAGCGCTTTCGGCATGCCGTACCGCCGGCCGGCGCCGGCCGCCAGCACCAGACCGGCGATCTCCATGCCGGGAGCGTACGTCCTATCCGGACCACCGGGCACCTCCTACGCAGGGAGGAGGCGGGCTCCGACCGCAGGCCGCCGGACCGGCCCCGGGACGGGCGAAACGCGCAGCCGGCGCCGCGAGCATCGGGGCATGACAAACGTGCTGCGCTGGCACCGCCCGCTGATGGTCTTCACCGCCGCGATGGCCGTCCTCGCCGTGATCGCCGGGATCGGCGTCTTCACCGACCCCCGGGTGCTCACCGGCGCCCCGATCTGGCTCAAGCCGTTCAAGTTCGCGGTGTCCTTCGTCGCGTACGCCGCAACCCTCGCCTGGATGCTCTCCCTGCTGCCACGCCGCAGCCGGGTCGCCGAGATCGCGGCAACCGTGATCCTGGCGACCTCGGTCGCCGAGATCGTCGTGATCGTCACCCAGGTGCTGCGCGGCCAGACCAGCCACTACAACAACAGCACGCCGCTGAACTCGGCCCTGTTCCAGGTCATGGGCACCTCGATCCTGATCCTGTTCCTGGCGCACTTCGTGCTCGGCTTCGTGATTCTCCGGGCGCGGCTCGCCGACCGGGTGTCGGCGCACGCCGTCCGCTGGGGACTCGGGCTCTCGCTGGTCGGCATGCTGGCCGCGATCCCGATGGTCATGCCCGGCCAGGCACCGCCCGGCCAGGCGCCGCCCAGCTACGACGACGTCTCCGGCGCGCACAGCGTCGGGGTGGCCGACGGCGGCCCCGGCCTGCCGCTGGTCGGCTGGAGCACGACCGGCGGGGACCTGCGGATCGGCCACTTCGTCGGGCTGCACGCGCTGCAGGCGCTGCCGCTGCTCGCCCTGCTGCTCGGCACCCGGCTCGACCAGCTCACCCGGACCCGGCTGCTGCTGGTCGGCGGGTGCGCGTACGGGATCCTGATCGTGCTCCTGACCTGGCAGGCGCTGCGCGGTCAGCCGCTTCTGCGGCCGGACGCGCTCACCCTCACCGCCTGGGCGGCGCTGGCCGTCTCGGTCGCCGCGGCGACCGTCGCGGTGCTGGCCCGGCGCCGCCGCCCGGACACCGGGCCCGCGGCAGCGGCGAACCGCGCCGAGAAGGTCGGCTCGGCGTGACCGGGGCGCTGTTCGGGCTGGCGTTCACGCTCGCGGCGCCGTTCTGGGCGCTGATGATCCTGCTGCCGGGCTGGTCGTGGACCCGGCGGATCGTCGAGTCGCCGCTGATCGTGCTCCCCGGCCTGGTGATCTACGCCCTGCTGGTGATCCCGGCGCTCGGCGAGGTGCTCCCGGCCGTGGTGTCGCCGACCCTCGACGGCCTGCGCGACCTGCTCGGCACCGCGGACGGCGCGGCGGCGGCCTGGGCGCACATGATCGCGTTCGACCTCTTCGCCGGCCGGTGGTCCTGGCTGGACAGCCGGGACCGCGGCGTCCCGGCGCTGATCATGTCGCCGGTGCTGCTGCTCACGATCCTGCTCGGTCCGCTCGGCCTGCTGTCCTACCTGCTGATCCGGACCCGCTACCCGGTGACCGAGAGGTCTTAGGGTGGGCGGCGTGGGATGGGTAGGCCGGCTCTTCGACGCGCGCGACACGTTCGTGCGGATGGTGCTGCTCGACCTCAGCGGCATCAGCTACCTGCTCTTCGGCACCCACGCGGGCCGCGAGCCGACCACGGCGCAGTGGATCCTCGCCGTCATCGCGTTCGGGTGCGCGCTGGTCCTGCACCGCCGGCGGGTGCTCAACCTGGTCGCGCAGACCGTGCTGCTGGTGCTCGCCTTCCGCCTCATCGACGACACGATGATCAACCAGGTGGGCGCCAGCTGGGCGCTCCTCGAACTCGCGATGTGGGCGCCCCGCCCCCGGATCCTGTGGTCCGGCGCCGGCCTGGTCGCGGCGGTCTACCTGGTCTTCACCCTCGGTCGGGGACCCTCGCCGATCTCCGCGCCGATCTTCGGCCTCTTCATCGTCGTCGGCGTGCCGGTGCTGCTCGGGCTGGTCGTCCGGACCACCCGCGAGCTCGGCGTCCAGGCACAGGAACGCGCGCTTGAGGAGCAGCGCCGGCGCGAGTCGGAGAGCCGGGCGGCCCGCGCCGACGAACGCGCCGCGATCGCCCGCGAGCTGCACGACGTCGTCGCGCACCACGTGGCCTCGATGGTGCTGCGCATCGGCGTCGCCCGGCACGTCCTGCCGGACGTCGACCCCCGGGTCGCCGAGGTCTTCGACGACGTGCACGGCACCGGCACCGCGGCCCTGGCGGACCTGCGCCGGCTGGTCGCGGTGCTGCGGGATCCTTCGGTACGCACGGACGCGGCGCTCACCGCGATCGAGCCCGGCGCCCTGCCGGAGGCGCTGGCCGCGGCGGTGGAGACGGCACGCCGGGCCGGTCTGACGGTGGACGTCGCGCTCGCGCCGGAGGTCGGCACCCTGGATTCCGTACGCGGGCTCGCGGTGCTCAGGCTCACCCAGGAGGCACTGACCAACGTGGCGAAACACGCGGGAACGACGGCCCGGGCGCGGCTGCGCGCGACGCTGGTCGACGGCGACCTGATCTGGTCGGTGTCGGACGACGGCGGCGGGGTGTCGCCCGGCCTGCCGTCCGGCGGCGGCCACGGCCTGACCGGCATGCGGGAGCGCGTCGAGGTGCTCGGCGGCCGCCTCACCGCCGGACCCGTGGCCGGCGGCTGGCGCGTCGAGACCGTCCTGCCGCCGCTGTCTTCACCGGGGCCGGCGTGATCCGGATCCTGCTCGTCGACGACCAGCCGCTGATCCGCGCCGGGCTGCGGATGCTCTGCGACGCCGAAACGGACCTGACCGTCGTCGGCGAGGCCGGCAACGGCCGCGACGCCGTCGCGCTGGCCGCCCGCCTCGCGCCGGATGTCATCGTCATGGACCTGCGGATGCCCGGCGTCGACGGCATCACCGCGACCGGCCGCATCCTCGCCGAACGCCCCGGCGCCCGGGTCCTCGTGCTGACCACGTTCGGCGACGACGACCACCTTTACCCGGCGCTGACCGCCGGCGCGTGCGGCTTCCTGCTCAAGGACGCGCCGCCGACCGAGCTGCTCGACGGGATCCGCCGGGCGGCGTCCGGCGACAGCCCGTTCAGCCAGGAGGTGCTGCAGCGGCTGGTGCGGCGCGCGGTGGCGGCCCGGGTCGAGCCGCCGGCGCCGGTGTCCGGGCTCACCGCCCGGGAACAGGACGTCCTGGAGCTGGTTGCCGAGGGCCTGTCCAACACCGAGATCGCCGACGCCCTCCACATCGGAGTGACCACGGTCAAGACCCACATCACCAGCCTGATGACGAAGACCGGCAGCCCCAACCGGGTACGGCTGGCGCTGCTCGCCCGCCGCTAAAGCCCCTGCGCCACCAGCCAATCCTCGACGCCGGCGACCACCTTCTCCGGCGTGCGGCGGGCCCACAGGAAGTGATCCGGCACCGCCTCGATCGTCGCCCGGCCCACGTGCGCCGGCAGCCGCCCCGCGAGGTGGTCGACGGCCGCCCGCGGAATCATCCGGTCGCCGTCGATCTCGACGAGCAGGGCCGGGACGGCGAGGCTGCCCAGCGCGGCCTCGTAGTCCGTGCGGTCGCCGCGGAGCCGGTACCGCCCGGTCCGGGCCTCGTAGCCCCAGTCGTTCATCAGCGTGCGCGGCTGGCGGCCGCCGAAGCCCAGGCGGTGCCCCGGCCAGTAGCCCAGCGAGCAGGTGACGGCGCCGACGAAGCGGACCCCGGCGGCGCGGCGGGCCCGGGCCAGCGTGCCGCGGTGCGCGGCGGGTGAGCTCGTACCGGTGGCGAGCGCGACGACCGCGTCCGCGCGTACCGTGCCGGCGGCGCCCGACAGCAGCGCGAGCTGACCGCCCAGGCTGTGACCCACCAGCACGACCCGGTCCGCGGCGGCGACCGCGGGATCCGTGAAGATCGCGGGCAGGTCCTCGCGGAGCAGCTGCGCGTAGCCGAACGAGTCGCGGCGCAGGTCGGAGACGGGGCTGCGGGGCATGCCGCGCAGCTCGACGCCGACGACGTGGCGGCCCCGGGCGACCCAGTTCTCGAACAGCGGCCGGTAGTAGGCCACCGGGACGCCCAGCGCGGGCAGGAAGACCACGGAGGCGGACCCGCCGGGAGCGCCGTACTCCTCGACCGTCAGGGTCAGGCCGTCGCAGGAGGGTACCGGGTGCACTCGAGGTTCCATCGGCACATTCTGCCAAGAGGGGCGCAAGAGAAAGACCGGGAACCCGTGGCGGCGGATTCCCGGCCTTGCTCGTTACAGGCTATCGCGTTCCGGCGCACCCTGTCGGCCGTTCCGGCGGGTTTGCATGAGTCACGGACCGCAGTGGTTCCATCGCCCGGCGTCGTGCTGCGGGGAGCTAGGCGGGCCGGGCGCGTTCGGTGGCCAGGCGGATCGCGAGCGCGCCCAGCACCGTACCCATCACGAGGCGCTGCATCCGCAGCCAGCCCGGCCGCCGCGCGAGGAATACCGCGATCGTCCCCGCCGCCGACACGATCAACAGGTTGACCGTCAGGCTCACCAGGATCTGCACGCCGCCCAGGAGGAAACCCTGTGCCAGCACATGCCCGTCGTCCGGGCGCACGAACTGCGGTATCAGCGACAGGTACATGATCGCGGCCTTGGGGTTGAGCAGGTTGGTGAGCAGCCCCATCGTGAACAGCCGGCGCGACGAGTCGACCGGCAGCTCGCCCGGCGCGAACACCGAGGTGCCGCCCGGCCGCAGCGTCTTGAAGGCCAGCCAGCCCAGGTAGGCGGCGCCCGCGAGCTTGAGCGCCTGATACGCCTCCGGGACGTGGACGAAGATCACCGAGAGGCCGAGGTTCGCGGCCGTCAGGTAGACCAGGAAGCCGATTGCGACGCCGCCCAGCGAGACGACGCCCGCCCGTCGTCCCTGGGTGATGCTGCGCGAGACGAGGTACATCATGTTCGGGCCCGGCGTCAGCACCATGCCGAGCGCGACGGCGGTGACGCCGAGCAGTGAGGCGAGAGTGATCACACGCCAACCCTCGACGCCGGGCGGGCGCGGGGACAGAGCCAAAACCGGGACCGTGGTCTGCCGGGTCAGATCAGTGACCGAGGCGGGTCGCAATCGCGTCGACCGCGTTCTTCGCCTCGAGCAGGCTCGATCCGGTCTCGTTGCGGTAGGCGCGGACCGCCTCGATCCGCTTGCCCTCCCGGATCAGGCGGAGGACCTCCGGCAGCTCCCGCTCCCGGACGGTGATGCCGAGATGCGCGACCACCGCGTCCAGCTTGGTTTCGATCGCGGCGAGACGGCTCGCCGTCCGCAACTGCTCCCGGCGCGAGTGCGACGCCGATGCCATTCCGAGCATGACCAGGCCCGCCAGGAGCAGGACCAGCGCGGCCGTTACGAAGATCTCCATGCCGACCATCGTGGCAAGCCGCCACCAGCGAGCAGCTCAACCTCGTCGCGGGCCAAAGGTATCCGGGGTCGTCGGCCTCCAGGAAGCCGACGACCCGGCAACGCCGGCAGCGGCCAATCCAGATACGCCGCCGTTGGTCGTGCTGGCAGCGGTTCATTCAGCTGCGTCGCTGGTCGTGCTGGCAGCGGCTCAATCGGATGCGCCGCCGTCGGCGCTTCCGGCGATGTGACGGCGAAGGTCACCGGCCGTGGGCCGCCGCGTACTTCTCCGCGATCGCCTGCGACTCCGGCAGCTCGGCCTCGACCACCGGCAGGGCAGGCGCGACGTCGGCGCCCAGCTCGCCCAGCAGTTGCGCGAGCAGCGCCGCCGCGGCCGCTGCCTGTGGCGCGACCCCGGCGGTGACCACAGGGACGGAACGCTTGCCGGCGAGGGCGTTGGCGGGCAACTGGTCGAACAGCACCTTGAGCACGCCGGTGTAGCTGCCCTTGTAGGTGGGTGTCGCCACCACCAGCACGTCCGCCTCCCGGATGGAGGTCACCGCGGCGGCCGTGTCCGGGTCGCCCGGCGTCAACAGGCCGGTGCCCAGCGCGCCGACCTCGATGACCGATGCGGCCCCGCCGAGCGCGGTGCCGACGGCGACGGCGAGCGTCGAGGTCCGCGACCCCGGACGCGGATTCCCGGATACGACGACGATCCCGCTCATGCCGTCCTCGACGATTCGTTAACAGGGTTGAACATGGTCTCTCCGAATTCGGTAGAGGGAGACGCCGAAATGGCAGCTCTCCCGGGATGTCCTGACAGGACGTCGATCAATCCCAGCGCGAGTCACTCAGCGAGGACAGCGGCTGGAGTTGGAGTTGGGGCTGGCTCGGGGTTGTGGGCTGGCCTGGTTTGGCCTGGCCTGACGTGGGCTGGCTCGGTTTGGGCTGCGTGGCGTGGCCTGGCCTGGCCTGGCGAGGTCGAGGTTGGGGGAGGTCTGGGTCGGCGGAGCGGCGGTCATGCCGATCGGCGCAGGTGGGCGTAGGTGCCGTCGTGGTAGACGAGCGGCGTGACGGTCGCGTCCGCGTGGTGTTCGCCCAGCTCCGGGGTGGCCAGCACGATCGTGTGGTCGCCGGCCTCGACGTGCTGGGTCACCTTGCACACGATCCTGGCGAGCACCCCGTCCAGCAGCGGAACGCCGCCGGGTCCGGGACGCCAGGCGCCGTGTGCGGCGAAGCGATCGATGCCGCGGGTGGCGAACGTCCGCGCGACGTGCTCCTGCTCCTGGGTCAGCACGTGCACGGCGATGGTGCTCGCGGATTGCACCGCCGGCCACGCCGAGGCCGACTTCGCCAGGCAGAACGAGACCAGCGGCGGATCGAGCGACACCGAGGTGAAGGAGGTGGCGGTGAACCCGGCGGGCGGCGCCCCGGGAGCGGTGATCACGACGACGGCGGCGGCGTGGCGGCGCAGCAGCGCACGGAACAGGTCGGCGTCCACGGCGCGATCCTGGTGCAGCGGGATGACGGTCATGATGATCCCCTAGGCCGAGGCGGGTGAGCGGTGGCGGAGCTCCGGCTGGTGTCGATCATCGGCTTGCGCAGCCAGGGGCGCTTTCCGGTCCACCAATTGGGACAAGGTTCGTTTCGGTAGGGCCGGGGCGTCCGCGGCGGGGGTGGGCATGGCGCTTACCGTGCCTCCCTCGCTGGGCGAGTGTCAACGTCGATCCCATATCCTAGTAAACCTATGGGGTTCGGTTGACATGAAGGCTTCGTTGGGCGAGAGTCTGTGTCATGTCCACGTCCGCCACCGCCGCCAGCACGCGGGTCCCGGTCGGCCTCGCGGGCCGCGACTGTTCCGCCGCCGCGCCGAGCACACTCGGCGCGCCGAACGCGCCGGCTCCGTCGAATGCAACGGACGCGATGAGCGCCCCGGCTGTGTCTGGTGCGCCGGGCCTGTCGGGATCGCCGGGCGTTATGTGTGCACTGAGCGCGCAGGCTGCGTCGAGCGCGGGCGCACTGGGCGCGCCGGCTGCGTCGAGCGCGGGCGCACTGGGCGCGCCGGCTGCGTCGAGCGCGGGCGCACTGGGTGCGCCGGCTGTATCGAGCGCAACGGGCTCGCCGGTCATGCCGGACGTGCTTGGTGCACTGAGCGCGCCGGTTGCGTCGAGCGCACTTAGCGCGCTGGTTGCGTCGAGCGCGTGGAACGTACTGGGCGTGCTGGGTGTGCCGAGCGTGCTGGGCGCTCTGGGCGCTCTGGGCTCGCCGGGCGGTTCGAGGTCGGCGGGGGCCATCGTGGACCGCAAGCTTGAGGCCGTCCGGGCTTTCCCTTTTCCGGGCGGCGCGGCGATCCTGGCGGTCGCCTGAACCATTGTTCATTTGTGCGCGTCGTCACCTTTTCCTGGTGGGGGTGCGCCGTTGTTGTGTTTTTCGGGGAAAATGCTCCCGCATCATGGATTTGTTTTGACCGGAACGGCTCGGTCGTGAAGAATGGGGGACATGCAGTTGCGCGACGTACGACTCACGTCCCGCCTCGCCATCGATCTCCTCCGATGCGCGAGCGCCCGGTGTTGTGCCTGCTGATCCATCGGTGACCCGCGTGTCCTGACCGCAGCCCCCGAATGACTGATCTACCGACGCAGAAATGCGTCTATAAACCTATCCCATACATGGGAAAAGTATTGTTCAGTCGCCGATCGAGACCCGGTTGGCGGCCACACCCTCCGGAGGGGAAACCATGTCCGTTCTCGCCGTCGCCGAGCCCACCACCACCCGCCTCGCGTCCGTCCGCCGCGGCCCGGGCCGGTCCCGCGCCCGGCTGCGCAGCGTCGCGCCCCCCGAATCGTCGGTCACCGTCACGATCACGCTCGGCGCACCGGGCTCCGAGGAGAGCGAGCGCGTCCTGGCGGCGCTGCGCGATCTCGTCGTGGCGGCCGGCCCGGACGCGAACGTCGATCTCACCCCGGCCACCGCCGTTCCCGCCGCGCTGGGCGGCACCGACGGCCTGCACCTCGACCCGAAGCCCCGCGCGGTGACCCTCGACGGTCGCCCGCTGGAACTCAGCCGCCTCGAATACGAACTGTTGTTCTTCCTCGCGACGCACCCGCGTCAGGTGTTCAGCCGCAGCCAGCTGCTCGGCCACGTCTGGGGCCACCTGCACACGACGGTCCGCACCGTCGACGTGCACGTGAGCCGGCTGCGCACCAAGCTCGGCAACCCGGACATCGTGACCACCGTCTACGGGGTGGGCTACCGCCTCGCCGACGACGCGGGCATCACGGTCGCCGACGTTTGAGCGGAGTCCTCCCTGGTGGCGCGGGCATCGTGATCGCCGACGCTTGACCGGTCCTTCGCCGCGATGTGGGCTTGGGGGCCACCGTCGGCTATGCGGTGCCCGCTCCGGTGGCGTGAGCCTCGTGATCGCCGGCGTTTGTGCGGTGCCTTTCCCGAGGGGTGTGGCCTTGGTGATCGCTGATCCCTGCGAATCGCCCTCGCCGGCAGCGCTGGCACGCAATCGCCGATGTCTGAGCGGCGTCCCTTCCGGTGGGTGGCGTGGCCATGGTGATCACCGGTGCTTGTGCGGTGCCTGGTCCGACGTTGTGGGCTTGGTGATTGCTGGTCCCTGCGCTGTGCCTCTCCGACAGCGCATGCATGACCATCGCCGACGTTTGTGCGGTGCCTGCTCCTGCTGGCGTGGGCATCGTGACCGCCGATGCTTGAGCGGTGCCTGCGCCCGACGGTGTGGCTTGGTGATCTCTGGCGCTTGTGCGGTGCCTGCTCTGGTGACGTCGGCACGGTGATCGTCGGCGGTTGTGCGGTGCCTGGTCCGACGTTGCGGACTTGGTGATTGCTGGTCCCTGCGCTGTGCCCCTCCGACAGCGCAGGCATGACCATCGCCGACGTTTGAGCGGTGCCTGGTCCCGCTGGCGTGGGCATCGTGACCGCCGATGCTTGCGGGGTGCCTGGTCCCGCTGGCGTGGGCATCGTGACCGCCGATGCTTGCGGG